>WRAQ01000022.1 GCA_009780115.1 Lachnospiraceae bacterium
AAATGAAATTATTTCATTCATCTAATTGTCATTGCGGCTTAACCCGCAATCTCACTCAACCAATTCAAAACAGTCCCACGATCTCCCCATTATCATCTACATCAATCAAAAACGCCGCCGGTTCCTTGGGCAGGCCGGGCATGGTCATAATTGTGCCGGTCAGGGCGACGACAAAGCCAGCCCCTGCTGAAACATAAGCTTCGCGTACATTGATGGTAAAATCCGCCGGACGGCCTAATAGTTCCGGGTTGTCCGACAATGAATATGGTGTTTTTGCCATACAAACCGGCAGTTTGCCATAACCTAAACCCTCAAGGCGGTCTAACTGCTTAGCGGCGCCGTCCGTAAAAGTAATACCGGAAGCACCATAAATTTTTACAGCAATTGTATTTATTTTTTCTTTGAGAGAAAGCTCGCTTTCATACAAAAGCGAAAAATCACTTTCCTTATTTTCAAGTATTTCCAAGACTTTTTCCGCTAATTCAACTCCCCCTTCACCGCCATGCTCCCAAACACGGGAAAGGGCAAATTCGCAGCCGTGTTTCCGGCAGTAATCGGCGATAAAATCTATTTCTGCTTTTGTATCAGTTACAAAACTATTTAATGTTACAATTACGGGGGTGCCATAAAGTTTGAGATTTTCGATATGTTTCGCTAGATTACTGATTCCCTTTTTAAGGGCCTCAAGATTTTCTTCTTTAAGATCAGTTTTCTTGACCCCGCCATTATACTTAAGCGCCCGGACTGTTGCTACTAAGACTACCGCAGCGGGGGAAAAACCGGCCTGACGGCATTTGATATCGAAAAACTTTTGGGCGCCAAGGTCGGCACCAAAACCGGCTTCGGTTATGCAATAATCGGCCATTTTCAGAGCAAGCTTTGTCGCCCGGACTGAATTGCAGCCATGGGCAATATTGGCAAACGGCCCGCCGTGAATCAAGGCCGGGGTATTCTCAAGGGTTTGAACCAAATTGGGCTTCATCGCATCTTTTAATAACGCCGCCATCGCCCCGACAGCCCTAAGGCCCTCCGCTGTCACCGGTTTGCCGGAGTAATCATAAGCAACAATCACTTGCCCCAAACGCTTCTTTAAATCAGTCATATCCTGCGCAAGGCACAAAACAGCCATAATCTCCGAAGCAACGGTAATGACGAAATGGTCTTCTCTGACAACACCGTCCATCTTGTTGCCAAGGCCTACAACTGTATTACGGAGGACCCGGTCATTCATATCAAGGCATCTTTTCCAGACAATCTGCCTTGTATCAATATTCAGTTCATTACCCTGCTGGATATGATTGTCAAGTAAAGCGGCAAGAAGATTGTTAGCAGCCGTAATTGCATGGAAATCACCGGTAAAATGAAGATTCAAATCTTCCATCGGTACAACTTGAGCCATCCCGCCGCCGGCGGCACCGCCCTTTACCCCAAAGCATGGCCCCAATGAAGGTTCGCGTAAAGCAATAATCGCTTTTTTTCCCAATTTGCCGAATGCTTGTCCCAAACCAACTGTCGTTGTTGTTTTTCCTTCACCGGCCGGGGTCGGGTTAATCGCAGTCACGAGAATAAGTTTGCCGTCTTTATTTTCTTCAATACGCTTAAAATAATCATCGGAAATTTTAGCCTTATATTTTCCGTAAAACTCCAAATCATCTTCGTTTAAATTAAGTTTTGCTGCAATATCCTTTATTGGAAGCATACTAGCTTCTTTGGCAATTTCTATGTCTGATTTATACATTTAATACTCCTTATGATTTAAGTCCGTAAGTCAGATAAAGTATATCTCTTCGTCTCTACGGCCTAATTGGCTTGTCCGTTCATTTACATCTCTGGAAGAAGGCGGCCTAAGGTTCCTGCGAGATATCTTTATCTTCCTTACTGCCTATTATATAAAGTGCCGCCTCTACAAACAATTCTCACAATATTTGGGCGACTCTTCCGTACCTACAGATAATCCTCACAATATCTCGCAAACTCTTCCGCACTCATCAAAATCTTGCGCGGTTTTGTCCCCTCTTCTTCACCAACAACCCCAGCTTCGCAAAGCTGATCCATAATACGGGCAGCGCGGTTAAAGCCAATCTTGAATTTCCGTTGTAAATTCCCAATCGAAGCCTTGTCCGCCTCAATAATAAACCAAGCGACATCAACAAATAATGAATCACGTTCGTCGCCGCTTTCTTTCGCAGAACCGCCTTTTGCGCTGCCGGTTGGCACAATATTTTTTATTTTTTCTTCGACTGAATTATCATAACCATCACCAAGAGATTGGTTTTTCAAGAAATCAACCACATCGGAAACTTCTTTGTCGGTAATAAAAGCCCCCTGAATCCGGGCCGGTTTTGAGTAGCCCTGCGGATAAAATAACATATCACCCTTACCAAGCAATTTTTCCGCGCCAATCATATCCAGAATCGTCCGCGAATCGACCCCGCTCGAAACACTAAAAGCAATCCGGCTTGGCATGTTTGCTTTAATCAGTCCGGTAATAACATCAACGGAAGGGCGCTGGGTAGCAATAATCAAATGAATACCGGCCGCCCGGGCTAATTGGGCAAGGCGGCAGATTGATTCCTCAACTTCACCCGGGGCAACCATCATCAAATCGGCTAACTCATCGACAATAATAATCACCTGCGGTAAAGGTTTTAAGCCATCAGGGTTATCCTCATTTTTCAGGCCGGCAATCTTTTTATTATAACCTTTCAAATCCCGGACATTGTAATCAGCAAATTTTTGATACCGGTCGGTCATCTCGGCAACCCCCCAATGCAAGGCCGAAGCCGCCTTTTTCGGGTCTGTTACCACCGGAATCAGCAAGTGGGGAATCCCATTATAAACACTTAACTCAACTACTTTCGGGTCAATCATAATCATCTTGACATCATCAGGATGAGCCTTATAAAGAACACTCATAATCAGAGTATTAATACACACCGACTTACCGGAACCGGTTGCCCCGGCAATAAGCATATGGGGCATCCTGGCAATATCCGAAACAATAATCTGGCCGCCGATATCCTTGCCAACGGCAAATGCGATATCGGAAGGAAAATCTTGAAACTCCGGTGATTCAACCAAATCGCGGAAAGCAACCATAGTATTTTCCTTGTTGGGGACTTCAATCCCAATTGCCGCTTTGCCGGGAATCGGTGCTTCAATCCGGATATCCGTTGCCGCAAGGTTAAGCTTGATGTCATCTTGAAGACTGACAATTTTGCTTACTTTGACCCCCTGTTCCGGTTGCATTTCATATCTAGTGACTGACGGGCCTTGGCTGATTTCAGTCATCGTAACTTTAACGCCAAAGTTAAGCAATGTCTGCTGCAATCTTTTTGCTGTTTCTTTCAATTCACGGGTCTGGTCGCCTTTATTTTTATTTTTTCCGGAGATAAGCTTGGAAATAGGCGGCTTTTTATATTCTTTTTGTACCCGGTTAACTTTACTAATTTCACGGGTTATTTCACTTTCCGGTTCCCGGTTTTTCACAATACTTTGTTCATTTACAACCCGCCGTACGGGAGCAGGGGCAATTTTTTTAACCGGTATATCGTTTTCCCCATCCGTATAAAGTTCTTCTCCTTTAATCCTTATTTCATTAGTTTCATCAGTTTCCCGAAAATTTCCATGAATCTTAATTTTATCAAAATCCGAATCAAAATCATTGAGGTTAATTTCGTGCATATCATCACGGGATTTGCCAACCGTTTCATTGACCGGTTCGGTCAATTTGGTATTCTCCATTATTCCGCTAACTTTTTTATCACGGCGCAAGATTTTTTCGTTTTCCATTTCTTCATGATAAAGCCTTCTTTCTTCCGCTATCTCTTCACGCCTTAATTTCCTTTGCTCCCGCCAACTAACAACTTCCTCACTATGGGAAAGATTATAGATTTTTTCACTGCTTGATTTTACCCCTGACACAAACGAACGGTTAGTAAGAATCACCAGCGAGATAATTATAAGGACAATTAATACAAGAACAGTGCCTACCGAACCAAGAGACTTATCACTTATGTATGTAAGCGAACCGCCGATTACCCCCCCGCCATTTCGCCCCTCCGCCGAACGGCTATAAATTCCCTGAATACTATACTCTGATAAAATATTATAGGAAGCCATTTCACAAATAACGCCGATAACTAAATATAGGATAATCCCGGCAAAAATCTTGCGGGCGGCGACAGTACTTCCGAAATTGGAAATACCAAAATAGATAATAAGAAAGAAAAAAATCGGGGTTATGTAAGCCGGTAAGCCAAAAACGCCAAACATAATCTTGCTGACAAACTCACCAACTGCACCCATGATTTGAAAATTGCATAAAAATAAAAATGCCACTATCGCAAGCAGACTAATGAAAATAATTTCATTTTTCAAATTCTTGTCCAGCGGTTCACTTACCGGCGGTTTTGCTACTGCCCTGCCGCTGCCCGTTGTCTTTCTCCGGCTGCCTGCTGCCCGGGACGTTGAACCGGTTTTGCGCGTATTACTTGATGCCATCCATTTCCCTACCTACTCACTAACGTGATATAATTAATCTTGAATATAAATAATTTAATATGGAGTTACTGTAACTTTGTCGCGAGTGACATTCTGACTTCGCAAGCAGTGCCTTGGAAAACGTCATTACTTAGATGGCGTACTTTGACATCTTAGTAAGGTAACGTTTTACATGTAGCGAAAGCGGCAACTGCGGTGAAGTGCGGAGGATGTCATACAATAACTCTAGACCTTCGGTCTATCGTTAATGAACCAGTTGAAAACAAATGTCCGCTCCGCGGCCGCTTGTTTTCCTGCTGGTTCATTATATCACGTCTTTTTTATTTCATCAATCATTTCATGCAATTTTGCTACCGCCTCCTTAATCCCCCCGGTTGCATCAATTAATTTTTCCGCTACTGCGGCATCACCAACCAAAATACTACCGACATCTTTCGTCAGAAAACCGGTTTCCATCATTAAACTCTCAAACCGGTCTTGTTCAATTCCGCAATGAGTACAAACAAATCCCGTAATCCGGTCTTGAATTTGCTTGAAATAATCAAAGGTCTGCGGCACCCCGATTACCATCCCGTTTAACCTAACCGGATGAATTACCATTGTTCCGGTTGGCACAACAAAGGAATAATCTGTTGATACCGCAATCGGTACCCCAATTGAGTGGCTTCCGCCAAGTACCAACGAAACTGTCGGCTTGGATAAAGAGGCAATCATTTCGGCAATTGCAAGCCCGGCTTCAACATCTCCCCCCATTGTATTAAGAAGAATCAAGACCCCGTCAATCTCACAAGAATCTTCAATCGCCGCCAGCTTCGGCAAAACATGCTCATATTTTGTCGTTTTGGAATTGCTGCCTAAGTTTTCATGCCCCTCAATTTCACCAATGATACTTAAGAGATGAATTTTATGATTTTGCGTATTTTTATCAAGCAACGACTGGCCCGTTTGCTCAATCCGTTCATCCTTGGCTTTCTCAATATTTACCTTTTTTTCCTCTTCATCGGTATTTCTTCCTCTATTTCTATTTTCTACGTTTTCCATCTTCACCTCATTTTATTTAGTCTTCAAACTAAGATTCGTCTTGCAAACCCACGCGCCGGGCGCGGCCGTATAGCGACAAATTCAAAACGCGCGAGTGTGCATCCAAAAAAGGAACCGCTAAGCAGTTCCTTTCTATTGTGTGTAGATTTTTTAATTTTATTATTATTCTTTTAAACGTATTAAGTTATCACAAATTTCAATTGCTTCATCTACCCATTTATCATAATAATCAGCGGATTTACGCATAGATGTTTTTATACCTGGCCTTAACTCCTCAGCATTATCCCTAAATATATTTATCGGAGTCTTTATCTGCTTCAGTTCCTTTAATAGCTTGCAAATGATATCGTGATTTATGTTATGAGACAATGACTTAACCATAGTTGGCAAACCTATTAAACGGTCGTTCGCATTAATTTGTTCTCCATTAATTAATGCTGCTTTGGCATGAATAATCTCGGTATGAATATTAATTGTATCCATACTTTCTTGGAATTGAGATAATGCTTCTTGGAAAGCTTTTTCCGCTTTCAAGGCACTTTTCTTGCTCTTTTTATTAAAGCAAATACATAACCCAACCAATGAAGCACTTAGTATACTAAGCAAAAATATCATTAAGTTTTGATTATCTTCACCAGCATCGTTAAATATGTATTGGTTATAAATAAAGAAATGTACACCCATTATTAACCAAACTATACATACAGTCCCGGCAACAATAAGAAAGAGCGTGAAAAAAAATTCTAATATACGTTTTAAGGAATTATTCATTGTTCCATTATCCAACCTTTCCAATAATAATAACCACTTTATGTAACTTACATAATCATTATTTTATTATCTTCAACTCTTTTAAAGCTTGTACTAATCCCTTATAGCCTTCATTATTATCAGCACCTTTAATTGCGCATTTAATATTACCCTTCTGTAATTCCGAAATTTTTCCTTCATGCTTAAGTTTATCTTCCAATACAGTAATAAACTTAGAGTATATCACTGTTGGGATATCTTCATTCTCTGGATAAACAAATTTCTGCAACCAAACCCAGCCGGATAATGTAGCACCTTCTGATTCATGTTGATTATAATCAAGCCATTCATCTGACATATTTAGATCTGTTATTATACAAATGATTTTCTCTTTGTTATTTTCAAAGTATAAATTTGCTTAATCAATGCGGGAAAAACCCTCCACATCAATCCTATAATCTTCTTTAAGCCAATCAATCGTTCTTTCCCTTAAACCAAATTCATCTTCTAAATATAATATTACACGTTTCATAGGTTTTTCCTTTCATTTTTGCTATATTTATTTTAATACCTTTTCATGCTTCTTGGCACACTAACGGTGAATGTAGTTAACCATGTGCCTTCGTTAATACGCTCTCTCAAATATTGAGGTGTCAGATTTCGTGCAGGTTCAATCTGAGTTTGCGGATTTTTATTAATAATATCAGCCAAATTAAAATCGCGTTTTTCCTTCATGTATTCACTGAGCTGTTTTTGCATTTTTTTGTCATCTGGAGAAGAAAAATTTTCGTTAATATAATAATCCATTAAAGGTAAATGATACTTTTCTTCAACTCTTTTACATGTATGTGAAATTTCTAGCTTGAGCAATTTTGCAATTTGCTTAACCACATACAAACCAATACCTTCTCCCATTGTAGAAGTAAATTCATTATTATTTTCCCGAATATATAATGCATATATCCTCTCATCTTCTGTTACTTCCGGCCCAAAACTTGAAACCTCAAGTTTATAATGTGAGCTTTCAAAAGGATAAGTCCAGCTTAAATAGATATTACTACCACGGTAGGCATATTTCACGGCATTATCCATTAGATTATAAACCAATAATTCAAATAAATGCGAATTTGTAAAAATAACTTCAGTATCCTCATTATAATTGTCCGAAAAAAAATACGGCTTAGTTTCGTATTTTGGGCCAACAAAATTTAGGTTTCTATCCTTTAAAGAATCTTTGAGCATAACCCGCCATTTGTGAAAAATTCCCCGCACAAAAACTTTTTCTATTTTCGACTTCACAAACGCATCACTAAATATTCCTGTAATAGCACCAATATTCGTTGCCATATTTGAGATTAGTTGGGTTGCACTTACCATATCACTCACAACCCGCTCCCGTCTATGAACTTCTAAATCTATGAAATTCACTCCATGCGGGACAAAGTAACGTTGCAAATTATCATTAATTATTGTGGAGATATGGGCACTCTCATGCCGGTTCATACGTAAAGAAAATACATGGTGCTCTTTCATATAATTTGCTGCACATAAAGCTACATATGAACGCATCCGCGAAATTTTTTTTCCAATAACACCAATCATTTCTTTATATAACTCTTGATGGATATCTAATTTTTGAACTTGAAGTAATAAGGCAATATCATGACAAACTAATAATATCACGTTTTCCCGCATTATTTCTGAAGAAAGCCCTTTTAGAATATTCTTGTGTTCCAGGCTATCGATAATATCATAAGCATTAGACGAATATCCCTTTATTTCTGAAAAATCATAGCACCATTTATGACGTACATTATTTTTTTTAGGTAATGGATATAATGACTTTAAAGATGATGCTTTAATTTCCAAACTAGTGCCATCTCCAAATATCAAAACATCATCAAGCTGCAACTGGCTTTTTAATGAATCTACTGATTTGGTAAGCAACCTCCAAGCATTTTCAAGCTCACTCCGTCGTTGTTCCCTTTTATCAAGGGTTCCGTTTTTTTCTTCCTCATCTATTTCAGCAAAAAAATTTTTTGTAATATTGCACATTGTTTTATCAAAATAACGCACTTTCTTTTTGCGGGCATCTTTCACAAGCTTTTTTTCTATATCATTAAGTTTTTCACAAGCATTATCAATAAAATTTTGATAATCATTTTCGCTGAAAAAAGTCATGTTTTCAGGACTAGGAGATTCATTATGCACTTCGTGATTTGGAAGCAATAAGTAACCGACTAATTCATGACTTTTACCATCTGCTTTTACTATCGCTTTCTTAATTTTTTCTGCTTCACTATCAGGAAAACCATGTGGTTTTAAGTATTTAGAAAATAATATTTTAGGCTCATTTTTCAAGAAAAAAGCTTCTGATATTTCCTTTACCCTTTTCTTATCTTCATCATTGTTAATCATTGCTTGCCCTAATGTCAGTACCGCGATAACTTTTTTATTAAAATAAATCGGAAAGGCTAACTCTCTATAACCTAAGATAGGGCAATAATATTCAATAACCGGCCTTTTATAGAGCGGTTTAGCAATAGGAAAATTCCTATCATAATTATCGTAGAAAAGTTTCGGTGCATTTTTTATTTTTGTTTTAATACTTAAATTGATATCATCAATTAATTTATCAATTTTATCGCATTCTATATTATCCTTTAAGATAGCAGCATGAAATCCATCACATTGATGACATATTTCTTCTCCGGCACAATGTCTTAATAACCGGCATGAACTTCGCATCGAAAAACGTGAGACATTTGATTCAATACGTATTTCACTCGAATCTTTTATATTGTTATAACGGTTGATGTCAATAATCGTACATGGATGATGGAGGGCATTGCAAATACTCTCTGCGATATTTTTGATATTCTCGCGATTTGTTAAAACTGAAAAATCATGTTCCGCTTTATCATCATTGACTGGTGCAAGATACTTCGGTTTTTCTAAATAATCAATCATTACTAATCTCCTGTCGAATGCCCATTAAACCTATAAATGTACTCAATCAAACAATATGCAGAGTTATATGATGAATCTGTCTCTCAAATATTTTAGCATATTATGTAAAAAAAGAACATATCGAGTTTGGAAAGAAATTTCATTCCAAGCTCAATATGCTCTTTTAAATTTCCATTATAGATTTGCAATAAGAATAATACCTTATCTAAACCTAAAGCAAAAATCATCACATATCATAATCATCAGCCCCATCAACTTCCACGTCATAATACATCTTGTCAGCACTGATTTCATAAGGATAATCCATTACCCGGCGAACCGGTTTGGCCGGCAAAGGCAGTGGGTTATCAAGATATTTGATACCGGTTGAAGTATCATAACGCGACTCTTGTTTCGGTTCACTTTTTATATTCTCATTTACTTCAATAGTTTCTTCCGCTTCTAACTCACTTGAACTTACTTCCTTAATTTCTTCCGCTTCTAACTCACTTGCACTTACATCCTTAACTTCCACCTTTACTTCGACACTTACAGCAAGCTTTATTTCTTCATCTGAATCTGAATCTATATTTTCATCCGGATCCAGTTCATCATCCGGATAAATATCCTCAACATCCTTAATATTTCCCGCTGCATAACTTACCAAACTTTGCAAACCAAGCCCGGCCATCGCCGCCCATGCCAAAGTAATCCACATATTAAGATTAACCGTCTTAAGGCCAAGCATTGGAAACACTACACATAGCATTAAAATATAGAAAGCAAAAACCGTTAAACTTTTATTCCCGTTTTGCAAGAAAAAAATAACCAGAATCATACACAACATTGATATTACTATCAATACCGGCAAACTTTCACGGGGAATATTTATATTAAGGCTAAATTCAAAAGTAAAACGGTTAAACCAATTAACAAAATTTTCCATTACAATATTGCTTCTTAATACCGATTCCCGGAACAGCATAACAAAAAATCCGATAATAAAGCCAATTAAATAAAAGAAATTTTTGAAAATATACTGACTTAAATCGTTACGGGTAATAAATAAGACATAAAATCCGGTAATAAACAATAGGAAGCCCACCAGGTCAAAATATAATGTCACCCCAACAAGAAAACCGATGATAATTAATCCAAAATACCGGGCTTTTTCATTTAACCCAATATCGCGGCATGAAAGCCGGTAATAAAAAGAAATCAGAAAAAAGACCAGGCTCCATAAAAACAAATATACAACTTCCGGCTGATAGAGCCTCACTGCTTCGCCAAAGCAAAAGGAAAGAGTTACAAGGGCAACTGTTACGTAAGCACTAATAACACCAATCAGAAAACGAATTGCAAAAAAGATTAAGATAATCGTCAAAATTTGTATAATAAACTGCAAATAATAAACCATTATTTCGTGATTGCCAAGAAATGCAAACATAACTGAAAGAACATCTGCATATAGGGAAGCCGCCCCTTCAAAAAATATTTTTTCATTATTCAAACTAATCATTGAGGATTTGACAAATACTAAATTATTATGATTTATTGCCGATGGAAATAAATAACGCAGAATAAAAGCTTCAACCAACAACAACCACATCACTACTTCGCTTAGAATTAAAAAAGCACGGTTTTTGATTACTCCAACCCGCCGGCTAACTAAATATATAACTGAAGCGATAAGGGCATATATAACTAGAGTCAGGAAAATAAAGCCGCCCTTGATAAACGGATTATCCGAACTATAAAATAAATCCTGGACTTTCTCACCAACACGAATAACAAGAAAAACTGTAAACACAGCAAAGATAAACCACCACTTATAATCAATCCACGATATCTTTACTTTATCTTTCATGTTACCTCAAATAATAATTATGTTTCATAGCCATGTTTTTCCGTGCAAGCACGGAACAGACCTTTTGACCCTTGTATCATCAAATTAGTGCTTGCCCCAAATCAGTAAGAATATCTTCTATATGTTCAATCCCGACGGAAAGTCTAATCATCGCCGGGTTAACCCCTGCTTCATTTAGCTGTTCGTCATTCATCTGGCGGTGGGTATGGCTTGCCGGATGAAGGATACACGTCCGGGCATCAGCAACATGAGTTAAGACGGCAACCATTTTTAACTTCTGCATCATCGTTTCCGCCGCTTCCCTGCCACCTTTCAAACCAAATGAAATCACACCGCAAGTTCCATTCGGCATATATTTTTGGGCCAGATGATAATATTTATTTTCCGGAAGGCCGGGATAATTAACCCAGTCAACCGCTTCATTCCCGTCAAGAAATTCGGCTACCGCCTGCGCATTCCGGCAATGCCGTTCCATCCTAAGGGGCAATGTTTCTAAACCAATATTCACATAAAAAGCGTTTTGCGGGGCCTGACAGGCACCAATATCACGCATTAATTGAACCGTCGCTTTGGTAATATAAGCCGCCTTGCCAAATTTTTCCATATAAATCAAACCATGATATGTCTCATCGGGAGTACAAAGGCCGGGGAATTTTTCCGGATAAAGGCTGAAATCAAAATTGCCCGAATCAACGATTGCCCCGCCGATACTCATTGCATGCCCGTCCATATATTTTGTTGTTGAATGGACAACAATATCCGCCCCCCATTCAATGGGGTTACAGTTAATCGGAGTCGGAAAAGTATTGTCAATTATCAGCGGTACATGATGGTCATGGGCTAACTTGGCAAATTTTTCGATATCAAGCACCACCATCGACGGGTTAGCAACTGACTCGGCAAGGACACATTTAGTATTAGGCCGGAAAGCCTTATGTAATTCTTCAATCGAAGCATCGGGGTCAACAATTGTACATTCAATACCCATTTTTTTCATTGTAATCGCTATCAAATTGAAAGTCCCGCCATAAATTTTGCCGGAAAGGATAACATGGCCGCCGGCTTCACAAATATTAAAAATCGCGTAATAAATGGCGGCTTGCCCCGATGATGTAAGCATTGCGGCAACCCCGCCTTCAAGTTCACAGATTTTAGCGGCAACAAGGTCATTGGTCGGGTTTTGGATTCGGGAATACAAATATCCGCCGGCTTCCAAGGCGAATAAACTCCCCATATGTTCCGGATCATCATATTTAAAAGTAGTACTTTGATAAATAGGCAAAATACGCGGCTCCCCGTTTTTTGGCTTCCAGCCGGACTGAATGCAGATTGTTTCTTTTTTCATGTTTTCCTTTCTTGCAAACTTTGCGCCGAAGGCGAAAAATTGCTGCTGAATCACTGATTCAGCTTTTAGTCACTAAAACGCTAGTTATCATATGATTTTCAACCGTTATAATCTCAAAAGTATAACTTCCTATCTCAATACTGAACTTTTCATTTTCATCAGGTATTTTATCCATCCGTGAAATAAGAAAACCATTTATAGTCTCAAATTCTTCTTCAGCAAATTTGATTTTTAAAAGTTCTTCAAGTTCTTCTAAAGGTGTTTTCCCTTCGATGATAAATTGGCTTTGTTTTTCGATTTCCTCAATATAGGCTTCTTCTTCATCATATTCATCTAAGATATTGCCGACAATTTCTTCGATTATATCTTCCATCGCAATAAGGCCCGCGGTCTGGCCATATTCATCAACCACAACGACCATTTGCGTTTTTTCATTTTTCATCGTGCTAAAGAGTTCTAGTATTTTTTTGTGTTCGGGGATAAAGACCGCTTCGCGGGTCATTCCGCTAATTTCACTAATTGGCCGGTCGCGCAAATCCTCATTCATATAAGCTTTCACAACATCACGCAAATGCAAAATACCGGTGATTACATCTATATTTTCTTCGTAAACCGGAAAACGGCTATTCCTTTCGTTAAGCATATAATCCAAAGTTTCTTTGAGGGACGTATGTTTTTCTATCGCCTGGATATTTTTTCGCGTACTCATAACATCCTTGGCAACTTTGTTACCAAAAGCAATAATATTTTGAATCATTTCCGCCTCGGTACCCAATAACTTTCCCTGCTCGAAACCTTCATTAACCATTGTTATAAATTTTTCTTCGGAATAATCGGAACTGTCTTGTCCCTTGAACTTACCAATGAACTCTTGGAATAACCGGCGCGATTTCATGCTTCTTACGTATTCTCCCATTTTTCATCAGTTTACCATTTAATCTTAAAAACGTCAAGAAAATCCACCAGCCGCCAACAGTCATTAAGTTGATGGGCTGGTGGATTAAGGAAAGTTTGCTTTATTATTTCAATCTAAACTCAGCAACCAAATCCTTTAGAATCAATGCTTGATTGCTCATTTCCTGAGTTGCGGCCGCACTTTCTTCCGCCGCCGCCGCACTTTCTTCCGCCGTTGCACTATTTTGGCGGATAACATCAGATACATGATTAATTTCTTCGTTAATTGCAGCTATTTTTTGCGCTTGCCCTTCGGAAGCATTAGTGATATTTTTTATCAGTTGATTGCTTTGTTCTACACCTTCGACGATTAAAGAAAAGCTTTTTGCTGTTTCACTGACAATTTGCGTACCTAACTCCGATTTTTCCATTGAGGTCTTGATAATCGAACTAATTTGTCTTGAAGCATCGGCACTCTGCGTGGCAAGGCTGTTTACCTCTTGAGCGACAACCGCAAAACCTTTACCCTGTTCGCCGGCCCGGGCTGCTTCAATTGCCGCATTTAAAGAAAGCATATTTGTTTGCGCGGCGATACTATCAATCGTATTGATTATTGTATGAATAACTTCATTTGCTTTGACAATCTCATTAACCGCATTAATCATATCCTCCATCTTGCGGCTTCCTTCATGGGCATTTTCAATAATCATATCGGCAAGCCGGGAAGCTTCATATGCCATATCAACATTTTCTTTCGTTTTTTCCTCAACCATGGAAATAGAAAGCGAAAGCTCCACCACTGCTTCCGATTGTTCTGTCGCACCGGAGGCAAGCGATTGGGCGCCTTCAGAAATATGGGTGGTATTTTCCGCAATTTGTGAAGCGCTTTCAGTTACTTGAAGAGTCAATATATTTAGTTTTTTAAACATCTGATTCAAGTTTTCGACCATCAGCTCAAGCGATTTCCCGGTTGCATCTTTTTCGGAAAGCACTGCGATTGAGGTTGTTAAGTCACCATTTGAGACAAGGGTTAAGGCTTGCTGCATTTCGCCAAGATGTTGGATTAGGCCGCCGAAAGCGCGGGCACACTTGCCTATTTCATCCTTCCAGTTCGCACATTCACCGGCACTTTCCATTATTTCCGGGGCAAAATTCAAGTCACCTTTCATTCCTAGCTGATCCAAAGCCGCCGCCATCATATTAAGCGGTTTGCTGATAATTCCGGAAATATAATAGGCTAAATATAGAGCCGCTGCTATCGCAACAACTAAAGCAAGAACTATGATAATCAATAAAATTAAATTTAAGCTGGTTGCATTGCGGTTGGCCAAAACAGCCGATTGTACATTTAAATCCATACATTTATCAAAACCATTAATGATATCATCGGAAAGAATCCGGCAGATTTCTAACAAGCCAAGAATACTATCCATATCATATTCAAGGGCGGCGGAATGAATTGCCAGCACAATCGGAACTAATTCATTTTCATAAGTGCTACGGGCAGACTCAAAAACCCTTTTAATATCTTCCTCGGCAATCGTATCACTGTAAGCATCCAAATAAGCCGCCATTTCAACTGTGTATTCTAATATTTCATTAAAGGAAGCTTCGATTTTTTTCATATCTTCCTCGATAACACCAAGAACCATTTCACGCACTGAAACCCTGGTACGCTGCAGTGTTTCACTGACCCGGGCCAAATTCGGCAACGGTTCAAGCTGTTGCTCATACATGTTGTTATTGGTTCTTTCCATTTGAATCATTCCGATAATCCCAACCAGACCAACAATAGCTGTTAAAGCTACAACGATTAAAAAGCTGGTTATTAATTTTTTAGATACTGGTAAATTTTTCATTTTGTCTCCTCTTTTTTAAAACGTATGTCCACTAACCTATAAACTATGTCTATACTGTTTCAACGTTATGAAATTTGCGATGCCATGTCAATGGGTTCCACATGAACGACACGTTTATGTCATTAACTACATGAAACAGCTTAAGTTTTGCCCATAAAACGGCCTAATTCATCATTGCATATTTTATGTTTCTTTTTTTCACAAAACTATTTTGAGATGGTATTCTTAATATTATCATGAAGAAAGCAACTAAAAAAAGTACCCATGGGGGGGTATCCTAAAAATATTTTTTATTATCAATTAATTGGACTTATTTAGTGAAAAATTAGTTGTTTGAGATTTAAGTTTATGTACCAAGCTCTAAGCTGATTAATAAACCTTTATTTACTTTTTCCATAATTCCCGGTTCCAAATGGCAAACTTTTTCCTTTAAGCGGCGTTTATCAATTGTCCGCAACTGTTCAAGCAAAATGACCGAATCTTTTACCATATCATTATAACGGGCACTCAATTCAATATGGGTTGGAAGCTTGGCTTTATTCATTTTTGAAGTAATAGCGGCACAGATGACCGTCGGGCTATGTTTGTTGCCGATATCGTTTTGAATTATCAGAACCGGCCTGATACCGCCTTGTTCCGAACCAATAACCGGCCGCAAATCAGCATAATAAATATCACCGCGTTTCATTTCCATTTTTAAACCATCCTTTATTCAGCGCCAAACCGCATATACGATTTGGGTGCAAATCATGCTATAAATAGCATTTGAATTTAGTATTTCCAATTGACAGAATGGTATACAATTTTTTTTAATGTACTAATTAAATATATAATCGCGGGACCCGCTTGTTTAACCCACAGACCAGCTCATAGTGAAAAAGCCCGGCTAAATCACATAAGTCTTCAACCGTTATTGAATATTCACCGTCAGTACCTATCAACGTTACTTTATCCCCCTCTGCTATATCAGGGGCATCCGTTAAGTCAACCATGAAAAAATCCATGCAAACCCGGCCGATGATTGGTGCTTTTTTACCCCGGATTAACACATATCCAATATTTGACAAAGCGCGGGGATAACCATCGCCATAACCGATGGGTACCGTCGCAACCTTGGTCGGGCGGGCGGCGACAAAGGTACCGCCATAACTCACCGCTTCACCGGCCTTTATTTCTTTCACCATAATGATTTGGCTATAAAATGATAAAGCCGGAATTAATTCTATCTTGGGTAAAAATTCTCTTGTTTCGTTTGATGGCCAGATGCCGTATATTGCAATACCGGGACGGCAGATAGTCATCGGGGAGAATTGGGTTTGCCGGGGTAAACCTTCGCGCGGCTGCATTTCATACAAACCAAGCATTCCGGCGCTGTTTGAACAATGTTTATAGTTAAATACTAAACCGAGTTCATTTTCGAGCTGGTGGATAAAGGCATAAAACTCTTCCAGTTGATGATATGTACTTTCATCCTCTGCTTCGTCAGCTTTAGCGAAATGAGTATAAATGCCCTCGATATTTATTTCCGGATAATCAACTATCTTTCTTGCCAGCAAAAAACCCTGCTCATCCGGTTTTATCCCTATCCTGTTCATTCCGGTATCCACTTCCAGATGGACTGATACCGTTTTCCCAAGGCGGGCGGCACACTTAGCAAGGGGTTCAATACTCTCCTCACGGTAAAGAATAATTGAGATTTCATTTTGAATTATACTTTCATAAGTATTTGGAAAAATAGGCCCCATTACCAGCAAAGGTTTATTAACTCCATTATTACGAAGTTCAAAAGCTTCCTCGCAGGTCGCAACGGCAAAACCATAAAGAAAATCAATATCCTCAATAGCTTGCCCGATTGCCGCCGCCCCGTGTCCGTAACCGTCAGATTTTATCACTGCCATAATTTTCGTGCTGTCAGGATACCGGTTATGTAAATTATATATATTAGTGCGGATTGCACCAAGATTGATTTGGATATATCCTCTTGTCGTCATGGAAACCCTTTCAAACGTTTATCAAATAAAATATCTCTCCCTGCGAGATACATATTTGACTTTCCATATTATACTATTCAATATCATCATTTTTGCGCGGCTTTATTAGCCAGCATTTGCGCAAGTTCCTCATCGGTATTGTCTTCGGTTATCTCCGGCTCTTTTGACTTTTCCTCTGCAAACTCGGTTACTTTCACTTTATCCGGTTCAATTACTTTCTTTATTTCCGGATGATACTGCATATCAAAAATTTCAATAACTTCCCCGCCGAAAAGCTGGTGCATATATTGATATAAATTATTATTTGCGATTTCTTTTTCCTGTTTGCGGATGATTTTTTTCTTTAATTCTTTTCTGATTTGAATAATCCATTCGGCAATCTCTTTGATTTCCGTAGTATTATTTTTAATTTGCTCATAACAGATTTCCATCGTAAATAACATAAGATTAAAATTCGTCGCATCAATAAGAGCCGGCAGCTCAAGCAATTCGTCATTGTGGGCTTCCAGCTTTTCATTACATTCGTCAATTAATCTTTTATGTTCGGCAAGTTTTTTTTCGGCTTTTTTGTTTCCTTGGTCAACTTCTTCGGCAAGCCCGACGATTTCATCCATCATTTTCTTTTTTAAGACTTTGATTTCTTTTATCTCGGTCGTAAGCTTACCCTGGCGCTTAAGCATATTATTTATTTCTTCTTCCCATTTTTTCATCTGGGGAGAAGGGTTATATTGGGTAAAAAGCCGGTGCCATTTGTTATCAAGAGTCAGGATTGGTATTTTTTTACCCTGCAGGGCCGGTTTGAAAATCGTTTCGGTACGCGACATATATACCCCTGTCCGCTATCGGCGGACTCATGTCGCACACTGTTGTGCGACACAAACAATATCTGAAGAATGATGCTTTAGCACATTCTTCGTGTGAAGCTTTAGATTTTGGAATCAACGCTTGCGTTGATTTAGTTGCAGGTTCCAATGAACGCAAACTTAGAAAATCTCTTCACACTTTACCTTTGTTCTAAAAGTGCGCCGGTTGGACAAAGTGAAATGCACTGTTTGCATGATGCACAGTCCAACTCACTGAAAGAAGGGTCCGGGGCAACAATTGTCGTCGTAAATCCCCGCCCGGCAAAACCTAAGGCTGTCTCCCCGACTACTTCATCACAGACCCGGACACAAAGTCCACACAAGATACATTTATTCATATTGCGGGCAAAATAAGGATTCGATAAGTCAACCGGTGTATCATTTTTCTCACCCGCGTATTTATCAGGGGTAACGTCATACTGGTTCGCATAATCCAGCAATTTACACTCATACAAATCCGCACAGCCGCATTCCAAACAGCGGGAAGCTTCTTTCATCGCTTGTTCTAAACTTAACCCATCGGTTATCACGGCAAAATTTTTGATACGGGTTTTGGGGTCAACATGTGCCATCTGTTCTCGGGCTATCTTGGGTTTATCCGCGAAATCTTCACTGGTTTTTTCGTCGGTCGCATAATAAGGTTTTTTTACTTGTTTAAGTTCGCCGGTCAAAAGATAATCATGAATAGCAATACTTGCATCCTGCGCTTCACCGATTGCATCAATTGCAATACTTGCGCCGTTATTGGTTGCATCGCCAATTGCAAAAACACCATCAAGGTTCGTTGCAAAAGTTTTTTCATCGGCAATAATCGTCTTCCAGCGGGTCAAATCCAATGCTTCAAAACCTTCACTATCCGTCCCCTGGCCAATAGCCATAATAACGGTATCAACGGTTAAAACTTCTTCCGCCCCTTCGATTGGTACCGGCGAACGCCGCCCGCTTTTATCAGGGGCGCCAAGTTCCATTTTTTGCAAGCGGACACTACCGACCCGGCCTTTTTCATTGCCGCTTATTTCAAGCGGGTTGGTCAAGTATTTGAAAATAATGCCTTCTTCCTCGGCTTCTCTTATTTCTATTTCTTCAGCGGGCATTTCATCACGGGTCCGCCGGTAAACGACATAAACTTCTTCTACGCCCAGCCGCTTTGCTGTCCGGCAGGCATCCATCGCCGTATTGCCGCCGCCGACAACTGCCACTCTTTTCCCTAAGTCAACTGTTTTTCCAAGGGCAACATCACCTAAGAAATAAATCCCGCCAAGGACACCGGCAAGGTCATCACCCGGTACAGACATCCCGGTACTCTTCCACGCCCCGATGGCAACCACCACTGCATCATAAGTTTCACATAATTCATCAAGGGTTTTGTCTTTCCCAATCCGGATATTGTTAACTAAATCAATACCCATTGCTGAAAAAAGATTTATTTCCTGATCAAGCAAAGCTTTCGGCAGCCGGTATTCGGGGATTCCATAACGGAGCATTCCGCCCATCTTCGGCATTGCATCAAAAACCGTAACCCGGTGGCCGCGTCTTCTAAGTTGATAGGCCGCCGTCAAACCACCCGGGCCGCCGCCAACTACCGCAACCGTTTTACCCGTATCATTATCTATCGGCGGGATATAAACCGCGCCGTTTGCCAAATCATAATCGCCAACTACTGACTTTAAAGCAGCAATACTAACCGGTTCCTCAACTAACTCACGCCGGCAGGCATCTTCACAAGGATGGGGGCAAATGCGCCCGATCGAAGCAGGAAACGGGATAATATCTTTTACCATCGCGCCGGCTTCTTTGAACTTTCCATTAGCAATCAAACCGACATAACCCTGACAGTCGGTTTTTCCCGGGCACGCCAAGGTGCAGGGCGGGCGGCAATCGCCGCGATGGCCGGAAAGAAGTAATTCTAAGGTAAAGCGCCGTGATTCGGCTATTCGCGGAGAATTAGTTAAAATATTCATTCCTTCAGCTATCATAGTCGCACAAGCACGAAGAAGCCGGGGGCTGTTTTCAGCCTCAACAACGCAAATACCGCAAGAGCCATAGACTTTCACCCGCTCATCGTGACATAAAGTCGGGATATCGATGCCATTTTCCCGGGCGGCTTGTAAGATGGTCCGGCCTTTTGTTCCGGTGATTTCTTTTCCGTTTATTTTTAGATTTATGGTCATGTTTTTTCCTCTATTTCTTCTTGTTTATTTCGTGTTTTCCGCGTGTGACATCTTTGTACTTCGCCGCAAAACACGCTTTCGCTCCGTGAGAAATCGTTGTGTTCATACGGTTTCAAAATACGAAACCTAGTAACGACGTTTCTCAATGATTTGCTTACGAAGTCAAAATGTCACTCACGATTTACTTATGATATATGTATCATATCAAAATGTCACTCACAATTTACTTACTATATATGTATCATATCAAAATGTCACTCACGACTTTACAATTGCATCAAATTTGCAATAACTACGGCAAACATCACATTTGGTGCATTTGTCTTGGTCGATTATATAAGGTTTCTTAATTTCGCCGGTTATCGCCGCCGACGGGCATTTTCTGGCACACAAGGAACAACCAATACATTTTTCTTCATCAATATGCCATGAAATCATCGCTTTGCATTGTTTCGCCGTACATTTTCCTTGGGTATGGTCTTCGTACTCGTTACGGAAATAACGAATCGTTGTCAGTACCGGGTTTGGTGCGGTCTGCCCCAGCCCGCATAAGGCTCCGGCTTTTATTTGATGGGATAATTCCTCTAATAGTTCCGTATCACCCTCTTTGCCTTCGCCGGATATCATCCGGTCCAAAATTTCCAGCATCCGTTTGGTCCCGACCCGGCAATGAGTGCATTTTCCACAAGATTCTTTACAAGTGAAATCAAGGAAAAAGCGCGCCATATTAACCATACAAGTTTCTTCGTCCATGACTACCATGCCGCCGGAACCCATAATCGCGCCGGTTTCGGAAATAGATTTATAGTCAATAACTGTATCAAGTTTTTCTAAAGGGATACAACCGCCGGAAGGCCCGCCCATTTGGACAGCCTTAAACTCATTGTCATCTTTGATTCCGCCGCCAATATCATAAATAACTTCACGAATCGTCGAACCCATCGGGATTTCAACCAAACCGCCTTTTTTAATCTTGCCGGTCAGGGCAAAAACCTTCGTGCCTTTACTTCCTTCAGTCCCCATTGCGGCAAAAGCAGCACTTCCGTTCCGCAAAATCCACGGGATATTGGCATAGGTTTCAACATTGTTGATATTCGACGGTTTACCAAAGAAACCGCTTTGCGCCGGGAAAGGCGGTTTTAGCCTTGGCATTCCGCGTTCACCCTCAAGCGAGGCAATTAACGCGGTTTCTTCACCGCAAACAAACGCACCCGCACCCGCTTTAATCTTTAAATCAAAATTAAAGGAAGACCCTAAAATATTTTCCCCTAAGAAACCCCGCGCCCTTGCATCGGCAATGGCAATTTCTAATCGTTTAATCGCCAGCGGGTATTCGGCACGGACATAAACCGCTCCTTCCGCTTTGGCCGCAGGGCTGCAAATCGCATATGCACAAATAATCATCCCCTCAATTAAACAATGGGGGTCACCCTCAATAATCGCCCGGTCCATAAACGCACCGGGGTCCCCTTCATCGGCATTACAAATTATGTACTTCAAATCACCGGCCGAATCCCGGGCGGCCTGCCACTTAAACCAAGTCGGAAAACCGGCCCCGCCGCGCCCGCCAATCCCGGAAGCTTTTACTTCCGCAATCACTGCTTCCGGATTAAGTGAAAGACATTTTTTCAATGCTTCATAACCGCCGTTTAAAATATATTCGTCAATATTTTCGGGATTAATCAAACCGCAGTTTTTAAGCGCAACTTTCGTTTGCCGTTTTAAGACATCTTCATCTTCCGCTGAAAGTAAATAATCACCGGCCTGATTTTCTAATCCGGCCAGACTTTTTATTATTTCATCAACTGCTTTATCATCATGAACTTTAACATAGATTTTCTTATTATTTTCATCATCATAAATTACTTCAACAATCGGCTCAAGATAACACATGCCGATACAGCCGGTGGTAACGATTTCGATAGTTAGCCCCTCCGAAGCCGCTTTTTCACTAAACCGCTCCGAAATTTTGTTTGCCCCGGCGGCAATTCCACAGCTTCCTTTACCGATTATGATTTTCATTTTATACCCCTTCTCGCATTCAGCGGACTCTATATTCAAAACATAAATACATTTAAGCTTGAAAGTATTTTTCTTTCAATTTTTATCTTCCATATTCCGGATGTTTTGGATAATCTTTCTGGTTGTTTCCGGCGTAAGCGAACCGTAAGTTTCGTCATTTATCATCATCACCGGCGCAAGCGAGCAGCAACCAAGACATGCGACATTGTTGTATGTAAAAAGCCCGTCCGGGGTAATCTCGCCTTCCAAAACCCCTATCTCCGCTTTAATCGCATCTTCAATCGCCCCGGAACCATTTACATGACAGGCGGTACCCTGGCAAAGCAAAATCAGGTTCTTACCGACCGGTTTCATACGAAACTGGGTATAAAAAGTTGCCACCCCAATAATTTTCGCCGGTTTGATTCCGGTTTCTTTTGCAATATATAAAAGTAAGTCATTAGATAAATAACCAAACTTCTCCTGTGCCGTCTGCAATATACTAATCAAATTGCCGTCGCCTTCATTCTTATAATCGGCAAGTATGGGGTCAATTAAGGTGAAATCGAAATGATTTTTGTCAGGTTTTTTACCACAACACATGTTAATTATCCTTTCAGAAAATAGAATTTCATTGATAATTTAGTATACCTATTTTCTAGTTGCTAGTCAACCTCTTGCTGGATAGGAAATTGCGGGTTGATTTTGTCAATAGTTGACGGTAGGCCCGATAAGCGATAAAATGAATAGTTGTTGTACTATTTTTGTACCACTATTCCGCGAGGTGAGTATGTTGCTGTCTTGTCAAAATATATGCAAAGCATTTGTCGAAAAAATCATTATCCAAAATGTTTCTTTTCATATTGAGGATAATGACAAAGCCGCGATTATTGGCATAAACGGGGCGGGAAAAACGACATTGCTTAAAATTATCGTTGGTGAGCTTTCACCTGACAATGGCCAGGTGATTTTTGGCAAGGATAAAACCTTAGGTTATCTTAAACAGAACCAATCAGTCACCAGTGAAAATACTATCTATGATGAATTGCTTGCGGTTAAAGCTGATTTGATTAACTTGGAAAAGCAAATCCGTGAAACTGAAATTAAAATGAAAGACAATACCGGCGAAACTCTTGAGCAATTACTTGCCGTCTATACCCGTTTGACCCATGATTTTGAATTTGCCGGTGGTTATGCTTATCGCAGCGAGGTAGTTGGTGTTTTAAAGGGCCTCGGGTTTTGTGAAGATGATTTCCCGAAATTTATCAGCACACTTTCCGGCGGCCAAAAAACAAGGGTTGCCTTAGGCAAATTATTGCTTACAAAACCAGACTTGATTATTCTTGATGAACCAACGAACCATCTTGATATTATAGCAGTAAGCTGGCTTGAAACTTATTTGCAAAATTATAAAGGTGCAGTTATCATCGTTTCCCATGACCGCTATTTCCTTGACCGGATTGCCAATAAAGTAATTGAGGTAAGTAATACTAAAGCTGCTTTATTTAACGGCAATTATACTACTTATGCCGCAAAAAAAGAAAAATTGCGGGCTGACGAAATGAAAGCATATCTTAATCAGCAGCAAGAAATCGGGCGGCAGGAAGCGGTAATCACCAAGTTAAGGCAATTTAACCGCGAAAAACATATAAAACGGGCTAAATCAAGAGAAAAACAACTGGAAAAGGTTGAGTTAATTGCTAAACCTGAAACCGAAGTAAGTGAAATCCGTTTGCAGCTAAAACCGGCGGTTGAGAGTGGCAAAGATGTGCTTGAAATTGCCGGGCTTAAGAAGTCATTTGGCAATCTTCATTTATTCAGTGATGTGAATTTTAATATTCGCCGCGGTGAGCATGTTGCTATTATCGGTGATAATGGCACCGGAAAAACGACATTACTTAAAATATTAAATAAATACCTTGAAGCTGATGCCGGCCGCTTTAGTTTCGTTACTAATGTCCATCCCGGTTATTATGATCAAGAGTTACTATTTGCAGCTAACGCTGCTCATAGCAACAATAATGCACACAAATCGCAAAAAGAGCGATTTGGTGCTTGCACAAATGTTACGCATCGCCGCAATCAACTGCTTGATGAAACGAAAACTTTGATGATGGAAATATCTGATGCTTATCCGCAGATGAGCGATACGGAAATCCGCAACATGCTGGCGGCTTTTCTGTTCACCGGCGATGATGTTTTTAAACGGGTTAAAGATTTAAGCGGCGGCGAACGCGGACGTTTAAGCCTTGCAAAATTAATGCTTTCGCAGGCGAATTTTTTACTTCTTGACGAGCCGACCAATCACCTGGATATTATTTCCAAAGAAATTTTAGAAGAAGCTTTAAATTGTTATACCGGTACTGTCCTTTTTGTTTCACACGACCGTTATTTCATCAACCGGACAGCAACCCGGATTCTGGAGTTAACTGCTAATGGTTTTGTTGATTATCCTGGTTATGACACTAATATTGGCACTTATGATTATTATTTGGAGAAAAAAGAAAAATTGAAAAATGCGGCCGCCTTTGATGAAGCTGATTCGGTAGTTCCTCTTGCCGGTATCTCGGAAGCTAAAGCGGATTATATCGCAAGGAAAGAAAAACAAGCCGCCGGGCGGAAACGCGAAAATGATATCCGCCGGTTGGAAGAAAAAATCAGTATCTTGGAAAATGAGTTACAAAATCTTGAAAATCAAATGCTCGCACCGGAACTTGTAACTAATGCTGAAGGATTGATGCGTTTATCTGACGAGAAAACTGGTCTTGAAGATGAGTTGAGCGGGTTATATGATGAGTGGGAGAAATTGAATTAGCCCGCCGGGAAATACAAAGTTTCCCGGCGGGGCGAGTTGATTTCCTACAGCCTTTCGCGAATCGCCAAAATAAATTCTTTACTGCTCAATACTTTCACATCTTCTAAGGTTGTAATCAAACCTAAATCCTTGGTCATCCGGCCACTTTCAATCGTTGCAAGGGTAGCATTTTCCAGCTTATCCGCAAAATTGACCAAGTCAGTCAATCCATCGAGTTCACCCCTTTTCCGTAAGGCCCCTGACCAGGCGAAAATGGTTGCAACTGAATTAGTTGATGTTTCCAATCCTTTTAAATGCTGATAATAATGCCGCTGGACTGTGCCATGGGCGGCTTCGTATTCATAAACCCCCGCCGGTGAAACCAGTACCGATGTCATCATTGCCAGCGAACCAAAAGCCGACGATACCATATCGCTCATCACGTCACCGTCATAATTTTTACAAGCCCAGATAAAACCGCCTTTGTCACGCATTACACGAGCTACCGCATCGTCAATCAATGTATAAAAATATGATATCCCGGCTTCATCAAATTTATCTTTGTACTCATCATCAAAAATTTCCTGGAAGATATCTTTAAAAGTGTGGTCATATTTTTTCGATATCGTATCCTTTGTTCCAAACCATAAATCCTGTTTCGTATCAATCGCATAATTAAAACATGCTTTTGCAAAACTTCTAATCGATTTTTCAGTATTATGTACGCCTTGAAGAATACCGGGGCCATCAAATTCATGGATAAGCGCACGGGTTTCAGTGCCGTCTAAAGCAGTATAAACCAGTTCCGCTTTACCCGGCCCGCCGATTTTCATTTCCGCATTTTTGTATATATCACCATAAGCATGACGGGCAATCGTCACCGGGCCCTGCCAGCATTTCACCATCGGGTCAATCCCTTTAACAACGATTGGGGCCCGGAAAACCGTACCATCAAGCCTCGCCCGAATTGTCCCATTAGGGCTTTTCCACATTTCTTTTAAATCATATTCCCCCATCCGTTCAGCATTGGGGGTAATGGTTGCGCACTTTACCGCAACACCGTATTTGAGCGTTGCTTCAGCCGAATCATGGGTTACTTGGTCATTTGTCTCATTGCGATATTCTAAACCAAGGTCATAGTACTCGGTTTTAAGGTCAATGAAAGGCAGTAATAATTCGTCTTTTATCATTTGCCACAAGATTCTTGTCATTTCATCGCCGTCCATCTCAACTAAAGGGGTCGTCATTTTGATTTTGTCCATTTTTTTCTCCGTTTCTCTGTTTTGTCTTTGATAACATCTTATACAATCTAACTTGCCGTGTCAACTTTTGGCGCTAAAAGTGCAATTTGGCATACCTTAAATAAAACAGGAATGTCGGGGTTATATGCATCGAGTCAGAAAACAGGTGGGCTTAACTGACCGGTTAATGATTTCCTGCGGCGGAACGAGTATTACGGTTGCAGTTTTGGATACAGGGATAGGGTATCATCCCGATTTTGACGGGCGGGTTCTTGCATTTCGCGACTTCTTGCATAACCGTTATCCGGATTATGATGATTCCGGCCATGGCACCCATGTTGCCGGCTGTATTGCCGGAAGCGGTTATGCTTCGAACGGCAAACATAAGGGAATGGCTCCGAACAGCAAATTATTAATTGGCAAAGTACTTGATCAGCAAGGTGATGGAAATATTGAGGAAATGATTAATGGCATCGAATGGGTGCTTGAAAATAAAAAACGTTACAATGTCCGCATTTTGAATATCTCAATCGGCATGTCCGATACGACCGGCAAAGAACGGATGAACCGTTTATTAAAAGCGGTAGATACCGCTTGGAACGAAGGGCTT
This sequence comes from Lachnospiraceae bacterium, assembly GCA_009780115.1. Lineage (GTDB taxonomy): Bacteria > Bacillota > Clostridia > Lachnospirales > Lachnospiraceae > UBA935. Next base: position 26,880 of record WRAQ01000022.1, read on the forward strand.
ATCGTTGTGTGTGCGGCGGGAAATACGGGCCCCGATTTGATGACCCTCTCGCCGATTGGCGCAATCCAAAAAGTCATAACCGTCGGCTGTAATGAAGCCGGGTACTTTGGCAACCGGAAATATTTGTGCGAGCATTATTCCGGGCGGGGCCCCAGTCCTTTTGCGATAAAAAAACCCGATATTGTCGCCCCGGGCACCGACATTGTTTCATGTAATGTCGGCATTCAATATCGCGGCAACAAATACCGCAATGCCTATATCGCTAAAAGCGGTACTTCAATGTCCACCCCGATTATTTCAGGGGCTTTAGCATTGCTATTACAAAAATATCCTTATTACAATAATGAACAGGCTAAGAGCAAGTTATTAAGAAGTGCAACGGACTTAAAACAAGCATGGAATAAACAAGGGCATGGTTTACTTAATGCGGAACGGCTGCTGGAATGAAGAGTTTATTCCTTATTTATACTTACCTAATAAATCCACGGTTTTTGTTACCGCCATCTCGAAATCGCTATGCAAAAACAATGTTTCCCGGATTTCCGTAAGGGCAGCACTGGTTTTTGATTTCCAGGTTTTTTCACTAAGGCGGTCCAAAGCCTCAAAAGCTTTCGCATCATCATAATCTTCACAAGCAGATTTAATGATATTTAGCTGTTCGGCCAAAAATGCGGTTTCTTCTTGGACATCGTCTGCCTCTTTAAGTTCCTTCGGGGTCAACTTTTTAATTATTTCATTTAATATCAAGATAAAATCATCAATTTTGTCATTAATGAAAGGGACATCATCGTTGTAACCCGCCTTTTCCAACTTTGCGGCATACTCACTTGCTTCTTTTTCCCCAAAACTCGCCAATGCCGACTTCATCCCATGAACCGTCGTAGTAAATAATTTGATATCGCCATTTTCGTGGGTTTCCCGTAAGATTTTGATTGCTTTTTCGGCATCACGGCACATGATTTTAACCAGCCGGGGATTTAAGGCTATCATATTTTGCGGGTCATCTTGTGCTTCCTTATATTTTTTTGCTTCTTCCGGGTAACGGTCGCGGATAAATTTGTTTAGCGCGGCATTTAACTGCCGGATATCAATTGGCTTTGAAATAAACCCGTCAAACCCATTTTGCCGGAACATCTCCTCGTTCCCAACCAACGCATTTGCCGTTAGGGCAATAATAGTACCTTCATACCCTAAACCGCGGATTTTTTTCGTTGTTTCTATTCCGTCCATATGCGGCATCATATGATCCATGAAGATTACATCATAAATTCTGCCTTTCTCAATCCGGTCAAGGGCGGAAAAACCGCTATCGACTAAATCAATTTCCAACTTGTATGGAATCAGCAAACCTTCGGCAACATATAGGTTCGTGCTGACATCGTCAACCACTAAAACTTTTCCATAAGGCATTGCAACCCGGGTAATCCGCAGTTTTTCCTGTTGCCGATGACCGGCGAAAGTATAGTTCCGCAATTTTTCAACCAGCTCACTGCCAATTACTTCGTACGAAACCGCTTTTTGCTTAACTGTTACCGTAAAAGTACTGCCTTTGCCATATTCACTATGGACTTCGATTTGGCCATCCATCATCTCGATTAATTGTTTAGTGATATTTAACCCAAGGCCCGTTCCCTGCGTATTTCGATTTGCTACAGTATTAAAACGCTGGTACTTTGAAAATAGGTTTTCCCGGTCTTCATGTTTCATGCCTTGGCCGGAATCTTCAACCGTAAAACGCAAGTAAATATCATCGCCGTCTTTTATATCGCTTACCATCAATTTTACATAACCTTTCATGGTATATTTGATGGCATTCGATAATAAATTATTCAAAATTTGCTTTAACCTAAGTTCATCACCATACAGCCTTGTTAACAGATTTTCATTGACATCAAGGATAAAATCAATCGGTTTTGTACCTATGTTGACAATATTTAACTGGACTGCATCATTAATTAAACTTGGGGTGTCATATTCATCCATGATAAGGTTAAGTTTACCGGTTTCAATTTTTGACATATCCAGGATATCATTAATAATACTTAATAAACCACTGCCCGATTCAAAGATTTTTTCAAATGCCTCTTCATCATCTTCAGGAAGATAGCTTTTTTGCAGTTGAATCTGGGTAATACCAATAATCGCATTTAAGGGGGTCCTAATCTCATGAGACATCGTGGCGAGAAACTCACTTTTACTTCGCGAAGCAAATTCTAATTCAACCATTGTAGCTTTTAAGACTTTTAGGTTTCTTGCGATAAACATATTAAAAACAATGAGGATCATAGCGACAATTACTATCATCATAAAAAATAAAGCGGTTAGAGGTGTATTATAATCGCTAAGCAAATCCGGCATAAAGGCGACTGAATACCAGTTGAGAGCCGGAATCGAGCCAATTGCCAGTTTTCCCCCTTGAATATTATAACTTTCTGTTTCACCGGGTAATAATTCTGAAACCCTTTGCAAAATATTTACGCCGTTTAAAAATTCTTCATCTTCAATCTGCTTTTTCTGTGCCACCAAATTATTGTCTTTTGCACCAGTAATTTCGCCATCGGAATTAATCAAATAAAGCAGAAAACTATCATTAATATCATGATAAATTTTTTCAATAAATGAGTTTAATTCAATGCCTGTGCCAACTAATCCGATCGGGCTCCCGGTTTCATCAAAAACCGGGGCATTAATCCAAAGATTAGTAACATTAAGGGTCGGATTATAATTAATATTAAAATTGTATGATTCCGTTTCATGAAGGGTCATCAAATACCAATATTCTTCAGGGTCATCAACATCAATTAAATATGGGTCACGGTCATCCATATAAAATAGCCGGTTTACTTCACTTACCCAAAAAATAGAATTTGAACTAATTGTATTACGGTAAGACTCAAGCTCCATAATGGCATCAGCTTTTAAATAAAAATTATATGGGTCGGAAAAATAGCGCCTGATAAGGGGGGAATGAGCCAGATTTTTGATAATAGCAATTTCCGAATAAACACTCGTTTCCAAGCGGATTCGCTGGATTTCTAATTGTTGCGTAAGTTCGATACCTTTGCTCTGCCTGGTTAGATTCTGAATTGATAAAAAAAATGCTGCACTGCCGCCAAGCAAAAGGACTGTAAACAAGATAACGGAAAAGATAATAAATCTCCGCATTAGATATAGATTATTTTCACCCATCATTATTCCCTATTCTTTTTTAAAGCTAATAGAAATTCATCTTTGACATTCAAAAAAGCATCAACGATATTCGGATCAAAATGTTTACCACTGTCATTTTTAATGATTTCAACGGCCTCTTCATGCGAAAAAGGCTCTTTGTAAGGCCGCTCGGAAACTAAGGCATCATATACATCAGCAACTGCCATAATCCGCCCTTCCAGGCAAATCTCTTCTCCAGCCAATCCAAGCGGATAACCGGAGCCATCCCACTTTTCGTGATGATAACCGGCAAATTTTTTGGCATGCATCAAAAACCCGTCATCATCAGTTTTGGTAATAATCCTATCGATTATATCTACGCCGATTGTGCTGTGAGTTTTGATTTTTTCAAATTCTTCGGGGGTAAGGCGGCCGGGTTTGTTGAGAATCAAGTCACTGATATTAATTTTCCCAACATCATGAAGTTGGGCAGAGGGATACAAGACAGATAAATCCCAACTGTTTATTTCATCAGTGTAAACACCTTTTCTAAGTAACTCATTTACAAGGATTTCAAGATAATCTTGAGTTCGTTCGATATGTCCGCCGGTTACATGGTCCCGGCCTTCAACCAAATCAGCAATTACATTAATAATTGCTGCATGAATGTCACGAACGGCCCTTAGACTTTTTTTGATTAGCTTGTCGGTTTCGATTTGCGTTTCGATTCTTCTGATTAGTACCGGGGCAGAAAAAGGTTTGTTGATAAAATCCAAAGCCCCCATTTCGAACCCTTTTATTTCTGATTCGGCATCATTTTTTCCGGTTAAAAATATGACCGGAATATCCTTAAGATTTTTGTCTTCCTTAATGACTTTCATTGCTTCAAAACCATCCATTTCAGGCATGTCCACGTCTAGTAAAATCAAGTCGGGAATGATTTTTTCCGCTAATTGAAACATCCGCGCCGCCGAAGGGAGGCCAAAAGTTTTGTATTTCCCTTCCAAAGCTAATTTCGCCGTCATTAAATTCACATCATTGTCGTCGACAATAAAAATCTTTTTCATTTTTCACCTTTTCCAAAAGTAAACTTTCCCTTTTACCATTATAGCAAAGAAAAATGGAAAATGATACCTTTTTATTATAAGCAAGGGTTTGCCTTGGCAAACCCTTGCGCCGAGCGCGGTTACATTAAGTTGTTTTAAGTTCCGGTACTTTTTCTTTTCTTAAGAACAGGATTAGCGATACACTGATAAGCCCAATGACCAGGAACCATTTCGGATGGACTCCATCGCCGGTTTTCGGCGTATCGTCAAGGATACCGATATGCAGATTATCCAAATCGGCATAAATCACATATGGTGAAAAATGAGTTGTCGTAAATCTAATACAAGGGACACCGTCAATCGTTGTAAAAGTCGGGTTTAAATGCTCAAGGACACCGCCTTTTGCCGAAGCAATCCGGTTATTGCCGCCATATGGTACTTGGCTCGTCGGCAACGGCATTGTAATGTTAATCGATAACCCCGTTGTATCAGTAATTTTGTGAAGCCCGGTTGAATCGTAAAGTGATATATCCATCGGGAAATAACGGATGTTCGTAATATCACCAAAATGCCGCTTTAGGGCACTTTCTGCCGCATCGGTTGCTGCTTGGTTTTCGGTTATTTTGATTACAAAATCATCAAGTGAACCACTGACAGAGGCCGAGGCCAATTCATGGTTAGGTATTCCCGGTTTGGTTATTTCAACCCGGGCATTCGTACGGCTTGAATGACTTCCGCCGCTGCCATCGGTACCGCTTCCGCCGCCGCTTCCACTGCTTTCATTAGTTGAAGCACTACCGCCGCCGCTGCTGGATGACAAAGCATTTTTGTAGGTTGCGGTTACGGTAACATTGTTGCCCGGCATCGTAAATGATGTCACAGCACTGCTTGCATTCTGGAACCCGACCCCGGTTGAAGCTGTCGTCCAACGGTCGAATACCCTGCTATCCACCCCGGCATATGCCGCAATCGTAACTATAGCCCCGGGGGCATACAAACCACTGCCACTTCCGCCCGATACGGAAACAGTGAACCGCCCTTCCGTATCGCTGCCCGGCGAAGGGCTGCCGGACGGGGAACCGGATGGATGGGGCGAACCGGAGGAGCCGGGGTCAGTTGCATATATGGCAATAACACTCAAATCCTTTGTAACATTTTTCCATTCTTCCCTTGGGGCCCATCCGGTAAAACGGAACCCACTCCGATCCGGAGGGCGGGGCTCAACAGCACTTTCATTTAAAGCAATTCTTTGTTCGCTAATAACTGCAGCACCATCATGAGTATAGAAAGTAACCGTAAATCTATTTTCCGCATCTTCCATGTTCTTGGTTAATGCAACAACAGTCGTATTCTCCCTTATCGCATTAAACAACCTATTCCATCCCACGAAAACCCGGTTAGCTTCTGCTAACCTTTCTTCATATTCAGCCATAACCTCTTCACTAGGCGGGATTGCTTCATTACCATGTTCAACACGTTGCGTTGGTATCAATGGAATCCCCTCATGGTCAAGGAAATCAACCATATAGCGGTCATTCATCAAAATATAACTGATGCCCATTTCTCTGGTTTCACCATGGTATACCGCATATTCATGAGCCGAAGTATTGTTATATGTCCAAATCACATGCGACGTAGTTTGAGTATTCGGGTCGTCACCGGGTTTTAATTTTGGTAATAATGTAAATGCATCGGTTGCAATATGCACTTCATAACCTGGTATATAAACATTCAGATTTGTATTTAAACCAAATGCACCTGTCTCAATTCTGTTTACCGATTCGGGTAAATGAACCGTCCTTAACTGGCGGTTGCAGTCATTAAAGCAATTAGCCGGGATAATCCTTAGCTTTTTTGCACTGCTTAAATCTACACGGTTTAAAGCATAACAGGATTCAAATGCGCCGGGTACGATTTCACTGACATTTACAATCAATGGGTCAGTATCACTGGTAATAAATGAATTTCCAACTAATGAGCCGCGGGCAGGGAAGGCCTGTTCAATCAGGTAAGTATCATCCGCTTTCTTAGAATATATTATTCCCTGGTCAACAAGATATTTGTCATTTCCCGTAACTGTCCGCAAGAACGTACAACCGCGGAAAGGGGTAAGGCCAATATCAAGTAAATCATCACCAAGGGTGACATGTGTTAAATTTTCACAACTGTCAAAAGCAAACGGCGGCAGATATTTAACTGTACTCATGGTAATTGTACGGACTTGATCATTCCCTCTGATATGCTGCTCGCTGACATGGTCCGGGGCAAAGTCCTGATAATAACCACTGAATAAACCGCCGACAATCCTATATCCCCCCGGGTCAATATTGTTCGGATAAGGGGAATTTCCCATAATCATATCCCATTCAGCCATATCAATATGTGAATTGGGATTTCTGGCCGGGTCAAAATAGACACTGAAATTAGCGCGGTTGCCATTATTATTAAAATATTTAGCCGCATCAATTGAAGTAACTCCCGCCGGGATAAAGATATTTAATGTCGCATTAACCATTTCATTTTCTGTCTGGGTAAGAATCTCCCATGGTTTTGGCGTGCTATTGTTAAAATTATCAATAATACTATAAGGTTTCTGTTCAAAATAAGCGTTTATCCCGCTGACATCTACCCCCATTGCATCAGCTAAGTTAAGATATGCCCGGCTGACCCACGGCCCGAATAAAACATCATCATAATCAATTGCCCCTGCTTTAAATTCGGCAACAAAATCATCCCGCATATCATCATAATCACTGCCGGAATAAATTCTGGTATAAAATTGCTCCATACTCCTTAAATAACCGGCATTATTGGCATCCAAACGGTCAAATTTCGGATAATTAAGAAGCACGACTTCTTCTTCATCCCGGTCATACATAACGGTTAAAAGGGACGGGGACAAACTCTTATAAAGAATCCGTAAACCGGTCGGCCGGCCATTGTCATCATAAGCAATATTACCTTCGACCGGGTCCATCGCATAATCAAACGGGGCATAACCCGGCACAATATCACCGTTAAGGGTCAGGCTTCTGCTATTAGTTTTAAAAGCACCTTCACCCATAACAAAATCTGCGTGCGCAAAGCCATTTGGCGAATTAAACGTTATATCGGTCAAAAGCGGGCAGTTTGCAAAGGCATTCGCCCCAACTTCTTTGACCGAATTGCCGATAACAACCCTTGAAAGGCGCGGCAGCCCGGCAAACGCATTCGGGGCTATGCTGGTCAGGGTATTGTTAGAAATCGTCAGCGAACGGAGCCGGGAACGCAAATTTCTATTTGCCAAAGCATCACTTGCAATATCATTAATTTTAATATCACCGACATATTCAGGGATAATCAAATCAATCGGGTTACTTCCATTCCAATCAACATCATCAACCAACTGACAACCGGTAAGCCGGCCGTCTACATTTGCCTGGAGAATATACTCGCCGTCACTTACCTCATAACATTGCTCACCACGGCTATTGATATAACGGTAAGGGATAAAATCCGATATTTGCGTGAAAGCTGCCCATGTCGAACGGCGTATCAAAGCAATCTGCCCGTCCATAGAAAGCTCCGGCCCGCGGACATAGAAATTAGGGTTCGTAACGTCAAGGAATAAGTACTGCCCGCGGTATGGAAGGATATCGTCAGGATAGTTGGCATTTGTCACCGGCGAATTTTGATAAGATGCAAAACCGCCGTTTCTTCCGCTGCCCGATGCATTAGGAAATTCAACAAACTCAAGGCCGGTACACATTAGGAACATACCCGAAGGGATAAAAATTGTCCCGTTAAGACGGTCTGTTCCATAACTTTCCGGCATAATAACGCTCTTTAACCCCATCCGGCCGGCAAAAAGATAATTACCAAGCGCCCTGCCTTTTACCCCGGTAATATTTCTCGGCAGGGTCATTGTGGTCAGCACGCCTTCGGCGGCTGTTTTTAAAGCGAAAGCACCCTCACCAATATCAAAGCTATTACGGATTTCCGAAAATTTCACTTCCCTTAACTGGGCGCAGTCATAAAACGCATAATCGCCGATTACGGTCGGGTCCTGATTCATTCTTGACATGTCAACAGTTTGTAAAACATGACATTCGGCAAAAGCGCCGGTACCGATAACACTAAGTGAATATGGCAAAGATAATTCGGTTATACCGCTGCCAAAGAAAGCCTCGGCCCCAACAACCCTTGCCCCGTCGCGTAAAGTTACCGTTGAAAGCTGGGTACAGTTTTTGAAGGCCTGATTGCCTATTTTTTCTACATTTGTAAGATTTACCGATCTGATAAATGAATTGGAAAAAGCATTGTCACCAATAAATTTTATTTCCGACGGCATATCCAAATAATCAACGTTGCCGATGCTTCTGAAAGCATCATCGCCAATCCCGATGACCATTTCCGAACGCCTGATAACTAAAAAACCATTATTATCAATGGAAGTCCCGGGCGCGCCGATTAAATCACCGCCGCGTGGTATATAAATATACCCTCCTCCTACCTGGTTATTTGCCGCAACAAGGGTAAAGTTTAACCCCGGGAGATAATGATGATAATTCGGGTCATTTGGCTGAAGCCTTTCAGCCCACTCACAATAATATTTAAGTCTTCTTGCCGGACTTAGTTCCGATGGTGATACACTTAAATGATTGCCGACATGTAAATGATAATCGGCCGGTATCGTATAGGTAAAATAATCGGCCGCAATACCGGTGGGCGGGACACCTAAGGTGACGGGGGCAGGAAATGCCGGAAATGAAAATGATGAATTATCACCGCCCGGTTGCGTTACAATAGTTAGTGCCGGCCTTCTCGGCTCATCTTCCGGCGGGCCGTTATTCCATGCAACATAAGCAGTAACAAATGCGTTCCAATCAGCAGCAAATTGCGGAAGCGTAGTATGTATATAATCATAATATTTTTTGCAGTCATCTTTGAACCCGGTATATCTACGGCTAATCTCCGTATCATTCCTTGCTTCATTTTCTATAAATCTCACCGCATCAGTTAAGCTGCCATGATTAACCTCGATATTAAAATAATCTGCATATGAATATACAAATGTAACCGAACCAGGCCCCCCTAACGGCCAAGTGATATTATCGACAACAGAACCGTCCCCGCCTGTATAAGACGAACCGGCATAGAACTCAATAAATTTTCGCTCCGAAACAGTAAAATAATCCCGGGTCAGATAGTTATCAAGTTTGATTTCCGATGCCGGAAGCAAATCGCTGTAACCATTGATAATTGCTAAATTTCCGGATGTACCGGCCCCGGGGATAGAGCTGCTTGGATGAACGCTATAATAGAACTGGTCGATATATACCCAAGGTATTGCCTGGCCGGCTATCTCATAAAGGGTAAATGATGTCTCATATGCGGTGGGGTCGGAAAAATCCGGCATCGCTAAAAAAGGCTCGGAAGGGACCCAGCCGGGCGATGAAGAATTAACCACCGGATATTGAGCATTACCGCGATTGTCATCCTGTACATTCTCCCACTTCTCACTAGCATCAATATCCCCCGGCGGAATTAAGGCAATCACTACCGCAGATATCAGAAAAACCGAAGCGAGTGTAAGCCTGATTTGCTTGCCCAGTTTCGGATTAAGTTTCATTTTTTTATTTTTATCATTGACTGCCTTTTTCGAAGCAGCCTTTCCCTTTTTGGCCATATTTCCTCCCGGAATATCGCATTATTACTGTTCACGGCAAGCCGCTCACAGCAAAATATGTGTTTTTTATTATACACTATTTTACAAGTGGAGTAAACCCTATATATTGTATTTTCTTCTGGTATTATCCACCATATGTGGTTGATATTCCTTAAACAACACTGTTATATGTATCGGCAGAAATTGAGAATAAATTAGTTAAATAAGGCGGGAATTATTTACTTTTACCAAAGACCCGTCAAGAAATCCGCCGTGCCACCACTACAAACCGCATATCATTTTGTGATTGGTCGCAGGTAGACAAAGTCAAAATCTGATCACCAAATTTTGCGGTGACACCAGTGTCATAATATGACAATGCTGCCATTTCACGCATATTTGAATCAAACTCATCGGCAGAATTTACATCAATAAACTGATAGTATTTAAATACTATTTCGTCTTCATTGTATACCCGTGAGCGGAAAGCAAACATTATTTCATAGGTACCTTCTTCATAAATCGTATCAAACTTAATAAGGGGATGCTTTTCAAAATGTGATTTTTTCTCATACCTGTCTAATTGCCCGAACATTTGGCCCGATTTCATATTGTGGCCATAGATAATCAGATTGTCGGAACGCGGGAAGACAGAGCATTGAAAATCCATAAAGATACTGCCGTTTTTGTCATATTCCTGACTAAAATTGCGGTCTAAATAATATTCATTATTAACTGTTTGCATTACGGGAAAATCAATATTCGTACCTTCGATTTTCAGCCAGCCGATTAACCGGCGGTTGCGGTTAAATAAGGTTTGGTATTTTTCCAGGATATCCGGCATCTCAATATCGGCAACCCGATGTACATTCACCGGCTGTGTCACGGAAATATCAACAAACCTGGTATCACCAATCAACTGGGCAAGAGCATCATTATTTTGGGCTGTCCGGCCGCCAAAATAATTATAGACACCCAGGCTCGAAAAACTAACCACGGCAATAATGGCACATATAATAATATAAAGTTTGCGCTGCTTTTCTTTTTTCTTAATAAATGCAATAATCTGTTCCTGCATCTTGGGGTCATATTGCTCAAGACCGGATTTTTCATTTTTAACCATAACAATTAAACCTAATCTTCTATTATTTCTATCTACAATATATCGGCTAATTTCAAAATAATCTATACCCTCATGCGAATTTTGTTTAAATATAGGTAACAATGACAACTTTTTTACATAGTATAAACCATAAATAAACCTTTGGAGGCTTAAATAATGAGCGATTTATCAGCAACAGGCTGTGGCTGTGGATGTGGCAATGTAAGTAATTGCGGTGGCGGTTCCATTATTTGGATTCTTATCTTGCTATGCTTCTGTGGTAATGGGCGCGATGGCTGCGGACACGGTGGTTTCGGCGGCGACAATTTCCTCTGGATAATTATTCTTCTGTGCTGCTGCGGCGGCGGCGGTTTTGGTGGCTTTGGCGGCTTTGGAGGTAATTGCTGCTAAAAGACTAAAGCAATCTTTGTGGGCGGCCTATGGTCGCCCATGATTCATTCTTATTTTATAGGAAGATTTATGCACGCAAATAGCAGCATAATTCTTTATGGAATAAATGAGATTACCCTCGCATAAATATTATAATAGTGTTGCCGGAAAGGCGTAATTTTTTATGGATTTTTCTGATCGGGACAGAGTTGCCGCATTTGATACCCTATTTACCACCAATCAAATCCAAAAGCTAAAAATATTTATGTCTTTTCTTGAAGACCAATGGCAAAAACATTTGGCCGTATACATTAAATATCTTGAATTACAATATACGATTGCTTTTTCCCGGCGTAATTCTTTCCGCTTTCATGACGGTTGCGAAAAAGAAAATACCGGTGACTTTCAATCGCTTATCGCGGCATTAATACCTTATTCTCAAGAAAAAGACCGGAAAATGTTTGAGCAGTTTTCCGGGATGATGCAAACAATGGAGATGTTTAAGCAACTTGCCCCGATGATGGACCTGATGAAAAATATCATGCCTGACATGGCAGACAATACCGGAATGTTCGGCAATATCAGCAATCTTTTTGGCGGCCTTGGCAATATGGGCACTAGTAATGGCGGTGACGATATGATGATGAATATGCTAATGGGGATGATGACCCCGGAGCAAATGAAGATGTATGAGGAGTATGAAGAGCTTATCTAAGGCGCCGGGCAGGGGCCCAAAACCGCAGAGGTTTTCTAATGCGTAAATGCCGCCCAAATTAAAAGAGAGGAATAAAACATGACTGAAAACAAAAAAATCGAGTGGATGGCTGATCCGCTTTTAAAGGATATTGATAAATTCAAATTGGAATTTTTGCAGACGATGGTCTTTGAAAGCAGTAATCTTACGCAGGATTCAATGCTTCCTTTTCTGCTTGCGGTAATGAAGCGGGGGCAGAAAAAGAAGCTTACTTTTAATGATAGCGAAATAGAAGCAATTATTACGGTGCTGAAAAAGCATTCAACGGAAGAAGAGTTGGAAAAAATCAATATGGTGATGAATATCCGCAAAACGGGTAATGTGCCGGATATGATAAAGAATCATCCGTTGATGAAGAGTTTTGGGAAGTGATTTAAAATATACTCCGCGTGTGACATCTCTGTACTTCGCCGCGAGACACGCTTTCGCTCCGAGAAAAACGTTGCGTTACATAAGACGGCATAAAAGCACCGTCTAAGTAACGACGTTTTTCAAGGGTCTGCTTACGAAGTCAGAATGTCACTCACGACCAGATTTCACTTCACCACTATATTCACAATCCGCCCCGGTACATAAATTTCTTTTACGATTTCGCCGGACAAACGCTCGCCTAAAACTTCCTTACCGGCGGCGAGGGCATCGTCTTTGCTGATGTCGGCAGGCATCAGGACAATTTTTTTGGTTTTGCCGTTTAATTGGATGGCAACTTCTTTTTCATTATCGGCCATCAAGGCTTCATCGGCAACCGGCCAGCTATTTGCAAAGACACTCCAACTGATATCGCCGGGCGTTAATTTTGTGTCGCTGCCAGGTGTCAGTTTTGAGCCCCCAAGCTCTTTGTACAATTCTTCAGCTATATGCGGCGCAAACGGGGCAAGTAAAATAACACCTGTTATTAAAGTCTCTTTATCGATGCCGCCGTTCCGGCTAAGCTCAATCATTTTATTATTATATTCCATAAATCCGGAAACGACGGTATTAAGGCTGAAATTATTAAGGCGCTGGGTGATATCAAAAATCATTTTATGGCGCACCCGCAACATTTCGGCAGTTGGTTTTACGTTTTTATCCTTGTTCTCAAGCACAAGATTGTAGAACTTCGAAAGAAAGCGGAAAACCCCTTCAATTCCCCGGTCATCCCATTCCGAATCAAGTTCAGGCGGGCCGACGAAAAGTTCATAAAGGCGCAGGGAATCACAACCGTAATCGCGGACAAGGTCGTCCGGGGAAACAACGTTTCCTTTTGATTTACTCATTTTGACCCCGTTTTTTCCGGTAATCATGCCTTGATTAAAAAGCTTGGCAAACGGTTCTTCGAAATCAACATAACCAATGTCATACAAAAATTTGGTATAAAAACGTGAGTATAACAAATGCAATACCGCATGTTCAACGCCGCCGATATACATATCAACCGGAAGATACTTGGATGCTTTTTCTTTATCCACCAAAACATCATTATTTTTGTTGTCAATATAACGAAGGAAGTACCAGGACGAACCGGCCCACTGGGGCATGGTATTGGTCTCGCGTTTTGCTGAAGCTCCACAGCTTGGGCAAGTCGTATTAACCCAGTCGCATATCGCGGCAAGCGGTGATTCACCGGTGCCGGTCGGCTCATAGGATTCAACATTGGGCAGCAATAACGGCAGTTCTTCCTCGGGAACCGGGACACAGCCGCAATCAGGGCAATGAATAATCGGAATCGGCTCACCCCAGTAACGCTGACGGGAAAAAACCCAGTCACGGAGTTTGAAATTAGTTGTTTTTTTGCCAAGGCCGCGTTTTTCAATCATTTCCGGCGCGGTAGCTTTAAGATGCGACGATTCCATCCCGTTCCAATCGCCGGAATTAATCACCGTGCCGTTTGGCTCACAGTAAGGTTCAGTCATATCCGGGATTTCAATGCCATCTTTGGCAATAACTTGAACAATCGGAAGGCCGAATTTGGCCGCAAATTCAAAATCACGTTCATCATGGGCGGGAACGCACATGATTGCCCCGGTGCCATAGTCGGCAAGAACATAATCAGCAAGCCATATTTCAAGTTTCTCACCATTTAAAGGGTTTATCGCATATGAGCCGGTGAAAATACCGGTTTTTTCTTTATCCTGTAAACGATCAACACTTGATTTGAGTGATGATTCATAAATATACGCCTCAACAGCGGCTTTTTTATCATCAGTTGCCAGTGAAGCTGCCAATCCATGCTCGGGGGCAAGCACCATAAAGGTTGCACCATAAAGGGTATCAGTCCGGGTCGTAAAAACGGTAATCTTCTCTTCCCTTCCGGCAACCGCAAAATCAACTTCCGCACCATAAGATTTGCCAATCCAATCGGCTTGCATTTTTTTGACTTTTTCCGGCCAGTCGAGTTTGTCTAAGTCGTCAAGCAAACGGTCGGCATATTGGGTAATCTTCAGCATCCATTGCTTAAGGTTTTTCTTGGTTGCATCGGAACCGCAGCGCTCGCACGCCCCGTTTACCACCTCTTCATTCGCCAGGCCGGTTTTGCAAGAAGGGCACCAATTAATCGGCATTTCTTTTTCATATGCTAGGCCGGCTTTGAACATCTTGACGAAAATCCACTGTGTCCATTTATAGAAATCGGGGTCAGTTGTCGAAAATTCCAAGTCCCAATCATACAAAGCAGATATCTGATTGATTTGGGTTTTGATACTTGTAACATTGTCGGCAGTTGTTTTCGCCGGATGGGTACCCATCTTGATTGCGTAATTTTCGGCCGGCAAACCAAAAGAATCCCAACCCATCGGATGAATAATATAGTGGCCGTTAAGTAGTTTGTAACGGCTCCAGACATCAGAGATAACATATCCGCGCCAGTGGCCGACATGAAGCCCGGAAGCAGACGGATAAGGGAACATATCCAGGCAATAGTATTTCGGCTTTTTCCCGTCATCAATATTAACAGGGGATTCCGCCCAAATTTTACGCCATTTATTTTCAATTTCCCGATGATTATATTTTGCCATTTTTCCGTTCTCCTGTTTTAATGATTGTAAAATGTTATACTCCGTAAGTAAGATAATAAACTCTCTTCGCCGCTGCGGTCTAACTGGTTCTAATTTACTCTTTTGTTTGGGAAGAAGGCGACCTAAGGCGACTACGAGATGTTTTTATCTTCCTTACTCCAAATAAGGTTCTACTACTAGTAATAACATACCACCGGAAAACCGGCTGATATGTAAGAAAAAATTTCTTTTGCTACGCTGTACGGCAGATTAATACAGCCGTGTGAACCGTCGTTTATGTAAATATCACCGCCGAAACTCCGGCGCCACGTTGCATCATGCATCCCGATATTGCCATTAAACGGCATCCAATAACTGACCGGGGTCGTATAGGTTGCACCGCGGAGAACCGCGTTTCTTTCGCGATATGTTATCCCAAACACACCGGCCGGAGTTGCCATCCCCTGACTCATATTCCCTGAAACCAGTTCCGAATCCAGGATTCTTTCACCTTCAATATATAAATATAAATGTTGATTCGTTAAGTCAATTTCAACATAAGAAGGGCCGATATCATTCTGGCCTTTATGCCAGCCCCGGAGCAAATAATTTGGTTCGCGCTCCATTACTACGCCATATTGAATCAGCTCAAGTAATTCTTCAATTTCGGCAGTCCGGTTAGTCCGCCAGCCAAACCCGCCGCCGGGAAGACTTCTTTCCACCCCGGCCGTAGTCACAAAAGTCCGTCTCCGGCCATAGGTATCATTTTCCCGGGCATGGGTAATAACAAACTCCCTTACCTGTTCTTCACAAACCGTAAAGACACCGTTTTCTTCACTAACCCATTGATGAATCAAATCACCGTCAAGGATAATTTCACTGCTATTCCAATCATAAATGATTTTCGTCCCGACAAGCCGGTTAAGAATCGCCGCCCGCTGGTTAAGCTCCCGGTCATCAACGGTAATCGCCGCCCTGATATAACAGCCTTCCGTTTCGAGATTTATCCTGCTTTTCCGGTTATAAACCGCATTTACGATTAAATCATTTGCTTTCCGGAAATCAATCATATTACCGCGTGTTTCGGCGATTATCTCGTAACCTTTGATTTCTTCATTGTACTCACTTAAAAAAGCATTTTCCGGCCGGCTCATTTCGGACAGATTAAAGATATCCCACTGCCGGATTAAGCCGGATAAAAGCTGATAATCAAAACTAATATCATAAGTTATAACATGTGAGCTTGGATTTGTATATTCAAAAATCCATCTTTGATTTTCCTGGTTGCGGAGCACTGCTTCAACATCCATATCAATATCAATAAAAAACCCAATCTCGGCCGCTTTGATAATACCGGCGGCCTGCCCGTCCTGATCCAAGACCTCCAGTTGATAAACAAGGCTTTGCTCAAAAATCAGCCCGGCCGCTTCGGCGGCCGTTTTGTGACTGCAATCAATACCATTAATAATCGTATTCGGGAAAAAGTGCCCTTCAAAATAAAGGGACACTTTTACATAAGCAACCGTTAGTGAAATGAGTATTACCCCTAATAAAACACTTAAACCAACTATCACCCATTGCCAAATCCGCTTTTTCACCGCCGGTAATTCAGATTTCTCTGCTATTGCCGGCTCCGGTAATTCAATAACTTCTGTCGTCATTTTAAAATCTCTTCGTTTTATCGCTACTATTCACGGTTAAGGTAGCTGTGAATAGCAACATTTACTCAATTTGGAAACGCTCAATTAAATCCTCTAAGGTAGATGCTTGAGCAGTAAATTCTTCACTTAGCGCCGAGCATTCCTGTGCTAGTGCTGAATTACTTTGGATAACATCAGAGATTTGGTTTACGCCATCTTCAACCTCCGTCATCGTTTCAGCCTGCTTCGTTGAAAATTCGGTAACTTCCTTGATATTCCCTTCGATTGCTTTCAAGCCGGTAATAACTTGTGTCAATGAATCAGCGGTTGTTTCGGTTATTTCATCACCAATTTTCGCTTCACTTATTGCCGTTTCAATCAGTTCCCTTGTATTGACTGCCGAGCGGGCACTACCTTCGGCAAGACTGCGTATTTCATTGGCTACCACCGCAAACCCGCGGCCTGCTTCACCGGCACGTGCCGCTTCGATTGAAGCATTTAAGGAAAGTAAATTGGTCTGTGAGGCGATATCTTCGATTCCGGAAATAATCGACTCAATCTGTTGTGACGTTTCATTAATCCGGCGCATTGCCGCTTTCAGGTTTTCCATTTCCGTACTGCTACGTTCAGCGACATTTTGCATATCGGTCGCCATTTTGAAGATTTTGTTCTGCTCTTCCGCACTTTTTCTGATTTGGTCGGTAACATCGTGAATCGTTGCTTGTAATTCCTCAACCGCCGCCGATTGGTCAGTCGCCCCCTCGGCAAGGCTGGTTGAACTTTCGGTTAACTGGCCGGAACCGGTTGTCACCTCATGCGAGACCGTTTTCATATGACGGATCGTTTCACTCAAACGTTGATCCAGATCATGATATGCCTGTAAAATAGGCGCGAAATCACCATTATAAAGTTCGACTGCCTGTGATTCTACGGTAAAATTACCGGTGCTCATCTCGCCAAGCACATAACTAATATCATTTATCATTACGGCTAATTCTCTGGTAATCACGTTAGTCGTTTCGGCAAGTTCACTTGTTTCGTCACCGGTATTAATATGAATTTCTTCCATACTTAAACTACCATTTGCTAATAACTTAAGGTTGTCCTTGCATAGATTAATATGATTACCGATACCTTTACCGGTTTTGTGCCCGATGACATAACCAAGATATATTATCACCGCTGCCATCAGCAGCATCAACACAATCGTAAGATATAAACCGCCAAGGAAATCACTTTGACGGACGGCTACGGCAAGGCTCCAGCCATTTCCTTTATTAATCGGGGCAAAAGCCGTAATTTCACTTTTTCCGGCATATCTGTTTTTACCGCTTCCGCCAACCCCAGTCCGCATTCTCTCATGGACAGCCGCCAATGTTCTAAGGGAACGGTCCGTCAAAGCTTCATGTTCAATATTTTCCCGTTCTAATACCAGACTCATATCCGGGTCGGCGATAGTATACCCTTCACTATTAATAATATATTTTTCAGTATTTTCGCTGATTTCTATTGAAGTAACAATATCATTCAAGGTACTTTCCGGCAATCGTAAGCGAATAACACCCACAACTCTGGTGCCGATATTTCCGCCTTCCCATAGCGGCGCAACGACATAAAGCAACAACCTGCCGCCATCTACCGCCGGGTCGGGAATAAAAGAATGCCCGTTCATCGCAATCCGGAAATAATTCTCGTTACTGATACTACTTCCGTCGAAAATACTGATTCCATCGGCAAGAAATATATTTCCTTCAACTAATCCATAATAATTGATTTTTGAATCCATTAAGGCTTTTTTGTCTTCCGCGCTTACATCAGGATTTGAGAAGCGGGCCACACTGCCCATCTCATAAGCCAGTGTTTCTTTATTTTGCAGCTCCCATGTTACCCGCTCGCTGCTGATAGCGGCAATTAATTCGAGATTCGTTGTTAATGTCGAAATAATCATCTGATTACTTCTGATGATAAATAAAGTACCAACAAGCAGCATTGCAAAAACTACCAGGATAATTGAAGAATTTTGAATTTTCTTTTGGATTGATAAATTATTAAACCATTTACTTATTTTTTCCATGGCTCGTTAACCTTTCTCTCATGTAGCCGGATTGTTACGGCAAAACTGCAACTAAAATTTACCTTCTTTTGCTGCTTCTTCAAGTGATACCGCTACGGCAACAGTCATACCAACCATCGGATTATTCCCTGCACCGACAAGGCCCATCATTTCAACGTGGGCAGGCACGGAAGATGAACCGGCAAACTGGGCATCGGAGTGCATCCGCCCCATCGTATCGGTCATGCCATAGGAAGCAGGCCCGGCGGCCATATTGTCGGGGTGCAAAGTCCGTCCGGTCCCCCCGCCGGAAGCAACGGAGAAATATTTTTTATTTTGCTCTAAGCATTCTTTTTTGTACGTTCCGGCAACCGGGTGCTGGAAACGGGTCGGGTTCGTTGAGTTGCCGGTAATTGAAACATCAACATGCTCCTTGTGCATAACCGCAACACCTTCAACAACGTCATTTACGCCATAGCAATTTACTTTTGCCCGAAGGCCGGCTGAATAAGATTTACGGAACGTTTCTTTGACATCACAGGTTGCATAATCCATTTCCGTTTCAACATAGGTAAAGCCATTAATCCGGGAAATAATTTGAGCGGCATCTTTGCCAAGGCCGTTTAAAATAACCCGGAGTGGTTTCCGGCGGACTTTATTAGCTTTTTCAGCGATTCCGATTGCCCCTTCGGCGGCGGCAAATGATTCATGCCCGGCAAGGAAAGCAAAACATTCGGTTTCTTCTTCAAGCAGCATCTTACCTAAGTTGCCATGGCCAATCCCTACTTTGCGCTGGTCGGCAACTGAACCGGGAATACAGAAAGCTTGAATCCCTTCACCTATCGCGGCGGCGGCATCGGCGGCTTTGCGGCAGTCTTTTTTGATTGCAATCGCGGCGCCAACGACATAAGCCCATTTGGCATTTTCAAAACAAATCGGCTGGATAGCTTCGACCTGATGATAAACATCAAGACCGGCATCCTTCGTAATCTTTTCGGCTTCTTCAAGGGAAGAAATGCCATAGCTATTTAAAACTGTATTTATTTGGTTAATACGTCTTTCATATGATTCAAATTTTGGTGCCATTTTTTCCTCCTATATTTACAATGAATCTCTTCGCTTTATTCTTTGCGCGGGTCGATAATCTTCACTGCATCAGCAACACGGCCATACTGGCCTTTCGCTTTTTCCCACGCCGTATTCGGATCATCACCTTTAGCAATAAAATCGGTCATCCGGCCAAGGCTGACAAACTGATAACCGATGATTTCATCATCTGCATCAAGGGCAATTCCGGTCACATAACCTTCGGCCATCTCAAGATAACGGGGGCCTTTGGCTAAAGTACCATACATCGTGCCAACCTGGCTGCGAAGCCCTTTGCCTAAGTCTTCAAGGCCGGCGCCAATCGGAAGGCCGCCTTCAGAAAACGCACTCTGGGTACGCCCATAAACGATTTGTAAGAACAGTTCGCGCATTGCAACATTAATTGCATCACAAACAAGGTCGGTATTCATTGCTTCCAATACAGTAAGGCCGGGCATAATTTCCGCCGCCATCGCTGCCGAATGAGTCATTCCGGAACAACCAATCGTTTCAATCAGGGTCTCCTGAACGATACCTTCCTTAATATTAAGAGTCAGCTTACAAGCCCCCTGTTGGGGTGCACACCAGCCGACACCGTGGGTGAGACCGGAAATATCTTTTACTTCTTTGGCATTTACCCATTTTCCCTCTTCCGGAATCGGGGCGCAACCATGACACACTCCTTGTGCCACTTTGCACATTTGCTCAATTTCATGTGAATAAATCATGTAGTACTCCTTTCGCGATATTGTATATATAAAGAGTTTAAACTCTTCATTTCATATCTTCGCATACTTTATTAAAAAAATCCAGTACTTTATAAGATTGAAGAATAAATTGATATATGATATGATGAAATCACGGGATTTTATCATAAATTTAATATAAATAATACCCTAGGGAGGTTGCGTATGAAAAATTTTTCTTTGAAAAAGAGGATTTCGTCAATTTGGGCACTTTGTCTTGCGGTTGTTATGGTAGTAATTATGTTACCGGTTAATAATGTCCCGGTGATGGCAAACGGTGATATCACCGTCAGATTATTCTACGAACGCGCCGACGGGGTATATGATGATTGGGACGTTTGGATGTGGGCGGCCGGAGTTGCCGGCGATGCTTACAGTTTTGAAGAAGAAGATGGAAAAGTTGCCGCAACAGCGGTTTTTGCCGCCGGGATTGATAATATCGGTTTCATTGTCAGAAGAGGTGATTGGGTGGAAAAAGATATAACTAATGATCAATTTATTGAAATCGCCGGTGTTGTCAGCGGGACAGTGAATTTTTATGTTGAATCGGGGGTCAGCGGCGGAACGTTGGTTTTTGGGGATGATGTCGTCCAGGGTGTGGTGATAAGGTCGGCGAAAGGTGACAGCGATGTCATTATTGTCCAAATGACCTCGGCCCTTACCGACGGGGAAGCCAATGCGCTGGAAGTCTTTGATGCCGATGGGACAAAAATGGGAATTGCCTCAATAGAAAATAATGATAAAACTATCACAATTATGCTTACTCAAGAATTAGACTTATACAAAAGTTACTTTGTCAGGTTCGAAGGTGAGGACTACCATGTCAGCCAGCCGAATGTTTTTTCAACCGCTGCTTTTGAGGAAGAATTTCATTACGCCGGTAATGACTTGGGGGCAACATGGTCGGAAGCGCAAACCAATTTCCGGGTCTGGGCACCAACCGCTTCTTCCGTCGCTTTAAACCTTTATGAAAGCGGTTATATCAATTCTGATGATTTAATCGAAACAATTGCGATGACGGCTGATGTTAACGGGACTTGGATTGCCGAAAAGGAAGGCAATTTACATGGTATTTATTATACATATTCAGTCGCTGTCGGCGGCAATATCAATGAAGCATGTGACCCATATGCCAGGGCGGTTGGGGTCAACGGCGACCGGGCGATGGTCATCAACCTTTCGCTGACTAACCCCGAAGGCTGGGAAAATGACAAAAACCCCAATGCCGGGATGCCGGTTAATGATATGATTATCTATGAACTCCATGTCCGCGATTTTTCGTTTGAAGAAAGTTCCGGAATGGTAAATAAAGGAAAATACCTTGCCTTTACCGAAACCGGCACAACTAATCCGGCCGGGAAACCGACCGGGGTTGATTATCTTAGGAATCTAGGTATTACTCATCTTCATTTATTACCGGTCTATGATTTTGCTACCATCGATGAAACAAGATTGGATGAGGATCAGTTTAACTGGGGTTATGACCCGAAAAACTACAACGTTCCCGAAGGTTCATATTCAACTGACCCTTTTAACGGCGAAGTCCGGATTAATGAATTTAAACAGATGGTTCAAGCTTTACATAACAACGGGATTAGTGTAGTTATGGACGTTGTTTACAATCATACCTACAATGCCGATTATTGCTTTAATAAAATCGTGCCGGGTTATTTTTACCGGATTAATGAAGACGGCTCATTTTCAAATGGTTCCGGTTGCGGCAATGACGTTGCTTCCGAACGTTCAATGGTACGCAAATTTATCGTTGATTCAGTGGTTTACTGGGCAAATGAGTACAATATTGACGGCTTCCGCTTTGACCTTGCCGGGCTTACCGATATTGATACAATGAACGAAATCCGGGCGGAGCTTGACAAGATTGACCCATCGATTGTTATGTACGCCGAAGGCTGGGCGATGGATACTGCCGTAACAAAACCAAATGTTTTGCTTGCGACCCAATGGAACTCGGTTCATACCCCGGGAATTGCTTATTTTAGCGACAATATCCGCGACGGTATCAGAGGCCATGTTTTTAACCCCGCCGAAAAGGGTTATGTGAATGGAAGCAATGCCCGGATTAACGAAGTTAGAGACGGCATCTTCGGTTTACCCGGCTGGGCTGTCTGCCCGACCCAGGTCGTCAACTATGTTTCCGCCCATGACAATCATACCCTATGGGACAAAATTGCCTCATCCAACCCGGAAGACTCATTTGAAGACCGCATCAGGCAAAACAACCTCGCTGCCGCAATTGTCTTTACCTCCCAAGGAATCACCTTTATCCATGCCGGTGAGGAAATGCTGCGGACGAAGTTAAATGACGACGGCACTTTTAATGGAAACAGCTACAAATCTTCCAGTAGCCTTAATAGCCTTAAATGGGATGATTTAAATGATGATAATTACCTTGGTGTCCATGATTATTATCAAGGTTTAATTGAACTGCGCAAATCAAGGCCGGGATTCCGGATGAATACGGCCGATGACTCCCGTTCAAGGATTGAAATTGTCGCCGAAACCGATGAAGGTGTGATTGCTTATACGATTGATAGCGGCACTTCCGATGCAATTTTCGTTATTTACAATCCGACCCGGGAAGTTGCGGAAGTTAAGCTACCAACCGGCGAATGGAGTGTTTTCTTAAACGACCAACAAGCCGGGAACCAGGTTATCGAAAAAATATCCGGTTCGGCTTTCGTTAATCCAATCTCTGCAATGGTTCTAGCCGATTATGATGCCAATGCCGTGATAGCTGAACCTGCCCCGGTAGCGGAAGAAGCTTTCGATGCTACCGCCCCCGAAACAACCACCGAAAAAACCCCGCTTTCGCCACTATGGTGGGTCGCCGGAGCTGCTTTATTAGGTACAATTGGCGGTGGATTGTTTTATATTATAAGAAAGCGTAAATAGCCTAGAAGGTGGATAATTTATCTCACAGTTGCATTAGGCCGCCTTCTTCCCAAAAGAAAACGTATAGGAAGAAGAATTAGGCCGTAGCAACGGAGAGATATTTTATCCACCTGATAGGGTTTTTAGATTTTATCAATGCGCCATAATCCGATCCGCTATTTCACCCTGCTTTTTGTAAATACTGTCAGCCGGGACATACCCCCGCACCATTGACATTGGATAAATAACTGAATTACGACCTATAACAGTGCCCGGATTAAGAACCGTATTACAACCAACCTCAACATTGTCACCAATCATAGCCCCGACTTTTTTCAGCCCTGACTCGATTATTTTTCCCGCCTTGATATTAACAAGGGTACCGTCAGCTTTGACATTTGAAGTAATCGCCCCGGCTCCAAAATGAGCTTTCCAGCCCAAAATACTATCACCGATATAATTATAATGAGGAACTTGTACCCAATTAAAAAGAAGCGAATTTTTTATTTCAGTTGAATTGCCAACCACCGCAAATTTGCCAACAATCGCATTACCCCGGATATAAACGCAATGACGGATTTCCGCGCTTTCATCAATAATACAAGGGCCCTCAATCATTGCTGTTTTGGCAACTTCCGCCGATTTGGCAATCCAGACACATTCATCAACCTCGTCAAATATAGCCGGGTCAAGAGCCTTGCCTATTTTTCTAGTGTACTCACCGATATGGGGCAGCAACTGCCAAGGATATTCAAAAATCTTCATGTAATCTGAAGCAATCGTTTCACTTATGTTGTAAAGCTGGGGAATCATTAATTGTTTCATAGGTTTACTCCTTATTGGTTTGATTGTAAAGATACTTAAAAGTTATGCTTTTTCATGCACGCATGAAATTCATGACTATTTAACCCTGGTATCTTTATAGGTTGCCGCCGCCTCATCATAAAAGCGGTACATCGTATTCATATTCTGCGCTTCTTTGACATAATTAGTACGCCGGCTAACAAAATCATTCAACTTTATCATATACTCATCTTCGGTTATCGCACCTTTGGACACCATTTCCAACCCTTTTTCCCAACTGGCAGTCAAAGCAGGGTCAAGCAAAGCGCGAATCGAATTATTAACAACATCATATATCATTTCACCCAGCAAAGCCGGGGTGATAATCTGGGTCTTTTTGTTCAGATTAAGAT
>WRAQ01000023.1 GCA_009780115.1 Lachnospiraceae bacterium
CGGTCTATCGTTGAAGAATCAGGTGAAAACAAATGCCCGCTGCGCGGTCGCTTGTTTTCCTGCTGATTCTTCATTATATCACACTAAATTAAATAATAATAGTAATTAATATTGTCTACATAATAAATTGACCAAATCAGTATTTTTGCGAATTATGTAATTTTCACTTGCAAAGCAACCAAGTGTTATTTAATTCGCTTTTCAAAAGAAATCCCCCGTTTCCACAATGTTATCCACAATGACATTAGTGTCATATTTGATGACTGAACCATCTTTTTTTGCAAAAATTGACGTCATGCCCCCACTTTTGCCATCATTTTGGGGTAAAATTGATGTTTACATAATTTTTATCCCAAAATAAGGATTTTTGTTTTCATTCCCCGTAAACAAACTTGTTTCATTTTATTATGTTATCCACATTGGCGCTAAAGCCAGTCATTCCAGAATTTTTCCACCCGGTCAGAAATTTCATCTATTTTGACCGACTCAATATTCTGCCACTCATGAGGAAAAAGTTTGCGGTACTGGCTTTGTTCAAAGCGCTCATCAAGTAAGGCAACGATGCCGACATCTTCCTGAGTCCGGATCACCCGCCCGGCCGCCTGGAGGACTTTATTTATACCGGGAAGCTTATAAGCATAATCAAACCCATTTTCGCCCTGTTCATCGAAGAAGCGTTTGAGAATTTCCCGCTCCGGGCAAACTTGAGGTAAACTAGTCCCGACGATAATAGCGCCAATAAGGAGGTCATTCTTCAAATCAATACCTTCACTGAAAATGCCGCCGGAAACACAGAAACCAAGGAGATTTGAATCACTGTGAACAGGCAGGCCGGAGCCATTCTCTTCACTTATACCCGAAAAGCGCCTAAGAAACCGTTCCCGCTCCTCTTCATTCATATGCTCTTCCTGCAGAATACATTCTGTTTCCTGTTCATTATAAAAATACTCAAGATACCGTTCGTAGACTTGGCGAAGAAAAAGATGGGAAGGGAAAAAAATCAGATAATTGCCATAGCGGTTTTTTGTGATTTCGTAAATATAACGGGCGATATTGAAATATTCAGTATCATTACGCCGGGTATACTTGCTTGTTACATCAAGGGCGATAAAAAGGCCGCGCTTATCCGGATCAAAAACCGACTTGGCATAAACATCATAATCGCCATCATTGGCCCCCAGCAATTTTTTGTAATATGTGATTGGTAAAAGAGTCGCCGAAAACAAAATTGCGGAACGCCCGCGTTGCATATATTCACGTAGATTCGCCGAAGGGTTCACGCAAAAGAGCTTGACAAAAAACCCGCCGTTTTCTTCAATTTGAGCATAAACGACATAATTCTTGTCAAGTTTTTCTTTGACATCACGAAAATGCAAAATATCAAAATAAAACGTCAGCATATCTTTTTTAACCGGGCTGTTTTCATTTGCTTCAAGATATTTTTCCATTGCTGCGGCAAGGCGGCCAAGCGATTCATTAAAGGTTTCTAAATAAGGCTCAACCTGATAATCTACCGTATCGCGTTTCAAAGCTAATAAATCACGGTTGCAACGGTCTAAAAGTTTGCTAATGTTCGGGGCATGCTCTTTGACAGTTTTTTTGAGCGTAAGGAAATCTTCCTTTCTAAGCAGGGCGCTATACATTTCCCGCCCCCGTTCGACCAGATTGTGGGCTTCATCAATCAAGAAAATAAAATCGCGCCGGTTGCCTTCAGAGAAAAAACGCTTTAGCGAGGCCTGGGGGGCAAACAGATAATTGTAATCGCCGATAACTCCGTCAGAAAATAAACTCATATCAAGACACATTTCAAATGGGCAGACACGATATTCTTCAGCATATTCACAAATCCGCTCCCTTGTGAAGCTGTCCGACCCGGTCAATAATGCATAAATCGCATCATTAATACGGTCGTAATGCCCTTCGGCATAAGGGCAGCAAACCGGGTTACACTCGGTTTCATTCATGAAACAAATTTTGTCCTTGGCAGTCAATATGACGGTTTTGAATTGCAAACCAAGCTCGCGCAGATGGTTAATTGCTTCTTCCGCAACTGTCCGGGTAATGGTTTTTGCAGTTAAATAAAAAACCTTTTCCGCTAACCCCTCACCTATTGCTTTAACCGCAGGAAAGACGGTCGATATAGTCTTTCCAACCCCGGTTGGTGCTTCGATATAAAGTTTTTTTCGATGATAAATTGTCTGGTATACGTAGGTAATTAACTCTTTTTGACCATCTCGGTACCGGAAAGGAAATGATAGATTTTGGATTGACTTCCGGCGTTTTTCCCGCCATAGGAACTCATGGTCAGCCCATTTTCGATATTCGCCCATCAAATTCTCAAACCAGATGCTTAATTCATGATATGAATATTCCTGGTGAAAATATTTCAAATCTTCGGTAATCATATTGCAGTAGGTCATCCGGACACGGATATGGCGCAAATCATTTTGGGCGGCATAAATGTAAGCATAACACATCGCTTGTGCCATATGAATCGAAACCGGTTCCCTCATCTTGTAAACTTCGCGGAAGGTGCCCTTGATTTCGTCAATCGTAATTAATTGGTCTTCGCGGACTAATGATTCTAATTCGTATTCTTTTCCGGCACGAATACTGCCAACCGGAATTATTACCCCATCAATCCGGCCATCTATAATAATTGCATAGTCGTCAGTTTCATAGCGAAACTTTACCGCTACTTCGGCATGATAATCGGAACCCATCCGCCGCTGAATCATCCGGTGGATACGGCTGCCTTCCTGCATCGCCGTTTCCGCCACTACAAAACGGCGGTTATCAATATTTCCGCTCCGCAGGATAAACTCGACTAAATTTCTGACTGATATTTGAATCTCCATATAATATAGAAGCAACCTTTCCTTCAACTTCTATTATAGTACGTATGTTCGAGTTTGGCAAGCTTTTACTTCGGGTTTGTGCTTTGTCACTTCAGAAATTTGGATGCAAATAAAAAAAGGGCGCAATTTCCTATAAGCAAAAAAAGAGCGATATAAAATCGCTCTTAAATCCCTATAAATTTCGTTTCGCTTAGCAAGCTACAGCAAACTGTTTCATAAATACATCAAATTCGGCATCAAAATCACTGCAAGTGACAGTCATAACATGCCGTAAGTCAAGGCCTAAAACCCCAACAATCGATTTCGCATCAACGATAAAGCTATTATAAGCAATATCTACGTCAAAATCACATCTTGATGCAGCATTTACGAAATCTCTAACCTGATTCACGTTTAAATTGATTTTGTATTGTATCATACGTTCACCTGCTTCCTTTCGACACATTTTAATTAATTTTTACCCTTTATTTGGTGTAGATACAGTAACTTTAACACTTAATATAGCGCTTTGTAAAGTACTTTTTTTAAGAATCTTTACCACAAAAATTAGTTATTATACAAATCAGTATGATTTTTTCCATTTTTTTCATAAAAATAACATAATTTTAGGCATATTGCTTAAGTATGGTTGATAAATACAAGTTTCACCCACAATTTTTCACACTAACCTGTAAGTAAGGTAACTAAAAATTGTTATACTTTAGCGGGGTATAGTGTTAGTTTGTGAAAACTGTAATTATTTATTTAAATTCTACCATATATTCACGATACCTAAGCGGTAGTATATTACGGTGCAATTTCGGATTTTTCCGGTCTTCTATTGCTATAGTATGGAAAAACATTGTGAAGAGTTCACTATAAATAGCCTCATCTTCAGAATAAGTATGGTCAGCCGGATTAAATTCGAAACCTTCAGCTTCCGTCACTACATACCATTTTTTCTTTTGTGGATGTAACCCGTAAAGGCCGCGCTTTTCATCATGGATAACGAAATTTTCCATTGGAAAACGATCCGCGAAATGCGGCATCAAGAAAGTCAGGACGTTGTTCTTCGGGCCAATACGGGAATAAAGGATTCCGTTTTCAAGTTCCTGAAAACGGATAAAACCGGTTAAAAGATGAGTTTCTCTGCCGCTGAAGCGGTCTAATTCAAAAACTTTCAATACATAAGGGTCCGCTAGGTTCCCCATGATATCGTTCGGGTTCTTCATTGATAAACCGCCCGCAATCATTTTGTATATTGCTTCACCTTTCGAATTATCTTCTGCGGCAAGGGCCCGGCAAATAGACATATATGCTTCGCCGCCAAATTTTTGTCCGATTGTCCGTGCTACTTTCACAGCTTTAGCCGGGTCAGGCGTGATATTGCGATATTCGGCAAAGAGGCGCAGGTTTTCTTCTTCACCAACTTGGATATGAACCTCATCATGGGGGCGCTTGGTTACATATGCTTCATAAATACCAGTGAAGATACCTTCTAACGAATCTTCACATATAAGATAGAGTTCCATAATTGCCTCCGTTTCTGTTCACGGCAAGCCGCTACAGCAATAAGTATGCACACAAATCGCACAAAAAGCGATTTGGCGACCTTACTTGTAAGGTTTTTTCGCGAACTCGGGATTTTGCGCAAAAAAACGCAAAACACCTCGCGGGATAATGGCTGCAAACAGTAACCTTTACATACTTTATAATTGCCCCAATACCACACTTTGCCCGTCATAAAGCTGCCGGGTCATGATTTCGGGGGGCTGAAAATTAACATCATCGAATAGCGATAATTGCTTGTAAGTGATACCGTCTTTGTCGAAAGGTAACCTTTCTTTCACTGTTAATAGGTTTCGGGTAATATAATCCTCTTCAATACGGGTATTGTACATCATTTTCCCGCTGCAAGTAATAAAATATAATGCCCGTTTTAATACTACTCCGATTTTTTTCAAATCTTCAAACCTAAGGGCGCCGCTTTTGCGGGCGCGGACTATCCGCTCTGCGCTTTTCGTCCCAATACCGGGGACACGCAAGATTGTGTGGTAGTCGGCACGATTAATTTCCACCGGAAATTTTTCAAGATGACGAAGAGCCCAATCAGCTTTCGGGTCTAATAGAATATTAAAGTTCGGTTTTTCTTCACTTAATAATTCAGCGGCTTGAAAACCATAAAACCGCAATAGCCAATCCGCTTGATATAAGCGGTGCTCGCGCAGGAGCGGCGGCCCGCCGGCTAATGCCGGGAGTAAACTATCCTCGGTCGTATTCACAAACGCGGAATAATAAACACGTTTTAACTGGAATTTTTGATAAAGGTTTTCAGCGACATTGATGATTTGGTAATCGTTTTCCGGGGTTGCACCAATAATCATCTGAGTCGATTGCCCGCCGGGTACAAAAGAGGGGGCGTTCCGATATGCCACCAGCTCTTTTTTACTCTGCTGGATACCTTGCTGAATCTGGCGCATCGGGGCAAGAATAGTCTTGCGATGTTTGTTCGGGGCAAGCTCGCTTAGCCCCTGGGCTGTTGGCAGTTCCAGATTGACACTAATGCGGTCAACGACCAGGCCTAATTTTTGAACAATATCAGGATGGGTGCCAGGGATACATTTCACATGAATATAACCTTGGAATAAATATTGATTACGCAGTTTGCATATTGCCTGGTAAATCAATTCCATAGTATAATCAGGACTGTTAATAATACCGGAACTAAGAAATAAACCTTCTATATAATTGCGGCGATAAAATTCAATAACAAGATTGCATATTTCATCAGGAGTGAACGATGCCCGGGGAACATCATTAGTACGCCGGTTGGCACAATATTTGCAATCGTAGATACATTCATTTGTAAAAAGGATTTTTAAAAGAGAAATGCACCGGCCGTCGGCACTAAAGCTGTGGCAGATGCCGCCGGCGGCAGAGTTTCCTATTCCGCTGCCATTATTCTTGCGGTCAACACCGCTGGAAGCACATGACACATCATATTTCGCCGCATCGGCCAAAATACCAAGCTTCTCCATCATCGACATTTCTTCGCTGATTCGTATTTGCATCATGTCCCTCAAAAAGATAGAATCCCAGTTTTTCTTAAAACTTAAAATTAACATCAATTTTAAGTGAGAATTACCATCTCATTTTACCGAACATTCATTCGATTGTCAAGGGTTTTCGAACGTATATTCTTTCAAGGGAAAATTCTTTTAATCTATCAGTTTTTGAAGTTATTATTTACTCAATTACTATCTGACAGTTTTTCATTACTAATAAAGCTGCTTCATGACTTTCAGGGGTTACACCCGCACAGCATGATGAATCTACTTTGACCGTTACTTCCGGCATCTTAGTCTTTAATAACAAAGCATTAGTAATAACACAAATATCAGTACACAAACCAACAAGCTCGATTTCCAATTCCTGCTCACAATTATATCGATTGTAAATTTGCTCGGCTAAGATATTGGAACCAAAGGTCGGCTTCTCTATATTGACTGATTCAGTCAATGCTTCTTTGACCCGCTCGTTCAACTCCCAACCTAAAGTCCCGCGTATACAGTGCTCTACGGGTAAGCTTTTCCCCTCCGCGGTCTCCAAATAATTGACTGAATGGGTATCGAACGTGACATAAATGTTATCCGGCCCAATTTGTTCATACTCATTGATTTTGGCAACTACTTTATCAACAATAAGCTCCGCTTCTTTCGTCCCAAGTGAACCATTGATGAAATCGTTTTGCATATCAACAACGATTAATATTTTTTTCATGATATCCTCCGCTAATAAAAAAGCCATGAGCTAAACCCATGGCCTTAAAAAATTCTATTAAGTCATTTATAGTCCCATTACCATTGCATATGCTTCTGTAGCGCGCTGCATCTGGTAGACATTTGACTGATTGCTTGGCTGACTTGTTTCCGTAAGCTGGTCAGCAACCGTAATTTCTGAAGCCCGGGCTTCGGCATAATCGACAGCGGCATTCGTATACGGTACGTCTAACGCATCCGGAATCACATTGTTAAATGCAGTCCCGCCGGTTAATTCATTGCCGGTAACAGGTGTCTCTAATTGAAAATTCTCCACCGGATTTCCGACAATCCCTACGGCAGCTTCTACGCCGGCATTTCCAATCATTGCATTATTTTCAACTGCGGTATTTTCGACCGCTGTATCATCACGTATAATACGGGCGGCATTCTGTTGGGAGCGTGACATCTGTTCTTCAATGATATTCGCAAAATTCGCTGATTCGCCGGGCTGCAGTTGATTAGTATTTTCGTCATTCCCTACCAGTCCGGAGTAATCGGTTCTTTCGGCGTTGATATCATTCGGGACCGCCGGCACACGATTCATGCTGGCAGCACTGACCTGATTCGTATTATAGATGAAGGGTTCTAAACCTACTGCACCAATTTGCATAATCTACTCCTTTCTGAACATACTTATACACCTTTACTATAATCCTAAAAGGAGGGTTTTGTCAAGTGGTTTTATGAAAATTAATAAAAATCGAAAATTAGTTACTATTCACGGCTAATACTGTTTAAGCAGTCAGGCAATAAATACTATTCGTTGCTACGGCCTAATCGGTATAAAATAAAAATTTTCTTTTGGGAAGAAGGCGGCCTAATGCAATTCCTAGTTATTTTTGCCTTCCTTGCTTATTTTCTAAATTGGTTGTGAATAGTAACAAAAATTAGTTTTCACCTAAAAATCATATCAAACTGCCGGCAAATTAGTTGGGCGGCGGTACGTCCACTTGCTGCTGCTGCCGGAAGGCCGCCGGGTAAAAACATCCGGTGCCCGGCAAAATATAGTCCCGCTACACTTTTTACTTCCCCGGTATTCTGCTTCATTTTTTCACCCGGCCCGACCATTGACATCCAAGCGCCGTGATAGGCTCCGGTATAACGTTCATAAGTCAGAGGGGTAGCGACATCAATTACGGCAATTTTTCCTTTAACATGGGGGAATTTATCCTCAACTGCTTGAATAATCTGGTCAGCTAACGCTTTTTTTTCTGTTTCATAGCACCCATCTTCCTTCGCTTTCAGCCAAAAATCATAAGTATCGCCCAAGAAAGCAGTAGTTAAGGTGGTACCACCCGCCGGGGCATAAGTTTTGTAACCGCTATAGTTATAAAATCCCAGTTCATTTATTTCCTGTCCGGCATAAGTAATCGGTTTTTCAAGCATCCAGGCCGGGGTTTCCGGTAATTCAGCTTGAATACCAAGGCCAATAAAAGTACAAGTTACCGGCTTTGCCTGCTTAAGTTCATTTAACCAAGGTTCATTTAAGGGCACATCAAATAACTGGCCTAAAGCGGCAATTGTTTCTTGGGTTACGATTACGGCACCGGCTTTTATTATTTTATCCTCAAGCTCTATTCCGGCAGCTTTATTATTTTCAATTATAACCTTCTTTACTTTCGTATTAAGTAAAAGTTCACCGCCCAAATCGGTAAATTTTTTCGCCATCCGGTGTACCATCGCGAGCGAACCGCCCTCCGGATAACCACCATCACCTAAATGAAGCGTAGCGAATGTAAAAGCCATACTGCTTGCCGAATATCCTTCCGGTACCAGGCCAAGAAAGAGGCGGCGCAAACCGGGGTGGGCAAATTGACCGGCAAATTCTTTGACGGGAATATTATTTAAGCGTTTCATTACCGGAAGGGCGGGAAGCATTTTTAATACAAATCCAAGTGACATCCGGCGCGGGTTTTCAGCTTTTACACCTTTAATATCAATATTGGGCATTTCAACTTTTGACAATTTTCTTACGTCTTTGGCAAATTGCCGGATTCGTTTTTCATCTTCCGGTGAAATTGTGATAAAGTGAGCCGCCGTTTTCTCAAAGTCGCGATATAAATTTATGATTTGCCCATCATGTTCAATACTTATAAAAGGGTCATCATAAAAAACCGGAACTTTTTCCGAAAGTGCCCCGGTATCTTTCCATATTTGGTGAAGCTGCATCTTCGGGTTGGACCCGGTTAACCAATGCACCGCACCTTCAAAGAGGTAGCCGCCCCGTTTCCAGGATGTACACATCCCGCCAACAATGCTGTGCTGTTCGATAAGCGTAACATCAAAGCCACTGCGTTTCGCATAAATAGCTGCGGTCAACCCGGCGATTCCGGCCCCGACAATTATTATTTTCCTGCTCACATTCACCTCACAATATACTACAACTCTAGACCTACGGTCTATCGTTGACGAATCAGGTAAAAACAAATGCCCGCTTTGCGGGCGCTTGTTTTTCTGCTGATTCACATTCACCTCACAATATACTACAACTCTAGACCTACGGTCTATCGTTGACGAATCAGGTAAAAACAAATGCCCGCTTCGCGGGCGCTTGTTTTTCTGCTGATTCTACAGCTTCCAAATATCGCGGTTATACTCCGCAATCGTGCGGTCGGACGAGAAGAAGCCGGCTTTTGCGATATTGACAAGCATCATCTTTTTCCACTTCAGCTTGTCTTCATAATCAGCGAACATCTTATCTTTTACTTCAATATATTCTTCCAAATCGAGCAAGGTCATAAACCAGTCTTTGTTAAGCAGTTCTTTGTAAAGACGTTTCAGATTTTCTTCATTACCAACCTTCAAAGCTTTTTTGCTGACAATAAAATCCACTGCTTTTTTGATTATCTTGCTGTTTTTATAATAATTTTTTGCGATATATTTGCCCTTCTCATCAGCTTGGATACGGCGGTAAAGTTCAATAACCGTATCTTTATCCTTACCAAAGGTATAAATATTTTCATCACCGACCAATTCATGAATCTCAACGTTTGCCCCGTCAAAAGTACCGATCGTTACTGCGCCGTTAAGCATGAATTTCATATTGCCGGTACCGGAAGCTTCTTTTGATGCCAGTGAAATTTGCTCCGATACATCACAGGCCGGAATCAGTTTTTCAGCATAACTGACATTGTAGTTTTCGACCATTAATACTGTCATATGCGGACTGACAGCCTTGTCATTTTTAATAATCTCCTGTAATACCAGCAATAAATGGATGATATCCTGGGCGATAGTATAAGCAGGGGCAGCTTTGGCGCCAAAGATAAAAGTCAGCGGGGTCGCCGGTATTTTGCCGCCTTTGATTTCCAAATATTTGTGGATAATATAAAGGGCATTCATCTGCTGCCGTTTATATTCATGGAGACGTTTAATCTGAATATCAAAAATCGAATTTTCGTTTAATACGATGCCTTCTTTTTCTTTAACATAAGCGGCCAACTCGCACTTTTTGTTTTGCTTGATTTCATAGATACGGTCAAGCACAGATTCTTTATCATGATACTCCAGTAACCGCTCAAGTTTTTTCGCATCCTTTTTGAAGCTGTACCCAATTGTTTCAGTGATAAAATCACTAAGTTCCGGGTTGCAGGACTGCAGCCAGCGGCGGAAAGTAATACCATTGGTTTTATTATTGAATTTGTCGGGATAAATTTCATAGAAATTGTGGAGTTCGGTTTCTTTAAGGATTTCGGTATGCAAAGCTGCAACCCCATTAACGGAAAAACCATAATGAATATCAATATGGGCCATATGGACGACCCGGTTTTTGTCGATAATATGAACTGATGAATCTTTGTACTGCGCTTTGACCCGCTTGTCCAGTTCCTTAATATAAGGAATAAGCTGCGGTACGACTTTGTTGATGTATTTAAGCGGCCATTTCTCAAGCGCTTCCGCAAGAATGGTATGATTGGTATAAGCACAGGTTTTCTTGACAACATTTATTGCTTCATCAATTGTCAAAGCTTTTTCTTCAACAAGGACCCTGATTAGTTCCGGAATAATCAAAGTCGGGTGGGTATCGTTTATCTGGATAACGGCATGATTGTATAAATAACGCAAATCATATTTTTTGGCTTTCATTTCATGAAATACCAACTGGACTGCGTTTGCCGCCAGGAAATATTCCTGATAAATCCGCAGCAAATTACCCGCTTCATCAGAATCATCGGGATAAAGAAAGAGGGTCAAATTTTTCGCGATACTTTTTTTATTGAAGGTAATACCTTTTTTCACCAGCGCTTCGTCAACACTTTCAATATCAAAGAGCCGTAAGCGGTTTACCCCCTGTTCATAGCCAATGACATCAATGTCATATAGACGTGACGTTACTTTATCCTTGCCAAAATAGATGTCATAAGTGATTTCTGATTTGTTAAGCCACGAATGCGGTTCTATCCAATTATTTTTTTCAGCGGTCTGAAGCCGGTCTTTGAAAACCTGCTTGAACAAACCGAAATGGTACAAAAGGCCAACACCATCACCATTCAGGCCCAGAGTTGCAATTGAATCAAGGAAGCAAGCGGCAAGACGGCCCAATCCGCCGTTACCTAATGAAGGTTCCGGCTCCAATTCTTCAAGGTGCGCAAGCTCCTTGCCTTGGGAAGCCAAGATTTCCTTCATTTTTTCATAAATCCCCAGATTAATCAGATTATTGGACAAAAGTTTACCAATCAGAAATTCCATCGACACATAATAAACTTTCTTTTCGCCCTCGATTTTGTCTGATACGCTTAAAATGCGCTTAACGACAGCTAAAACGACATAGTAAGTTTCTTTATCGGTCAAATCGGCAATCGGTTTTCCATACATATCATTGGCAATTTCCGTTACCTGATCTTCCAAATACATAATTAAAACATCTTTTTGCAAATTCGATTGAGCGGCCATAATAACCCTCCTCCTTACTTAATGAATCTCAATAGCACTTGACATACAAATTAATAAATAAACAGTTTCATATTTTACGATTAGCTCTAGAACTAGTATCTCTTTTGCTTTTACTTCTTTCAGTGCCATATACGGATACGGCGGAATAAGGTCAACCAGAACATCATCCTGGCTTAATTCCGAGGCATATGAGCTGCTGATTTTGTTGACCACTTCACTGACAATATCAAGGATTTCTTCATCAAGCCCATCATACCGTTCCCGCATATAACAGGTCGCAAGAGTGGCCATTTCCTGATTTCTTGCAACAACGGCATAAGCATATTCTTTTTCACCCCTTGCGAATTGAAAGACCCCGTTTGCTGCGGTAAATTTGTCGGTCAGATAAGCTTTCACCGGATAAATATTGGTATCAACTTTGTGGTTTAGAAACCGCATCGCACAACAGGCGGCATTGACATAATCTTTTGCTTCCCGGGGTAAAAATAAGGGGATAATCCGGTTTACATCATCGCTTTTCAGATCGTCTAACTGAAATTCATTGTTAATAAGCGGAAAATCATTAAGGATTTCATTTAAAGCTTCGATATCCATAATATTTTGTTTTTCCAGCGCTTGCACAAAACATAAATAATTGTCACTTTGCTTATGTGACAGCATTCTAATCTGGCCTTCGGTTAAATAAGCACGTTCAATAGCAATATCGGCAAAAGCCCGGTCGGTTAGCGTACCATCGTTTTCAATTTCGTTATATATGTCTTTGACTTCATCAGGCGACATATATCCTTCTGAAATAGCAATAAGGCCAAGTTTTGCCCTGACCTTTTGCCGCTCTTTATGGAGGACCAACATCTGACCTCTTGTTACGATACCACGTTCAATAAGGTAATTACCGATTATTTGTGCAACCATAAAGTTTTATGCTCCTTTATTTATTTCTTTCTAACTAAATGATGAGGTACACCATTTACAAATAACGGCTGTAACTCGCCCATAATCAGCGGGCGGGCATAACGAATATAACCATCATTTAAGTTGCAGCCATCTTCGGTAATCCACTCTGAAGGCAGCGGACGTTCGACATTGGCAATTGCATGAATATCATAAGCACTTGTACCGCATTGATAAGGTTCGTCACCGTTCCGGTCAAGCGTAATCATCATTCCGGTTTTACCTTCGTTGGCCGCAACGACTGCATCAAAACCAACTTGGAAAGCTTCGTTAATATCAGTTAAGGAAGCGATATGAGTTGCCGAACGCTGTAACGTTGAAAATTCAACCGCGCGGGTTTTAAGGCCGGTAGCAGCAGCAACTTTGTGCGCAAGGATTGCAGCACAGCCGGATAATTGTTTGTGTCCGAAAGCATCAACATAATCGCTGGCATTGTCTATTTCACAAACAAAACGGCCGTCAGCAAGGGTAATACCTTCGGAAACAGCGATTACAACTGACGATTTGGTTGCGCCAAGATGTTTTACTTTGTCAAGAAAGGCATCCATATCAAATGTTACTTCCGGTAAATAAATCGCATCCGGGCCGCTGCAGTCATCGCCCTTGGATAAAGCGGCGGCGGCGGTCAGCCAGCCGGCATGGCGCCCCATGATTTCAACAATCGTGACGGTCGGTTTTTTGGCACCGAATGATTCGTTGTCGCGAATGATTTCTTTGATACTTGTCGCAATATATTTCGCTGCCGAACCATAACCGGGGCAGTGATCGGTAATCGGAAGGTCATTGTCAATTGTTTTGGGTACGCCCATAAAACGCTGGCTTTTGCCATGGGCTGCGGCATAATCGGACAGCATTTTGATCGTATCCATTGAGTCGTTGCCCCCACAGTAAAAGAAGCATTCGATATCATATTTTTCCATAATCTGGAAGATTTTTTCATAAGTTTCTTCATTGCCTTCAGCTTTCGGCAATTTGTAACGGCAGGAGCCAAGAAAAGCGGAAGGGGTTCTTTTTAGTAATTCAACATGAGTATCAGTATCAAGATATTCATCCAACAGGCATAAATTATCTTGCAAAAAGCCCTCAATACCATGAACCATCCCATAAACTTTTTTTACCCCTAATTTCTTCGCCGCAACGTATACGCCGGCGACAGATGAATTAATTACAGCGGTTGGCCCGCCTGATTGTCCTACTACGATGTTTCCTTTCATGAAAAGCTCTCCTTTAAATTGATTGTTTATTCAAAAATATCATTCGTGAACGATAATTTTCTTTTTAATAATCTTGTTAAGCCCAGATTGATTTTTGCCCTCAATAACAATGGTATTGATACCAATCTCAAGATATAATGTCACAGTCCAGACACCAGCCCGCGGAAGAACTTCCTTATTATTAACATATACTTTCGGGTCGACATCGTTTTCATCCGATATGGTACCGGTGATACGGCAGTGGGTGGCAGATATTTGCTTGATTTCATCATCAACCGTAACTGTTGGCGGTGACGGAAGAAAAACTACCTGCCGGGAAAAACTCAAAATATGACGGCCGTTAAAATCGATACTAAAAGGAATTTCTGCAACATCAGTGCGGATACTAGCCATATATTTAAAAGTATTATCTACGATCGGAATAATTTTATTATGGATTTTGAAATCCATTTTATTATAATCAAAATTTTCTAAATAGCCGTTAAGCTCGAATTGACGGCTGGTAATTACCCCAAGGCCTTCCAATCTAAGTTCCGGCGCTTTAGGATGATGGGCAACCAATCTACGGTTAACTGACTTCCGTAAGGCACTATCATAAAGCAGAATGTCAAATAAATTCTCGCCTTGCTTTAAAATAAAAGACTTCGACCAAGTACCATCGGAATCAATTTCGATGGTTTCTTTGTTAATTTTGAGCGTGATTAAGCTCTTTAATTGATTGACGTCATGAGCAGTACCGGAAAGTGTAATCTCCTTAGATGCGGTAACAGTCGGAATATCATCAACTTTCAGAACCGGGGGAAGAAAGCCGCAAAAAATCGAACGTTTTTCACGCGCAAGCACTTCTATTTCATTCGCAAGGGTAATCTCGAAATCATTGGCACCATCCTCCAAAGGTAAAGATACCATGAATCTTCCGTTATGTATTTTCTGTTCCTCACTATTAATGAACAGTTCTAAATTGGGCTCTTCCGAATTGATGATTCCGGCAATAACCATTTTTTTGTTGGTGGTCGCAACCGGGCAACTGGTAATTTCAATAAGGGGCTTTTCGGCGGCGTCGGAACTCATGGTGCTCCCTCCTGAGGTTTGTTAATATATGTCGGGAGATACTAATGATGATAAATATTATTTATCGGCCCTAGTATCATAGTTTACGCAACAAATGTCTCAAATAGTGGTAAAATTTGAGACATTTATAATACTAGCATATTTTTTTCCCACTGTCAAAGGAATGACAGCAATAAATCATTGAATTATTCAAAGATTAGTTCAATAACTAGTTTAATAAAGAAAGGACATTACGATTGTTTTGATTTGCCTGGGCCTGTATCGCTTCCTGTGTCCTCGCCAAAATATTACGGTTCGAATTTCTGACCATTTCACTTGCCATATCGGTATCGCGGATATTCGAATTGGCCGCCATCGTATTCTCGGTCGCATTACGCAAATTTGAAACCGTATTGCCTAACCGGTTCTGGACAGCCCCCATATCAGAGCGCATCGT
The DNA here is from genome assembly GCA_009780115.1 of Lachnospiraceae bacterium. Taxonomy (GTDB): domain Bacteria; phylum Bacillota; class Clostridia; order Lachnospirales; family Lachnospiraceae; genus UBA935. The sequence goes on from WRAQ01000023.1 coordinate 15,224, forward strand.
CGAAATACCTTGCATGGCACTTCTAATCCCTTGCATCGTTTCGGCAAGCTGCCCGCTTTCGATACTGACCGGGCGGTTTCCGCTAATTGAATCCCAATTCATATTGCCGATTGTAATACTAATTTGATTTTCGTCAGTTGCTTCCGCACCAACCTGGAGCCGCTTCCCGCTAAAGCTGCCGTCAAGCAATTTCTGACCGTTGAAAGTAGTGGTTTCGGCAATGCGGTCTACTTCACTTCGCAGCGCGTTCATTTCCGCCTGAATACTGTAACGCTGCTCTTCGCTAAGCGTTTCATTTCCGGCTTGCACGCCAAGTTCATTCATCCGGTTCAGCATTTCATTAACCTGGCCTAAAGCACCGTCAGCAATCTGCATACTGGAAATTCCATCCTGGGCATTTGCTGTTGCTTTGGACAATGCAAATATCTGGCGCAGCATTTTCTCCGAAACAGAAAGTCCGGAAGCATCATCGGCACCACGGTTAATCTTGTAACCGGATGACAATTTCTCACTGGATTTCGCTCGCGCGGTTTGGTTTGATTCATGTGAACGATTATTATTTAAAGCACTAAGATTATTTTTTATGACCATAGGCAACTCCTTTTCCCTAAGTTTGTCGATGTGGTTAAATTTGTCACATCAGCAGAAAAAAAGTACAAGTGAAGCAGTATTTTCTTTCGCTTGATATGATAACGATAGATATATTATGAAGGAATTCTCTATACAACTCCAGACTTACAGTCTGTCGTTGACACATCAGGTAAAATAAATGCCTGCTTCGCAGTCGCTTGTTTTCCTGCTGATGTTTCATTATATCATGATTCCTACCGGAATCATGCCCTCCGGGGGATGCGCACTAAAACCGCGCTGATATAATGTCTTAACGACATTATATCATAATTACTTAAACAAAGCAAGAAATAACATGTGTTATTTAATTTTAACCAGACCCAGCAAGTGCCCATACCCTTCTTCGGCCATTTTTTCCCGGGGGATAAATTTAAGCGCCGCACTATTAATACAGTAGCGCAAACCGCCCATTTCCGGCGGGCCGTCTCCAAAGACATGGCCTAAATGCGAACCGCTTTTGCTGCCCCTTACTTCAATGCGTTCCCGGCCATGAGAAAAATCTGGCAGCTCCGCGATTAAATCAGCCGTAATCGGGCGCGAAAAACTCGGCCAGCCGCAACCTGCTTCAAATTTATCCCCCGAAACAAAAAGCGGCTCGCCTGACGTAATGTCAACATAGATACCCGCTTCGAACCGGTCAAAATATTCATTTCGAAACGGCGGCTCCGTTGCGCCATTTTGGGTAACTTCAAATTGAATATCAGTAAGTTCCCCGCGCAATTTTTTCTTTTCTATTGAACGGTTATGAGTCACTTCATCAACGGCTTTGCGCGCTTTTTCAAATAGATTTGCGCCAATATGACAGTACCCGCCCGGGTTTTTATCCAGATATTTCTGATGATATTCTTCAGCGGGATAATAATTTTCCAGCGGTTTCACTTCAATCATCACCGGTTGCTTATAGCTCTCCTGCAAAAGGGCGATGGAGCCAAGGATAATTTCTTTATCCTCTTTTTCAGTAAAATAAATACCGCTGCGGTACTGGATCCCGGTATCGCCGCCCTGACGGTTTTCCGCAGTCGGGTCGATGGCATCATAAAAAAGCTCAAGCAGAAAGGTCAGGCTGATTTTTAACGGGTCATAAAGAACTTTTACTGTCTCGGCGTGACCGGTATTTTCATTACATACCTGCTCATAAGTGGGATTTTCGGTTTTCCCATTGGAATATCCGGTTTCGGTGGCGGTAACACCATCAAGCAAGGCCAGATATTTCTCAACTCCCCAGAAACATCCGCCGGCTAAGTAAATTTCTTTCATTTCGGCTCCTTTGCTGCTGCATGAGCAGACGTTTTTATTGTATAGCGGAATGATAAAGATAGCAATAATAAATCGGCGATTTTATGGAAACAATAAATGACATGTTGAAATTTTGGATAAAGAAACTATTTTTCATTATTTTCGCAATATTATTAATTGCTGTCGGGGTAAATCTGTTTCTCGCCCCGCATAATATTGCGGCCGGTGGTTTAACAGGGCTTGCCGTCATCGCCGAGTCATACTTCGGCTGGGACCGGACTATTACTATTTGGGTTGGCCAAGCCATTGTTGCTGTCCTTGCCCTGGTTTTTCTTGGTAAGGAAATATTTTTTAATACCGTTATCGGCGCCGGGCTTCTTCCGGTTTTTATCGCTATTATCCCACGTTACCAATTGATAAACGATACGATGTTGTCAATGATAGCCGGAAGTATTATGTTCGGGATTGCCGCAAGCACACTTTATCATAATAAGGCTTCCAGCGGGGGTACTGCCGTCCCGCCGCTTATTTTCCAAAAATATTTTAATTGGCGGCCTTCGCTTGGGTTGCTGGTAATTGATTGCATTGTTGTCACCCTATGTCTGCTTGTCTTTGACGTTGATACATTCTTCTTCGCAATTTTGTCAAATATAATTACTTCTATTGTAATGACCCAAATCGAAAATGGGGTAAATAAGAAAAAGTGTATTTATATTATCAGCGAAAAGCATAAAGAAATAACGAATGAATTATTATACGAGCTTGGGCGCGGGGTCACAATCTTGCCGGCGACCGGGGCATATACCGGTTCATCTACACCAATGCTGATGTTAGTTGTAAGTAAACCGTATTACCGGCAACTAATTGAAATTGTTAATAAACATGACGAAAAATGTTTTATGGTGACAAATATTGTGGCGGATGTCCACGGGGAAGGGTTTACGTTTGAATCGGGCAGTGTGTAACACTTTAAGAAATTAATAAGATATTTTTAAGAAATAAAACCGGTATGGTGTGATACCATTCGAAAAGACATTATATCAGCGCAGTTTTAGTGCGCATACTCGGAGGACATGATTTCCTTAGAAATCATGAAAAAATAAAATTCACGCATTCTATTGACAACAAAAGATGAAATTGACTACTAAAAATCACAAATTATATATTTTTTTGAGTATTTACGCCTTTGCCTTACTATTATTCACAACCCATTCCTCACCACTTTTTATTTTCAATGGCTGGAATGATGTTAATATATATTTTACGATTGGTAAGGGCTTATTTAACGGCTACATTCCGTATGTTGACTTAATAGACCACAAAGGAATATACATATTCTTAATCTATGGAATCGGCTGGTTATTTAACCAAACCGGTTTTCTGGGCATTTATTTACTTCAATCTGTTTTTTTGGCCATTTCAATTATCTATGTATACCATCTGGCTCATTTATTCATAAAGCGAGTGGAGATTTGCTTTTTAGTTGCAGCTCTCTCACCGTTACCAATGCTTACATATGATAATTATGGCGGAAGTGCGGAAGAATTTATCCTGCCTTTATTAACAGCCTCGCTATATTATTTTACCCTTTATTACATAAAACCAGAGAAACATAAAGCTTGGAATGTCATAATATTGGGGGGCTTATTTGCTGCTATCTTTTTAATGAAATTTAATTTGGTTATGTATTTTGGCGGCTTTATTCTTGTAATCATCATTGAGCTTGTTTGCAAAAAGCAGTATCGGAATTTAGGTAAATACATATTGCTATTTAGTTTTGGGGTATTTATTATCGCACTGCCTTATTTGATTTATATGTTTTTAACCGGCAGTTTCAAGGCATTTATTGACATTTATTTAATTATGAACAACTCTTATGCAAAAGAAACCGGGCTAAACATCGGACTAAGGCTGTTCAGAAGTTTGTTAGAGGGGGCATGGGAATTTCGGCAATATTTGATATTTGATGCCTTTCTTTTAACCGGGCTTATCTTTGTAATGCTAAAAACAAAATTAAATTATGTACTTGGATATTGCAGTTCGTTTGTTTTGCTATTGACTTCGATATATCTTAGCCAGGCAATAATCATGTATGCCCTAATTCCGCTGACGGTTTTTCTTAATATGGCTATTATCGCAATTGGTTACATATTAGAAAAGCTTTTATCGGAAAGAAAATTCAACAATATTTTGCTAAGTTTAGCAACGTTTATGATTTTTTTAGCCATCATTTTTATCAGGGGGTCAATATGGTATCCGGAATTTTTGTTTCAAAGGGTGCCGGTTCAGCATAAAATGGCCGAGATTATTTGGGAGTATGCCAAAGATGAAAACCCTACGTTGTTGGAAGTCGGAAAGCTTGATAGTGGCTTTTATACTGCAAGCGGCATTATACCGGAATTGCCTTTTTTCCATACTACCAATATTGGACATGATGATTTCCCGCAAATCAGGGATAGTCAAAAAGAAGCGGTCAGAAAAGGGTATTTTGAATTTGTTATTTTACATACGGAAAGTAAAGACGAATTTCCGGATAATAATTACTGGAACCTTAATAATTATGTAAAAATTGCCAGCCTTCATGGTGCCGGTGCCAGGGATGACTTGTGGTTTCATCTTTATCAGCGGGAAAATTTGCAGTAGGTTTGCTTTGGGGGGGTTGCTATAATTACAATCATTCTCTTCGCTGCCGGAATATTGAGGTATATCAGTTAATCACATTTGCGTACACAGAATACAGAATTTATACGGATTTCTCGCTTTTTCCCGCTGCATCGCGAGGGACGTAATGACGTTTTTCTAGTTTTTTATCTAGGCATAATCTTTGGATGATTCTTGTAAATAATTTTTATAAATTATTTTAATAATTTTCATTATAGGCATTGACGTATAATTTATTTTATGATATGATGCAAATATAAACATAAATAAACATTCACTAAAAAGGAGGTGAAAATAATGTCAATTATTAAAACAAAAATCAATGAGAGACTGGCAAAGCCGCAGGTTCCCATAAAAAAGCAAATCGCCATCTCTCTCAAAGAGGAGTGTATCGAAAAGCTAGATTTAATCGCAAAAGCATTATCAGGGAGTTCCGGAAAAACTGCCACCCGCAATATGTTGATTGAAGATGCAATAGAGGCTTATATAGAAGAAGCAGCCGACACTCTTAAGGCAAGTAACATTGATATTCAGATGTTTTTGAATGATGATGATGACTTTTTTGATACCGTGGTTTATCCGGCGCATAATGATGGATTTATTGAGGCTTTTTTGAATGAAAATCGTTGGTATTATGTAAGAATAAAAAAGGATAAAATTCCGCGTCTTAAATATGTCGCTATTTACAGAGGGGCACCTGAATCCAGGATAACGCATTATGCAAAGATAGCCAATTTTGAAGAAACTGATGATGGGTATGTAATTAATTTAGACGGGAGTCCCATTAAATTAAATAATCCCGTCCCTCTTGGAACCGCGCCATCCGCTTCCGTCAGAGCACCGCGATATACTACCTTGCAAAAATTATTTGATGCATTGGAGTATAAGGATTTGTAAGTTTGTCTTTTGCCATAAAAATGCTTATATATCTATATTTTTCAATTTGTCGGAATTATTTAATTTAATATATTTACGAAGATTTTCTTTCACAAAAAATCGGTAAGAACAATCTCTTTTCCGTTGTCGTACATTTAGATAAAAAACACCCTTGCACCTTTGTTTTGCATCGGTTATACAGGATGGGCGACTGACGGCAAAAAAGATTATTGCAAATCGTGTTCAACTTATTCGCGAATATATAAATTAAGTTCGCAAAAATGATGACAGATAATATAAAAATGATATTATATTTGATATCTTTATTTAAAGGAGAGCGCAAATCATGAACGAGAATAATTCAAATTACTTTAAAGGTCTGCTTGATAAAGCACCTAAAAAACAAGTTGCTGTTTATTTCGACACAAAAACTCTTGAAGAAATCGATATAACAGTGAAGCAATTTTCATCAATTGGAACTACTAGCTTTGCCAGAAACACGTTAATAGAAGAGGCTGTTTTAAAATATCTTTCTGAATCAAAAAAATTCTTGTATGACGAGCATGGAATTGATTTAGATGCCATGATTGATGAAGAGCGCGGCAAAAAATATGATACAGTTATCTTATCTTGTAACGATGAACAAAGTTTCAATGATGTATTTATAAATTCTAAGTGCTGGTGGCCATGCCGTATTAGTGATGATAGGCAACAAAATCTGGAATTTATAGCGCTCTATCGCGGGGGCAAAGATGCTCCTTCAGCCATCACACATTTTGCAAAAATAAAAGAATTTAAACTCGAAAAAATAAATAATGAAAAAGGGAAAGTATGTTATTTTTCCGGCGAACCCAAAGAATTATCAAATAAAATTTTTTTGGGCAAAAAAGATGGTGTATTTTTTAGAGGTGCAAAATACACAATGCTCAATAATCTATCAGAAGCAAAAAAAGCTGATGACGTTATTTTTGTTTAATTGAATTTTAAATTAAACTCAGCTCAGGCAAGTTTGAATTGAAGTATGGAAGAAATCAAGCATCCAAAAGCGGAAAATCTAAATAAATAGCCAAAAATGTGGCAAGCCAATTAATACCGGCTTGCCACGTTTTTTAGATTTTTATTGTTATCCCAAACACTTCTTTACCAACAAAGTGGTTCGAGTAACAATGCTTTCCTGCCGCAAACCGGAATCGAACCATATTATAACTTCAAAAACACTAATGGAAAGGAGCTTTCCGGTATATTCGACAGCATGTACATGCAAGAGTACATGCAAGTCATAATATGCTTACTTTCAATGTATAACTTATGCGCTCATTCATCTATATTTCCTGCTACCAAACTATTAGTTTTGTTTCCTGGTTTAATACCATACATAATTGAAATGTCCATGTTTTTTGTTGCACTAAAAATTATAGGATATAATTCCCGAGTCTTGGCTAGATTTTCTGGAGTTCTATGAAATTTATCCTTTTGTAAGGTAGGATTTTGTGCATGAATTAGTTCCCAGTTTTTCATACCAATTGGATAAATACCTTCACTTTGACTATCTATTCTATCATAGCGCATTATTTCATTTCGCTTATTATCATTTAACTCGTATATTTGAGGAACTTGTTTTTCAAAATGTTCTATGAATTGGCCTATACTAAAAACTCCTCTTCCACCTGCAATTTCAAAATATTCACGAAATTTTTTATACTTCTCATCACCATCTATTGTAAATATGTATCCTTGCTTAATTGGAATCTCAAGAATGTCGCCAAGAATCAGTTTCATAAAAATTAACATCCATGCATCACCACGAGTATCAAATATTACTGAAGACTCAATATTATTAAAAACGTGTGTAAACACTCCTATTTTTACATTTAACTCGCGCATTGATTTATATAAGTTTTGAAGTTTTTCCATTTTTCTGCTAAAATAAAATTGCTTTTCATATCTATTCATTTAATCCCTAGCCTCCCTAAGCCTTTTAATTTATTTATGAATCATAATATATTTTATAACAATTTTGCACATACATATAGATGTCGTTTTACTTAATACTACTTATTGTCTTGGAAGGTTAAGTAAATTGTCTTGTGTTGTATTATTAGGTGATGAGCGAACAAATTTTTTACCGTTTACGCTTGTAACGGCTTCGCAAAACAACGCTTTTCAATTTCTATGTTCCGATTCATTAACCATCAACATCGGCAAGAAGTAAATTCATTTCAAGCCGGTAATACTTGTTTATATCGCGCAATAATTCATCTATGGATTGATTATCCAATGCAATTAACCAGTCCCTTAATTCATTTATTGTTATGATCTCTTCGATTGCTTCTTGATAACGCTCACGAATTATCCGCATACCGCCAGATTTTTGTTCAATATAATTATTCATTTGAGCAATTACGGTATTTTTATCTCTAAGTGTTTTAATAACAAATGTGATTGGAAAATGCATAACCTTATCAATATCAAGCAAATATTTATCATAGCTATTAGTCACTTCTGTAACCTGAAAAAATCGCCCAATCGGTCTCATAACAAAATCAATACCACCACCATCATTTGCATTTGTTCGACCTGTTTTATATAGCATCAAATATTGCTCTTTTAGTTCTTCGCGTGAAAAGCCAAAGAAAACCTTGATATTTTTATAATGACTCTTTAATATGGAAAACGAGATAATTTCAAAAATGCGCGCTTCGGATTGCTCATTAATAAGCGCACTTATCTTTGCTTTCTTTTCATCAATCGATTTCATTTCTATGAGTTCCTCAATATCAGAAATAAGTTTACTATCCTTTGAATAAAGCAGTTGGATATACTCCTTAATAATTCTAATTGCCATCCTTGATATATCAATACCATCAACATAAAGATAATCAATATGAAGAGCATATTTGCCCTCGTTAATCACAATGAGATCATTTCCAGATTCCGTTGCGATTTTATTTCTAAATTCTCCATTTACTCTTGAATTTAAAGCATGATTCTGTAGCTTTTCACCGCCATACAGTCCTCGATAAAAAACGAAAAGTTTTGTATAATCATACCCACCAAACTCTTTATATTCATTTGGTTTCCCATAAAAGTCTTGTGAGTAAAAATGAAGTATCGAATAAATGGCATATATATTTGCAAGGCTTCTTCGGGTCTTTGTATTGCCGGAAATTGCCCCTGTCTTTAAGTCAAGATATTTTAGCAAAGGACTCTTATCCATAAATTTATCAACATCTATGTAATTATATTCAGGTGCTTCATGGACTAAATATTCATCCTCCCTAGATTTAGATATATCACCCAATTCTCCTATAACAATGTTTCTTATAAAATCTTTCAATTTGAAAAGTCCTCCATCGTATTAATCAATACCAGTTTAATGCTAGTTGCCCTGAATCTTCGAAATGATCTCTTTTTGATTTATTTTGCGTCTTACGCGATTTATCACACATAAGCAGTTCGCCATCATATTCTAATGCAATGTTAGTTCTTCGAATCCCAATCTTATAATAATCAGGATTTACATCAACTCCTACTGCCAATCTACCCAATCTAACAGCAACAGCAGAAGTCGTAAATGAACCGCTAAAAGGGTCAAGCACTATTTCACCCTTGTTGCTAGATGCCAATATGATTCTTTCTAAAAGAGCTTCAGGCTTTTGGGATGGATGATTCTCGTATTCATCCATCTTATAGCGAACTCGACTAAACTCCCAAACATTTCCTGGTACTTTTGTAGTATTGTATGGTTGTGGAGGTGTTTTTCTATAATCAATTAACTTACGCTCTGCACCTGTTTTAGCTTCGACCAAAATATCTTTATAATTAAAAGTGTATAGTACATTCTTATCATGTGTAATCATTAGAATTGGTTCATATAATGAACCAAATTTTGATTTTGATTGTACACCTGATGAATCATATACCCATACAATACGATTAACTACATAATATTTTTCATCAACATATCTGTCTAACGCAGGCATATACTGTGTAGACGACATAAAATACATTGTTCCATTTACTTTCAGAATACGCATACACTCATCAATCCATGACTTACACCATTCTAGGTATTCATTAACATCAGCAAAGCAATCTTTTGTAACACCAAAATCTTTACCAATACCATAAGGAGGGTCAGCAAAAATTAAATCTACAGATTTTGACCTGATTTGCTTTAATACAGAATGTGAGTCACCTAAAATTGCACAAGAAGATTCATTTATTTGTTTAGTGACACCGTTTTCATCATAAAAAATATCAAACATGAAATATTCCTCTCTCCAAATATCTATACTTTCAACTTACTTTATTTTACCTAAGATTTAATAAAGTGTCAAGACTTATCGAACGTATATTCGCAATTCGCGAGCAATATTTGATTATAATATAAACCATTATGACAAAAGCAGAATTTTTTAAAGGTTTAAATTTCCAACAAGGTTTACAATTGATTTAAACATCATTTATATTGCTTAAATCATAATCAAAATAAACATCTTCATATATTGATTCATAATCGTTATTCTTATCTTTACAATTCGCAAATATATATAGTATAAATTTTTCTTTATCATTTTTCGGCTCAATTCTTTCCAAAATTTCTTCTAAATCTGTCATTGGTATTATTTCCGATACTTCTTTGTTTTTTAATGAATAACCAAACCCGCCTGTACCTACTGAGGTAGATACCATATCACATAAAAATCTATAAATTGTATTTTCATTTATATGTTTTTTAAATTTTTTCACGGACTCTTTATCTTCCCAAAAGCAATAAATGTTAAGTCTGCTGTAATATTTAGTATCAAAAATATTTATGTCATTTATTAATATCTTTTTTTTAATTTTTTCGTAAACCGAGTTAAATCTGTTATATCTATCTTGATTTTTTTCTCCGCTATTTTGGGTTTCAGGATTTAACCAATAGCAAATCTCCCTGATTAAGTAAACCTTTCTATAATCATTTTTTATCTCGTCAAGAAACATGTTAAATGATTTATCATCAATTGTTGTTAATAAGAAAGCCAATGAAATTATTGCTCTTGTTTTAGCCGATATCCCAAAAAACAGCGGTGTATCGTCACATTTATTTATATCATAGTAAATTGCACATAATAACTCATAATCATTTGATTTTATATCTGTCAGATAATATTCTAATGTTTCTAAGACATATTTTTGAACGAAACCTTTATGTAAGTCAAGCAACTTTTGATACTCAACTCTTACATCATTAAAAGAAAGGCGTTTCGCATTAATTATATTTACAAAGTCGTTCACCATTATATTAATCTCTAAAAACTCATTTTTTGAATTTGTAAAATATAAATCAAAATACTTACCATTAAAAATACGTTTGTCTTTATTATTAATAAAGTAATCGTTTTTATCACTTTGTATTGTATATCCCCTATTTATGCTTCGATATTCTGGAATGGCAATCATGTAATTGGGATGCTCTATGTATTTCTTTATATACGGAAAGGATATCGAAAGCAATTCCTTATAAATGACTCAATAAGCTTTTTGTTTTTGATTGATATATATTTTATTATAAATGAATCAACTCTATTTAAATAATTATTACTATTAAAATTAAAGCTAAGAACAGAATTTATATTCCGTTTTAAATCCCTTAAATCATTTATATTTGAGCTGTACTCGGTAATTATACCTTTTATTGCTGACATATCTTCATCGCTCATACCATATACTTGCATGATATTTCCGATAACCACTTCATTTATATGATGTATTTTATCTTTTGAAATAGTAGGGAGCTCAAGTTCTAATTGAATTATTTTATCAAGATATTCAAAATCCATATCAAAATCAGCTTCAAAAATTTTCTCCATTTTGATTTTATCAAATGCTAATAAATATATAGTTCTATTAAAATCTAAAACTGTACTAATCATTCTAAAAAGTAATAAAATATTATGTTTGTTTGCTCTTTCTATATTGTCCACTATAAAAACTAACCGTTTTCCATTCAATTCTAAATAAGAATTTATCATAGATTTTATACGATTGATTTCTTTTATATTATTTGTATGTTTTGGTTTGAATCTCTCGAATTTTGTATCATCAAATATCATGCTTAAATAATAACTCAGAAAACTATTAATTTCATTTATGCTAAAATTAATTCCGATTTCCGACATTATTGAATCGAACATTGCTCTAAATAATGCACCCTTATCTTCGTATATCCATGGATCAAACGAATCAATTATTACTAACTCTTTGTTATTGCTATTAGCTATTATTTTCTTTACGTTTTTAATTATTGTAGTTTTTCCAGAACCCCAATCACCACATAATGATATGACAAACTTCCCATTAGTTTTACAATTTAATAGATTTTGGTATAACTCGTTAATTACTTCTGTACGGTCAAGTAAATCATAATCTACATCTTTTTCATCAACAAAAATTAATTGACCCTCTTCTAAATTAATATTGTTATTATATAAATCCTTCAAATCGAATACATTAGTTTTTTCATTTTTATTTTTCACTTTCTTGTATGATATATTGATGTAAAACCATCTACAAACAATTAGTACAAATGAAATAATCAATGCAACCTTTATTATAACTAATTTATATAATTGATATTGAAATCCTGTAAAACCATAAAACATTAGCAATAATGACAGAGATAAAAAGGCACTCAAATTATATGAATCAAAATAATTCACAGCTTTAACAAACACCAGTTCAATAATATGTAGCTCAAAAAACTTTATTAGTAAAAATATTACAATACCAATTAATAAAAAGACACTACCAAAATTACAAATAATGGTTGGTATATTTAAAACATCAATTATTAACACTATAACAAAAATAATCGTCGACATTTTTGCTATAGCAAAGAGATTATATAACGACTTCAATTTTACGAAATAAGATTTATCTTTTTCCATGCTCTACTCTTTTATTCATTATAGTTTGCTTTTTAGAAACTCACCAAAACCATATAAGCTTTTTAATGATAGCATAACTACGCCATCTTTTCAAATTAGATTTGACAGCAGATTTTATTATTTATATATAATCAATTATAACCAGCAAGCATAGAAATTGCGTTTCGCACAATTTCGTCAAACCTCCGTCCCTTGCTCACGCAAGGGAACCCTGTACGGCGGTTTTGCTTGTCAGGGAGATTCCCCCGTCAACTTCGTTGACTTCTCCCTCTTTTCGTGGGATATCCCACACCCTTATAATTTCTTTAACCGCCGCTTTTATTTTGGATAGGTAGTATTAAAGCACTCGGCAGAGCCCACGGCGGTTTGCGGCGCGTAGCGACGAAACCGTCAGAGTGGGTCATATACTTTGAAAAAGTATATGTTAGTTTTCATATCGCCTGTTATTTTATAGCGTTTACCGCCGACGTATTTGCTTATATTTCTTTGATTTTTGTAATGCTTTTATCAAGACTTGGATTTCTTCTTCCGTCAGTTCTGTAATATTTAAGCCAAGTTGTTTTGCAAAATAGGTCATCTTCCACCGCGCTTGTTCCTCTTGCTCCTGCTGCGCCGGATAGTCTTGTAAAACCTTTTCCATATCTTTTAAAATGCTTACCTGTTCATCAGGTAGGGCATCTTTTTTATGGGCATCAAACAGACTCTTCATAATAACATTGAATCGCTCTGAAATACGATAACGCAGATACTCATCCTCATCAACAATCGTTTCTTGTAGCAAAGCGATGATATTATCATTTTCTGTAACTTCATAATTATTTTTGATAACGCTTTCAGCGATTTTATAGATAGTGTTCATTGTATTTATCTGCGGTAAAACTTTTCTATCTATGTAAATTTCCACGGCATTCAGTAATGCCGAAAAATCTGGATGCGCTATTATTTCACTCAACAAACGGTTATTTAGATTCCCACCTTTTAGAATTTTAATAGCGGAATCAGAAAGATTAAGCGTGTCAACTTCAACATGACGGTACTGTCGGTTATCAGTTAAACCGAAGAGATAATCTGCTGATACACCATAAAACATAGCAAGAGTGGCAATATCTTGATAACCAACACGAACATCTTCTTGCCCCTCTGTTCTTTGCAAAGTGGAAAGGGGTATACCGGTTGCTTCTGCTAATTCGGAAAGAGTTAGTTTCTTTTCGTCTCGTAAATCGCGTAGTTTTTCTTGTAAAGTTAACTTTATCTTCAAAGCAATCTCCTATTATTTTCATATATATAAATCTGAATTGATACTTCAATTTATATCATATATAAAAATAGTAATTGTGTAAATTAATTCATAACGAAATTACAAAGCATTTTAATACAACCGTTTTTTCATATTTGGGAAAAACGGTGATTTTTTATTAAAATCCTAATTTTGAGATATACGGAACAACTTACATTTTTTCGCTAAGATATTTTCAAGGAGCGAAATACCGTGAAGATTGATAGAAGTGTAGTCAGAAATCAAGCATATCCCAAAAGCAATTTCAGCATACGGGAACGGCACAATGAAAGAATGAACGAAAGTTACGGCAATAGTGACATACTGCCGGAGCGTTCGGCTTTTAATGTGCATTTCAAATCCTGTAATGGTTACGAGCAGACATTTAACCGCATGGTTAATGGTGGGATTATCAGCTTGCGCGGTTTGAAGCCGGATGCAAAGGTTTTTGATGAACTAGTCTTTGATGTGAACAGCGCGTATTTTGAAAATAACCGCGGTTATGATTATGCCAAAGAGTTCTTTGCCGAAGCGTATAAGCTGGCAACTAAAGAAATCGGTGGTGAAGAATATATCCTTTCGGCGGTACTTCATGCGGACGAACGAAATAAAGCCCTATCTGAACAACTTGGATATGATGTATTCCATTATCATTTACACGTCGTTTATATCCCTGTTGTTGATAAGGAAATCAAATGGTCAAAACGGTGCAAAAACCCTAATCTTATTGGTACCGTCAAGGAAACAATCAAGCAAGTTAGCCATTCAAAAAAATGGCCGCTTTTCAAAGACGAACAAGGTCGATTGAGAAATAGTTATTCTCTACTCCAAGACCGCTTTTATGAGCATATGAAATCGGCAGGCTATAATAATTTTGAGCGTGGGGAGCGTGGCAGTACTACCGAACATTTAAGTGTTTTAGAATATAAAACCCAACAGGAAGCAAAACTGACTACTGCTCTTTCCGCTGAAGTCGAGCAGAAAATGAGTGTTGCTATTAATCTTGACAAAAAGATTGAAAAATCACAAGGGCGATTAAATGATTTAAAAAATAAAATAAGTATCAAATCAAAAGCGGCGGCAACCGTTACAGAGATTGATGCTATCGGAAAGCCTTCCCTGCTTGGCGGTGTTACCACTACCGCCGATGAGATGACGAAACTCAAAACACTTGCCAAGAAGTGCGTGACAATTGAAGATAAAACTTCGGAATTAAGAAAGCGGTTAAAATCCGTTGAGATGGAACGTGATGAAATAAAAAAACAGCTTGATGTCGAAATAAAAAAACGTCCATCCATTAAAGAAAGCTTATTGATTGGCAAATTGATTGCCGCCATGAAGCGTTCACCGAAGCGGTTAATGTCAGTCATTGAAGATATCATGCGCAAACCGCCCGAAATAAAAGAGCCGGAAAAATTATCGCCGGAACAACATCATTCGGATATTTTGCAAAACAAAAAATATGGAAGGGAGCGTGATGGCATATGATTTCAGCAGGCCCCAATAAAATAAATTTTGAATCATTGCAATCTGCTCTTTTCCATGATAGAATTTCTTTGTCGGAT
Organism: Lachnospiraceae bacterium; assembly: GCA_009780115.1. Taxonomy (GTDB): domain Bacteria; phylum Bacillota; class Clostridia; order Lachnospirales; family Lachnospiraceae; genus UBA935. The sequence continues at coordinate 30,403 of WRAQ01000023.1, forward strand.
GTATCGGAATTGTTGTTAATTATGAAAAACAAAAACGATATCAAAACAAAGTACCTTGACAAAATAAAAGCGCGAAAAGACGGTAGACAGTTTTATGTTTATATTGACAGAGCTACCCAGATTACAGCCACCACCTATGATTCATTGATTGATAAGCTCTACGAAATGGAGTATGGAAGGCTACGTTCAACTATGGCTGACCTCTATCCCGAATGGCTCTTATGGAAAAGGGATTATACTAGTCTTTCAAACAAGTCGTTAAAGGAGTATACCTACGATTGGAAAAGATTCATGGAGAATGAGGAAATAGTAAACATTTCCCTTGCTGATTTGAAGGTTAAAAACTTCACAAATCTATTCCGCAAATGGACGAAAGACCAAAAGCTCACCAGAAAGCATTTCAATAACATCAAGAGCCTGTTGAATGGCATCTATAATTACGCCATTGAAAATGAGATAGTTGAGCGTAACCCGGTTAAGGAAGTAGATTGTCGGCAATTCACATTTAAGCCTGTCAATAATTCTGATGATGTATTTTCAATCAAGGAACGTCAAATGTTACTCGACCACCTAAAAGACATTGATGATATATATTCATTGGCAATCCAATTCGACTTCCATGTCGTGATGAGAATAGGCGAATTATTGTCATTGCAATGGACGGATATCGAAGGTGACTATATTCATGTGCAATCTCAAAGATTAACCAATTATACCATGAATGACGATTTGAGTTTTGAGCCAAAAGAATACATAAATGTAAATCATGTCAAGGGACGTACAAATGACGGTTTCCGTTATCAGCCACTTACGCAAAAAGCAAAACTGATTCTGGAAGAGGTCAGAAAAATAAATCCAGAGGGAAAGTACATCTTTATGATTGAAGGGCATCAATTATCGGGCGAGAAGTTCAATGAACGGCTATGTAAATATTGTTGTGAAATTGGTATTCAAAGCCGTTCAAGCCACAAAATAAGATTTACGGTTGCATCTATGCTGTATGCCAGCGGAATGCCGTTAACCTCGCTACAAAGGCTTTTAGGACACACCACAGTAGCTATGACAATGCACTATTTACGGCAAGTCAAACCGATTGAAGAAACAAGCCAAATAATGTCATCGGCACTGGATTAAGCCGTATTTATACGGAGTACATGCAAGTACATGCACTTTTAGGCAAATAAAAAATAGCGAAAGTCCTCTGTTTTCAAGGACTTCCACCATTTTTACCTAATGCCGCAAACCGGAATCGAACCGGTACGGGTGTTGAGCCCGCAGGATTTTAAGTCCTGTGCGTCTACCAATTCCGCCACTGCGGCATAGTGACTTTTTGACTACCTGAAAGAATGCTTTGCGTTCTTTCCCGAGAAAGCATTAGATTTTCTTTGGTGTTGCACCATTGTGCAACACTTAGGAAATCTATTTCTCGTGGGACCTGCAGGGCTCGAACCTGCGACCCCCTGCTTGTAAGGCAGGTGCTCTCCCAGCTGAGCTAAGATCCCAATTTACAAGATTTGTTACGTATACTTTTTAAAAACTGAAAGAACGCTTAGCGTTCCTTTTGTCGACAAAAATTTTAATATTTTAAACCTTCGTCGCTTGCCGTCACGACCCAGATGGGACTCGAACCCACGACCTCCGCCGTGACAGGGCGGCGCTCTAACCAACTGAGCCACTGGGCCAAAACTTTTTATTTGGCAATAATAATTGTTATTTTGTTTTGTAATGGACCTTCGGGGACTCGAACCCAGGACCGACCGGTTATGAGCCGGTTGCTCTAACCAACTGAGCTAAAGGTCCAGATATGGACATATCATTTATAAAGCCGATAATCGGACTCGAACCGATAACCTGCTGATTACAAATCCATCATTTTGACAGCTTGTTTTCAGCATTCGGCATTTTCACATTGTAAACTTTCAAAAACCACGTATTATTAACACTTTTTGATTTGTGCCTATGCTGACCTATGAGGTTAGCTACTAATTTTTTATGTTTTAGCCCTCACTTCTTACCCTTATGAATTATAGCGGAAGCATAAGTATTTGTCAACAGTTAAAATTATTATTTTTTCAAATCACTTATCATAAAAATTTAAAGCAATAAATAAGATAGAAAGCAAAAATTTTGAGTAAATAAAAACGATTAGAAATCAATATTTTCAATCGTTTTAAGTTAAAAGTATCATTTTAGAGCCTTTTTTCGTAGCAACTCTTCAATATCCCAATGTTTACCGATAGTTTACCCTTTTTAAAGAGTGCCGAAGTAAGTGCCAAAAACAATGATGTTACATGATATTTAGTGATATTTAGTGATACTTTCACAAAAATTAAAAAATCTTGTAACTTTACCAATTTACAAGACTTTATTAAGCAAATATGGCGTCCTCGAATGGATTCGAACCATTGACCGCACGCTTAGAAGCGATAAATCATAGTCCTACGAACGTCTTTTTATTTTCTGCAAAGCCTTTATTTATAAGGTATACAATTAATTTATAATTTTCTGTTTTACTATTTTCTACTTGATATTTGTAGCGAGTGCCGAAGTGAGTGCCGTTAATTTGACATGATTTCGTCAAATACAATAGCACTTTCTCTTTTTGTATTGTCAAATACATGAGAATAGATTTCCATAGTTACATCTGTACTAGCATGACCTAATCTTTGACTTACTGTCTTAGGATTAATGCCTTTATTAATTAGTATACTAGCCGAAGTATGTCTTAACTCGTGAAATGTAATATAAGGTAAATTATATTTTTTGATTATTTTTCTAAATATCATATTGCAAGTGTCAGGGTGCATATAATCACCATGCTTAGAAATGAAAATTCTATCTGTTCCTATCCATTTGTCGCTCATTCCCTCTTTGTAATTATCTTGCCATTCCTTATACTCTTTTAAAACATTAATAGTAGCATCACTAATTATTATTTCTCTAGTAGATGTTTGAGTTTTTGCGGTTTCCTCATCTAGCACACCATTAACAACTTTTAATGAGTTGTTTATTTTCAGAGTGTTATAATTAAAATCAATGTCCGACCATCTCAAAGCGCAAATTTCGCTACGTCTTGCACCGCTATCAATCGCAAGTATAAATAAAGCCTTATACTTTATTCTTTCATTTGCTAAGCAGTTCAAAAAAATTTTAACTTGTTCTAAGTCGTAAAAATTTCGTTGGCTTTTTCTCTTTTTAGGTTTTATAACTTTTAAATTCGGATTTTTATCTATTAGTTCCCATTTAATAGCTTGATTGAGCATAACATTTATTATCTTGTAATATTCATACATTGAGTGATAGCCTAATTTCTTTACCTCTCTTAATTCTTGATACATACAATCAAGCATATATGGAGTTATTTTATATAATTTAGTTTTACCAAGGATAGGTATAATTGTTTTAATTCTTCTTTCATAACCATCAATTGTGATTAATCCTAAATTCTCATGGCAATATCTTTTAATAAAGATTTCACTATATTGCTCAAATGTTAATTCTTTAATACTTGCTATATGGCTATTACGATAATACTCTTTTATTAGTTCAGCCTCTCTGATTTTAACTTCTATCGGCGAACCTTCAAAAATCTCCGTCTTTCTTCTCCTTTTTCCCGAAACATCATTACCAAGTTCAATAATAATTTTATATCTATTTTCTGATAATTTAATATATCCCATACATTTTTTCTCCTTTCGCATGGGGATATAAGGGTCAAACTATCTAAATTAATTATATCATAATCAACCCCCATTTCCCTAAAAAAATATGCTTTAATTACTTTCCATTTCCTGCTTTTCATCAAGCCATAAATCAATCTTTCGCAAATCAAATTTAAGGCGATTACCAATTCTAAAAAATGGTATTCTTTTTTCTCGAACTAATTTCCTAACCTCTGAAATTGATATATTTAAGTAAGTTGCGATTTTTTTAATGTCGCATATTTCTTTGTTACCAGTTTCGGCAAATTCATAATGCAATTTAATTCCCCCTTATATTTTTTTAGCTTTCAACACATATTCGAATTATAAGCGCATAAATGGTGTCAAGGGTAAAGGTGGAGATTTTATTGAATGCTTTATACAATAAAATACTACCTGACCTTGACACCGCTCGACACCTAATAATATTCTAATTGGTTCGATGGAACGCTTTTAATCATCGAACCCTTAATTATAAAAATAGTTTTAATGAACTTTAAATTCTTTATCTTTCATAGTATCAATATTTTCTTTTTCAGGTTCAAGCTCTAATCTGATTTTTTCAAGTCCTAGCAATACTTGCTTGATTCTGTCTGTATTAACAAGTTTTCGCTGTCTTGCCTTTTTGAAGATTTCGCAGTATAGAATCTCCACAAAAGCGGCATCTTCTAGTATTGATGCAAGATTTACTTTTCTTTGCTCGATATTTTCATGATTTTTTATGATATTAAATTCAATACAAATATCTATTATTTCAACAATTAACTTTTCGTTTTCCATAACTTTCCTCTTTTTCTACAGCTAACTCTAAAAAGTCCGCTAGTTTATAAACCGCATTTCGCTTTATTTTTCTGAATTCATTTTCATCAATATTGCCAAAACCTAAAATTTCAATGATTTGTTCATCGTATTTATGATTAATAAAGCTTTCTTCGATATATATTTGTTCCTGGTTAGTCAAAATGCTTTTCGCCCAACAGTAGCTTGATATATATTTTTTAAGCTGTTCTTCTTTATCTTCTTTGGCTGATATGTTGAAACCATCTTTACCAACTGGAATAAAAGGTTGTTTTTGATAGTGCGTTATAAAATCATAATTTGTGACTAACCCCTTTTGCGCGTTCAGTTTAGCAAGTTCCCATTTTAGTCTTTCTAATTGATAAAAATAATCAATGATATTTTTCTTTGTTTCTTTATAATTCAAGTTTTCTAAATTCTGAATTGATAATATTTTTTCGTTATCCATAAATTTTCCTTCTTTCTAATTTTTCTTAAGTCATAAAAAAAGATGGTAAAAGCAAAAAATGAAAAGTGCTTTACCATCTTCCATAAAAAATATTTATTTTCTTCAATTCCTTTACTACATAACCTCTTCCCCCTTTATGGTGCGCAATGATAAATATAATCTAAAGGTCATTATCATTTCTAAAGACCCTGACATATTTTTTACACTTTTCCATAAAAAAGAATCCGTCAATAAAGAGGATTCGTTTTTTATGAAAAATCACCACATTATACAGAGTATAGCAGTTTGATTTCCTAATGGAAGGGTAAAAATTGTTGAATTTCGTTAAAATTTGTTATTTTTCTGGATTTCATTGTTAAAATTATTTACAAGAATTTTCGATTCTTTCAATCCTTTTTGTAATTGGCGGGTGAGAACTGTTAAGCATTTCCTTAACCGTCTGGGGCTTACTGCCTGATATCTCGTAAATATCTATTAAGGCGGTTGCCAGCTCATCACCGAAGCCACTTTTAACCGCGAAATTATCCGCTTCATATTCTTGCTTGCGATTTTCATTCATTAATAGTAAATTGCTTAGATTTTGAATACTCTTAAATATCCAATAAATAATCCCAAGCAGAAAACTAAATATTGACCCTCTACTATTATCAAAACGGGTTTTAATTTTTTCTAATTTAACCATCAAAAATGAATAGTAAAAATTGGCAATTGTCATAAATAACGAAACGACTGTATCAAGGTGCGAAAAGTGTCCGAACTCGTGAGCAATTAAACCTTTTATGCAATCATCACTTAATAAACAAATACTGCCCCTTGTCAGTACAAGGGTTTCCGTACCAAAGGCATAAGCATTAATCCCCATATCCTCTTTAATATATAGTCTGATATTTCTTGGTAATCTTTCATCTGCTTTGACTGCTTCCTCATACACTTCTTTAAATAATGGCAGTAACCGCGCTTTTTCTTTATTTAAGCGCAAAGGGCGAACCCCCGACAATGTTCGCCATAGCCCCTCGCCTACTCCTGAAAAGGCAAACAAAATGGATATCAAATAAAGCACGAAAACGATATAAGGAGTCAAAAACCACAAACTAAATAATCTAAAAGGCCAACATATCAGGCGCAACAATACAATGAACATCCAATAATAAAAGATAAACCAAAAGATATAAAGCAATTTACCTTTTAATTTTTTATGCAATATCTCACATATTGAAAATACTCTTTTCCACATAAGCAATCCCTCTTTTTTCATTTTCTTTTTCATAAAAGGATTTAAAAAGGTTTGTTTATGTATATTTTACTGTGTTTCATTTTATCCCTCGAAACAAAAATTGCGTTTCCGGTTTCTAATAATTTAATGTCGTCGGGATGATAAATATATTCTCTTGTTTTCCGAAGTGAACCCAAGTCGGTGCTTTGGACATTACCGCTGTCAGCTTTGATTTGATATGTTGCTTGCATTGTTTGCCTTGTCCCGATTATATTACTCCAGCTTTCAGCATTGACCGAACTATTTTGCCTTAAGACAATGTAATTATTACAGTTTTCAATTACCTGCTCTTTAAACTGATTAGTTACATTGTCAAGGTCGGATAAACTTTGAGTGGCGAGTATACAAGTAATATTAGCTGACCTCGATTTATTAACTAAATCAAGTAAAGAAGCAGTCGCATAAGTATTAATCTCATCAAGAATATAAAAAATCCGTTCTTTCTTATCGGTATAAAAATTACTGACTGCCTTTTTACTATCAATGACAATAAGATTTCCGATTAAGGGTGACATTTCAGGATATAGCAAAGGATTCAAAATAAATAAAATAATCGCTTTTTCTTTTAAAGCGGTATAGATGTCGATTCCTGAAGAATCAAAGATTTGCCCTAGCTCGCTTTCTTTAATCGTGGCAAATCTAGCGGCGGCACTCTCGGCAATACTTCCGCTTATTTTGGCTAGCTCGATATCCTTAACATGTTCTTCTTTACTGATGAGCTGTTGAACACTCAAATCCTTGCTTAACTTAATAAAATTAATAACTGATAAATAATGGGTTAAGCTACCTAATGAAATATCAACATCCATCATTGATAACATTTTACACAGCCTTTGGATATATCGCTCGGTGTTATATTTATAATGTGGTTCGCTCCATTCGGTCATGTTGATAAGCATATCTTTGATGACATCGGAACTGGTATTTTTAAAAGGATTGTATTTGTCGCTCGTTTTGGGGTCGTTAAGATTGATGACATATATTTTGCGTTTTTTACTAAAACCCATTTTCTTAGTAATTTCTAAGAGTGAATCCGAATCGGTATCACCCTTACCATCAACAATTAACATCGGATAATCATAATCAAGACCACTCTTGATAAAATTTGATATCGCAATTGTTTTGCCACTTCCAGTTGTACCGCATATAAAAACATGTTTTGCCTTATTGGGAATAAACACGTTTTTTTTGCTTGGTGATTTACCGATAAAGGTTGATGTTCCCTCGCCTTTACCATCTTTATATAATAATTTGCTTGTAGCTTCTTTATAGTCTTTCTCAAAATCGAACACATCACTTTTTGAAGCAGAACCAAAAATCAATTCAAACAAACCCATAATAACACCTGTTATGATAAAAATTGCTATTACTATAAATATATCAATACTTGTGATAGTTTATCACTTCCTTTAAATTAATGATTTCAATATTTGAATATTCATTCTGAAAATCTTTAAGCAGAGCTAAAACTCTGTTATCATCAGTAATCCATATTTGATAATCAAAGTTAAGGTAATTGCCCCGAATATTGTTTTCTAGCCGTGATTTTTCTTTTGGGTGCAGTTCAATTTCCACGGCATAACGTTCTCCGTTAATATTTGCCACAAAATCAGGTTGATGTTTTCTCGCGCCAAAGCCGTCTTTGATATGTAATTCCCTTTCACTTTCAATATCTTTCAAGGAAATATCTTTTACTTCAATAAAATAAATAAGGGTATCTATGACATAAATATCATGCGTTATTTTATCAAGGCGAATTTTATTCTCGCGTTTGTTAGTGCCGAGTAGAATCCGCCCTTTATGAGAAAGCGTATAAAGATACGGAATACCATATAAATATTTTTTGCGCGTTAGATATCCGCTTTCGACTAATATCTTCAATCGCCGGTCGGCGGATCTAGTTCCGTTGAATCTGGCTAAGACTTTTATGTGCCTACCTAAACAAAATTTAAACTTGTGTACTAAATTTAAAATCAGGAAATCTCTTTCTTCTAACCTGATATTTTTACTCAATATAAAACTCCTTTACTTTGTAAATTCACTCAAAAACAAACTTAGGGAAGAATACCTCTGTCTTAAAGAATAAGAAAGGGGATTTTCTGCACGGGCGGGCGGGGCATAAAGGGAAAAGTTTTGATTAACTACTCAACCCCTCACATCACACCTACCCCATACCATACTACTACCTACACCCAGACCCACACCACCAAAACCCTACCCCTCATATAAGAAATGTACTAACGAAGTAATAAAGGGGTGTCGGGTGCTATTTAGCCGACACCCCTTTATTACGTAGTGAGGAAATGCGCGTAGATAGGGGCTTTGGTGGTGTGGGGCGGTGATTATTTGAATATATTCATTGTCTTTTGTCAGTAGAACGAGTTAAGCATAAAAAACAATGCCATAAAAGTATAATCACTATCATTTTTCTTGAAATACTCCGCTTTTTATTAGATAATAGTGCCATGAAGGAGATGTGGATATTTTGAAATTTTACGATTGCCTTGGGATAGGGGTAAAAGAAAAATTAGAATTTCCTATTACTAATGCAAAAATAGGTTCTTATGGTATAACAAAAACAGATTTACGATATATAGGTAAATATCCTCTTAAATCATTAGGACGTGGATTTTCACGAAGCATTGACCGATTTTCACTTGAAGATTATTGTTTAGAAGCTGGTTTTATCTTTGCATCTAGTTTTAATAAAAAAAGAGAATGGATACGCTTCATTCCCCTAAATGATGTACATGAAGCAATATCTTCATATTTTTTATTATCAAAAGAAAAAGACGGTAGATGTTGGTTTTGTTCAAATATGTTATTGTATCATGAAGATTTTGAAATCTGTGTGGAAGAATTTGAAGCAATAAAAAATCATTTAATTAAGCTAAGCAATCCTGATTGCGAATATGATTTGACAGAACTGCATCAATGGTTACACGAAAGCGAAAATCCCGAGTTGAAAAAAGTTGCTTCACAGTGGAACGATGTACTAAAGAAAAAGCCAACAGATTTTTCTACCTATCGTTTTCAATTAGAAATGTTTGCTAAAAAACAATATAAATGACAATTTCATTTTGCTTTTAATAAAGAATAAACGACCTTTTATTCTTTTAGGGGCTATTTTTTTGTCCTTTTTTATTTCTATATAAAGTGAAGAATAAATCTTAAAATTATCAGTTTTACATTTTAGCAAGTATACAGTTTCTGAAAGTCCCATATATTTATCGGCTTCAGATGTAATTAAGAAATCAACTTTCTTTTTCCTTCCACTATTAATAACATCAATTAATTTCGCTATATTTATAGGTGTGGTTTCACTTATAAAAAATGCATATGCGACTGGAATTTCTATAAAAGATTCTCCATTAACATCAAAGCGCAAAGGTTCCTTTATTTTAATATCTATTCGTTTACGGCTTTTTGTAACGCAATATCCATCTTCTAAATAGAGTTCGTTTACATTGTTTTTGGAAAAAGTAAATCCTATATTGAAGACATCAAATATCAAAACTACATCGTCTAGTTCTGATTCAGATAGATTTGAATGACATAAATTAATAAACATATAGTCTTTAAGTTTATTATCTTTCCTACGATGTGACAATATAGTAATATTATTTAAACTTTTAAGGTCGATAATTTTATTCGAATGATTATAACTATCACCAATTAGAGGTTTAACTTTAGGTGATAAGTTAGGTGGAAAATTTTTTCCAGCATAAATTTCAACTCTATTCGGATATAAAGAAAACTCTGTTACATATGCTCGTGGTCTATCTTTCGAACGTAAATAAATGAATATCGAAATAGCCGTTGATATCACAAATAAAAGTATTGTTATGATTGATTCTTGAGACATTAAGTACTCCTTATGAAATAACTATACATTCTATGTACCACAAGCAACTTAACATAATTGAATTTTATATTGATTGTCAATGAATGTCAATAAGCGGATTAGTCTTTTTCGCCTATAATTCGACACAAATTATAAAAGGCGGTTTTCTTAATGTTCAGAACACTCAAGGCAGTATCAAAAAGTATCTCACCTTTTAAATATTGATTAGCAACTTTAATTTCTTTTTCCGTCCTCTCTGATTTCGGTCTTCCTAGATTCTTTCCATTTGCTTTAGCAACGGCGATCCCCTGCGCTTGCCTAATTTTTATCTTATCCCATTCAGATTCAGCTTGAAAGGCTTGAATATGTAAGATAATATCGCGTATCAGTTTACCAAGTAGGCTATTTTCTACTTGGTCGGTATCTAATATCGGAGTATCAAGAACTTTAATGATGATTTCTTTTTGCTTAGTTAGCTTTCGCCATTCACTTAAAATAATATCGTAATCCCTGCCTAAACGGTCAATGTTCTCGATATAAAGGGTATCGCCTTTTTTTAAAAGCTTTACAAGCTTATGATATTTTGCCCTCACGGTACTTTTTCCGCTTTCTTTTTCAATCACAATGTTTGATTTGGATATTCCGATTTTTGTCATTCTTTCAACTTGCCTGTCCTCTTTTTGGTCTTTTGTCGAAACTCGAATCAGCGCATAAACATTATTATTCATTGATATACCGCCTTTTTAAGCCATTATATAAAAATGGCACAGTCCGCAAAAGGTACACCTTTCGCGGACTGTCGTTTCATTTTAGCATTCAGCCAATATGTTGTCAATAAGCCAATTCATTATCAACTTTATTACCATTTTGCGAAGCAAAACCATAACTTTGTTTGTGCATTATGCCGAATTTTCCATTCCATTAAAGGTGTACCTTTGGTGGAATCAACTAATAGCTACAAGAAACTTCATATCCCAAAAAAGAATATGAAGTTTTTATGTAAGAGAAAAGCGGAGGAAATAAAGATAAAAACTATGAAAAGAGCAAATTACATTTCGGCGATTCTTGGAAGTGCTGGTACTTTATTTTGTATATTATACATGACTGGTCAAATGCAAGCATACGTCCAAGTCCGTACCAGCGTTATAAATTATAATGTCGGATTAGATTGGCTTACAAGTGAGTATTTCTCGCCATCAATTGTCTTTTGCTTAGTTGTTTCTCTCATTGCAACAATCGAGGGAGTATACAAGATTCACACTAATAATAAAAAAGAGGATAATGCAAATGAAGAAAAATAAAAAACGGTTTAAAAGTATAGAAGATTTAAAAAAATACATGGATAACCTTATTGAAGAAAAAGATTTCGAACAGCTTGAAATTATATTTAAAGGTATAGATTTATTCTTAGAAGTATATGAACTCAAGAAAAAGAGGGCTAAGAATAATTAAAGCTAAAAATATAGCCGAGTATTTACACCCGGCTATATTTTTATTTGTGAGTAAACATTACATTTTAATATGCGTACCACTTTTCTTTAGACATTCCATATTATCAAGTGGGTTGAATTTTGAAAAATCTTTTTTCAAATCACTGCCATACATATTGACATATTCATTGACCATCGCCATTGAATTATGCCCTAATATCGTTTTTAATCTGAATGGGTCACCGCCGTTTAATATCCATGTCTTAGCAAATGTGTGGCGAAATAAATGTAAGCTTGTTTTGATAACACCACGGCTAGTATTATATTTGTAGATAATAGTATTAAAATGGTCTGCCGTTAATTGTCCCCCATATACGCTACAGAATAAGTATTCATCATCTGTGCCTTTCCTATGTATTAAATATTCCTGCAATGATTTTTTCAAAAATGGGGATATAGGTATCGTGTACGGCTTTTTATTTTTGACTTTTTTTAATCTTATTTCGTCATTTTCAAAATCTAAATCACCGATTTTTATATTACATACTGTCGTCCGGCGATTTCCAGTTCCGAGCAAATAGCAAACCATTACCCAATTACGAAATTCTGTAAATGAACACTTCTTTATATTTGGCTTTTTAAGAAGCTTTTCAAGTTCGGCTTCGGTATAGGTTTCCTTTAGCGGTTTTTCAGCCTTTATTTGCCTAATCTTAAACTCTGACATATAATCTTGGCTCATGCAATAATACAGGAAAGTCCTAATTGAGCGTAAATAGGAATTGATTGATATATTTGAAGCGTTGCAATTTTTCTGTACATGCTCAATATAGCCGATAATCGTATCATGAGTAATTTCATGGCAAGCGGTATCTTCATCAATATAAGCGGTAAAATATTTAAAGGCTTGATTGTAACTGTGGATAGTTCTATCGGTAACACCATTTACCTTTCTAATTCTAATATGTTCGTCATATGCCTGTCTTAGTGTTCTTTTCGTTCCTGATTCAATTTTCATTATTACTTTGCGCATAGCCTACTCCTTTTTATTATCGTTTTATGATATGAAAGAGGGCTTAAAAAAAGAGCTACTAATTGCTCTAATATTATGAAAAAATCAGTTGCTCCTTTTTGCTTTTATTTTGTAATCCGACAAGGACTTACAAGGAAATAAAAGAAGAAAAAAAACGGACAAGCCCGCATTATTACGTGGTTTGTCCTACTTTGTGAAAGATAGTTTTTGCTTATAAAGCCGATAATCGGACTCGAACCGATAACCTGCTGATTACAAATCAGCTGCTCTGCCAATTGAGCCATATCGGCACAACTCTTTATACTATGACCCCTACGGGACTCGAACCCGTGTTACCGCCGTGAAAGGGCGGTGTCTTAACCGCTTGACCAAGGGGCCTTATTTATAAAACTTTCCTTACCTGCAAGAACGACTACGTTCTTACTCCCCGAGTTGGGCTCGAACCAACAACCCCACGGTTAACAGCCGTGTGCTCTACCATTGAGCTATCGAGGAAAAACCCAAAGTGTACAAATCGAAGCTTTTGATTTTGTTAGGCGGCTACTCTGCCGTCTTAGAAAATCTCTTGCCACCGAAGCTTTAGTTATTCTTATCAAGAATCTATTCGAGTTTAGAATAACTATTCAGTTTTTTCGTACCTTCAAAACCGAAAACGAAAATCAATAAACGAATTAAACCCGCTTAAGCATAAAGCCCTACATCCTAAAGAAATATTAGTTAAAAGTGTTCTTTACTTTTTAGATAAGCACTCGGCCTATTAGTACCGGTCAGCTAAACACATTGCTGTGCGTACACCTCCGGCCTATCTACCTCGTCGTCTACAAGGGGCCTAAAAGATTGGAGCAAGCTCCAACTTTGGATATCTCATCTTGAGGGCGGCTTCACGCTTAGATGCCTTCAGCGTTTATCCGGGCCGTACTTGGCTACCCTGCTATGGACTTGGCAGTCCAACAGGTACACCAGAGGTACGTCCACCCCGGTCCTCTCGTACTAAGGGCAGATCCCCGCAAATATCCTACGCCCACGCCGGATAGGGACCGAACTGTCTCACGACGTTCTGAACCCAGCTCGCGTACCGCTTTAATGGGCGAACAGCCCAACCCTTGGGACTTGCTACAGCCCCAGGATGCGATGAGCCGACATCGAGGTGCCAAACCACTCCGTCGATGTGAACTCTTGGGAGTGATAAGCCTGTTATCCCCAGGGTAGCTTTTATCCGTTGAGCGATGGCATTCCCACTTAATACCACCGGATCACTAAGTCCTACTTTCGTACCTGCACCACCCGTCGGTGTCGCAGTCAAGCCTCCTTTTGCCTTTGCGCTCTTTGAATGGTTTCCGACCATTCTGAGGAGACCTTTGAGCGCCTCCGATACCCTTTCGGAGGCGACCGCCCCAGTCAAACTCCCCGCCAGACATTGTCCCATGACCGGATAACGGACATGGTTAGGAACCCAGTACTGAAAGGGTGGTATCCAAAGGACGGCTCCAAGAAAACTGGCGTTTCCTCTTCGTTGCCTCCCACCTATCCTGTACATGCAGCACCGGATCCCAGCATCAAGCTGGAGTAAAGCTCCATGGGGTCTTTCCGTCCTGGCGCGGGTAGCCAGCATCTTCACTGGCACTTCAATTTCACCGGATGCATCGTCGAGACAGTGCTCAAATCATTGCGCCTTTCGTGCGGGTCAGAACTTACCTGACAAGGAATTTCGCTACCTTAGGACCGTTATAGTTACGGCCGCCGTTTACCGGGGCTTAAATTCAGCGCTTCGAGGGTTACCCCCCTAACGCCTCCTCTTAACCTTCCGGCACCGGGCAGGCGTCAGCCCATATACTTCACCTTGCGGTTTCGCATAGACCTGTGTTTTTGCTAAACAGTTGCTTGAGCCTATTCTCTGCGGCCTACTTTTAGTAGGCACCCCTTCTCCCGAAGTTACGGGGTCATTTTGCCGAGTTCCTTGACGATGCTTCTTCCGTCGGCCTTAGGATTCTCTCCTCATCCACCTGTGTCGGTTTACGGTACGGGTACATGTTGAACAATAGCGGCTTTTCTTGGTACCGCCTATGCGCGATTCGCTACTTTAGTTCGCTACGCATAACTTCATCGGTTTGTAAGGCGGATTTGCCAGTCCTTACACCTAATAAGCTTGCCCCGGGCATTCCATAACCCGGGACGCGCTCCGACGATACGTCCCCACAGTTCTGTCAACACATAGTACAGGAATCTAAACCTGTTGTCCATCGGCTACGCCTCTCGGCCTCGCCTTAGGCCCCGACTTACCCGGGGCAGATCAGCTTTACCCCGGAATCCTTGGATATTCGGCCGGAAGGATTCTCACCTTCCTCTCGCTACTCATTCCGGCATTCTCACTTCATAACTCTCCACTGCTCCTTACGGTACAGCTTCGCTAAATTATGAACGCTCCTCTACCAATAGAAATTCCTAAAAACTTCTATTCCTAAGCTTCGGTGGTCTGTTTAAGCCCCGGACATCTTCGGCGCGGGACCTCTCGGCCAGTGAGCTGTTACGCACTCTTTCAATGGATGGCTGCTTCTGAGCCAACATCCTGGCTGTCTTAGAAATCCCACATCCTTTTCCACTTAACAAACACTTTGGGACCTTAGCTGTAGGTCTGGGCTCTTTCCCTTTTGGCCATCAAACTTATCTCTGATGGCCTGACTCCCGTTTATCTCCTACATGGCATTCGGAGTTTGATATTCTTCGGTAAGCTTTGACGCCCCCTAGGAAATTCAGTGCTCTACCTCCACAAGGATTTTTTAACGAGGCTAGCCCTAAAGCTATTTCGAGGAGAACCAGCTATCTCCGGGTTCGATTGGAATTTCTCCGCTATCCACATCTCATCCCCGCCCTTTTCAACGGACGTGGGTTCGGTCCTCCGATGCTTTTTACAGCACTTTCAACCTGGACATGGATAGGTCACCCGGTTTCGGGTCTACATATACTGACTAAAAGATTCCCTTGCGGGAACTTGCGCGCTATTAACGCTTGCTTTCACTACGGCTCCGCATCTTAAATGCTTAACCTTGCCAGTAAACGTAACTCGCCGGACCGTTCTACAAAAAGTACGCAGTTGCACTTTAAATAGTGCTTCCACAGCTTGTAAACACAGGGTTTCAGGTTCTCTTTCACTCCCCTTCCGGGGTCCTTTTCACCTTTCCTTCACAGTACTATACGCTATCGGTCACTGAGGAGTATTTAGCCTTACGGGGTGGTCCCCGCACATTCCCACAGGATTTCTCGTGTCCCGTGGTACTCTGGATACCGCCTTGTTACCTTTCACTTCGCCTACGGGGGTTTCACCCTCTGTGCCTGGTCTTCCCAGAACCATTTGGCTGCAATCGATAAATCAATTATGCGGTCCGAACCCCAGGGTATTAATACCCTGGTTTGGGCTCTTTCCCGTTCGCTCGCCGCTACTTAGGAAATCGTTTTTACTTTCTTTTCCTCCGGCTACTTAGATGTTTCAGTTCACCGGGTTCCCTTCCATGCGTTATTTTATTGGCGCATAGATACATGAGGGGTGCTCATGTGGGTTGCCCCATTCAGATATCCGCGGCTCATAATGGATATTTGCTCCTGACCGCGGCTTTTCGCAGCTTATCACGTCTTTCATCGGCTCTCAGTGCCAAGGCATCCGCCCTGTGCTCTTTTTTGCTTAACTATAATCAATTTTATTTGATTTTTAGTGGGTTACTTAGACTTTTAAGAACCTTTTGATTCTTTGAATGCCTTTTCACCACTTTTCCTTTATCAAATGCACTGCCTAGCGTGGCAGGGCATTGATAACATTTTTAATATTTTTTCTTGAAGAATGGTTTTATACATTCTTCTAAAACAAAGTTTTAGATATTGTTAGTCAGCGTTTTTTGCTGACTTAGAATATCTCTTTGTTTTAACGATACATGTTTCGTTTCGATATATGTTTCGATACATGTTTCGTTTCTTCTCGGATGTCTATCTAAAGAACCTAAGTTCTTTTTGATATTTGATTTTCGTTATTCGGTTTTCAAGGTACGAACCCCTATCAAGTAAGAGGCGGAACTA
>WRAQ01000024.1 GCA_009780115.1 Lachnospiraceae bacterium
TCCGCTCCCATTTGCAAGCGCTAAGGTATTTTGCGCAATTGCGTAAGTAGCGGCCGTTTCGCCGGAAGCGCGGGAGAGGGCCCCGTTAAAGCCGGGCACTTCGCCGGTTATATTTCCGCTGTACCCGTAAGTAAGTGCCGGGTCGGTTTGGCCAAAGTATTTTGAAAGGGCATTCGGGGTAACGGTAAGGGTTTTTTCGTCAATCGTATAATTTCCAAGTGGCAGACCGGTAATCGCGCTAAATTCACTTCCCTCGGCGATATCAACAGTTACCTGATAGCTTCCCGCATTAACCGGAATGTCGGTACTGTTGTTATATTTCACGGTAATAGTTCCCATTCCGGTGATACCGGCTTTCGCCGTAACATTGCCGATTCCCTGAGCAGAACCGCTGTAAATATGTCCGGCTGGGATGGAATAAGTCAAATCTGCCGACACCGGCGCAGTCTTACTTGATACGGCAAGGACAACCGTTCCGCCGTTTGCCATCGCGGGTACAGTCACAGTAACAGAACCGCCGCTTCCGGCCGGGATTTCATCACCCCGGTTGCCGCTTCTAATCATCGCATAATAATCAAGTAATTGTGTCCCTTGGGTAAAGGGCGAGACAGATAACGTGGTAGTTTGTGCAGAAGCCGTACGATTAATAAAAGTCAAAACTGTTTCGGTACCGTGGGTAGCAGCAAAAGCAAGAACATTGCTGTTGTTGGTATAATAAGTCCGCTCCCCTTTTGAATAAACTTTCGAAAACATCGCGCGGGTATTGATAATCGCCCGGTAATGCTGGTTAATTGCATTTCCTGGTTCACCAATCGGATCGGCCGGATTAAAGGTCTTACCCCAATCAAAACTATAGCGGTTGGGGTGATACCAAGTCATCGCCCCGCCGGCAATCGAGCCGGAATCATCAACACCATACTGTCCGACATCTTCACCATAGTAAATAATCGGCTGCCCCATTGCTGTCATCTGCAAAGTGGCGGCAGCTTGGAGTTTTGCATCAATTTCAGCCGGTGTCCCGCTCAATTTTGTACCGGTATTATCCCGGTCATGGTTTGACAAAAACTGGCCTAAAGATAGTTTTGGATTAGCATGTAAATATGTTTCGCGGGCTACCAGCCTGGTTTGAATATTTGATAAAGCGGTGGAGTTGTTTACAAAGTCGATGGCAATGCCCTCGAAGGGGAAATCAACAAGTGAATCCATTGAGCCGGTATGAAGATAACCGCCGGTAACATTCCATGCGCCGTCCCACAATTCACCAATCATTTTGAAGTCTCTGTTTTCTTCAATAACCCGTGATTTTAGGGCTTCCCATGTTTCATGTTCGACATGTTTCACGGTATCGACCCGGAAATAATCAATATTGTATTCGCTCATCCAATAGGTTTGCCATTCGACAAGTTTTTCCCGGACAAGTTTGTCTTCGGTACGGAAATCAGGTAATCCGGCAAGGGCATCGGTACGGTCATTTCCGGTCGGAGGATAAATGGGATTGTTGCCCGGTTCACCGGTGATCGGGCGGAACATTGATTCGCCGTTGTCAAGCACGAAATGCGGAACAGTTGCGGAAGCTGCGGCATGAACATCAGTCATACCGTACCCGGCATGATTGATAACAATATCAACCATAAGTTTCATATCGCGTGAATGCAGAGCATCAATTAGATCATGCAAATCCTGAGCAGTACCAAGACGTTCATCAAGTTTTTCAAAAGTCTGCGCCCAATAACCGTGATAAGCTTCCTGAACATCGGGTGAGGGCTGCATACTTCCGGGAATATTTTCAACAATCGGAGTAATCCAAACGGTGTTTACACCTAATTCTTTCAGATAATCCAAGGAAGCGGTAAGTCCCTTGAAATCACCGCCATTTACGCGCCCAAGATTTCTGTTATCAACATTGCTGTTATCAAATTCGTGAGGCCGGGTATTAACAATATTAGAGTTGGGGGTGACGACATTTCCGCCGTCGAGTCTGGCGAAACGGTCGGTAACCATAAAATAAATAATTGCTTCACCCCAGTCAAAACCGGCGGTGATATCATCGGCAACCACCTCTGTTTTGACACTGGTATTAATAAAGGTATCGTCATTGAAAGTAATTCTCACATCAACGTTCTTTTCCCCCAAAGCAGTACTTGGCTCAACCACCTTTGAAAAACGTCCTAGTGTCAGCAATGGAATATCTTCGGTTGCGTTAAGCCCGAAAGCAGTAAGGTTGGCACTGACTGATTTAACGTCTTCAAGGCCTTCAACTATCAAAACGTTAAGTTGCTTGCTGTTAAACTCCGGATGGGCAAAACCGACTTTGAAAGGGGCAACTATTAGTTGTGACAAACCGCTTACTTGATTGTAATCATCTTCAACCCAAGTAAAGCCGCCGTCAAATGATAACTGATAGCGCACTGTATTTCCGGCATTCAAGCCGGCCCCGTCAGTTTGGAAAGTATACATATCTTCGGTGCTATTATAGGTAAGGGTGACGGTTTCTAACCACGACTCATTATTTATAGCATAACGAGCCTGCGGGGCGGTGACAGGGTTTTGATTTTGCGGGGTCCCGTCAACAAAACGTTCTTGGTCACGCCAGCGGAAAACAACCTCTTGTTCCAGATCGTTATTGATACCGATAAATGATACCGCCTGCGCATAAGTGCGAATAACTTGACTGTTGGCGGCCAAATGGATTTTGGTATTAGGTTCCTGCGGATGTTTGGTAACAAAACGGTCAATATTGGCAGCGGAATTACCGAAACCATTAACGGCATTATTAATATTGTCAGGATTGCCTCCGCCCGGCCATTGCCCTGTTCCCCGGACAATGAGGCCGAACTCACGGCCAAGCTGCTGTGCGGTAATCGGGGCAAGGGTGCGGCCGGTAGTACCAGTCCAGGTAAATTTGAAAGGTGAATTTAGTAAATCCGTGCCGCCCTGCCACATATGAATATCGGCATTAGTCAGGGCGGGAGTACTATCGATTTCAATAATAAAGTTGTAATCACTGGTAAATGGCTCAAGGTCGGCATCGGTAAAGACGGCAATACTGCGGGCGGGAACGGTTGGCCATGCACCAACTGCGGCTTTGCCAAGGCCGTGGACGAGGTCGACCTCTTCATGATTGACTACCCTGGTCAATGGCTTGGTATGTCCAAGATTCACATTGGCATTCAAAGTCTCGTTGCCGTTGTAAACAACATAAATATTGTCCCATTCATCATTGGTTGCATTTGCACCGGAACCGGTGTTGATTCTGTAAGCGACGACACCGGGAACGGCGGCGCCGGATCCGGCAGCATTTACGAATCCGGTTTTTGAAGTAGCATCACCATCTGTCGTAAAACCGATTTCATGCCAATTGGCATTGATAATATCAACATTGTCCATCCGGAAAGCCGGATGGGTATTACGCATTTCAATCAAACCTTTGTAATAATCAAAAACCAAAGGATAATCAGCTTTGTCCTGCCAGTTGATGACATTGATTAAATCGCTGGCATTATAGCTGTTTTTGTGTCCCTGTTTGGTACGGAGGAACTCGTCACCGGCCTGAAAGAAAGGTACGCCCTGGCTGGTCATGATGATTCCGGCACTAAGGAGCTGGGATTGAGTTGATGCCCGCACACCTCCGTCATTTTGCCCGGTGCCTGTATTACGGTCGGTTATTTCAGCAATGCTGCTAAAACCGGGCGCGGGACGGCGGGGCGGATTCGTTGGGATTGGGCTTGATTTGTGTTCGTCCCAAATCATCAGGTCGGGGTGACCGTTAGTCCAAAAAGAAATACTTATTTTGTCCCACAAATTCAAATTGTCGTGGGCGGTGATATAATTAACTGTTTCGGAAGCATTGGCAACGATATTGGAAGCCCCGTCACTCGGGTGCTGCCAACCTCTTGCGCCATGAAGGATTGCTCCGGCATGGTTTGTTATCCCGGTGATAAAACCTTTGTTTGCATCGGTTACTTCACCGCCCGGCCCTCTGTCATTGTGGTCGGGTGAACCTTTGAGCGGCCCGCGGAAATGGTCATTAAAGAACGACCAGCCCTTGTTTTTTTGACTACCACGGTCAACAGGTGTTTGACCGGCAGGTATGACATGGCCGGGGTCCCAGGCGTATCCTGGCCAAGGCTCACCGTAGATAACGACTTGAGGGTCAACCGCGCGCAACGCATTTGAAACCGCCTCCATTGTACTTTCGACATGAAGCCCCATCAAGTCAAAACGGAAACCGTCAATACCATATTCTTTCTGCCAATGAAGGACACTGTCGACGATGAATTTCTGAACCATCGCCCGTTCATCGGCGACCTCATTGCCGCAGCCGGCACCGTCGGTATAAAGGCCGGTATTAAGGCCGGTGCGGTAGTAGTATCCCGGTACTGCCCGTTGGAACGGGCCGTCATTGGTAGAGTAAGTGTGATTGAAAACCACATCCATAACTACTTTGATACCGGCATCGTGCAGGGCATTGACCATTTCCCGGAACTCCCTGATTCTGACATAGGGGTCCCAGACATCGGTAGCATAATTACCTTCCGGCACATTATAATTCTGCGGGTCATAACCCCAGTTAAAAGCGCGGTTGTCAGCAAAATTGTTGGGGCGCAGCTCATCAACCGAACCATAATCAAAAGCCGGTAAAAGATGGACATGGGTAACGCCAAGTTCGATTAAGTGGTCAATACCGGTTGAAGGCGCATTGGGAATGGAAATCGGTTTGCCGTCAGCGCCATAAGCCCCTGTCATTGCCGCGCCAAGACCGCTGATTTCCTGTACTTTGGTCCCTTTTTCGGTAAAAGCGAGATATTTACCTTTATGCTCTTTCGAAATACCGGAAGTCGGGTGCATCGAAAAATCACGGATATGTAGTTCGTAAAGAATTGCATCAGTGGCGGATCTGTGGTGCGCGGAATCCAGATTTTGCGGTTTTCCTATTCCATCGGCCGGGATTGCCTTTGCCGCATCCAAATCAAGGATTGCCGACATCCAGCCATTAGGGCTTGCCCCGATGGCATAAGGGTCGGGTGCAAGGTCTGAATCACCGTCCGCATACGTAATCCGGTAGATATAGTATTTAAAACCGCTGGATGTGCCGCCGGGGTTGAAAATACTATTTGTAAAGGTACCGTTCAAAATATCATTTCCCGTGAACGTATATGACCAAAGACCGTTTGTATTATTGTAGTTCATTTCGAAAGTTGCATCAGGTGCTTCGAATTTTTCGTCTTTTATCTTGGTGACGTTGGTGCCAAGGCCGCCGATTTGATTCAAAGCTTTGAAGTCGGTTTCGCTTAAGGTATTATAAATCAACAATTCAACTTTCTGTGCGGTTGGCGCCCACAGTTTGAAATCAGTTTGAGTCGGGCTGTAAATCATACCAAGCTTACCGGTATAAGTGAAATTATCAAGCATCCGCCGCATCATAACTTTTTCCGCAAAAACGGTGTTGTTGTTCGGAGCGGTATCGGCGGTATTATAATGAACCGAATAATGGTGCCGGGGGTTCAAATCGGCGGTGGTGGTTAAGGTAACCCGGTCGGCGGTAAAACTAACGTTGCCTGTCAGGGTGACATTGGTACCGGTTGTGTGATTGTAAAGGCGGAAATTGTTCCGCAGTGACTGGGTGGAAGTGACATCGACACTGCCCGGCGCATTAGGGATATTGGATATCCGCGCCGTAACAGTTTGCAAAGTATCTGACCATGCCCGGCGGACGTGTTGCTTGAATACGCCACCGGTCATCAAATCCGGTTCGGCACCATACAAAATCTGGTCGCGGTCCTCAATCAGCCAGACCGTCGCGATTCGCGTGGTAGGATTGGCTGTAATCGTGCGAGAGATGAGATTGTCCCGCTGCTCCCAATGATTGCCTTTTTTGAGGTTAAAATGAATTTCTGCTTCTCCTTCGACATCAAAAGTGATATTTGACCAGCCGGAAGTCGCGGCGGCGGGGAATAACGGTGAGTTTTTCGCTTGACCGTCAACACCCCAATACCACAGATTCCAATCGGCGGAATCGCGGTTAAAGCGGAAGTAGTTAATATTGTAACGGTAATAACCCGCAGGTACATCGGGCGGCAGATCGGGGACAGGGGGGATATTGAATCGGGCGAATTTATCCCCGGCAGCGTTCTCATCATTGTCGCCGGTGCCAAAGAGAGTCCGCCACTGATTTGCACCCCAGTCGGTATTAGGTTCCATCCGGATTTTGAAATAGATAGTATCTTCATTAGTTACGGTGCCGAGAGTTCGTGAAGACTGGCGCAACGTGGTACTGCCCATGTCATGTGGAAGAAGATCAGCCGATACCGGGCTATCGGTGCCGCCAAATGCGACAGAAGGGAAATCAGCAGCTCCGCCATCTAACCAACCCCAGAAGTTGAATTGGGTAGTTGAGTTTTTAATCATTGCGGCTTTTACTTCTCTGGTATCCGCATCAACGCCCAGATAGAATGTAACCGGCATATACCGTTGCACATATGCGTGATGGTATTCGCTGGTCAGGGCAATACGCCTGTCATTGCCGGAAGCGAAAGCACCCCAGGTATCAGTACCGTAATTTAATAATTCAACGGTAACTTTCGGTGAGTCGCTTTCAAAACTAATCCGCCGGAAACGGGTAATCGTTTCTTGAGTAACCGTTGGAGTTATTATATTGCCATTAGCATCTATGATGCGCACATTCGGTTGTGAGGGAACAGTAGAACCCTCGCTAAATAAATCTACCGTATATGTATAAACATCACTCGAAAAAGCATCAAATGAAAATCCTTGAAAGAGTAAATCCTCATCTAAATCCTCATCTTCATCGTCCTCGTTTTCATCAAGGTTGTCATCATCCTCATTAGAATCATTATCGCCGGGATTGCCATCGCCGTCCGGATAAGTTCCATCAGTAAGATCGCCGCCTCCGGGATTTTCCCCGTCATTATCGCTTCCCCCATCCGGCTCGGAAAGATTATTAATTCCTGAATCCGGCGGCGGGTTTGGATTTTCTGTCGCTAATGTTGCCGGTGCCTGGCCAACAATCATGATAAATGCCAACAGTAATGCAAAAATTTTACGGCTCTTCTTCATATGAATCTCCTTATACAAAAATGATATTATCTCTGCGGATTATTGTCATATTGTGTAATAAACAATCATCGCCGATAACGTTACCGGAAACGTTCCCGAAAACATCTAAAAAAAACTTTTTTTCAAAATTAGCTTTCTTTTTATTTATTTCATTTAGTAAAACAATAGGAGCAGATGGCTATAGCAAGATGATTTTTTACTAAAGACTGATTAGATAGTTAATAAAACTATAACATATCAAGCATCAAAAATCAAGAAAAATTTCCGGGCTAAGGCAACCAGTTTTACGCAAAACCGATTTAATTCGGCAATTTTTGCAAACCAGTTAAAATTTGCTTATAAATAAAGCACAAACATAGGCTAGTCAATATATCAGCGATTTGATATAATGTAGTATACTAAGATTAGAAGGAGAAATTAATGAAAAGCGATTCAGTAAAAACCGGTACCTCACAAGCCCCCCAACGGAGTTTGCTTAAAGCCCTTGGCCTCACTGATGAAGAGCTTAAGCGCCCTTTAATCGGTATCGTCAGTTCTTATAATGAAATTGTACCCGGCCATATGAATCTTGACAAAATCTGTGATGCGGTAAAACAAGGAGTTGCAATGGCAGGCGGGACACCGGTGATGTTTCCGGCGATAGCTGTCTGCGATGGTATTGCGATGGGGCATATTGGAATGAAATACTCGCTTGCTTCCCGTGATTTGATTGCTGATTCAACCGAGTGCATGGCTTTTGCCCATGGCTTTGACGGTCTGGTTATGATTCCTAACTGTGACAAAAATGTCCCCGGCTTATTGATGGCGGCGGCGCGGATAAATGTTCCGACGATATTTGTGTCCGGCGGGCCGATGCTTGCCGGGATAATGAGAGGCGAAAAGAAAAGCCTAACATCAATGTTTGAAGCGGTAGGCAGAGTTACCGCCGGAAAAATGAGTATTGATGAACTTAATGAAATGGAAGACAAAGCCTGTCCGACTTGTGGTTCATGTGCCGGTATGTTTACTGCAAATTCAATGAACTGTCTGACGGAGGCATTAGGGATGGGGCTTAAAGGGAACGGCACAATTCCGGCGGTTTATTCGGAACGGATTCGCCTTGCCAAACATACGGGAATGCAAATAATGGATTTAGTAACACGTGATATCAAACCTAGTGATATTATGACCGAGAAAGCTTTTATGAATGCCCTTACTGTTGATATGGCCTTAGGCTGTTCGACTAATTCAATGCTCCATCTTCCGGCGATTGCTCATGATGCCGGAGTTATCCTTGACTTAACGATTGCCAATGACCTTTCAAAAAAGACCCCGAATCTTTGCCATCTTGACCCGGCCGGACCGAATCATATTGAAGAGTTGAATGAAGCCGGCGGTGTTTATGCCGTGATGAAAGAGCTTGATTCATTGAATCTTTTATATACAGATATTATTACCGCAAGCGGAAAAACTGTTGCCGAAAATATTAAAGATGCGGTTAATAAAAATACCGAAATTATCAGGCCGGCTGACAATCCTTATTCCGTGACCGGCGGAATCGCTGTCCTTAATGGGAACCTTGCCCCCGAAGGAAGTGTGGTTAAACAATCGGCGGTAGTGCCGGAGATGATGATCCATGAAGGGCCGGCGCGGGTTTTTGACTGTGAAGAAGCCGCAATTACGGCAATTAAAGCCGGGCAAATTAATGCCGGTGATGTAGTAGTTATCCGTTATGAAGGGCCGAAAGGCGGGCCGGGGATGCGCGAAATGCTGAACCCGACTTCCGTCATCGCCGGAATGGGCCTTGGTTCAACGGTTGCATTGATTACCGACGGCCGTTTTTCCGGTGCTTCCCGTGGTGCTTCAATTGGCCATGTTGCGCCTGAAGCCGCTGTGGGCGGTCCGATTGCTTTAATTAACGAAGGTGATATTATCAAGATAAATATTCCGGAAAACCGCCTTGAAGTTTGTCTTAGCGATGAAGAACTGGCAATTCGCCGCAGCGCCTGGACACCGCGTGAACCCGAAGTCACGACCGGTTATCTTAACCGTTACCGCAAGATGGTCACAAGTGCCAGCAGGGGTGCGGTATTGGAGATAAAGTGAAATTTCCTTTGACTTTTTTAAAAAACATGATATAATGACATATCAGCAGGAAAACAAGCGACTGCGAAGCAGGCATTTGTTTTCACTGATGTGTCAACGACAGACTGTAAGTCTGGAGTTGTAAGTATAGAGAATCATGATATAATATATTTAACAAGACAGCCGACAGGTAGGCGCCACTACCTGACCCGGCGCAAAATGAATTGACTATTTAGAAATAGTCGTCCAGACTTTGCGAGAGCCCAGGACGGCTATTTCTTATATAAATCTTTATAACCTTTATATGTAATGATTAGTACAAAAATATTTACAATCAATGCCAATATATCAATTATAATCATAAAATACACCTTCCTTTCCGCAAGACCCGGATAAGGATGTGTGCCGCCTGTTCGACTGCCTGGTTAAGCATATTATATTTTGGAAAACTTTGAAAACAAATTTAGAAAGTAAGAAAATAGATTTTCATGCTGTTTAATTATAGCAGATTCTGTTTTCATGTCAAATACTAAATATGAAAACATTGACAATAAGACATAAAAGCGTGATAATAGTGTGAAGAATGATTGAGACAGACCCTAAGGAGGATAAAAAAATGCAGTATACAGGAGCAGAAATTGTCATAAAATGTCTAATGGAGCAAGGTGTAGATACCGTTTTTGGTTATCCCGGCGGAACTATTTTGAATGTCTACGATGCTTTATATAAATATGAAAAGGATATCAAACATTTCCTTACGTCCCATGAACAAGGCGCTGCCCATGCGGCTGACGGTTATGCCCGGGCGACCGGGCGGGTAGGTGTATGCCTTGCGACCAGCGGCCCCGGCGCGACGAACCTGGTCACCGGTATTGCTACCGCCTATATGGATTCAATTCCGGTGGTTGCGATTACTTGTAATGTTATTTTACCCTTGCTCGGTAAGGATTCATTCCAAGAAATTGATATCGCCGGGGTGACGATGCCGATTACCAAACATAGCTTTATTGTCAAAGACGTAAAAAACCTCGCATCGACAATGCGTAAAGCTTTTGAAATCGCCAAATCCGGCCGTCCGGGCCCGGTACTTGTTGATATCACCAAAGATGTTACCGCCGCCCTTTGCGATTATGAAAAAGTAACGCCTGTTATACCGGAGCGGAAATCCAGCTATACCCAAACAGATATCGAAGCCGCGGTTGCCCTGATTAACAAAGCGAAGAAACCGTTCATATATCTTGGCGGCGGGGCGATTATTTCCGATGCCTGTGCCGAAGTCCGTGAGTTTGCCGAAAAAATAAATGCTCCCGTTTGTGATACTTTGATGGCTAAAGGTGCTTTTGACGGAGGTAATGAACTTTATACCGGTATGATTGGTATGCACGGGACGAAAGCCTCCAACCTCGGCGTTAGTGATTGTGATTTGCTAATTGCTCTTGGGGCCCGCTTTTCCGACCGGGTTGTTGGCAATGTCAGCAAATTTGCCGCAAAGGCAAAAGTTATCCATATCGACATTGATGCGGCGGAAATTAATAAAAATGTCATAACTTGCGTGGGAATAGTCGGTGATTTGAAAGAAGTATTAGCTAAATTAAATGCTGTCCTAACCCCGAAAAGCCATCCCGAATGGATTAACCGGATTAAAGAATTAAAAGAAAAATTCCCGCTTAATTACAATCAGGAAGGTTTATCCTGCCCCTTTGTAATGGAAGAAATTTATCGCTTAACCGATGGTGATGCTGTTATTACGACCGATGTCGGCCAGCACCAAATGTGGGCATCACAATATTACAAATATTCAAAACCGCGTACCTTCCTTTCTTCCGGCGGCCTTGGAACAATGGGGTATGGCCTTGGCGCCTGTATTGGTGCAAAAAGCGGGCGCCCCGAGAAAATCTGCATTAATATTGCCGGTGATGGCTGTTTCCGCATGAATATGAATGAACTTGCTACCGCAAGCCGCTATAACATCCCGATTATCCAGATTATTATTAACAATCATGTTCTCGGAATGGTACGGCAGTGGCAGACCCTGTTTTATGAGAAACGTTATTCACAAACAGTTCTTGCGGATAAAGTTGATTTTACGCTGGTGGCAAAAGGCCTTGGCTGTGAAGCGTTTAAAGTTACAACCAAAGAAGAATTTGCCCCGGCATTTGAAAAAGCCCTCAAGTTAGGCGGCCCGGTTGTTATCGAATGTATCATTCCCGAAGATGACAAAGTATTCCCGATGGTGCCGGCCGGTGCCCCGATTAGTGAAGTATTTGATGAAAAAGATTTATGAGTAATGTACTTAAAGGGACAATTTTAGGTTTATTTATTATTTGCTTAATGACCACGGCAATCTATCTTGGCCTTGCCTGGTATTATAGTGATGAATTTAGCTATAATACTTGGATTAATGGTGTTTATTGTACCGGAAAAAGTATTAATCAGGTCAATCAGGAACTTAGCCGTGGCTTTTCCTATGATGGCCTGACTATTTTTGATTTTGAGGGGAAACCGCATCTGATTCCGGCGAATGATATTGATTTTAGCTTTGATTATATCCCGCCCCTTGAAGCTTATAAGCGCTCGCAAAATCCTTATTTGTGGATTGATAACCTGTTTAGAGGTACTTCCGGAAGTAAAATAACACCTGTTATTAAATATTGTGAAGTTGCCTTGGAGAATGTTGTAAACAGCTTAGGCTTTTTCAAAGTACAAAATGAAGAACTACTGATTAAAAAAACTCATTCCGGTTATGAACTGATAAATAACCGCGCTAATGTGCTTAATTATGATAAAGCAAAAACCTTAATCCGCAATGCGATTGACAATCAGGAAACCCATATTGATTTATTTGATTGTTTTGAAGACCTTCCGCTTGATTCCCAAATGCGGAATAAGCTTGATTTGTGGCCGAAGATAGAAGAGTTTCAAAATTGCCGGATTATCTATCAAATGGGAGATGAGCAGATACCTTTAGATGCTGCGATTGTGAGTTATTGGATTACGATTAATCACAATGGCGATTTTGTTCTTGATGAAAAGCAAAACCCGATTCTTGATGAGGATAAAGTGCGGGCTTTTGTTACCAATCTGGCCGCAGAGTACGATACGGTCGGGAGTTCGCGGCAATTTCTTTCATCACGGGGGGAGGTTATTACGGTCGAGGGGGGTATTTATGGCAATATTCTTGACCAGGAAGCCGAGTATGAATGGATATTGGAAAACTTTTTTTCGCCGGAGCAGCTTATCCGCGAACCCAAGTACATAAAAAAGGGCTTTAAACAAGGTAAAGATGATATCGGTGATACTTACATAGAAATAGATATGACCGCCCAAATAATGTATTTTTATCATGAAGGGCAGTTAATTGTTGAAACGTCGGTAGTCACCGGAAATATGGCGCGGCGCTGGGGTACGCCGGAAGGGGTAAATTACGTCTACTCAAAACAAAGGAACCGGATTTTGCGCGGCGAGGGCTACGCTTCACCGGTACGGTACTGGATGCCGGTCGTTGGCAATATCGGGATTCACGATGCCTCATGGCGGCGGACATTCGGCGGTGATATTTATCTGACCGACGGCTCGCGCGGGTGTATTAATACGCCTTTGGATAAGGTGAAAATAATTTTTGATATGGTTGAGATAGGTACGCCTTGTGTGATGTATTATTAATTTTGATATAAATATTTATATTAAAAATTTCATAGAATTTCAATGCTTGCAAGGAATAAGAATAAACATCGCAAAATATGTTATAATATATAGCATATTTAATTATGTTATTGACTTTTGCATAAAAAAATGATAATATGAGCGTGGAGGATTAATTATGTTCACTTACATTAAGTTAAAAAATTTTTTATCATTCAAAGATGTTACCATCGACTTCCAAAATAGCGATAAGGAAGTAAAGAAATTCATAGCAATTTATGGCGAGAATGGTAGTGGTAAGTCTAATATTGTAAACAGTATTGATTTACTAAGAAGAAGTATTGAATCTTTTGGCAGGATGGAACATTTTGAAGAGATTCAGAAACTTATGGATAAAAAAGAATTTTCACATGAAGTAATTGAAATGTTTTTAAATTCTTTTAATATATCACATCATATTAATAGATGCAGAATGGTCGATTGCGAAGAAAACACAACAGTTGAATATGGTTTTCGGATAGGTAATAATAAGGGATACTATGTTTTATCTTTTGGTGAAAGGTTTTCATATGAAAAACTATACTACTTTACCGGAAAACAACGCGGAATTTTGTTCGAAATAAAAAACACTAAAGATAAAAATGAACTATTTTTTTCAAATAAATTGTTTTTAAGTAATGAAGTTGAGAAAGATATAAGAAATGAAATAAATAAATATTGGGGAAAGCATACCTTTTTAGGGATATTGGAAAACGAAATAGAAAAAAAGAATGAAAGCTATATCAAGGAAAATTATCTCTCCCATATTTTTGAAGTTCTTGAAATGTTTAATGATATCTCGGCTTATTGTAAAATGACACCTCACTATAAAAGTAGGCATTATTCAGATAAACCTAATAATGTTTTAGGGGATTTATCAAAGGGAAAAATTAAAGCGGTAAAAGAAGCACAATTAGATTGTTCAGAACGTATCTTGAAAGATTTTTTTACCCAAGCCTATGCGGATATAAAAGATGTATTTTATAAAAAGAGTCATGAAAGTGATGAAATAGAGTATAAATTATTCTTTAAGAAAATGATTGGCGGGAAAATAAGGACGATTGATATCGAAAGGGAATCAGCGGGCACCCAACATATTCTTGATGTAATACGTTCATTGTTAGGGGCTTTTTGTGGAGTTACTGTTGTTTATGATGAGATAGATAACGGGATTCATGATTTATTATTGAAAAATATAATATTATCAATGATGGATGAAATAACCGGGCAGTTAATAATAACCACCCATAATACCTTTTTACTTGAATCAATCGATATAAAATCTGCTTTTGTCATAACGGTTGATTACTTAGGAAATAAAGAAGTAAAATGTTTAAATAAATACCCCCGTATCCAAGGAACTAATAATCCGAGAAATATGTATCTTAAAGGTTTGTTTGGCGGAGTTCCGATTGTTGATATTGTTGACTATGATGAAATTATTGATGAATTACAGGAGACGAATCATTTTATAGGGGGTGAGTAATATGCCATTTGAACGGCATAAATATACGAAATGCGCAGTTATTGTGCATGGGAAATCGGAATTAAATCTTGTGAAGTACATTTATACCAATTTGCATCTTCCTGTAAAAATAATCGCTAAGGAAAAAGGTAATAAAAGCATTCAGATCAATGGGTTGCTGGCTTTTATGCAAGGAGGATATTTTAAAAGCTTAAAATCTTTTGCTGATGAATATTCAATAGAATATGATAATAAAAATAAATGCCTGCTAAATTTTAAGTTATTTATTATTATGGATACCGATGATTGTGATGAATACACAAGAGATAATTACATATCCGGAGAACTATTCCGAGGGCATATATTGGAGAAATATATTGTTCCGTTATATAATATTGCAAATCTGGAAGAAATCATGATAAAAGCGGAAATTATGGTCCGAAAAATTTCAGGCTCTGAAAAAGGAAGCTATTATACAAAAATTTTCCCGATTAATACAAAACCGATTAGTATTGACACAATTGAACAAGTAAAAGTATTTGCGAATAAAATTAAGAATATTAAGCAAACAAATATGTTGGAGTTTATCGATTATTGTCTGTCTCAATTAGAGGTTGCTAAAAAATAAAATGAAGAAAACACTAATAGCAGTTATAACGCAAACAGCAATAATTGAACAATTTTTAACTTATTTCAAAACAAACAGGTTGACGAACTGCCATGATTTGTTATACAATCGAAAAGTCTATAAGTAAGTGTGAAGAGATTTTCTAAGTTTGCATCCATTGGAACTGCAATCAAATCAACGCAAGCGTTGATTCATAAATCTAAAACTTCACCCCAAAGAAAGGAATTATGAAAATGGCCAGAGTTTACAATTTTTCCGCCGGACCGGCGGTTCTTCCGGAGGAAGTATTAGCATCTTGCGCAGCAGAAATGCTTGATTACAATGGGAGCGGAATGTCAGTTATGGAGATGTCACACCGTTCAAAAGTTTATGATGATATTATTAAGGAAGCCGAAGCGGATTTGCGCCGCTTGATGGATATCCCTGATAATTATAAGGTTTTGTTCCTGCAAGGCGGTGCAAGTCAGCAGTTTGCAATGATTCCGATGAATCTGATGAAAAACAAGAAAGCCGCCTATGTTATTACCGGTGAATGGTCGAAAAAGGCTTATCAAGAAGCCCGGATTTATGGTGAAGCGGTTGCGGTTGCATCATCGGCGGACGAAAATTTTTCATATATTCCGGATTGTTCGGATTTGGATATTCCGGCAGATGCCGATTATCTATACATCTGTGAAAACAATACGATTTACGGGACAAAACATAAACAACTGCCGAATACGAAGGGGCATATCTTAATATCGGATGTTTCATCGTGTTTTCTTTCAGAACCGGTTGATGTAACGAAATATGGCATCATTTACGGCGGCGTTCAAAAAAATATCGGCCCGGCCGGGGTTACAATCGTAATTATCCGTGAAGATTTGATTCCTGATGAGTGTTTACCTGGCACCCCGACGATGCTTAAGTACAAAACCCATGAAGCAGCCGGTTCAATGTACAATACCCCTCCGGCTTACGGGATTTATGTTTGCGGC
The DNA here is from genome assembly GCA_009780115.1 of Lachnospiraceae bacterium. Lineage (GTDB taxonomy): Bacteria > Bacillota > Clostridia > Lachnospirales > Lachnospiraceae > UBA935. The sequence goes on from WRAQ01000024.1 coordinate 15,893, forward strand.
AAAGTTTTTAAGTGGTTGCTGAAAAACGGCGGTTTAAAGGCAATGAAAGAACATAATGAAAAGAAAGCCGCGATTTTGTATGATTATCTTGACGAGAGCAAATTGTTTAAGGGGACTGTTAGAAAAGAAGACCGCTCCTTGATGAATGTCTGCTTTAATACCGGTTCAAAAGAGCTTGATGATAAGTTCGTCAAAGAAAGTAAAGCCGCCGGCCTTGACAATCTAAAAGGCTACCGTACCGTTGGCGGGATGCGGGCCAGTATTTACAATGCAATGCCGCTTGCCGGTGTCGAAAAATTGGTCGAATTTATGCGTAAATTCGAAGAAAACAATAGTTAAAACTAATACGAAAAGAGGAAAAAGATGTTTAAATACCATTGCTTAAACCCCATTGCCGAAGTTGGTTTATCCCGTTTTACGGCTGATTATGAAAAAACTGATAGTGCCGCAGCGGCGCAAGCGATTTTAGTCCGCAGCGCATCAATGCACGATATGGACGTACCCGAAAACCTGTTGGCGGTTGCCCGTGCCGGGGCCGGGGTTAACAATATCCCGCTGGCAAAATATGCCGAACAAGGAATTGTAGTTTTTAATACCCCCGGTGCCAATGCAAATGGTGTCAAAGAATTGGTTATCGCCGGAATGCTGCTTGCTTCCCGTGATATTGTTGGCGGGATTAATTGGGCATATGCGAATAAAGATGATGCTGATATCGCGAAATCAGCCGAAAAAGCAAAAAGTAAATTTGCCGGGACGGAATTACAGGACAAAAAACTCGGTATTATCGGGCTTGGCGCTATCGGCGGGCCGGTTGCCAACCTTGCCCGTCATATGGGGATGACAGTATATGGTTATGACCCTTTCCTTTCGGTTGATGCCGCTTGGAACCTTAGCCGTGACATTATCCATGTAGTTGACATCAATGTCATTTTCGAAGAATGTGATTTTATTACTATTCATGCACCTTTAACTGAAGATACGAAAAATACCATCAATCAAAATGCGATTGCTAAAATGAAAGACGGCGTTATTGTCCTCAATTTCTCCCGCGATTTGTTAGTAGATGAAACCGCTATACTCGAAGCGGTTAAAGCAGGTAAAGTGCGCAAATATGTAACTGACTTCCCGAACACAACGATTGCCGGAAAAGAAGGCTGTATTGTTGTCCCGCATTTAGGGGCTTCGACGGAAGAATCGGAAGACAATTGCGCCAAGATGGCAGTTAAGCAAGTAAAGAACTATCTGGAAAACGGTAATATTATCAATAGTGTGAACTTCCCGGAAGTTGATATGGGTATCTGCCGGCAAAAAGGCCGGATAGTAATTATCCATGCCAATAAAGCTAATATGATTACGAAGTTCACCGCTTTTTATGGTGACCAGGGTATCAATATTTCTGATATGACGAATAAATCAAAAGGTGAATATGGCGTGACGATGCTCGACATTGAAGCCGAGACTAACCCTGATACTATTAAAAAACTTGAAGAAATTTCCGGGGTTATCCGGGTACGGGTGGTAAAATAAGCGGAAAATTATCCTCGTAAACCGAGATAAATTGGTATCATAAAAAATTTAATTCGTTAAAATAAATCGCGGCAAATTTTTGTTTTTATAAACATAATGGGTCCGCGATTTTTTTACTTCTATAATAATATATGTACTGAAAATGTATAAAAATGCGTCAAACTTAACCCATGAAAATGAAGCTGAAATTTGACAAAAGATGGACAATCAACTATAATGAGAATACAATTCTTTCAAGGAGTAGTTATGATGAAAACAATTTTCGTTGTAGATGACAACCGGACAAACTTATTGATGGCAGAAGATGTATTATCAACCTCTTATGAAGTAATTACCTTATTGTCGGCAACAACCTTATTCGAAATATTGGAAGAAGGCATACCGGATTTGATTCTTTTAGATATTATGATGCCGAATATAGACGGGTTTGCCGCTTTGAAAAAACTAAAAAATAATAAGCAGCATATGGATATTCCCGTTATTTTTCTAACCAGCAAAAATGATGCCGAAACGGAAGCACTCGGTTTTGAAATGGGGGTAATAGACTTTATTACCAAACCATTTTCGGCGCCGGTTCTGCTCCACCGGGTCAGGTCAATTTTACATATGGAATCAATCATCCGGGAACGGACCGATATGTTGCAAAAGCAAGCGAAAGAATTAAAGAAACAAAAGGAAATGCTTAAACAACAAACAATAACGTTAGAAGAGCAAAAGGAAACCTTGATTCTTCGGACAGAGAAGTTGTTGCGGCTGCAAAACAGCCTGACTTCCATTTTGGCAAATATGGTGGAAAACCGGGATAAATTAACCGGGAAGCATATTGAGCGAACAGCTTCTTACTTGAAAATCATGTTGAATTATATGATTGACAATGAAATATATATTGATGAGTTGAAAGACTGGAACATTGATGTAAACGTTTCGGCGGCGCGGTTGCATGATTTGGGGAAAATTACGGTTTCGGATTTGATTTTAAATAAAACGGATAAATTAACGGAAGAAGAGTTTGATTTAATTAAGGCTCATACCACCGAGGGGGAAAATATTATTAATGATATTATTCGTGAAACCGGTGATGAAGATTTTTTGAAAAACGCAAAATTATTCGCGGGAAGCCACCACGAAAGATGGGATGGGACAGGGTATCCGAGCGGTTTAAAGGGGACAGAGATTCCGCTGCACGGGCGAATAATGGCAATCGCCGATGTGTATGATGCCCTTGTATCGGACCGGCCATACAAAAAAGCATTTACGCACGAAAGAGCCGTGGAAATTATGCTTGAAAATAAGGGTACTCACTTCGACCCGCAAATTGTCGACGTATTTATTGCGGTTAATAGGTTATTTGCAGAGGTGTACGGTTAATAAACTTTAAGGCATAGGGAGGTGCAGGGTATGAGGGATATTATCGAGGAGTACATTGATCTTTGCGTGGGTTGCAACCGGTGTGTCAGGGGCTGCCCGATGGAAATGGCAAATATTACCTATCAGGATGAGGCCGGAAATATCAAGGTAAAAATCAGCCAGGACAAATGTATCAACTGTGGAATGTGTGTTTGGGTTTGTAAACATGATGCAAGGCGCTTTACGGATGATACCGGGCGTTTTTTTGATGACCTGGCAAAGGGAATACCAATATCACTGATTGCCGCCCCTTCGGTAAAAACGAATGTCCCCGAATACAAGAAGCTGTTTACATATTTGAAAAGCCTTGGCGTAAATAAAATATATGATGTTTCATTGGGCGCGGATATTTGTATCTGGGCGCATGTCAATTATCTCAAAAAAACGGGTACCAACCCAATCATTACCCAACCATGCCCGCCAATTGTTACCTATTGTGAGATTTACCAACATGGCTTACTCGAAAACCTATCGCCGGTTCATAGCCCGATGGCGTGTACTTCTATTTACATGAAAAATTATCAGGGTATCAATGACCGCATTGCCGCCCTTTCCCCGTGTGTGTCAAAAACGATTGAGTTTCAAGGTACAAAACTGGCACAATACAATGTTACCTTTACAAGATTGCTTGAATATTTAGATGAGAACAAGATTAAAATGCCTGATGAAGAAACGGATTTTGACCATGCCGAAAGCGGCCTTGGTTCTTTGTTTCCGATGCCCGGCGGGTTTAAGGAAAATATTGAATATATGATGGGGAAAAATCTCCATATCGCTAAAGCGGAAGGTAGAAAAGTCTATGAAAAATTAAATAAATATGCGAAAACCCCCGCCGAATTTTTACCTGATATATATGATGTGCTGAATTGTGAAGAAGGTTGTAATATCGGCTCGGCTTCATTGCGTGACGATTGTATATTCAAAATAGAAAAAACAATGAAAAACAGCGCAAGAAAAATGATCGAGGAGCAGAAAAAGAAACATTATAGTTCAATGTTTAAGTCATACGACGATACATTTGAACTTACTCACTTCCTGCGCAAATACAATCCCATATCTACGCAGATACCGCAACTAACCAAATCGGATATCGATAAAGCATTTGGGTTATTGGAAAAAGACAATTATGAAAAGCAGCATATTGATTGTTATGCCTGCGGTTCAAAAACCTGTTATGATATGGCAAGAAGAATAGCCCTTAATGTGAATATTCCGGAAAGCTGTATCATCAAAACAAAAGATGATGCCAAAAATGAACATGAAGAAAATTTACTTGCCCATGAGCAGCTTGCCGCAATAGAAAAATCGCGCGAAGCTGATGAGCTTGTGCGTATTTTGTTGGATGCAACACCTTTAGCAGCGCAAATATGGGACAAAAGTTTCAATATAATCGATTGCAATAAAGCGGCACTAACTTTATTTAATATTGCATCCAAACAAGAATTTTTGGATTTAAGTAAATTATTAGATTTTTCGGCAGAAGTTCAGCTTGATGGGCGCTTATCAAAAGATGCGGTCGATTATTATCTTCATAAAGCATTTGCGGAAGGTTATCAGCGTTTTGAATGGATGTATTGTTTATCTGACGGGGAATTGATGCCATGTGATATTATTTTGTCACGGATAGATTATAAAGGCGAACATTTTGTTGCGGCATTTATCAGGGATTTAAGAGAACAAAAGCGAATGATGGCCGAACTTGAAGCGTACAATGAAAAAAATGAATTACAGCTTATGAAGCTCAATATGGTTATTAAATCCACGAAAATCGGGTTATGGGATATGGATATTGACAAGGACAATCTGTTGAATCCGGAGAACAGCGCCGCATCTTCCGATGAGTTTAAACAAATGCTAGGTTTTACGGATCAAAATGATTTTCCGCATGTTCTTGGCAGTTGGAGCAGCCGGTTACATCCTGATGATCAAGAAGCGGCGGTTAAAGCTTTTTATGACCACTTAACCGACAAAACAGGAAAAACCGAGTTTGACGTGGAACACAGATTATTAAAGAAAAACGGTGAATATGGATATTACCGCGGCACCGGAGAAACATTAAGGGACAAAGACGGCAACCCTATCCGCATCGCGGGGTCGCTGATTGATATGACGGAAGTCAAAACTTTGATTCATGATGCCGAAGAACAGCGGGTTATTGCGGAAAACGCGAATCAGGCGAAAAGCGAGTTTATGTCACATATAAGTCATGAAATCCGTACCCCGATGAATGCTATTCTCGGCACCGCTGAAATCCAGTTACAAAAAGAAAATATTTCGCCGGAAATGGAAGAAGCATTTGATACAATATACAATTCGGGTAACTTGTTATTGAATATTATTAACGATATCCTTGATTTATCAAAAATTGAAGCAGGGAAATTGAGTCTTTTTCCGGTAAATTATGATATTCCAAGTATCATATATGATACGGTACAATTGAATCTCTTAAGATACGAAAGTAAACCGATTGTCTTTGACCTGAAAATTGACAAAAACACACCGCATGATTTATTTGGGGACGAGCTTCGCCTCAAACAAATCATGAATAATATTCTTTCCAACGCTTTTAAATATACCGAGGAAGGCCGGGTTGAGTTGTCAGTTTCAGCAGAGGTTGACGAGGATTTGCCGGTGGTGCAGGTCGGGCCGGATATGCCGTCGGATTGTATCCTTGTTTTGCGCATAACCGATACCGGGCAAGGGATGACGGAAGAGCAGGTGGTCAAATTATTTGAAGAGTATACGCGCTTCAACATGGACACAAACCGTACCATCGTTGGGACCGGGCTTGGGATGCACATTACCAAGCGTTTGGTGGATGCGATGGAGGGCAGGATTATGGTCGAAAGCGTTCCCGGAAAAGGTTCGGCATTTACCGTGCGTATCCCGCAGAAACGGACAAGTACCGAGCTTTGCGGCGAGGAGCTGGCTGAAAGGTTACTTGACAGCCGCTTCAAAAAAAGTTTGAAACTAAACAGAGTGCAAATTGTCCACGAATATATGCCTTACGGCAGCGTTTTGATTGTCGATGATGTTGAATCGAATTTGTACGTTGCTAAAGGTATGATGGCCCCTTACGGTTTAAAAATTGAAACAGTATCAAGCGGCATAGAAGCAGTGCGCCGGATAAAAAACGGCAGTATTTATGATATTATCTTTATGGATCATATGATGCCGTTAATGAATGGTATCGAAGCAACAAAATTAATCCGTGGTATGGGTTATAAAAATCCAATCGTTGCCCTTACGGCAAATGCCGTAGTAGGTTCTTCGGAAATGTTCCTCGCCAGCAATTTTGATGAGTATATATCAAAACCTATTGATATCCGCGAGTTGAACTCTTGCTTAAACCGTTTGATTCGTGACCGGCAATCACCCGAGGTAATTGCGGTAGTACGCCGGGAAAGAGAGCTGCAAATTAAGATTTCAGCATCCAAGTCAATGCAAAATATTTTGGTTAATGACAAAATGGCGGCCGCTGTTGTGCGTGATATAGAGAATGCAATTTCTGTGCTGAATGATTTGTTAGCGAAGAAAACTAATTTACGTGAGCCGGATATTGATTTATTTACGATAACTGTTCATGGTATGAAAAGCGCCCTTCATAATATCGGTGAAAATCAACTTTCTGGTACTGCTTACAAGTTGGAGCAAACGGGAAAAAACAAGGATATAAATAAGTTGTTGTCGGAAACGCCGATATTTATTAAATCACTGCAAACGCTGACCGAAAAAATCAAACCTAAAACTGCGGCAGATAATGCAAGCGGTTCAAATGAAATTTCTAAAGACGATATCCTTTTCTTGCAGGAAAAGCTGGTTGCGATTAAAACAGCAGTGAGCAAATTGAAAAAAAGCGAGGCCAAAATAGTTTTAGATGAAATAATGAAAAAAACATGGCCGAATGATATCAATGAATTATTAGACGAAATATCGGAACATTTACTGCTTGGGCAATTTAAAATGATTGCGGTAACGGTTGATAAGGCTCATGATATATTGCGCAGGAAGCCGTAAAAGCTTCACCCTAACCCCTCTTGAAGCCATTTTTCGCGCTCCACTGCCGCTTCAGTAGCCAAATCCATATACTTGATGAAGACATCCTCAAGACTTATTGATTCTTCCTTGGCAATTTCCATCATCACCGGTTTCAATTGCTCTAACTGCGCTGAAACCGGTGTTTTTTGCGGTTCGATATCACCAAGTTTTTCGTTGGCATAAGCATTGATGCGGTTAAGGAATTGTTTATCTTTGTCGGTCATAGTTAGTACCTTTCTTGAGGGTTATAGCATTTAGTGAGGGCTGTTGCGTAAGTTTTGCAACAGCCCTTTTTTAGCTTGCTCGCTTTTTTATCGTTTTATGATTTGCTTCCCGCGCGGGGCATGATGGGTATGCAATACCTGGTGGGCGGTTTCACTGCCGGGTTTGCCAAGGAACTCATCATAAACAGCTTTAATCAACGGGCTTTCATGGCTTTTGCGAAGCTCTTTGCCTTTGTCATCGGCATATAATGAATTAGCGCGCTTATACCAAAGATTTACGGAATTTCGGACACTAATTGACTGGAATGGCTGCCCGCCGCCATTTACACAGCCGCCGGGGCAGGCCATGATTTCAACGAAATGGACATCAATTTCTCCGTTTTTAATTGAATTGAGCAATTTTTTCGCACTTGCCGTACCGCTGGCAACCGCAACATTTACAGTTAAGTCACCAAGCTTATAAGTAGCCTTTTTGATTCCTTCTAAACCACGGATTTCATCAAAATCAATTTTTTCCAGTGGTTTTCCAATAATCGTTTCGGCGGCAGTACGCAGCGCGGCTTCCATAACTCCGCCGGAGGTGCCGAAGATGACCCCGGCGCCGGTTCCGGTTTCAATCAAGCTGTCAAATTTCTCATCGGGTAATTTATTAAAACTAATCCCGGCTTTGGATATCATTCGCGCAAGTTCACGGGTGGTGATTGCAGCATCAACATCACGGATGCCTTCACCGGCAGCGGATTGCCCGGGTCGGGTAGCCTCAAATTTCTTTGCCGTACAGGGAATGACGGAAACGAAGAAAATATCTTTCGGGTCAAGCCCAAGTTTTTTGGCAAAATGGGTTTTGTATATCGCGCCAAACATTTGCTGCGGGGATTTGCATGATGATAAGTTTTCAATAAATTCGGGGAAATAATGCTCGCAGTATTTCACCCAGCCTGGTGAACAGGAAGTAATCAGCGGTAACTTTCCGCCGCCTTTTATTCTTTCAATTAATTCATTTGCTTCTTCCATAACCGTAAGGTCAGCGGTGAAGTCCATATCATAAACACCGTCAAAACCAAGGCGTTTCAAAGCAGCAGCCAATTTTCCTTCGACAAACTCACCCGGTTCGCCGCCAAAACACTCACCGAGGGTGACACGAATCGAGGGGGCAGCACAGACTGCAACATGCTTAGACGGGTCAGCGAGGGCTTGCCATACGGCTTTGGTATCATCTTTTTCAAAAAGCGCACCAACCGGACAGGCTACGATACATTGTCCGCAGCTAATACAAGGGACGTCTTTTAGTTCGGCATCAAAAGCGCAGCCGATACTGGTATCAAAACCACGGTTATTTGCGCCAATTGCGGAGATATCTTGCAATTCACTGCAAGCAGCTACACACCGGCGGCAGCGGATGCACTTATTGTTGTCACGGACGATTGATGAGTGATTATCTTCAAGCGGAAATTCGTTCATTTTACCCGCGAAACGGTTTTCATCATCAACCCCAAGCTCGGCACTCATTTTTTGCAGTTCACAAGTTTGATTACGGATGCAGGATAAGCAATCTTTTTTGTGGTCGGAGAGAAGCAGTTCCAAATTGGCTTTACGGCTTTCATGAACGGCAGGGGTATTGGTGAAAATCTCCATTCCTTCAGAGATAGGGTGGACACAGGCGGCAATCAATGTCCGGGCACCCTTTACTTCAACCATACAAATCCGGCATGAGCCAATTGCATTTATTTCACTCATATAACAAAGAGTGGGAATATCAATCGCCGCTTCCCGGCATGCCTCAAGGATGGTCGCATTTTTTGCCGCTTCATATTCGTGGTTGTTTATTTTGATTTTTATTTTGTCCATTTTTATCTCCTATCTATGGCATTAAACTTACATTTATCATAACAAATACCACATTTCACACATTTGTCTTGAATGATTAAGTGTGGTTTCTTTACTTCACCTTCAATTGCATCGGTCGGACAGGCGCGTTTACAAATCGTACAGCCGATACACTTTTCATTAATAATGAATTGGAAGAGGGCTTTGCAGACCCCGGCTTCACATTTCCGCTCGTTGATATGGGCTTCATATTCACTGCGGAAATATTTGATAGTCGAAAGAATCGGGTTTGGGGCAGTTTGGCCAAGTCCGCAAAGCGAAGAAGATTTGATGTGCTCGCCCAATTCATCCAACTTTTCTAAGTCACCCGGCTCACCTCTGCCTTCAGTTATTTTATCCAAAATTTCCAACATCCGCTGGGTACCAATCCGGCAGGGTGTACATTTGCCGCAGGTTTCTTCAACAGTAAAATCAAGATAATATCTGGCGATATCAACCATGCAGGTATCCTCATCCATAACAATCATTCCGCCGGAACCCATCATTGAACCGATTTCAACCAGGTTGTCAAAGTCAATCGGGGTATCAATCAGGCTTGCGGGGATACAACCACCGGAAGGGCCGCCGGTTTGGGCAGCTTTAAATGTTTTGCCGTTTGGAATGCCGCCGCCGATTTTTTCGACAACAGTACGGAGCGTAGTCCCCATCGGGACTTCCACAAGGCCGATATTTTTGATATTGCCGCCAAGGGCAAAAACTTTCGTCCCTTTAGAATTTTCCGTCCCCATATTATTGAACCATTCCGGCCCGTTTAAGATAATCGGCGGAATACAAGCAAAGGTTTCAACATTATTGAGAATGGTCGGTTTGCCAAACAGTCCTTTTACCGCCGGGAATGGCGGCCGCGGGCGGGGTTCACCGCGATGGCCTTCAATTGATTTAAGCAATGCGGTTTCTTCACCGCAAACAAAAGCACCGGCACCGAGACGGATATGAATATCAAAGTTGAAACCGGTCCCGAAGATGTCAGTCCCTAACAAACCAAACTCACGCGCTTGTTTTAAGGCGATTTCAAAGCGGTTCACCGCAATCGGGTATTCGGCGCGGACATAGACATAACCTTCATCGGCATTAATCGCATAACCGGCAATTGCCATCGCTTCAATAACGGAATGGGGGTCGCCTTCGAGAATCGAGCGGTCCATAAAGGCACCCGGGTCACCTTCGTCAGCGTTACAGACAACATATTTTTTGTCCGACTCCATTGCAGCGGCATAAGCCCATTTTTTCCCTGTGCCAAAACCGCCGCCGCCCCGGCCGCGGATACCGGAAGCGTTAACTTTTTCAATAATATCGTTAGGGCTAAGGGTAACCAGGGTATTAGCTAAGGCCATATAACCATCGCGGGCTATGTATTCCTCGATACATTCAGGATCAATAATTCCGCAGTTGCGGAGTGAAATTTTGTGTTGGTATTTGAAAAAGTCGGTGTCGTGGAAAGAGATAAGTTTTTCGTCAACAATCGCTTCATGATAAACTTTTCGCAGGACGGGCCGGCCGCCAATAAGATGTTCAGTAACAATTTCTTCAATATCATCCGGCTCGACGAGTTCATAAAAAACCTCATCGGGATGGGTGATGATCAAAGGGCCAAGGGCACATAAACCATGGCAACCGGTTACGATGGTTTTTATTTTATCCTCAAGCCCATGAGCTTTCAGGGATTCTTCAAGCTTTGCAAGCACGGCATTACAACCTGATGAGTGGCAGCCGGTACCGCCGCAGATGAGCACATGCTGCTCGCCATTTGCAGCATCGGCATCGCCGGTGCGGATGTTAATCAAATTTTTCATTTCATCGCGGATTGCGGTTAATTCATTTATGTTTTTCATATATCTCCTTTTCTTATTAGATACCTACGGACTGCTCCGCAGTCCTAAAACCACTCGGAATCCGCCCCGTTGGGCTACTTCCTCGTGTTTTGCGGGTCTCAAAGTCATAATTTCTCATGCGTGCATGAGAATTATGAACTTTTAGACCTTGGTATCCATGTATTTCTTTAATATATCATCGACATCTTCAGCCTTTTCTATTCGCCCGTGGACATCTTCATTAACCAGAAAAACCGGGGCAAGGCCGCAGGCACCGATACAACGGGTCGCATCAAGCGAGTATTTGCCGTCGTCTGAAGTTTCACCGGCTTTTACGCCAATAATAGCGGAAATACGGTCAAGTATATCGCCGGCCCCTTTGACATAACAGGCTGTCCCCATACAAACAGAGACTGCTATTTCACCTTTGGGCTGTAAGATAAATTGCGAATAAAATGAGACGATACCGTAGATTTCAGACATTGAAATACCGGTGCCGTCGCTGATAATTTGTTGCACTTCAATCGGAAGATAACCGTAAACGTCTTGCGCTTTTTGCAAAATCGGCATAATCGCCCCGGGCGCATCTTTAAACTCGGTGATAATTGCTTCGAGTTTTTTTCTTTGTTCATCAGTCCCGGTGAAGGCAACTGTGGTTTTTGTTTTTTTCATTTATAGTCCTTTCTATACTAAAAAACTGCTAATTTTTCCCCGACCTCATGTACTTTAATCAAGTTGGTTGTTCCGGATTGGCCAACGGGAATACCGGCAGTAATAATAATTAAATCACCTTCATCAATATATCGGCCGGCAAGAGAAGCATTAATCGCCCCGGTTATCATATCGGCACTGGTTACTTCTTCTTTGGTAAGGACCGGGGTAACGCCCCAGGCTAATTGTAACTGATGTTGAACGTTTTCATCAGGGGTCCCGCCGATAATAGAACATTGCGGGCGGAACTTGGAAACATTACGTGATGTTTGACCGGATTTGGAGACAATCAAAATTGCGGCTGCTTCCAAATCGTGAGCGGTTGTTACGGTGGCATGGGAAATCGCATTAGTTACCGAAGGCTCCGGTTTGTAAGTGCTGGTAACGAAGCGCTTGCTATAATCGATATCACTTTCGGTCCGGGTAGCAATCCGGGCCATTGTTTTGACCGCCTCAACCGGATATTTCCCGACTGATGTTTCGGCTGACAGCATAATCGCGCTGGTACCGTCATAAATCGCATTAGCAACATCCGATGCTTCGGCGCGGGTCGGACGTGGTTTAGTTATCATTGATTCAAGCATTTGGGTTGCGGTAATGACATTTTTACCCTGGCGGTAAGCCTTTTTAATCAACTCTTTTTGGATAGCGGGCAGTTCGACAAATTCAAGTTCAACCCCTAAATCACCACGGGCAACCATCAGCCCATCGGCAACAGCAAGAATAGCATCAGTATTTTCTACCCCTTCGGCGTTTTCAATTTTGGCAATAATATTAATCCGGTCGCCGCCCATGCGGTGCAGTTCTTCTTTAATTAAACGGATATCTTCATCCGAACGGACAAATGAAGCCGCAATAAAATGAAAACCTAATTCGGTAATCAGTCGTAAATCGGCGCGGTCTTTGCCGCTGATATAAGGAATGTTCAGGCTGACACCCGGAACATTAACGCTTTTTTTATTAGAAACAAAACCGCCATTAATTACCCTGGTCGTCACGCTGGTACTTGAAACGTTTTCGGCAACTAACTCAATCAGCCCGTCATCCAAGAGAATCCTGGTCCCTGATTTGATATCTTTGAAGAGGCCTTCATAACTTATACTTGCCTTTGCGGCCGTACCCTCAATTTTCTCTGCGGTTAATGTAAAAATAGAATCCTCAATTAATTCAACTTTGCCATTTTCAAAAGAGCCTAACCGTACTTCCGGGCCTTTGGTATCGGCTAATAATGCAACAATAGCCCCGGTTTCTTTGCAGACAGACCTGACAAGGGCAACCCGTTCACGGATTTCATCATGTGTACCGTGGGAAAAGTTGAAGCGGGCAACATCCATCCCGGCATTAATCATAGCTTTTAATGTTTCGACATTATCAGTTGCCGGGCCGAGGGTTGCAACGATTTTCGTTTTTCTCATTCAATAAATCCTTTCTAATTTTGCTTTCTCATAGAAGGGCCGCCGCCGGGCGACACTTTTTATATTGTAGCATGGGTTTTCGGGATTTTCAAGAAAATTGTTGCTGTGTGTTGCGCTAGCTAACATTAGAAATACCATAAATTATTAATTTTCTCAAAAAAACCTTGTCAAGAAAAAACACTTGACAGCATATTGTTTTGGTAGTACTATGTCTAAGTGGCAAAGAGTGAAATAATGGAAAAAATCGTGAAACAAGGGCTTTTATATGATTTTTATGGTGAGCTTCTTACTGCCCACCAGAAAAAAGTCTATGAAGATTTTGTTTATCATGATTTATCCCTTAGTGAAATAGCGGAAGAATATCAGATTAGCCGTCAGGCGGCATTTGATTTAATCCGCCGGTGCGATAAGAGTTTGCAAAAATATGAAGAAAAGCTGAAGTTAGTTGCCCGCTTTGCCCAGATTAGGGCGAAAATAGAAGAATTAAATCAAATAATTAATAGTAAAAATATAGAAACAAGCCTATTGACCGAACGGGTCAATGAGATTTCTAAAGAGATATTAAGTGAGTTATGAAGCGGACTGAATTTACTCATGCCGCTCACGCTTTGCAGATATAAGGAGCAACTATGGCCTTTGAAAGCCTGACCGAAAAACTTCAAAACGTTTTCAAAAAACTTCGCAGCAAAGGGCGCCTTAGCGAAGAGGATGTGCGCCTTGCCCTGAAAGAAGTCAAGATGGCTTTACTTGAAGCAGATGTCAATTTTAAGGTCGTCCGCCAGTTCATCAAAGCGGTGGAAGAGCGGGCAATTGGCGCTGATGTTATGAACGGCCTTAATCCCGGCCAGATGGTCATCAAAATTGTTAATGAAGAGATGACTAATCTGATGGGTTCGGAAACAACGGAGCTTACTTTTGCACCGGGTAAATCAATTACCGTGATTATGATGTGCGGGTTACAAGGTTCGGGTAAAACAACGACGGCAGCGAAGATTGCCGGGCAGCTTAAGAAAAAAAGTAAGAAATCATTGTTGGTTGCCTGTGACATTTATCGTCCGGCAGCTATCCAACAGTTACAAATAAATGCCGAAAAGCAGGAAGTTGACTTTTTTTCCCTGGGGGATAAAGAAAAACCGGCGAAGATTGCCAAGGCAGCTTTCGAATATGCCGAAAAAAACGGACTTAACGTTATTTTCATAGATACAGCCGGCCGCCTGCATATCGATAATGAGATGATGGCCGAACTAAAAGAAATCAGAGATACGGTTGGAATTACCCAGACTTTGTTAGTGGTTGATGCCATGACCGGTCAGGATGCCGTTAATGTTGCCGGCGAGTTTAATGAGCAAATCGGGGTTGATGGTATTATTTTGTCAAAAATGGATGGTGATACCCGCGGCGGGGCGGCGCTTTCGGTTAAAGCAGTTACCGGAAAACCGATTCTTTATGTTGGGATGGGTGAAAAATTATCCGAACTTGAGCAATTTTATCCCGACCGGATGGCAAACCGCATCCTCGGGATGGGTGATGTTCTTTCCTTAATTGAAAAAGCACAGGCGAACATTGATATTGATGCCGACACAGAGCGGGAAATGTCTGCCCGTTTGAAAAAGGGCAAATTTGACTTTAATGATTACCTTGAAAGCATGAAGCAAATGCGCAATATGGGTGGTTTAGGTTCGCTTCTTTCGATGATGCCGGGAATGGGCAAACAAATGAAAGACCTTGAATCAATGGTTGATGATAAGAAACTTGCCCATATGGAAGCTATTGTTTTATCAATGACCCAAAAAGAGCGCGGGAACCCCAAACTCCTTAACCCAAGCCGTAAGGCGCGGATTGCCCGTGGCTCCGGGGTTGATATCAGTGAAGTAAACCGCTTTATCAAGCAATTCGAGCAGTCACAAAAAATGATGAAACAAATGCCCGGTTTGATGGGCGGCGGCCGCAAAGGCCGGGGCGGAGGCCTAGCCAACATGATGGGCGGAAAATTTCCATTTTAGGTGGGATGCAGATGTTATATCTGTTCAAGTAAGGCAGGTAAAAACATCTCGGAGTTGCCTTAGGCCGCCTTCTTCCCAAGATAAAATGTATAGCGAAAAGAATTAGGCCGTAGCAACAAAGAGAGTTTATTACCTGACTTACGAGGAGATTCCAGTGATATTCAATCCAAACGTATTGCGCTGCAATCCGCGGGATTTTATATAAAAACAAAGAAATTTAACGATATTTACGGAGGAAAGAAAAATGGCAGTAAAAATTAGGTTAAGAAGAATGGGGCAAAAGAAAGTACCTTTCTATAGAATCATCGTTTCTGATTCAAGGTCGCCCAGAGATGGCCGTTTCATCGAAGAAATCGGAACTTACAACCCCAATACCGACCCCAGTACCTACAAAGTAGATGAAGAACTTGCGAAAAAATGGCTTAACAACGGGGCACAACCGACCGAGATTGTTGCAAAAATTTTCAAATGGGCAGGAATTGAAAAAGGCAAATAATGATGTGCGTGGTTGCGTTAAATGTGCGTTTTAGAAAGGTAAGGATTTTCTATGAAAGAATTGATTAAAGTTATCGCAAAAGCGCTGGTTGATCATCCTGATGAAGTCGTCGTTATTGAAAAAGAAGATGGCCGCAGTATCATCTATGAGCTTCATGTAGCACAATCGGACATGGGCAAAGTAATTGGAAAACAAGGCCGGATTGCCAAAGCTATCCGCGCCGTAGTAAAATCTGCATCATCAAAAGAAACTAAACGTGTTGATGTGGAAATTATGTAGAGTGAAAATAATTTTTTTTACTCTTTGCTTGAGCCTCAAATGGATACAAGCATATCAGTTTGAGGCATGGATTCAAATATGAACGATAAGTTAAAAGTCGGTGTCATCGCTTCGCCCCACGGCCTAAAAGGTGAGGTGAAAGTTTTTCCAACTACTGATGATGCCAACCGTTTTAAAAAGTTAAAACAAATAATGATGGATACAGGCACCGAGTTTAAAGACCTGACCATCACCGGCCTTAAATTTTCCGGAAAGTTTGTTGTACTGAAATTCGCCGGTATTGACCGGATTGAAGATGTCCAAAGATGCAAAGGGTTTGGTCTTTGGATTGACCGGAAAGATGCGGTTAAACTAGCGAAAAATGAATATTTTGTGTTGATTTAATCGGAATGAAAGTTATTAATGAAGATGGTACGGTACTAGGAAATATCAAAGAAGTCCTTCCTACCGGGGCGAATGATGTTTATGTTGTAGATACCGCAACCGGCAAAGACTTGCTTCTTCCGGCGATCAAAGAATGTATTTTGAATATTGACATTGAAAGCCGGACAATCTGTGTTCATGTGATGGAAGGGTTATTGGATTTATGAATTTTCATATCTTAACTTTATTTCCGGAAATGATTAATCAGGTTTTGAATACCAGTATTATCGGCCGGGCGATATCAAATGGCCATATCACAGTTGAGGCAGTCAATATCCGCGATTATACCGCGAGCAAGCACAAAAAAGTTGACGATTACCCCTATGGCGGCGGGGCCGGGATGCTGATGCAGGCCCAACCCGTTTATGATGCGTATCTTGCGATAAAAAATCGGATAAAAACTGATTCACAAATTGCCCAACAGATTTCAGTTAAGCAGGTAACATCAATTGAACAATTAAAGCCGGTTCCGCGCGTAATTTATGTCACACCCCAAGGAAAGCTTTTTAATCAGAAAATGGCGAAAGAACTTGCCAACGAAGAAAATGTCATTTTACTTTGCGGCCATTATGAAGGTATTGACGAGCGGGTCCTTAATGAAATAGTGACGGATAATATTTCGATTGGGGATTATGTGCTTACCGGCGGTGAGCTTCCGGCAATGGTTGTCGTTGATGCTGTTGCCCGAATGGTTCCCGGGGTGCTTTCAAATTCCGAATCCGGTAAAACGGAAAGCCTGTCCCATTTTCTCCTTGAATATCCGCAGTATTCCCGCCCGGAGGTATGGCAGGGTAAGCGGGTACCGGAAATTCTCTTGTCCGGTGACCATGCCAAAGTAGAAAAATGGCGCAATGAACAAGCAATAGAACGTACTAAAGAACGCCGCCCGGACTTGTATGCCAAATGGCAAAATGACTGTGAATAAGCATTAAGTGAGTAAGACAGACAAAAACATCTCGGCCAGGCTTACTCATATAAGATTTTTCAATATAAGATTTTTCACTTGCATTTTGATAAATGCTATGATATATTACTTTAGGATAATAAATTTTAAAACGATGGTCCGCTGTACAAATTGTACGAAGTACAATTCAAATAGTATATTGAACATCTGTAGAACGAAAGGATTATAATAGAAATGAACGCTATTATCAGAGAAATTGAACAAGAGCAGCTTAAAAGTGAAGTCCCCGTCTTTAATGTCGGTGATACTGTGAAAGTTTATGGCAAAATCAAAGAAGGAAACCGTGAGCGGATCCAGATTTTCGAAGGCACAGTCCTTAAACGCCAAGGCGGCAGTAACCGTGAAACCTTTACTGTCCGGAAATCATCCGGCGGCATCGGCGTTGAAAAAACCTGGCCTCTGCATTCGCCAAACGTTGAACGTATTGAAGTAATCAGACGCGGTAAAGTCAGACGGGCAAAACTTACCTATCTGCGCAGCCGTATTGGTAAAAAAGCAAAAGTTAAAGAATTAATGACACGTTAAAATGGCCGCCCGGCGGGTGCACACTCGCGCGAATTGTATTATGTTGCTAAGCAACCGCGCCCGGCGCGAGGGTTTGCCAAGGTAAACCCTTTCTTGAGGATTAAATTATTCGCTCATAATGGCCTTGCGGCATAAATACTGCAAGGCTGTTCTACTTAATAAGCAACAATTCGGGAAAGGCGGTGGAATTTTTAGTGAGCAAGATTTTTACATTACTATCATTGACAGTTGTATGGTGTATCTTGCAGGAAAGTTTCGCCCTTGAGACAATCGGGGCCGGCCTGATTATCAGTATTATCGGCGCAATTTTCGTCCATCGCTTTCTTCCGTTACCAAAGATATCCGGTATCAAACCGCTTCCGATTTTAGTTTATCCTTTTTATCTGCTCTGGCAATTATATGCCGCTGATTTAACCGTAATAAAAACTATTTTTTCTAATCCGCATGTCGAAGTTGTAAAAATAAAAACCAAATTGACCAATAATACGTTACGTTTGATCTTAGTAAATTCGATTACCCTTGTGCCAGGCTCGTTATCACTTGACCTTAATGAAGATGAAATTACGGTTTTGTGGCTTGGTGAAAAATCAAAACTACCGGCCGAAGCGGAAGGGGTAGACGAAGTTATTAAAGGTAAGTTAGAAAGAGCGTTGCTAAAAGCACAAAAATAGAAACGGGTATTTATGTATATTTTTTGGATTCTAATGGCATTTTTGATTGTATATCTGGTTCGTGTTTTAATGGGCCCGTCGGTCTGGGACCGCTTAGTTGGGTTCAGTCTTATTTCATCAAAGATTGTTTTGTTAATTGTCGTATATGCTTCAATACGGGAAATAAATTATTTCTTGGATTTTGCGATTATCTATGCACTGTTAGGTTTCATTTGCATTACTTTTATAACTATTTTCTTGCGTGACCGGTTAAAAAACGAAAAAATGTGATTCTTTCAGGCAAATTTGTATCTGCGAAAACGGAACTAACGTTACGGCCAAAGTTTGCAGGTACTGGAAAGGTATAGGTTGTAAATGCTGTCAATTATCGGTAATGCGATTATTATTGCCGGAGTTATTATAATTTTTATCGGCATAATTGGTATTCACAAGTACAAGAATTTTTATACCCGGATTCTTCTTGCAGCGAAAATTGATACGGTTGGTGCAATAACTATTTTAATCGGGATAGTGATAAAAAATGGTTTTAGTTTCTTTTCTTTAAAAACATTATTATTATTAATTATTATTGTTATTCTTGAACCGCTGACTTCGCATATCATTGCGCGGACAGCATATTTAAGCGGATACAAAATTGAAGAGCAAAATTTAAGTGATGAAAAGGATACATAATGATACAGATTTTTCTCATTTTCTGGCTGATTAGTTCACTTTTAATCATAATCGATAAGCAATTAATTCATTTGATTATCCATCTTGGGATTTTTTCGATGGTATCGGCGGTTTGTTTTTTTATGCTTGCTGCCCCGGATGTTGCAATGGCCGAAGCGGTGGTCAGCGTTTTTACAACGATTGTTTTTATTGTCTGTTTTGAAAAATATTATAGCCTTGTTGATATACTTGTTGTCCCGGATAAAAAAGCAAAATTTTTCCGTCATCTCGTTCCGATTGGATTTACCATTTTGCTGATCGCTTTATTTTTTATGTTTATTCCTGACGTACCGGCAAGTACATACCTGAAAGAAATGTATATTTCAATGTTTCAGCAAGATATCGGCGGGGAGAATGCCGTAACGGCAATCTATCTTGGCTACCGGGTGTACGATACGCTATTTGAGGCGCTGATGTTGCTTGTAAGTATTGCGGCGATTATTCATTTGTCATGGCATGAAAAAAAATTGGATATTGTTGACCGGACCGAAAGCGGGATTGGCAATTACAATATTGCCAGTGCGACAATCCGCGTTATTGTCCCGCTGATAGTAATGTTTAGTTTTTATTTAATTGTTAATGGCCATATTTCCGCCGGCGGCGGCTTCCAGGGGGGGGCGCTGATTGCTGTATTATTTATCTGCCGTTATATAATTTATCATATTCATGATATGAACATTGACCGGATAATTATTCTGGAAAAACTGGTTTTTGTGCTGATTGCGATAGTAGCAATTTATTTCATTTTTCTTGGGGCGGGCAGTTGGCTTTCGCTTCCTCAAGGAGTATATTTAATGGTTATGAATCTGCTCGTCGGAATCAAAATTGCCTGTGGGTTTCTGGTTATGTTTTACCGGTTTATGGTTTATGAGAGGCGCTAGTATGAAGAGATTTTCTAAATTTGCGTTCATTGGAACACAGGCGCTCTTCATACAGCGATTTGTACCTGCGCTCAAATCGCAGATTTCGCATGGAGGTTAATATGAGCAATATCGGGATTGTGGAAATCTTTGCCGTTATCGTATTTTTTATCAGTTTTTATGGCTTGATTACAAGTAAAAATATCATTAAATCGATAGCTTCGATTGGGATTATGGAAATTGCCGTAATTATGTTTTTTTTAGGAATCGGTTTTTTTGACGGAATGAAGCCGCCAATCGGCCCCAATTTGGAAAACGTTGCCGACCCTTTACCGCAGGCACTTGTAATCACGACGATTATTATCGGGATTACTGTCTGCGCTGTAAATTTATCAATGCTGATTACCCTTTGCCGGCAGCTCAAAGCGGCTGATTGGGATATTGTCGAAAAAAAATCATCGGAATAAAAACGAAGCGATTTTCTAAGCAGGCAAATAACGCCGCCAAAGAAAATCTAAAGCTTCGTTTGGGAAGAATGGCACTATCGAACCATTCTTCAGGAATGGAAGGAATATAATTATCTTATGCTTTATCTTTTCTCATTAGTGCCGGTGGTGCTGGCAATCCTACTTTATATTATCCCCTATATCAGGGTTATCAGGGTCATGGCGCTGTTAGCGCAGCTTGCCGTTACCGGAAGTGCAATTTATGTATTTTTTCTAAGCAAAAGCGGTGATATTATCACAAAAATCGGTGGTTATGAGAGCGTTTTGGGTATTACGCTGAAGTCAGATACTTTATCCTCGGTTTTTATTGCTTTGACTTCATTCCTCTTTTTAATCGTTGTTTTGTATGGTTTTAATGAAGATTCAGGGCGGTTTTATTGGTTTTTTATGTTTATCTGGCAAGGCTTGTTAAACGGCCTGTTTCTTTCCCGCGATGTCTTTAATATGTTCGTTTTGATTGAGGTTGCAACGATAATAGTCTCGGTTTTAATGATGTACAAACGTGATAACCGCTCGATGTATGACGGTATGGTTTATCTGATGATTAATACGGTTGCGATTCAGTTTTATTTATTTGGGATTGGTTATATCTATAAGCTGACCGGGGTACTTGACATCGACGTCGCAATGAGAATAATGAGCCAGATGGAACCTTCAACGTTTTATTTGCCATATGCGCTGATTATGACGGCAATTAGTTTAAAATGTGCTTTGGTCCCGCTATCGGGCTGGCTGCCGAAAGCGCATGGTACCGCCAGCGCGCCTACGGCGGTATCGGCGTTGCTATCCGGTTTACATATTAAATGCGCGGTGTATTTATTTATCCGCTTTCAAATCTTTTTTGAAGTAATTGACCTTTCGGTTTTCTTTATGGTCATCGGAATCATTACCGGTTTTGTCGGTTTTATAATGGCCCTTGCCCAGTCGGATATCAAACTTATTTTGGCATACCATACTGTCTCGCAAATCGGCATTATCATGCTTGCCTTAAATATTCCCGATGCTTATTCCCGTACCGGCGGGGTTTATCATATCATTAATCATGCGATGTTTAAATCGGCGTTATTTTTGTGTGCCGGTATCATTTCCGAGGTCTATGGGACCAGGGATATATACAAAATCAAGGGGGTACTAAAGCGCCTTCCGCTGGTAGGGGCGGCGACGATTATGGCGATACTTGGAATAACCGGGGCCCCGCTTTTTAACGGAAGTATTTCGAAGTACTTTATTGTTTCGGGGGCGGGTGGTTTTGTTTCGGTAATGATTTTCTTAATCAATCTTGGCACGATTATTTCGTTCATTAAATATTCAACGATGCTATTTGGAAAAAGTGAAGATTGCGGGCGGGTAAAGATTGATGGTTTCCGGCAAGTCGCGGTGATGATTTTAGGGATAATCTGTTTTACCGGCGGTATTTTCGGTGAACAATTTATTCATTTCTTATTTAACATAGATGTGGGGGTTGATGCGGCCGGATATTTTGAAAAGATATTTCTTTTTGCCGCAAGTGTGATAGCCGGGTACGTGATTTTCCGTTATTATGTCAGAAATAGTTTGCTGCTTAAAAAAATCAGTGGTTTTCATTTGAGTTTCCGCGGAATGTGTGCTTCGATTGGTTTTTTCTTTGCGATGGTATTGATTATGATTAGGTTTTTTGCTTAGCGAGACAACTACTATTGTCCTTTTCTTCTTGGAAAATTTATGATAAAGTATTATTAAGCGAAAGATGGGATACATAAAAAATGGCGCGGAGAAAAGGCCTTACTTTTATCAAGAAAAAAAAGCGGATTAAGAAATCGCACATTAAGGAAGTGGTAATTTTACTTTTTTCAATTGTCGTGACGGTTTTTCTTGCTTTTGTTTTGGTTTATACCTTTGGCATCCGTACTAGTGTAATTGGTGTCTCGATGGAACCGGTCCTTTATAATGGCCAGGAAGTTTTAATCGACCGCCTTGTGTATCAATTGACAGCCCCGAAAAAAGGCGATGTGGTTATATTTTTGCCAAACGGAAACCCTAATTCACATTATTATCTTAAACGTATCGTTGCCATACCCGGTGAAACAGTACAAATCATTGGCGGATATCTTTATATTAATGATATCCTCTATGATGAAGACGATAGTATTGACAAGATGGAAGATGCAGGTATAGCCGGTAACCCAATCAGATTGCGGAGTGATGAA
Source organism: Lachnospiraceae bacterium (assembly GCA_009780115.1). Lineage (GTDB taxonomy): Bacteria > Bacillota > Clostridia > Lachnospirales > Lachnospiraceae > UBA935. The sequence goes on from WRAQ01000024.1 coordinate 38,537, forward strand.
TTTTTTGTTCTAGGGGATAATCGAAATAACAGCGAAGACAGCCGCTCCGGTAACATCGGGGTAGTCAGCCGCGATGTAATGATGGGTAAAGCATGGTTTAGACTGCCGCTTAACGAGATAAAGATGGGCTTCATTGAGTAGGTTGGCAGATAATATATCTCGCAGGAACCTTAGGCCGCCTTCTTCCCGAGAGAAAATGTTTATTGGAACCAGTTAGGCCGTAGTGACGGAGAGATATTATCTGTCAATATAATTAATGGAGGACATATGAATTACCAATGGTACCCCGGCCATATGACCAAAGCGAAACGGCAGATGCAGGAAGATATCCGCTTAATCGATTTGGTGATTGAGCTGGTTGATGCCCGGATCCCGCAATCAAGCCGTAATCCGGATATTGACAATTTAGGTAAAAATAAAGCACGTTTGATTCTTTTGAATAAAGCTGACCTTGCTGATGAAAAACTTAATCGTTTATGGATGGAAGAATTTAAGGGTAAGGGTTTTCATGTTCTTGAAGTTAATTCAAAGAGCGGGCAGGGGCTTAAAGCAATTCAAGGTATTGTCCGGGAAGCATGCAAAGAAAAAATCGCCCGTGACCGGAGCCGGGGGATTATTAACCGCCCAATCAGGGCGATGGTCGTTGGCATCCCCAATGTGGGAAAATCAACTTTCATTAATTCATTTGCCGGAAAAGCTTGTACAAAAACCGGTAATAAACCCGGTGTTACTAAAGGCAAGCAGTGGATTCGCCTGAACAAAGATTTGGAGCTTTTGGATACCCCCGGTATATTATGGCCAAAATTTGAGGATCAGGTAGTTGGCTTAAGGCTGGCGATGATTGGTTCAATAAGAGATGAGATTATCGACTCATCAGAGCTTGCGCTTAAGATGATTGGCTTTTTAAATAAAGATTATCCCCTTGCTTTAAATAAACGTTATGATATCATGGAGTTTAGTGATAATCATGAAGCGCTGAAAATGATATGTTTAAATCGCCGGTGTTTTTTGAAGGGTGAGGAACTCGACCTAAACCGGGCGGCCGGAATTGTTATTGATGATTTTAGAAATGGCCGTTTAGGCCGGATTACTATTGACAGAATGGATTGTAGGAGCGAAGTATGAAGTTTTTGATAAAAGAATTATTAGTTACAGGTATTTATATATTAGTTGCATTGTCGGTGGCTTTTTTGATTGTCCGGTTTGTCGGGATCCGTACGGAGGTTCACGGCAATTCGATGAATGACACGTTGGCAAATGGGGAAAATCTCATCGTTGACAAAATCAGTTATCGTTTTAGTAATCCCGAGCGTTATGATATCGTTGTTTTTCCCTATCGGCATGAAAAATCGATTCATTATATCAAAAGAGTTATTGGTTTGCCTGGTGAAACAGTTTTTATTGATAATGAAGGAAATATTTTTGTTAATGATGTTTTGCTTCATGAATCATATGGGCGGGAATTGATTCGTGAACCGGGGCGGGCCCGGGAAGCAATAACCCTTGGGGCGGACGAGTATTTTGTATTGGGTGATAACCGCAATAACAGTTCCGACAGCCGTGACCCGGCGGTGGGAAATATAAAGCGAAGTGAATTGGTTGGCAAAGCGTGGGTTAGGATTTGGCCGTTTACGCGGATTAGCATTATCAGGCATCAATAGGAGCTGTGAAAAAGAGGGTATTATGGCGACAGAAAACCTGCAAAAGATAAAAGAGCGGTTTCAGGCGGCGGACTTTGATTTGCTGCCTGCTTTGATAAATGAATACCGTACCGATGAAAGAGCCGGTGTTCGCAAACTGTTTGAGCAAGCTGAAAAGAAAATCAGCGAGCGGCAGGCGGAGATTGACCGGATGATAATGATGTCGCGGTATGAGCGGGAATATGCCCATTATGGCCTTGTTTGCGGGATTGATGAAGTCGGCCGCGGCCCATTAGCCGGCCCGGTTGTTGCCGGTGCAGTTATTTTACCGGAAAATTGTCATATTTTATATCTAAATGATTCAAAGAAACTATCCGAAAAAAGAAGAGAAGAGCTTTATGAAATCATCATAAGTCAGGCAGTTGCCTATGGAATTGGTTATTGCTCACCGGAGCGGATTGATGAAATAAATATCTTAAACGCTACATATGAAGCAATGCGGGAGGCGATTGCCATTTTGCCGGTGAAACCGCACGTATTATTAAATGATGCGGTGACAATCCCGGCAGTGGATATTTTACAAGTACCGATTATCAAAGGTGATACAAAAAGCAGTTCTATTGCCGCAGCAAGTATTATTGCGAAAGTGACCAGGGACCGGCTGATGGTTGAGTATGACAAGATTTTTCCCGGTTATGGTTTTGCCGCTCATAAAGGGTATGGCGCTTTAAGCCATATTGAAGCGATAAAGAAGCTCGGCCCGGTGCCGATTCACCGCCGAAGTTTTATGCAAAATCAATGATTTGCAATGATTTTGAATAAATAACGCTATTTGAGGGGTAAAAAAATGAACCTGAATTTCTTATTTGGTTTTCAAAATAATACTTCCGCAACTAACGCGAATAATCCGGCGGCTAATACTTTTCAGGCAACCGGCCCCCCGGCTGACATGACATCGTTTAAAACCGGTCAGACGGTTCAGGGTGAAGTGGTCGCTGTCAGAAATAACGAAGTGATTTTGCAATTGGAAGACGGTGGTCAAATCAATGCAAAGCTCACGAAAGAAATCCCGATTCAAGTTGGCCAGACAATGACTTTTGAGGTTAAATCCAATAATGGGATGCGCCTATCCTTAAGCCCTTTATTTGAAAACATGGGGCATGACCCTAATGCCCTTAAAGCTTTAAATGCGGCCGGGCTGCCGGAAAGTGCAAGAAATATTACGATGGTATCGTTAATGATGCGGCAAGGTTTGGCGGTTGACAAAAACTCGCTGCTTAATTTTAACCGGCAAATGACCGCGAACCCGACGGCAAATCCGGTCACATTAGCGCAAATGAACCGGCTTGAAATTCCCACAACGCCGGAAAATATCCGGCAGTTTGAAGCTTACAAAAATTATGAGCATCAAATCAGCCAGGCAGTGCGGGAAATCACTGATGGTTTGATTAAAGATATTGGCCAAATGGCCCTAAGAGGTGAAACGGATAGTGTTGAGACGGCCAAAGCTGTTGCTTTATTTAAGCAAGTGTTAAACATCTTTGAGGGACAGATAAAACCCGAAGCAACTCTTAATCCGGCTCAAAGTCAGGCGGTGATAATTCAGCCGGGCGCGGGAGTCTTGAATCCAGAACAAATACTTAATCAGAATACAACCACTAATCCGGCAACTCTTTATCCGGATTCAATCCTTAATCAAAATATTGCCGCTAATCCAGCGACCCTTAACCCGGATTTGACCCTCAATCAAAATGCAATCGCAAATCCGGCAATGCTTAATCCGGCGGATGCCCTTGAACAAATAGCAGTTTTGCCGGCAACCGATGAAGGTCAATCAGCAACGGCTTTTCAGGCAACTACAGAAGGTTTACCAACCACTGTCCAAACCATATCCGATCCAACCTTTATTTCCTTAATGGAACTAGCACCGGAAAATCGTGCGCAATTGGCTCTTTTGATGCGCGAGGTTGGCTTTTCGCCCGAATTGACCAATGCAGTCAATGAAGGGGTTTTGAATCAAACAACATTGCTTAGCCTAATCAACCATGAATTAACCCAAAATCCGGAACTGCTTAACAATCCGAAAATGGTTTCTTTATTAACTAACCGGGATTTTCAGGCCCTTATCAAAAATGATATTAATAATCAATGGCTGCTTAGGCCGGAAGATGTAGCAAAAGAGCGCTTTGTAGAAGAACATTTTAATAAAATTTTTGGACAGGCGAATAAATTACTTGAAACTTTAAATTCCGCCGGGCGCGGCGAGTCGCCGGTTGCCCAGGCAACGGCAAATTTGAGTGGTAATATCAATTTCGTAAATCAGTTAAATCAAATGTTTACTTATATTCAGCTTCCGCTCAAAATGAACGGCGAGAATACTCATGCCGAACTTTTTGTTTATACTAATAAAAAAAACCTGGCGAAAAATGATGGGAATGTTAGCGCTTTATTACATCTTGATATGGAATATTTAGGGCCGCTTGATGTTTATATTGCAATGCAGAATAAAAAGGTTTCAACGAAGTTTTATTTGGCAAATGACCGGATGATTGATTTTGTTGCCGAACATATTCATATTTTGAATGAGCGTTTGCAGGAACGCGGGTACGCGATGAGTAGTGAGTTTGTCGCCCGCAAGCCGGACAAAAAACCAATTGATGAAATATTGGAAGCGACGAAGAATGTCTCGGTTTTAGCTAGTTATTCTTTTGATGCAAGGGCATAATATGAAAGAAGAACAAAGACCAAAACTAAAGCAAGCGGTAGCGCTTTCATATGACCCTGACGAAGCAGCGCCAAAAGTAATCGCGGCCGGTAAGGGGAAATTGGCGGAAAAAATCATTGAACAGGCACAGGAAGTAAATGTTCCGATTCATCAAGATGAAAAGCTGGCCGATACTTTGTCGCGCCTTGATATTGGCGAGATGATTCCGCCGGAGTTGTATGAGGTAGTTGCTGAAATTCTCGTTTTTGTCGATGCGATGGACAAAATTCAGGCAAAGTCTGCAAAGAAGCATTAGTATGAAAATTTTAAAGATTGTTATTAATGAGGCAAAATGATATGGATTTAACGAATCACGATCAAATTTTATTTAAAGAAATTTCTGCCATGATTGAGCAGAGCAAGCGCGTTATATATTCGCGGGCGAACAGCGAAACAGTTTTATTGTTTTGGAAAATCGGTCAACGTGTAAATAATGAAATTCTTAATAATAAGCGAGCTGATTACGGAAAAAAAATTGTCGTGACACTGTCACGACAATTAAATGAAAAATATGGAAGAAGTTTTGAAGAAAAAAATCTACGGAGGATGCTGCAATTCTCGGAGCAATTTTCTGACGAGGAAATGGTCGTTTCACTGTCACGGCAATTAAGCTGGTCACACTTTCTCACGTTGATTCCATTGAAGTCAATTGAAGCAAAAATGTTTTATGCACTAGAATCCATGAAGGGCGTTCTTAGTGTGAGAGATTTACGGAAACTTATTTCAAGAAAAGCATATGAACGGAAAGAGATTGCCAATTCACAAATCACAACTGCATCGTCGATTCCTTTCGGTACATTTAAAGATCCGTATCTCTTTGATATACTCGGTTTGAAAGATGAATATCTAGAAATCGATTTAGAAGAAGCGATTCTGCGTGAACTTGAAAAATTTATTCTCGAATTTGGCAAAGGATTTGCTTTTATGGAGCGCCAGAAACGGATGATTATTGACGGACGGGACAATCATCTTGATTTGCTTTTTTATAATAGAAACTTAAAGCGCCTTGTCGCGGTGGAGCTGAAAGTAGGTAGATTTGAAGCATCATATAAAGGGCAGATGCAATTATATTTAGGCTGGCTTGATAAGTACGAGCGGCAGGAGGGGGAGGAATCTCCTGTTGGTCTGATACTTTGCTCCGAAAGCGGGCGGGAGGAAATGGAGCTTTTGAAATTAGACCGTGATGGAATTGTTATTGCTGAATACTGGACGGCTTTACCGCCAAAAGCGGAGTTTGAGAAAAAAATTAATACGATACTTACAGAGACTCGCGAGCGATTAATGCAGCGGAATTTGTTACCATTAGAGGAAGAAAAGCATTAATAAACATGGTCAAACGCATCTTGATACCAAGTGATATCATTACCCAATATACTAACAATATCATAACGGATTGGCTGAACGTCAGGAATAAATTTGGTAATACGATAGAAGTCGGCGACTTTACAAATGTTTTTTTGCTTTGCGAAAGTCACTGATTCGATTGGATATCCGGATTTTGCTGAACTACGGTATTTTACTTCGATAAAAATCAGATAATCTTGATGGCGGACAATCAGGTCAATTTCACCGGAGCGGCAACGAAAATTTTTTTCGATAATTTTCGCCCCTTGTTCAATAAGAAATGAAGCGGCTTTATCTTCATGTATAGTTCCGATGGTTCGTTTGTTCATAATTTATTTTTCCAAAATGGAAGAATGACGTTCCGCGTCATTCTTTTTGTGTGAAGAGAGCCCCTGCGCAGCAGGACTAGTTTACCTTTGGTATCGGGTCGTTACCCGATGCCTTAGGTAAACTCTTCACACTCCTCGCGGGCATTATATTTTTTCAGAATCGCATGAATTTTTTCGGTAGGGGTATGGACATTCATCAATGATGAATCATGATTCATAAAGTCAACAATTGAAGCCAAAAATTTGCTCATGTCGGCTTCAACATAATAGGGGCGTTTTTTCAAACCGGGAAGCAGATAAGTTAAGTTTGTTGTAACGATTTTCTCGAAATAGCATTTTTCATAAGCTTTATCAAAGATTTCAAGACCATCGGTAAACAAGCCGAAAGTACTGCATAAATAAACTCTTTTTGCATTTTTTTCTTTTAAAATCCGGGCGGTGTCAATAATACTTCCGCCGGAAGAAATCATATCATCAATGATAATAACGTCTTTGCCATCCACTTCATCACCGAGAAACTCATGGGCAACAATCGGATTTTTGCCCCCGACGATAGTCGTATAGTCCCGGCGTTTATAAAACATGCCGACATCGACACCAAGGACATCGGCAAAATACACAGCCCGGTCCATTGCCCCCTCATCGGGGCTGATGACCAGGAGATGGTCTTTGTCAATAATTAAATCTCTTTCGGTACGCATTAGCGCACTGATAAATTGATAGGGGGGGGTAAAGCTGTCGAAACCGCATAGGGGGATTGAGTTCTGGACACGGGGGTCATGGGCATCAAAGGTAATAAAGTTTTTCACGCCCATTTCATGTAATTCTTGAATTGTATAAGCGCAGTACAATGATTCACGCCCCATCCGGCGGTGCTGTCTGCCTTCATACAAATAAGGCATAATTACATTAATCCGGTGGGCTTTGCCATTAACGGCGCCGATAACACGCTTAAGATCCTGATAGTGGTCGTCGGGAGATTTGTGATTGGTATAACCGTTCATTTGATAAGTGATACTATGGTTGCATACGTCAACAAGGATAAAGAGGTCTTTGCCGCGGACCGAGTCGGTAACGACGGCTTTTCCTTCACCGTTATCAAAACGGTAACAAGTTGATTCTAAAAGATATGAATTTTCGGCATATCCGGTAAAAGCTTCATCTTTTTTGGCCGGATGGTTATTTCGTTTACGAAAGCTGACAAGATATTGGTTAACTTTGCTTCCCAGCGGCTTTGCCGATTCTAAAACAAGTAGTTTCAGGGGGGCAACGGGGATAGAATCGATAAAATCATTATAATTTGGCATATCATTGGCTCCAATCACAGTTTGACCTCTAAAATATACCATTACTTTGTGATTGTAGTCAAGGGGCAAAAGGGTTTGTTAAGCAATCATCGCATGAAAAGAGAATAATGTAATAATATATCAATTGTAGAATATTTACTTGACTAAAAAATTAATAAGATATATGATGAAATAGTAAGGGGAATTTCGATTTTATAGCCCCTGCGAGAAATTTCGAGGGGTATTTTTATTTATTAAAGATATTAATTTAATTTTTAACATAAATTGTTGGTAGTTTATGCGTATAATAATAAGTTAATCTTATGTGGGAATAACGGAAAAGGGATTGCCGGAGTTATAGATATTGAAAGAAAAGATTTATATTTTATTCCGCGTGTGACATCTCTGCACTTCGCTGCAAACACGTTTTCACTCGATGTAAAACGTTGCGTTACTAATGCGGCATAGTACGCCGCTTAA
>WRAQ01000025.1 GCA_009780115.1 Lachnospiraceae bacterium
GCTCCGGAAATGTTTAAAAGCGGAGTTCCGCAGGATAATGGTTTGTATAAGTGGACGGTTACAATTCAGGCACCAACTGAAACTGACGGCGGGGATTTATTAACAAGCATTACCATCAACGATACCACTACAACAACTTATCAGAATCCGCCCCGGACCGTTGTTTATCATTCGCCGGTACCGGTAGGGGATACCGGTGAAGAATACTATGCTATTGTAACAGGAACTATTGCCGGTACTGATATAGTTACGGAAACAAAGTATGATGATGTTACGCTAAAATATGACAGTGCAACCCCCAATCCCAATATAACCGGTTTTATTTTGGAACTTGCAGATAATTATGACGGCGGTGTCACAATTACATATTTTACCGCCCTTACTCAAGCGGGAATGGAAAAAGAGGGCGGGATTACTTTGCCCAATAATGTAGTTGTAACTTTTAATAATAACCAATCCTTGACCGCAAATAGCCATATTACGATTCCGGAAAATCAGTTCCAGCTTGTTGGAAAAGACGGCCGGTTTATCCCGGAAAGGCAAGTTATTGAATGGACAGTAACCGTAAATACCAGGGGACAAAGATATGAATATCTACGTTTGAAAGATATGATTGCCAAACCATATGCGCATGACCAATTAAGCGTAAAGGTGAGCGATAAAAACGGTAACGTCCTTACTCCCGGCCCCGTCGGCGACCCCATCGCCAACCCGATTACATACGATTCTGTTTCCGATGTTGACCATAATATTATGACTGTAAAGATTTTTGAGGACGGCAAGCCTTTATACGGGAACAATACCATCCTTGTAATTACTTATGAAACACCAACCGCCGGCCACCCGGGAATGCCGGATTACTCTAATCCGGGAGCAAATGATATTAAGGTTAACAATATCGCAACGCTGGAGTGGAAATGGATTTGGGGTACCGGCCCCGGCCCCGGTATTGAGCTAATACCCCCGAGCGTTGACAAAAGTCCCAATATCAGCCCAATGCCGGTACGTAAACGGGCCCTAAGTTATGACCCGGGAACGAGAACCATTACCTGGTTGATTACGGTTAATGAAAACCGGGTATCAATGACAGATATTATTTTAACTGATATACTTGGTGCCGGACAAATAAATCTTGAGTATGTCCCGGACTCTTTTTCCAATACTTATTCCGGTACCGGAGTGATAACTGAAGGGATTGATGGCGGCGGCAATTTTACCCTAACCATCGCCGATAGTTTTTCTAACCCTATCACAACAACTGAAACACTGCGGGTTACGACTATAGTAGACGACCGTGATTTCTTAAAGGGCAACTGTACTGAAACATTTAGTAACAAAATAGAAATAGATGCCCTGATTAATGGAGTTAAGCGGGAAAGCAGTGATAATGCCCATATTGTATTAAAAAATGATGTCCTGCGGAAAACACCGGGCGAATTTGACTATTCAAATCATACACAAGAGTGGACAATCGTTATTAATGCGGATAAAATCCTGGATTTTAAAGATGTCACCTTAACTGATACTATCCCCTACGGTCAAAGTTTGGTTAAATGGGGAAGTTTGGAAATTGTAAACCCTGATGATGTAGAAGCTGATGCCGCCGAAATATTCAGAGGTTTCCCGGCGGCCGGAATTACGGTAACGGCGGCGCAAGAGCCTGGCCCTAATGAACCTACCGTGGTAAAATTTGATGTAGGCGATTTTTTGAGCGGTGAGACATTAACGCTTAGATATAGAACCCACAAAGTATTACCGAATAATGTAACTAACATGATATTGATGAATACGGTGGGGCAGGAGTCGTATTTAGGGGAAACAACAGAGTTTGATGTGGATAAAGAAATACCGGTAAAACCGCTGCAAAAAAAAGTAATTAGTGTCGAAAGGCCGAATAATACCACTGCCGTTGTGACATATCATATCTTGATAAACCAGAGTAATACGCCATTTGCTCATGGAAATGTAAATATCGACGATAAAATAACCACAGATGGTACGCCTCCCGGCCTCCGGATTGATATTGACCCAAGTTCATTCCGGTTATTTTCGGCAACAATAGATACCCAAGGTGCTTTTGATTATGATATAGAAAGCCCTACCTTTTTGAATGACACGGCTTTGAATCTTAATATGTTTAATGATACGGATTTCCGGGTAACGATACCACAACATACAAAAGCATGTGTCCTTGAATATGCGGTGGTCGTACGAAGTACGGAACCGTTAACCGGCTTTTTGAATAATGACATAAACTTTGATAATTTTAAAATAGACGATGAAGATGATTTCAATGACACAGCTTCTGCCAATCTAAACAATAACAGTGGTTCCGGCGGAATGGTAAACCGGATGGTTGCATTGGAAATCACCAAGCATGATGATAAGGAAAAACCGGATGTCCCTGATGAGCAATTGCTCCTTCCCGGTGCGAAATTCGGGCTTTTTTATAGCAAAGGTTCTGCACCCTTGCCCGGCGCTGATCCAATTTCAACGGCAATATCCGGGCAAGACGGCAAATTGAGTTTTCAATTGCTGTTGCCGCGGGATGTTAATGAAGAAAATTATTATATCAAAGAGTTAGAAGCCCCGGTCGGATATGTACTTAATAATGATTATATTAAACTAGAGAACCCCCCATTTGCCGGTACGGGTAATCTGCGTACAATCACGCTAAATAATGACCGTACAGCTCATCAGATTTCATTTACAAAAGTTGATGCCAAGGGTGATATTCTTGTCGGGGCGGAATTTACTTTGTACGACGATCAAAATGGTGATCTTATTATTGACACCGTTACTTCTGATTCAAGCGGCATTGTCACCTTTAATGACCTCAAATGGGGTGTGTATACCTTGGAAGAAACGGATTATCCCGATGGTTTTGTGCCGTATGCCGGCAGATACACGCTGACCGTATACCGGCCGGTCAAAGATTCGGATGGCAATATTTTGGATCCGGTGGTCACGATATCAAAAAAGACAGAGGGAAGTATTGACCCTATTGCCGACTATCCTAAGACCGCACCGTTTTTGGATACAAGTGTAACACCGAATGTATTAAAAGTAGTAAATGAAAGACCTACTATCAAGCTGACAATGATTGATGAAAAATCAAAAGATGCAATTATTGCCGATGCTGGTATCGGCTTAGAAGAGGGTCAGTATATCCTGAAAAAAGAGAACAGCTTCGGGGTATGGGTCCCGGTTGGCGGGGATATAAATAATATTCATTATACGGAAGACGGCGTTTTATTATTCGATGGTGATTTGCTGGAATTTGGGGGTAAATACCGGATTTATGAAAAAAAACCCCCGACCGGATATAATGCTAAGGGCACAGACCCTGTCGTTGACCACATTTTTTTAATGGATTTCGATTTTAGCAGCCCGAAAAGAAATGAAGTTCATATCGATGAAAAAATTGAGTATGAAAGAAAAGGGATGTATGATTTCTACTTTTTTAAACATATTCAAAATTATGAAGATGGTGTAAAAGTTACTGGTGCCGGAGCAACTGATCCGACTTCCGGAGCTTTCTTTGAACTTCGCGACAGTGCTGATAATGTTATCGAAAGTGTTGTATCAAGTGATGTAGTCGGTATGGTTGGTAAAGTGCATTTCGGTGTAACAAATCAATTGCCGTTTGATGATGAATATTTTGTTTACGAAATAACCGCCCCGGATGGTTATGCCCTTCCGATTGACCCGGATGAGCCAATATTTAGAGTGGAATTGGTTCGTGATACTTATGGTGATTCGGGGTATATGATATATGATTTGCGTAAAAATCCGGAAGAGTTAATTTTTGATACCACTGAAGGAGATGACCCGGCCGACTTTCCGTTTGTTAATGAAAAGGGTACCATTACCATTACCAAAAAAGATAATCTTTACCCGGACGTAAAAAGTGGTTTTGATGGTTTTAAAATCAATGTTACTTCAAGTCCGGCCGACCCTTACCTAGATGATGTAGATTTCATTGCTGCGGATGGCAAAGGGGAAATCACCGTCAAAGGGCTTACGCTTGGCATAACTTATACCTTTACGGAAATTACTGCCCCGGCGGGTTATACTACCATCGGTGCGGATCCGGTTATATTTGAGCCGGAACTTGGCGGTATCAAGGGTAGTAAGGAGAGCGGAGAGGTAGTTGACGGGGACTTCTATTTAGGAAACGACCGCAATCCAATTCATGAATTTGAATTTACAAAAATCGGGCCGCTTGGCAGTACCGGGTTGGCCGGCGCAGAATTTAAGCTTGAGTTTACGAATGAACCAGACGGTTCACAATTATTAGGCGCTCCGTGGGCAGGTGCTACCCAACCGCAAACGCAGACCCAAACAAGCGATGTTGATGGTATCGTGAAATTTACTAGTTTGCCATTTGGCAGTTACAAAATTAATGAAACCAAAGCCCCGGACGGTTATATCTTGAACACAACACAGATTACTTTTACGATCGCATCTGACGGAGAACTGACGGCAGCAACCCCGGCCGGCGGGCTTCAAGGGAATACAATAGATGGTTACACCTTTGCTAATAGTTTGGGCAGTTATTCCCTAACTAAACGAGATGCGGTTAATAATCAGCTTCTTGGTGATATTGAATTTATCCTGCAAAGAGAAGATTCAACAGGGACATTCGTAGAGTTTGACCGGAAGACGACAAATAGTTCTACCGGGATTATTAACTTTATTAATTTATTTACGGGTAAATATCGACTGATAGAAACAGTTCCGGTTGGTTATTCCGGGCATGAGATAACAGACTTTGAGGTTGAAGAGTTTGAAATAGCGGATGAAGCCGGCAAGCGCAATCTAATCGACACAATCTATAATAACCGGGACCCGATATATTCGTTTGGCTTTTTAAAAACCGATAATCATAATAATTTGCTTGAACATGCGGAATTTGGCTTGTATACCGAAGCAAGTTGTGCGGCGGATAAAGCAATTCTTGGCTTTAATACTACCACTGGTGCGCCGCTTGTTGCCCCGTCGGGCGGTACTCATTTGACTGCTTCGAGTAATGCCTCCGGCCAGGTTATATTTAATAATTTGCCCTTTGGTACGTATTATCTTAGAGAAATGGCAGCAACTGATATTATTGAATTAGGGACGGAGAAATATCGGCCATCCAAAGCCGTTCTGCAAGTCGTAATTGCGCCTGACGGTAAATATACTATTACCGCCCAAAGTGACCCGCAAAATGATATTTCCGGAACTGCCGTTAATGTTAACAGCGGTACGGTCAGCTCTTTATCCCTGAAAAATACCTTACTCGGTTCGATAACGATAAATATAATTGACGGTGAAATTCCGTCTCGGACTGTCATCACTAATAATGACAATTCGGCGAATTTCGAAATCTATAAAGCCGCCGATATTGATGATGGAAAACCAATATCCGGAAGTACGCCGGTAGCAGCAGTAAAAACAACTGTTAATGGCATAGTTAAATTTGAAGGGCTGGAAATCGGCGAAGATTATGTTGTGATAAATACCGGCGTTGCGGCGACATCAATTTTTGCCCAAACAGATGAAATCCATGAATTTAAATTGGTTTATGATAGCGGGGATGAAACGAAATATCATCAAACGGCGGATTTCCTCTTTTTCGGTGACCGGATTGCCGAGTTCACGAAAAAAGACCCGTTTGATACAGTGTTGAGCGGGGCAGAGTTTGGACTTTATTATGATGCCGCTTGTACCAACCCTGTCGGCGGGGCAGCAGCCCATATAAAAGTAACCAGTGATACCAATGGAAAAGTGGCTTTCAGCAAGTTGAAGGTCGGCACATATTATGCCAAAGAAATAACTGCCCCGGCCGGTTATATCGCAAATACGACTGTCTTTAAAATAGTAACTCATAAAACAGAAGCAACAATAATCACCGATAATGTTGATGTAACCAATACGCCGATTACGGAAGTTGTCAATGCCCGTTCACAAGGTTATTCATTTGGTTTTAAGAAAGAAGATAATCATAATAATCTGCTTGGCGGGGCATTGTTTGGGCTTTATTCAGATGCCGCTTGCGATACTGCTGATGAAATCCATAGTTTTGATGCCTATGGCCGGCCGGTAAATAGCGGCGGGACCCACATCACGGTTACAAGTACCAGTGTTGCCCCGGTTGGGGATGTTTCATTCGGCAGCCTGCCCTATGGTACTTATTATGTCAAAGAAAAAGCAACGGCTAATCCAATCAAACTTGCTGATGATATTTATCGCTTGAGTAATGCAATCCTTAAAGTCGTAGTCGCGCCGGACGGTAAGTATACTATTACCGCCCAAAGTGACCCGCAGAATGATATTTCCGGAACTGCCGTTAATGTTAACAGCGGTACGGTTAGCTTTTTATCCTTAAAAAATACCTTACTTGGCTCAATTACGATTAATATTGTTAATGGTGAAGTTTTCCCGCAAACAATGATTACAGAGGCAGGGAATCAGGGTACATTTGGTATTTTCCTTCCGGCTGACATTGAGAATGGCAGTTTGAAAGCCGGGGCAGTACCAATTAAAACCGCACAAAAAACCGTAAGTGGAACTCTGACTTTTGAGGGTATTGAACTAGGGGTGGATTATGTCGTTGTCAATATCGCTAAGGAGGCAACTTCAATTTATGCGATTTCAGAAGATATAAAAGATTTTAAACTAACTTACAGTGCGGTTAGGGCAACGTACCATCAAACGGTAGTATTTCCGTTTTATTATAAAGGGGATAAAACCTTCAATTTCTTAAAGGTGGATTATTCCGGGCCGCTTGCCGGTGCACAATTTACTTTATACTATAATAATATTCCTCCGCTTTTACTTGTTGGCGGAAACTTTAACCCAAATAACAGGGTGACAAGTAATGCCGCCGGTGAAGTTGTATTCGAGGAACTCCGGCCGGGTACCTATTATATGCGGGAAACAATAATTCCGGATGGTTATGAACATCCGCCGGCATCGGTATGGCGGGTGGAAATAACTCCGACTGGCACCTTTACCATCGTTGACAACCTTGATGCAAGTAATACCCCGATTGATGAAATCTTAAACCCCCGCAGCCAAACCTATTCATTTGGTTTTATCAAGCAGGATAATTTCGGTAACGAGCTTGGCGGGGCGGTATTTGGACTTTATTCGGGCGCAGCGTGTGGGGTTGCTGATGAAGTTCACAGTTTTGAATCCAGCGGCAAGCCGATTAATGGCGGCAGCGGCCATATTATAGCGACAAGTGACGACATAACCGGCGAAGTAATTTTTACTGATTTACCGTTCGGCACTTATTATGTAGTTGAAATAGAGGAGCCGGCAACACCGGCAACAAGCCATGACAGCTACAAAATAAGCGATGTGGTTTTGAAAGTAATCATTGAGCCGGATGGCACATATAGCATTGAAATAGAAGAAGGGACAATGTATGACGATTCCGGCGCTACTACTGATATCAATAGCGGTGATGTCAGCGAATTAATTGTCATAAATGAATTGCTTGGTTATATTATTATTGAAGTTTTTGATAATGTCGGCCCGCTTGAAGGTATCACTATCACAATGACCGGTGCAAGCAATTTCTTGGACTTTTCTTTATCCGGCTTTTCTTTGCCGCCGGCGGCGACAACTAATACAAGCGGTATGGTTATGTTTACCGGCCTTCCGATTGGCCCGCCCGGGGCACCGTTTCAATTTACTTTTGCCCAGCAAGACTTAACCGACCGGGGTTATGTATTTGAGGATCCGATTTCAATATCACTTGTATTTGACCCGATGGCATCAGACCAGCTTTCGCTTGGTGAATTTAATAATGCCGGTGATATTACATCTTATGGCGCTTCTTTGGAATTTGAAAAACGAAATGCGGCGGGTAATCCTTTAGGAAATGCAATTTTTGGGATTGTCAGGGAAACTGACCCTTCATCACCGAATGTGCCGGATTTGGATGCGTTTGAATTAGGTACTAGTGTTACAAGTATATTAAGCGGCTTGGTCGAACTGCCGGTTTTGGGTGACGGGACTTATTATATTCGTGAAATTCAGGCTCCCGGCGGTTATATCTTAAGCGACACTGTTTTGAAGGTGGAGATTGATAATATCGCCGGTACGGCATCAATTGAATGGTTAGAGGGTCTTGCTGTATCAAATAATGGCGGAAAGCTGGTTGTGGTCAATCACCTTATCGTAATCCCGGGTAATAACCCTGGCGGCGGAAATAATTCGAATAACCAATGGGTATTTGATGAAGAGTCGGGCGAATGGGTACTAGCTGACCTTGGGCCGATTCCCCAAACAGGAGTAAGGGATTTGTCGGTCTTGATTTATTTGTTGGCGGGTTGCGGGTTAGCCATGATATTAACGGCAACGGCTTTCAAAAGACGGGATAAAAAGAAAAATGAGTAAGCTTACTTATCATATTTTGATAATATCAGGCTTTGCCTTAATTGCTATTGCCGTCACATTGTACGGATATGGTTTAATTGATGATTTTTTTACCGGACGTCGCGCGAGAAATTTGTTTGAACAAATAGGTATTGAAGCAGGGGAAAACTTACCGACGGTTCCGTCACTTACGGATGACCTTGACAATGAGGGTTATATTGACGGGGCTGATTTGGCATTATTTCCGGCTGAAGTGACATCGGTGTCATTTAATGGCCTTGAGTTTAATATAATTGGTTTTGTAAGTATTCCTAAGCTGAAAATCACATTGCCGATAATTGACCGCTGTACCGATGAATTACTAAAAATATCTGTTTGTTGGTATGGCGGTGAAATGAAACCCGGCCCGGTCCGGATGATTTTGACAGCCCATAATTACCGGACTCATTTTGGGCATATCAATAGACTTGTCCCGGGTGATGAAGTTATTTTTCAGACTATTAATGGGGTAATTTACAATTACCGGGTAACAGAGTTAACCGAGATTGCCGAAGATGACCAGGAAGGGCTTAGCAGCGGCGAATGGGACTTGACCCTGTTAACCTGCACAAAAGACCGGGTTCGCCGTATTTTGGTGCGGTGCGTGCTGGATTGAAAGAGTGTCGGTTAGGCTGGTTTGCAAAATTGGCTTTGCCAGAAACTATGGTACAGTAATAATTTTTCACAAAGGTATTGACAAAATATAAGTGGTATTGTATATTAATATTTGTCGCTTAGACATTATCGTTTGCGCGAGTGGCTCAGTGGTGGAGCACGACCTTGCCAAGGTCGGGGCCGCGGGTTCGAGTCCCGTCTCGCGCTTGGAAAAGTCCGTATTTTCGGGCTTTTTTGATGTAGAAATCTGTTTCAAACTGCTCTGGATTTTTAAAACACCACCCAAATTTGACTTAACCTCAAATATAGTATAAAATAAAAAAAGTATTAAAAAACACTAAAAATTTAAGGAGGTTAATTATGTCGTATAAAAGTGATGACCCTTTACCGCGAAGTAGAAGCTACATAACTGAAAATGGCACAAATTTAACCGCCTTTGATTTTGAGACAGGAGTTCGTAAAGATAAGCTCTTTGCTCTTTAATAGTGCGGGGATTCGTTTGTGCCACCAATAAACTGCGTGGAGGTGGTTTAAAATGAATAACCTAACCGAACTCGAAAAAATGATTGACGAAAAGCAATTTAAACTTTTGCGTACCGGCATAACGGACGTCAACCCTGCTGATATTGCGGCATTAATTGAAGAGCTGCCGATAGATAAAGGGGTAGTCCTGTTTAGGGTTTTGCCAAAGGATATGGCATCGGACGTTTTTGCCAATTTATTTCATGAAATCCAACAGGCGCTGATTGAGCGCTTATCTGCGAAAGAAATCTTCGAGGTAATTGAAGAATTGTTCCTCGATGATACAGTCGATTTTATCGAAGAAATGCCTGCGATTATCGCCAAAAGAGTTCTTGCTAATGTTACCAGCGAAACAAGGGAGCTTATTAATCAACTGCTGAAATATCCCGAAGATTCGGCCGGAAGTATTATGACGGTAGAGTACGTTGATTTAAAGAGCCACTTGACTGTCGCCCAGGCATTTGAACGAATCCGGCGGATTGGCCTGGACAAAGAAACGATTTATACTTGTTATGTCACTGATTCAGAACGGGTGCTCAAAGGTGTCGTTTCGGTGAAAACGCTTTTACTTTCTGAACCGGAGGAAATCGTTGGCGATATTATGGATACCAGCATTATTTTCACTACTACCGACACCGACCGGGAAGAAGTTGTCTTGCTTTTTGACAAATACGACTTGATTAATATCCCCGTGATGGACTCGGAAAGCCGTTTGGTTGGAATTATCACGGTTGACGATATTATTGATGTTGTCCAGGAAGAGGCAACGGAAGACTTTGAAAAAATGGCGGCGATGTCACCCTCGGACAAACCTTATCTGAAAACATCGGTTCCGCAGTTGGCGAAAAACCGGATTACCTGGTTATTTGTGATGATGTTTGCTGCGATGATAACCGGCGGGATAATCGGGCGGTTTGAAGAAGCGATTATGGTTGTCCCCTTATTGATGGTATTTGTCCCAATGTTGATGGATACCGGCGGTAACTCAGGTGCCCAAAGTTCAACGATGGTAATTCGCGGTATGGCATTAATGGAGATAACAACCAAGGATTTTATAAAGATTATCTGGAAAGAAATGCGGGTTGGCTTGCTGGTCGGCTTACTTCTTTCAACGGTTAATTTTCTCCGTGTTTACTTAACTTATAATAATAACCCTGATATTTTGCGGATATGTGTGACGGTAAGTGCGACCTTATTATTTACAGTTGTAGTAGCTAATATAATTGGCGGGCTTCTACCGATTGTTGCCAAAAAATGCCGGATTGACCCGGCTGTAATGGCGGCGCCGTTAATTACAACGATTGTTGATGCAATGTCGCTAATCGTTTATTTCTGGCTCGCAACAGTTCTTTTAAGTATATAGAAATAATACAGTTCATCTGAACTGTAATAATTTTCTTGTAGACCAATCTGCCAAAAACGGCTATAATAGTGTGAAGAGATTTTCAAAGTTTGCATTTTGGCCTATTGGTCAAAGTTTGCAAGACGAGCATAGAGGGAAAAAGAGCAAATGGGTGCGATTTTTAAGGTACTTAATTCTTTTTTGGGTATTTTGGCTATTATCACATGCCTTGCGGCGGTATGTATTATTATATATTCCATCGTAAGGCCTGATTTGAGTAGATTTGGAATTGGAAACAGCATTATTACGGTTGATGATGAGGATAATGAAGCAGATAATAATGATAACAACGGTGAAACCGATCCGGAAGATTCAAACCAAGAGGGAAATGAACATCAACATGATTTTAAAGAAGAAGTTTATAATCAGCCAACTTGTTTAGATAACGGGCGCTTGATTTTCATGTGTGATTGCGGCAATCATTATTATGAATACATAAATGCCGAAGGGCACAAACCCGGCGAATGGCAGATTATTGTTGCCCCGACGGCTACACTTGAAGGGGAACGGATTAGAACTTGTCTTGTCTGTCATGAGACGGTAGCCCGCGAATGGCTTCCGCCGCTCGGAGAAGAAGATGCTTCGCCATCACCCTCACCGCATGTACATAATTATATCGCTTCGGTTTTAAATGAACCGACTTGTACAGTATCGGGAATCCGCTTATTTTCCTGCTCTTGCGGTTCATATTATCAGGAACACATTCATGCAAGCGGGCATTTGGCGGCCGATTGGGTTGTTGTTACCGAACCAACCACAGCGCGGGCCGGTGTGCGGCAGCGCATTTGCAATGTTTGCCATACATTGGTAGATTCACAGCAAATCCCAAGGCTGACCGGGCCGGCGGCTTCCGCTTCCCCGGGTGCCTCGCCAGGCGCTTCCCCGGGTGCTTCGCCAGGTGCCTCACCGAGTGCTTCACCAGGCGGTTCACCAAGCCCGCACACCCATACGTTTGTTTTTTATACTTATAGGGAGCCGACTTGTACGGAAAGGGGTATCCGTACCGGAAATTGTATTTGCGGGGCGGAAGAGAGTGAACCGATTGAGATAAATAAAGATAACCACAACTTTAATGTTAGCGGGACTTGCATACGTTGCGGGGTTTCCCGAAATCCGTAAACTTGAATAGAGTACATAATGATTGAAAAACTAAGTGTAAGAAAACCATATACAATTCTAGTCGGAGTATGCCTGGTCATCATCCTGGGCATTGTTTCTTTTACCCGGATGACTTCTGACCTGATGCCCAATATCAGCCTGCCTTATGTCCTTGTGATGACAACTTATGTCGGGGCGAGCCCCGAAACGGTTGAGATGGTGGTTTCCCGTCCGGTTGAAGCGCAGATGGCGACCGTCAGCAATATCGAAAATATCAGCTCAATTTCGAATGAAAATTTTTCTTTAGTTATTCTTGAATTCGCCCAAAGTGCGAATATGGATGCTGTTTCCTTGGAGATACGTGAAAAAATCGACCAAATCAAACCTTTTTGGGATGATTCGGTTGGCAATCCGATTATTATGAAAATGAATCCGGATATGATGCCGGTAATGATTTCCGCTGTTGGCGGAAGGAATATGTCATATTCTGAAATAAGTGAACTTGTCACTAGCAAAGTCGTGCCGGAGCTTGAAAGTATTGAAGGGGTTGCTTCGGTCAGTACTTCCGGCCTTTTGGAAGAAAGTGTCCATGTTATTATCCGTCAGGAAAAAATTGATGAAATAAATAAACAGGTCTTTGGCTTTATCGAAGGTGAAATGGCCGATGCAGAAAGGCAGTTGGCCGAAGGGCGGGAAGAAATATTAGACGGTCAGACAAAACTTGACGAAGCCCGGCAGGAACTTAATGATGCCCGCCGGGAGCTTCGGGACGGCCGGCGCGAAATCCACGATGGTCAAAATGAAATTGCTGATGGAAGAGCCGAGTTAGAAGAAGGCCGTGAAGAATTAGAAGAAAAGCGGGATGAAGTTATTGCCGAGTTAGCAGAAGCAGAAAAATTGCTTTTAACCGGCAAGGCTAGTTTGGAAGCGGCGAAGATACAGATAGTGACAAATACGGCAACGGTAAAAGGGTTGCTTGAAGGGCTGGAAAAAGCGCGGGAAGGGCAAAAATTACTTGAACAGGCGTTACAATTATTTGCCGGGTTAGCGCAATTACAAGATGGGATAAATTTGGTAGAAAACATGGTACTCCCGCTTATCGGCGGTATGATTTTGGGCGGTTCTGGTGATACGGTTATCAATGATCATGTTTCAGACCCGGTAACTGGTTCATTATTTGCAGCAATTATTGCAATGGATTCAAGTTTTGGAAGTATGTCCCTAAATAATGCAAATATAGCCCTCGGTTTTACTTTAAGTACAATGAAAACTGAAGAAGCAAATTTGCTTACCCTTGCTTCCCAGGCAGGAATGAGCGAAGCCGAAGTAAATGCCCAAAAGGCAACCGTTGATTCGACTATTGACCGCCTTACTACTGCAGTTCATGCCGCAACGATGGGGATGAGCGGTGACCAATATCTGGCCTTGATGGATACCCAACTTAAGGAAATTGAAAAAAATCTCATTACAGTTGACAACGCAATCGTCGAGTTGGCGAAAGGTAATCTCACTGCGGCGATTGAATTTGCCAATGGCCAGATGATGGTGAGTTTGGGCGAGATGCAGTTAACAAGCGCTGAAGCTCAGCTTGAAGCCGCTTTGAAGCAACTTGAAGCCGGTGAAAAGCAGCTCGAAAGCGGGCAGGAGACAATTGATGATAGCTTGGAAAAACTAAAAGAAGCTTTAGAGCAAGTTATTGAAGGTGAAGAAAAACTTGCCGAAGCGAAAGAAGATGCGTATCTTAGCGCTGATATGCACGGCATTCTTACTGTCGATACGATCAGAGGATTGCTTTCAGCCCAGAATTTCTCAATGCCAAGTGGTTATGTGACGGAAGAAGGGGTTGACTATCTCGTCCGTGTTGGTGACAAACCGGATGATATCGCTGCCCTTGCGGCGATGCCGTTGCTGAATATGAGGATGGAAGGGGTCGATATCATTACCCTTGATATGGTTGCCGATGTCTTTAAAACTGATAACCTTGCCGAGATTTACACTAATGTTAATGGAAGTAACGGTATTATCCTGACGATTCAGAAGCAGACCGGTTATTCAACCGGTGATGTTACTGACCGTTTGCTCAAGAAATATGACGACTTGATGGAGCAAGATGAGCGTTTAATCCTGATAACTTTCATGAATCAAGGTATCTATATTGATTTGGTTATGAACGCGATTATTAATAATGTAGTTTATGGTGCACTGCTTGCTATACTGTTCCTTGCCTTATTCTTACGCGATATCAAACCAACCTTGGTTATTGCTTGTTCGATTCCGATTAGTTTGATTACGGCGGTTGTCTTAATGTATTTTTCCGGGGTGACACTAAATGTCATTTCTTTATCCGGCCTTGCCCTGGGGATGGGGATGTTAATTGACAATTCGATTGTGGTTATTGAAAATATATTCCGCCTTCGTGCGGAAGGTTATTCACGGGCTGAAGCGGCGATTGAGGGGGCAAAGCAAGTGCGGGGCGCGATTATTGCCGCGACCCTGACAACGATTTGCGTTTTTGCCCCGATTATTTTTACGGAAGGTATCACCCGTCAATTATTTGTTGATATGGGCCTGACGATAGGATATTCACTTGGCGCAAGTCTTATTGTTGCAATGACCGTTGTCCCGGCTCTTGCTTCCAAGGTATTCAACAAAGCCGAAATCAAAGCCGAATACAAATGGTATCAAAAACTGGTTGATTTATATGAAAAAAGTCTGCATTTCAGTTTAAAACGTAAATATATCGTTATCGTCCCGGCGATTTTACTTTTGATAATCTCCGGCCTTGTTACATATTCCAAGGGATTCAAATTCATGGATGATATGGATAGCACCCAAATGTCACTTAGCATGGAGTTTCCGGCGAACACATTGCTTGAAACAACAGCGGCGGTAACTGATGAAGTGGTAGAGATTGTTCTCAATATTCCCGAAGTTATTGATGCCGGGGCGATGGCCGGCGGCAACAATATGGGCATGTTATTCGGCGGCGGAATGGGTTCATCTGCTAATCAAACCAGCGTTTTTGTCCTGATGGGCGAAGACAAAAAGCGCACCAATTTAGTAATTGCGGCGGAAATAGAAGAGTTGCTTGCCGATATCATCGAACGGGAAGAAATTGAATTAGCGATTCAAACTTCCGATATGGATATCAGCATGTTGAGTGGTACCGGTATTGTTATCAATATCACGGGACGTGAGCTTGACACCTTGCAGGCGATAGCGACAGAGATTGCGAAGATTGTAGAAACTGTTCCGGGTACGATTGATGTATCTGACGGTTCGGAAGACCAAAGCGGTGAGCTTCGGGTTATCGTTGACCGCAATATTGCGATTGAGTATGGTTTGACAGTTGCCCAGGTGTTCCAACAAGTACATGCAAAGTTAAGTACAGCAGCAAGTACGACCGCTTTACAAACGGAAATCCGCGATTATGACGTTTATGTCAAACATGCCGGTGATCTTGCATTAACCCGTGATACTTTAAAAGAAATCGAAATTGACGTAACTGACAGTGATGGCAGGAAAGCAAAAGTCAGCCTGTCAGAGATGGCAGTTTTTGAAGATACATTTTCACCTAATTCCATCAGGCGGCAGGATCAGACCCGTTATACCCCGGTAACGGCGGCGATTGCGGAAGGTTATAACGTGACCTTGGTGACAGCGGCGGTCGAACGGGCATTATCCGGTTACAGTTTACCCCCGGGTTATGAGCTTAGTTTTAGCGGCGAAGATGAGTTTATCGGGGAAGCAATGGGACAGCTTTATTTAATGCTGTTGCTTGCATTACTGTTTATGTTTTTAATTATGGTTGCTCAATTCCAGTCGCTGACCAGCCCTTTTATTGTTATGTTCACCGTGCCGTTGGCATTTACCGGCGGTTTCCTTGCTTTACTTGCGAGTAATAATATTCTTAGTATCATCTCATTAATCGGCTTCATCCT
Source organism: Lachnospiraceae bacterium (assembly GCA_009780115.1). GTDB lineage: Bacteria > Bacillota > Clostridia > Lachnospirales > Lachnospiraceae > UBA935. The sequence continues at coordinate 15,991 of WRAQ01000025.1, forward strand.
GCTTGCCGGGGTTATCGTTAGTAACGGGATAGTCCTGATTGATTTCGTAAATCAGTTACGTGAACAGGGAATGAGTAAATATGATGCTTTGATTAAAGGCGGGCGGACGAGGCTCCGGCCGGTTCTGATGATGGCGATTACAACTATTCTTGCAATGTCGATGATGGTATTCTCACAAGATATGGGCGCGACTATTTCCCGCCCGATGGCGCTCGTTGCAATTGGCGGGCTGGCTTATGGGACATTGATGACCTTGTTCGTAATTCCTTGTATATATGACATGCTGAATAAAGACAGGGTAGTTTCAACGGAAAAATAATAGCTAAATAAGCATTAATAATTAGCACTCAACAACGAAGAGTGCTAGTAAAAAAATACTATATATGGAAGGAGTTGTTTTATTATGGCAGGTTTAATCCCGAAAGAGTAGTATCGCCGGGTGGCGGGACTACTCTTTTTTTTGCTTGACAAAAGGCAACCTATTGCGTATAATATAATGTAGGTAATAGGTTGCTTATATTATTTTGAGAGGAAAATAAAATGAAAACATTGATTCTTTATGCCACAAAAAACGGTGCTGCCCGTGAGATAGCAGAGCGGATCGCAAAAATAACCGGCGGTATAATCCACGATTTATCAAACGAAAATACTCCCGACCTTTCTCACTTCGACTGTATTATTCTCGGAAGTTCGATTTATGTAGGTATGGTCCGTAAAGAATTAAAAACATTTTTGGAGAAAAATGCGGATAATATCCGCGACAAAAAGCTCGGCTTATTTGTAAGCGGTTTAGACGAAAGCAGTGAAAAAGAATATTTCAAAAATAATTTTTCGGCCGAAATAATTAATGCGGCAAAAGCAATGAGTTTTTTAGGTGGGATATTTGACCCGAAGAAAGCAGGATTTTTTGGGCGTTTAGTTATGAAAGCCGCTGCCAAAAAATCGGAATATACAAATACAATAAGCGATGAAAAAATAAAGCAGTTTGCCGAGGTTATGAAAATATGAAAAAGAAATTATTAATTGCGGGCGGAGTTTTTATTATTATTCTAACGGGATTTTTTATCGCTTTAACCAATGGGTTATCGGCGGGGAAATCAATTAAAATCAATGGAATAAATTTGACGAATGTCAGTGATGGTAATTATGCGGGCCTTTAGCTGTTACAGGGGCAACTGTTTCTTCAAACGCGTATTTAAAGGCGATTGAAAATGCTTTTGATTAGGAGACTAAGTGAACAGAGACGATAAAATCAGTTATTTTTTCGGCAGTATTTTTTTGTTGGCGAATAAACTGCAAATATGGGGTGATACAATAATCCCTGCCCTTACAACCAAGCAATTTTTTTTACTGATTTTTATTTTGAAAATGAATATTGATAAACCGACAATTAAAGATATTGCTGATTTTACCGGGACAAGCCGCCAAAATGTCAAGAAGATGCTTGAACGTCTGGCGGCTTTAGGGTATGTTTCTTTTTCGCCTTCCGAATCTGATGCGCGGGCTTTAATTGTCACCCTTACCGAAAAAACATTTACGTTTTTTTCTGAAAGCGAACAAAAGGGTGCGGAAGCCCTGACAGAATTATTCAAAGATATATCTGATGATGAGCTTGAACCGGCTATTCAAATCGTAAATAAGTTATTCAATAAATTGGAAGGGAGCGCTGAAAAATCCTCTCCGCCGTGATATACCCCATTTTTTTAATCATACTAAACCTCGCTCAGCGGCGATACGGATAAGGTCGGCTATTTTGTGGACATTAAGTTTATTATAAAGAATTTTGGTATACATTTTAATTGTGTTAACTGACAGATTCCGTTTGCTTGCAATTTCCATTTGCGACAGCCCATGATACAAATCACGCAAAATATCTTGCTCACGGGCAGTCAATAAATTTCCGCTGCCGTTAAATAGATTGTATTCAGTGATAAACATTGATTGGCTTTTGGCATATGACGTTGTTTTCTTTTTGATTGATTCCAACCATGAACGCGGAATGTCAATATCCGGCCCGGAGCTATTTGATATTTCGTTTAAAGCAATAGTGGCAAGTGTCCGCATATCCTTACCCAATTCAATAAATGGCATAATAATATCATTAGGCACCGCTACTTCATAAGCCTCTTTCAGGGCCGCCCAAGCCGCTGACTTGTTCTTCATTTGATAGTGGACACAGGCTTCTATTGCAAACATTTCAATACGGCCATAAAGAAATGATTCCCTTTGCTTCATTTCATTTATATAGGATAATAGCGGTAAATAATTCCTGGTTAAATAATGATAACGTGCTTTTATTTGATTTCCGAAATTCTCTATCGTAGAAGCATGAGAATAAGGAGAAAATACTTCTGTCAGCCATCGGGGGAACATATCAGGCCGGCGAAGAATATATTGAAACCAGCCATAAGCAATATCATATGAAAGAAAACGCTGATAATACTTTTTTTTGCCAAGTAATTTTTCTACATCATGCAGCGCGGTTTCCGCTTTTTTTATATTACCCTCAGCGACAGCAATTCTCATCAGATAAAATAATGCCCGATGCAAAGTATCATATGCCTCTCGCTTAGACGAATTTTCTATCGCCTGAATGATAAAAGGCTCTGCCTCTTTAATATTACCTTTATAAAACAACAATTCACCTTGAATCAAATAATCCGCACCCATTGTCACACCATTTGAAAAACGGGCGGAGGCCTTTTCGCTTCGTATCAATGCTTCGATATATTTCTGCGGCATTCCCGCTTTTGATGAGTATGTCAGGTTAAGCCAGGGGCCCCGCGGACAGTCTATCATCTTGAATGAATTAAATATTTCTTCAGTAAGACAGTCGAACATTTTACTGAAATAAATATCAAAATCATAATTATCGTCATATGCATGCGCCGAACGGATGAGGCCAAGACAAAAATATATTCCGCTAAGTGTAATAATACGTATCGGTTTATCCTCTGGAACCGCGAGAAATTTATGCTCATAATGTTCGGCTAATTTGAAACAATCTTTTAAATTACCCAGACTCGCGTTTACATTCATATGAATTGCAGCGAAATGCGTTACGCAGTCAAATGCTTCCACAGGCGCCCGGTCAAATATTCCGATTAAATATTCTGCGACATCATAAGTAAATATTAAAGGTAATTCTAAAAACACACGGACGATTGATTCATAATCCCCGATTTTTTCATAATAATTGAGCGCATCCATTTTGAAGTTGTTTTGTGTACACCAATCAGCCGCAATCTTGTAGGTTTCATTTCTTTCTTCATTGGTAAGAATATTCTGCTTTGTACGAAGAAAATCTAAAAATAAATGATGGATTAAACAAGAGCCCCCATAATTGTCAAAACGTACATATGCGGTCTGCTTTTTTAATTCTATTAAATTGTCACTATCATCCGCCAATATTCTAATCAAATCAATAGCAAGATGATCTATTAGTGAAAGCCTTACCAGGAAATGTTTAAGCTGTCCGGAAATAATATCCCAAGTTTCGCCTTCCATCAATCTATATATATTTTGCTTCAAGGTATTTTTCACATACCCAAAATAAGTCGGGACCCTTTTAAGTGACCGCGCCACAAGATTTACAGCGAAAGCCCACCCTTTCGTATCTTCATATATTTCACGGACAGTCTGTCTGTCAAGAAGCAGTCCTTGTTTACTAAGATATTCTGTTAATTCAGATTCATTAAAGCTTAAGTCAATCTCCCGTATTTCTGATACGGAACTTTTTATTTGGAGCTTCTCCATATTTATATCCGGCAAATCGCGGTAAATAAGAAGTATTGAGGAGCCCGGCGGTATCTCTTTAATTATTTTTTGGGCAAAGCGAAGTACGGCCGGCTCATTTACAAGATGAAAATCATCCCATACGAGTAAACCGGGTTTTTCTATTAGAGAACTATTATTTTGTTTTGAGAACCATTCTTGCTTTTCTTCAGTATCAGGAAAACCAAATTCCCGAAGTTTTTCGGCGGAAGCGATATCATATTGCATACTGGCATTAGTAAAATTTTCCCAAAAACGTGCTGTATTATTATCGCGATTGCTAAATTGTAACCAACAGTATGCCCGCTTCTCCTGGCGTAAATAATCAGAAACCGCGCGCGTTTTTCCGCAGCCTGCCCCCGCACATACGCAGATAACGGGATTCATTGCAATACTAGAAAACAACGTGTTTAAACGCTGTCTGATGTAATGGTTCGGGTCATCGGTGCGATAACCGTTCGTGAAAGTATCCCTTCCGGGTATGCTGCTCATAGTTTTATTATTCTCCTATTTTGAATGAATTGTCAACAAATTTTTAAAAGTTAAATATTGGCAGCATGACAATACACCCAAAAGTACAAATACGCGCAATAAAAACTACAAAAAAAAATTCATTCAAGGGTCTAATATGCGCCCAAATATTAGGTTATAGTTATAATGTAATGTAACTTATCAGAAAGGTTTGCCGATGATTGTTAAAAGTTCTTTTAATGAGATAGCAATGTTTAATTCAGTTGACTTCGGTATATCATCTATCCTTTTTATATGTATTATTATTATTTTATTGCTAACCCTGTTTTTTATAAAACAAAACGAAAAACAGCGCTTAGATGCCGCTCAAAATGCCAATCATGCCAAAACGGCTTTTCTTGCAAATATGTCCCACGAAATACGTACTCCGATGAACGCTATTCTTGGTATAACTGAAATTCAGTTGCAACGCGAAAATCTGGATGCCGAGACCAGAATAGCGATTGAAAAAATTTATACATCGGGCGATTTACTTCTTGGTATTATCAATGATATCCTTGACCTTTCAAAAATTGAAGCAGGAAAACTGGAAATACTGACCGATAAATACGAGATAGCCAGTTTAATAAGCGATACAATGCAGTTGAACCTGATGCGGGTCGGAAGTAAGCGGATAGCATTTGAGCTTCATGTTGATGAGAACATGCCTGCTCAATTATTAGGTGATGAACTGCGCATCAAGCAAATTATGAATAATTTGCTTTCAAATGCGTTTAAATATACATCGGATGGCATAGTTAGCCTGACAGTCAGAACAGAAGAGGCGGATGCCCCCCGGCGCCCGAATAACGAATTTGTCCTTGTCATCATTATTAGCGATACGGGACAAGGAATGACGGAAGAACATGTAAAAAAATTATTTGATGAATACTCAAGGTTTAATATGGAGACCAACCGTGCCACAGAAGGGACGGGTTTGGGTATGAGCATCACAAATAATCTGGTTCGCTTAATGAGCGGGAAAATCAGTGTCGAAAGTGAAAAAGATGTGGGTTCTACTTTTACTGTACATATCCCGCAAGAACGTGCTAATTCAGAAGTGCTTGGTAAAGAGATGGCTGATAACCTCAGGCTGTTCCGGATAAACAATAGCGCACAAATGAGAAGGACCCAAATTACTCGTGATTCGATGCCGTATGGAAGTATTTTAATAGTAGATGATGTTGAAACAAATATTTATGTTGTTAAAGGGCTTTTGATGCCATACGAATTAAAAATAACTTCGGCGGCAAGCGGATATGAAGCAATCGAAAAAATAAAAGATGGTAATACATATGACATTATTTTCATGGACCATATGATGCCGGAAATGGATGGAATAGAAGCAACAAAACGTATCCGCGGCTTGGGATATAGTCAGCCTATCGTTGCGTTAACTGCTAATGCTGTTGCCGGACAGGCGGATATATTTTTAGGAAATGGCTTTGATGATTTTATCTCCAAGCCCATTGACCTTAGGCAGATGAATATGTTGCTTAATAAAATGGTCCGCGACAAACAGCCGCTGGAAGTGATTGATAAAGCAAGAAATGAAGCAGCGGCAAGAAAAGAACAAAATATCCTGCCGAAAGATACGGATGACCCGGAATTTATTAGAATATTTATAAAGGAAGCAGGAAAATCCCTTGCCAAATTGGAAGAATTGATTGAAAATGAATCGTGGCATCATAATGAAGACGATATGCGTTTTTATATTATCCATATTCATACAATAAAAACATCATTGGCCAATATCGGCAAATTAGATCTATCCGCCACCGCGCTGAAACTGGAGCAAGCGGCGCGGAACAAGATTTTTGAAATAGTTATTTCTGAAACACCGCTATTTTTCCAATTATTGAAAACTTTTCTTGCGGAACTTACTAAGACAGATAATAAGGTAAGTGAATTTAAAGTATCGGTTTTAAATAGGGAAATCGCCGGGATTAATATTTCTAAAGGCCTTGAACAGATTAATAACGATGAAATTGCGTACATGGAATTATTACGTTCATACGTTGATAATATCCGGTTTTTGCTTATGTCAATAAAAACTATTGATGAAAACGACCTTTCTAAGTATAAAGTATCAGTACATGGTATCAAAGGAACGAGTTATTTTCTATTTGCCGAACAAGTCGGGCGTAAGGCCGAGGCCCTTGAAAAAGCGGCTGGGGCCGGAGACATTAAATATATTAATGAACATAACCCGGCATTTCTTGAAACCGCATGGAAACTTATCAGCGATTTAAGCGAAATACTTTCAATTTATAACAACGAAAATCCTAAACTTATGAAACAGGAGCCGGATAAGGCTCTTCTTGCGATGATTTTAGATGCATGTAAGCGGTTTGATATGGATGATTTAGACACTGCTATGAATGAAATAGACCAATATCAGTATAATTCTGACGATGGCCTTACAGATTGGCTGCGGCAGGCTGTCAACAATATGGAATTGACGGAGATAGTAAACAGGCTCGCATATTTGGAGGACGGAGAAAATGAACAAGAGCAAACATAGTGTGCTTATCATTGATGATCAAAAAATTAATATTACGGAGCTTAGCAAAGCTCTAAGGCCGGACTACAAGATTTATGCGGCCGGCAACGGGCGGGATGCCCTTATCGCGGCGCAGACAAATCTTCCCGATGTGATTCTGCTTGACATATTAATGGCAGATATGGATGGATATGAAGTAATCACCGCGCTTAAAAATTCTGAAAAAACAAAAGATATACCGGTGATATTCATTACAGGGCTTGAGGATGTGGCAAGTGAAGAAAAGGGGCTGGCATTAGGCGCTGTTGATTATATACGAAAACCTTTTTCCTCTTCGATTGTAAAATTGAGAGTGTGCAATCAGCTTGAAATGCTTGAAATGAATGAACAACTCCGGGCATCTGCCGAACAATTGGAGGTTGCGCTGGAAGAAGCACAAGAGGCAAACAAAGCAAAAAGCGCTTTTTTGTCAAATATGTCCCATGAAATCAGGACACCAATGAATGCGATAATCGGAATGGGAGAGCTTTTGCTCCACGAACAGCTTAACGAACGTCAAAAAGTATATGTTAATGATATAGCGGTATCATCAAAAGCTCTACTTGAAATAGTAAACGATATATTGGATTTTTCCAAAATCGAAGCAGGAAAGTTTACACTTAACCCTATTGATTATGACTTTAATACATTCCTTGACCAAATTGAGCAAATGTTCATTTATATTACTCAAAAAAAAGGATTGGAGTTAAGGCTAAAAAGAGGAAGCGATTTACCCGAAATTTTATATGGTGATGAGTTAAGGCTTCGTCAAATCTTGACGAACATCATCGGAAATGCTATAAAATTTACCGAAGAAGGTTATGTACGGTTGAGTATATCAATGTCTGACAACTCGCTGATCTTTGAAATTAAGGATACCGGCATTGGCATCGGCGAAGAGGATCAGTCAAAGTTGTTTAAAGCATTTGAGCAAGTTGATAAATCCATGAACCGGCATGTTGTCGGAACCGGTCTTGGGTTAATCATAAGCAAATCGTTTGTCGAAATGATGGGAGGCAGCATTACATTCGAAAGTGAGTATGGATGCGGAAGTACCTTTATTATTACGATACCGGCTGTAATAGGCAGTAGAGAACAGGTAGATGAAAAAATTGCTGAAAAAGAAAATCATATGATATCGGCACCCGATGCAAAAGTGCTGGTAGTAGATGATAACGAATTCAACTTAAGAGTTGCCTGCGGCCTTTTGAAGTTGATGAATATTGGCGCTCAAGCGGCAAGTTCAGGAGCAAGGGCAATTGAGCTTATTAATAAAAGAGATTATGATATTATTTTTATGGATCATATGATGCCTGACATGGATGGCATTGAAACAACCAAACGAATTCGCGAGATGGGAGGAAAATATGAGTTTCTTCCGATCGTTGCCCTGACAGCTAATGCAATCCAAGGTGCGCGTGAGAATTATTTGGCAAATGGGTTTAATGATTTTTCGACTAAGCCGGTTAATACCGGAGAACTTGTTAGAATCTTGGAAAAATGGTTGCCGCATGAAAAAATCCAGATAAAAATCACACCCGAAAATAAAGCGATATGAAACAAGCGGATTATCAGGAGGTATTATGCTGTCAAATATGCGTGAACGAGAACAAATAATACAAGAATTAAGGGATACGTTAATCAATAAGGAGTTACAGCTTGCAACAATAGGTTTAATTAATAAAGCAATTCCTTTGCTTGAAAATATATGCACAGATATAATTTTGCAGACTAAAGCAGATATTGAATTATATACTATAACCGTTCATGATTTGAAAGATGCGCTTGCTAATATAGGGGAAACGAAACTCGCAAATACCGCAGGCAGATTGGGGCAAGCGGGAGACAACAAGGATATAACAATAATATCAACAAAAACCCCATCTTTCATTAACGAGCTTCGTTTGCTTGCTGATAAGTACAAGCATAAAGAAATTAAAAAAAATAAAGAAATTGAAGAAATTTCATATGATGATATGGCTTTATTGCGGGAAACACTTAAAATAATAGAAAAAGCATGTAAGATCTGTGATATAAATAAAGCGGAAACTTTACTTGATGATTTGAAACTTAGAACATGGCCGCGCGTAGTAAACGACCTTTTAAGTGCAATTTCTGAAAATTTATCAAGCGGAAAGTTGAAAGATGTTATTTCAGTTATTAACAAATTTATTTATTGGTGAAGTTTTTGATCGCAAGAAATGTTTGCTCGCTGATACAATGTTCAATTTTACAAGCATCGTATATAGCTGTTTCCTTGTCAACACCTATTGAAATAAGCACATCAGATATGATCAAATGCCGTTCATACATGGTTTCGGCGATTTTCTTTCCGCTCTCGGTTAGAGTGATATGGCCGCTATTGTCAATTGCAATATAGTCTTTTTCCCGGAGTTTCTTCATCGCAATACTGACACTTGGTTTTGAAAGCCCAAGTTCATTGACAATATCAATCGAGCGGACTTTATTTCCTCTGTTATTTAATATAAATATAGTTTCTAAGTAATTTTCTGCGGACTCATGTGTTTTCAATCACTTATATCCTTCCGGTTAGCCCCGGCTAACTTTGTTTAAATCATAGCATAAATATAATTTGCGTTCAATAGATTCTGCGAAAATTTTTCCGGCGGGTAAAATATTTAGGGAAAGTATATTGACAACGGAGTTAGTCTATGCTAACTTATAATGGTTAGCCATGACTAACTTATTAATGAAAAGGAGCTTAATTATGCAAGTTATATGGTTTAGTGTGGGGGCAGGTATTCTTGCGATGGGGCTTGGCGGCTTGTTTTCGGCCCTCTTGTTCAAACGCTCATCGGAAAAAGTGATTTGCTGGTTATTATCATTCGCTGCCGGGATTATGACAAGTGTGGTATGTTTTGGTTTAATGCCGGAGGCAATCGAACTATCGGGTATTGCGGGTTCTGTATTAGGCTTAATTCTCGGTGTCGTTGTTATAATGCTGCTCAATCGAATTGTTGACAAAATTTCCGAAGCTAAAGCTAATAACCTAAAAGTACATGAAACGCATGAGGAACTCTATCATCAAACACCAGTAATCCTGAACCCGAAAAAGATGTTGCGTTCAGGCATCATCATGATTATTGCGATTGGGTTGCACAACGTACCCGAAGGGATTGCAATAGGGGCAGGAGGAAGCCATGACCTCAATCTTGGCTTGTTAATAGCAATAATGATCGCATTGCATAATATCCCCGAAGGTATGGCGATTGCCGCCCCGCTTCTTGCGGGAGGGGTAAATAGGGGAAAGGTAGTATCTTTGACATTGCTATGCGGTTTTACAACAGTTTTTGGGGCGCTTATCGGCGTATTGATTGGCAACATTTCCGATTTCGCTGTTGCTTTGTCACTTTCGGCCGCCGGCGGGGCAATGCTTTACGTTGTCTTCGGCGAGATTATCCCGCAAGCGGTTATTATGACCAAAAGCCGTCTGGCCCCTTTAATAACCTTGCTTGGTATTATTTTGGGGCTGATTATGACCCAGGTTTAAAAGACTTAATATTTCTCTTCACTAAAAACCTTTATTGCGAATACAATAGCATTATGGATAAATGTAACTATTTTAAAGGAATAAGTCAACTTGAACGTTGTGAAATCTTAGCCTTAATAAACTCAATTGCGATGATTATGTCAGAGGGGCTTGATGAAAGCGATTTGAGTATGATGGGAACTTTATTCAATGCAATTGGTGACACTATTTCGGCATTTGCGGCGATGCAGAGGAAAGAGTAGCTTAAAGATTGATACTGCCTCATTTCTGATTTTCCCAATAAATTTTAAAAGATATCCTAAGGTTGCTTGATGGTAACTTACATAATACTCTTGTATTAAAAAAATGGGGTGCGGGCATGACAATAGCATCACCTTCTGAAACTGTTTTATTACGTTGTTTTTAGCATACCCTGCCCGCTAATGATGTAAAAAACTTCTTCATTTACAGGACATGCACAAACCCACAAAGCCTTATGCCATGTGGGTTTGCGTAAAGCTCTCGAGCAGACTCGAACTGCCGACTTCTTCCTTACCAATTCTCTTTGTGTCGTGTTAGTTGGTGTTATCGAATCCCGTATAGTGCTATTTGATACGGCTTGACGGAAAATATCGTGTTAAGTAGTGTTAGCTAATATTGTACAGTTTCAAAACGTAGTGGGTACGATAATGGGTAAATTATCGAAAACGGAATGGGTAAAAGGAAGTACCTCATTAAAAATTCAAACTAATAATTGCCTATATTATGCCGCTGAATAACTCACAACTGCAACTTCGGCAAGAGATTTTTCAAGTTCATCAATAATCAGTTCAAGCCTTTGCCTAATCCCAAATTTCCATTCGTTATTATTTTAATGGTATTACATTTTCTTTTCCGTGAATTGTGTATGATTTTATGAGGTTATTTTTCAACTTATGTAAATGTTGAGAAAAATTTAGTACAAAATCGCAAAGTTCTATAAAATCCTCCTCACTAATTGATTTACTATGATAATAACAAAAATAAAATTTTTCCCATGAAAAACTATGTGTAAATTCATATTCAAAATCAATCGCAGATTTTGATAATATTTTTGTAACATCATCCCAAATTCTTAATTCAGGAATCAATTCCAAATTATTTTTTTCTATTATGCAGGTCTTATCTCGATAAAGTAGTGGTAGAATCGATTCTATAACATCAAATAAGTCATCAATATCATGTAATGGATCAAAAGGATTTGTTGGTACTAATGTAAATTTGCTTGAACTCACAAGTTCCGTAAGGAAACTCTTCCTAATTTTTTGAATGGTTTTTGCATTTCTTATAATGATTCCACATTCGTAATTACTATTGCTATGAAAACTAAAATTTGCTGATCCTACATAAGCAATATTATTTGATAAAAAGATTTTACTATGATTATCTTCCAATTTTGCACATAGCACGAAAGACTTAAATACTTCTTCGACTAAAGCTTTTTCATTATTGCTATATGTTTCTTTTGCATATACAAGTCTGATAGAAATACCTTTAGATGCTAAATCTTTAAGCTTATTATAAAAGCTCTTTTCAGAATAATTGTTAAAATTAAAGTTATAAGTAACAACATCAATCCATTTAGACTCTTCAAATGTTTTAGGTAAGATACTATTCCAAAAATCCTCATTCTTAAAAAGGATTAATTTATTATCGTTGCCTAAATCGATTTCATGAAACATATAATCTACCTTTAATTGCTTTTATATATCTAAATCAATGTGTGGCTGCTTCTCAAGATATTTTTTGAGTTCCGTAAAAGCTTTATTGAATTTTCATTTACGTTCTTTGATGTTGCGTAGTATTTTACATTCTTTTCTCATCAGGCACAATCGCCAATTTATATCCTAGCGGCATTAAAACCTTAAATAGTGTATCAATTTGTGGTGTGGCTCTTAAGCTCTCCAGCCTTGCAATAGCCGATTGCTTTATTCCGGCTGCTTCGGCTAATTGGGCTTGTGTGAAGCCTTTGCTTTCCCTTGCTTCAATCAGCTTGCCGATTAAATCCACTTCAAACTCAATTTTGGCTCGCATAAATGGAGTAACATTGTTATCGTCATTGTAATAATCATCAAAGTTTGTAGAGTTATTGACTGTCATATTCACTCATTCCTTTCTTTGTAATCCTTCATGTTTCGCTCCGCCTGTTTGATTTCTTTCGGCGGTGTTTTATTAGTTTTCTTTATGAAGTGATGCAAAAGTATAAATTTATTATCTTTCCAGTAGAAAAATAATATGCGGTGTGCTAATGGTCGCAATTCCCATATATCACCAATTATATGTTTAACTACCGGTTCACCTATTCTCGTGCCGTACTTGCTCAATGAACGAATATAAGTAAGTATTTTTTCATATTGAATGCGAGAATCTTTGTTGGTGTGCGATTTATTTTGCAAATCATCCAAAAGCTTTTTGATGGGCTGTCTGCCCTGATTGTCTTCGTAAAAATGTACTTCAAACATTATTAGTATGCCCTCTCTTGAAACAATTATAACAAATTAGTTATATAAAATCAAGTGCAATATTTTAGCAATAAAAATCGGACAATACATAGGCAGTGTCCGATTTCATATAAACTTATGTTTGTTCGTTTTCTCTAAATTTTTTCTACATCCAACATAATTCAAACACTACTGTAGCATCTTTATAATCCTCAAAGTGTGTGGTCGATATTTTCGGGTGAAACAGTTATTTTATCAATATAATCTTTGATTTTCAGTTTTAATGACTTGCTAATCCACCATTTTGTATCAATATTATTTTTCACAGTCTTAGCATCTTTGGTTTTAAGTACTTCTTTAATTACAGCCATGATTGTGGCTTCAACTCCAAAATCAATAAATGATTGAGAAGCTAATCCTATTAGACCTAATGATACAATACCTGCTTTCATTCCAAAAGGTCCAATTGATTTTAGGGCGGTCGTCGTTATTGCACCACCTCTCAATCCTGATGCTCTTGCCACAGCCATTGCGACAGAAAGCACAATCGCAGGAATACCTAGTGCTGCACTTCTCGAAATTAACTTTTCCATAAAATATATCCTCCTTTTTTTGATTTGCCCTCGTCATCATGTTACACATATGATAGAATGGTAACAAAACTAATGTAATATAGCACTTCTATATTGACTCCGTCAAGAATTTTGTCACATAAAAATAAATATGTAACAAAATAATAACAGAAAGGATTTGTAAATAAGAAAAGTAACAAAACCTAAAGGCGATGTCCCTAAGACAACCGGCGGCAGAATTGCTTATGTACGTCAATATAAAGGTATATCACAAAAAGACCTTGCCGAAAGAATTTTTATTAAGCGAGAATTGTTGAATATGATTGAAAATGATGCTCATTCACCGAAAACTGAAATATTAAGAGATATTGCAAAACATCTTGAAACGTCTACTGACTTTTTACTTTGCCTATCTGATATAAAAAGTACTGATGAAGATATTAAGAATGTTATAAGAGTAATGGGGCTTTCAGAAGAGGCGATTAAGGCAATTAAAAATTTTACATCTTCTGAAGATACATTTAGAAAATGGGATAATGACAGTCATAAAAAGGCTTTCAATATATTCTTCACAGCAAGTAGTTTTTTTGATTTTTGGAATGCTTTTTTTGACCTCTATCAATTATTTATTTCTCCTCAGCAAAGAAAGTATAAATATATTGATAATGCTATCGACTATATGTATAATTTGCCTTTTCCCATGAAAGTTGCACGTTATGAATTAAGTGAAACTCTAACACGGCTTATTGATGGAATATTCCCAATACCAGATAGGGCAGACTTATCAAAATTGTCTATTGAGGAAACACCCGAAGAGTATGAAGAGCGTGAAAAAAATCAAGAACGTTATTACAATGAACTTTATATTAAAAGGCAGATGGAATTTGAACCAAATAATGAAATTGATGAAAAGCAATCCATTAAACAACAGATTTCAAATGAAAATATATAGCAAGAAAGCAACGTAGAAAGGATAACCCATATGAATAATGAACCTATGAAAAATCTTATTGTTTTTAATGACAAAAGAATCTTTTCCGCTTCTTTAGAAAAAACAGCAAAGGAATATCGGCTATATGACCCAGGATGGTATTTGTACCAAAAGATTATTAATTATGGCGGTAATAAAATTACAAGCGAGTTTGTGAAGTTAGTCTATGTTACGTTGTGCGCATGGAATATGAATGGCAGAGGTGCAAAACTTAGTGAATACGATGACTTTGAGAAATCTATTTTTGCTCACGGACATGCATTGCAACAGTTGGAAGAGCAAGATGTACGTTATCTATATGAAAGCATACATATTCAAGACCAGCTCAAAGAATTGTTTTTCAATTTAAATCTGGTAGCTGCTGGTAAGCCGATATTAGTAACGGCATCAAAAATGCTTCATTTCTTTATGCCAAATTTAATCGTTCCTATTGATAGAAAATATACACTTAGTTTTTTCAATGGCAATACGAACGTCCCTCCGAAAATTGAAAGCCAATTTCAAATGTTCCTAGAAATTCAAAAGGAATTTTCGCAATTTACAAGGACATACGATTTATCATTATATAAGGATGAGCGATGGAACTTAACCATTCCCAAAGTGATGGATAACATGATTATTGGTTTTATGAAATTATAATACGAAATGGAGAGACACGCACTTGATAGATTCGTAGCAGGTAATGCGCTTTTTTAATTGCTTCTCTGCTTATTTATGCAAGGATTAGATAATTAAGCTACCAGCAAGCACAGAAATTGCGTGTAGCACAATTTCGTCAATCCGCCGCCCCTTGCCCCCTTCGGTGTCAAGGGAACCCCAAGAGCGGCGGATTTGCTTGTCAGGGGAGATTCCCCGTCAACTTCGTTGACTTCCCCCTTTTATGTGGGAGAACCCACACCCCTACAAGATTTCTCGTATCATGGACAAATGGCACGGCAACCGCCGAAAAGCGATTGCCGTGCCACAGTTTTTTGCCACAGAGGGCATTTTGCAAGCCCTATTTGAATAGAGTTTTTCACTTGAAAACGTCTATTTGAATAGAGTTTCCGGCGAGGGAAAACAGGCTATGCTATAAAATATTTGCTTTCAATATTTCGGTTGCCGGAATCCTTATTTGAATAGGCTGATATTCACTTCATTTCTCTAATTTAGGAATCTGGTTTCTTTTCGATATCTTTAGGTAGCTTTGCTTGCATATCTTGTGATAAAAACATACCCGCCTGCAAGCCCATATCAAAGTAAAGTTCCAACATGCTGCCCCCCGCATTTATAAAATCTTCCCAAAATCCCTCTGTTAATACTTCCCTATCTTTTTCTTTGCAATTCCCCCAATCATGGGCAATAATTTTGTCACGGAAACCGCATATACTATCATAAATTTCTTTTTTGTGCTTTCTGTATCTTTCCTCTGGTGTACCTTCCTCAATTTCGGGAAGTTCGCTTCCCTGCCGCAAAAATTCTCCGATTTGCTGTAAATTTACCCTCCCCCAAAAATCTTCTCCGAACATAAAAATCCTCCAATCGAAACATGTAAGCACCGAAGCATATAAGAAATGTCGATGCTTGATTCCTCACAGAACGGATTTCATAGGGCAGTATGCCCTATGAATCGTCCCGCGAGAAACCAAAAAGACAGGATGTAAACGCGCTAATCCACACTTACACCCCGCCGATTATTCGATGGGAAAGAATCTTACAAACCGCATTTTTACTTGCCATACCGTCAAATATGTTTTATAATAATGCGTGTGTCGCAGACCTTGTCTGTATTGTGTGGTGTCAGTAGCACCATACCTTGCCCGGTAGAGTGACCGCTCTATCGGGTGGCACATAATTGTCTTTTGATTTCTCAGTTACAATTGCATTGTATCATACTTTTCAGTAAGTTTCAAATATATTTTTTTCGAGAAAATTCTTTTACAGGCTTGATTTTAGCAGTTGCCATATATCCGCAATCCCCTTTTTCATTTCATCAAAATCCTTTTCATATATTCGTGTCGTACTGTTTACACGGTTCGCGATTTGCTTAATGCTGATATCAATTTTCTGCATTTCAGCGGCAACCGCTTTCAAGTGTGAATAGTCGGTATTAATGGCATAACCATCAATCAGCATTTTTCGGGCATAAGCACCGAAATTTTTTGTTTTAAGGTCGCTCATTTTCTCATAAATAAAATCGCGTTCGTCTTCTGTAACAGCAACACGCAAGATGATATTCCGTTTCCGACCATCTGTTATTTTGTTCTCCATGCTTCAATTTCCTTTTCATATTTTCTAAGTAATAAGGGGTTGGGTTCTCCCCAAAATGAGGGTTCGGGACATTCCCGACAAGCAGAAACCGTATGCCGAAAGGCGGTTCGGTTTTACGGACGTGGGGCAATGATTTATCATGTGTTGCCACACTTCCTATGCTTGCAAGTCACAAAAAAGCAATAAGCGCGAAATGCGATTAAAACGATTTTTGAAAATATCCCTATATAATTACAACGTTTGAAAATAGGATTTTGGCAAAGAAAGAGCAATTTTTTTTCAGCTAAATTATTAATTTTTCTTAATTTTGCAATTTTTTTCAAAAAACATTGCCAAAATCCCGTTTTGCTGACCAGTAATTATAGAGAGGTATTTTTTCTGTCGGGCAAAAACGCAAACCCTTTCTCGAAGAATTGCAAATCAAATCGGAAAGGAGTTGCAAAAATTAAATATTGGAGTTGTGATGTTTATATTTTAGCTATTATTTGTATTAGGGTTTTTATGAATGAAAGGGTGCTTTATGAAGATATCAACAGACAATAAAATATCGCCATCATTTTATACAGTAAGAGATATACAGAAAATTTTCGGCATTGGAAGAAACAGTGCCTATAAACTTGTTTCAGAAAAAGATTTTCCATCCATATACATTGGGAATCGGATTGTTATCCCTGCTGATAAATTCCAAAACTGGATAGATAAAAAATCCACTTCAAGAAAGGGGGCATCATAAATGGCAGATGAACGAAGGGAACGTGGTGACGGCTCAATCCGCAAGCGGGATAATGGGAGCTGGGAAGGGCGGTACAGTTACATTGATGACGATACAGGAAAACGCAAAACAAAATCCGTTTATGCCCCGACAAAAAATGAAGTGAAACGCAAACTTAAAGAGTTAATTAATTACATTGATAACGCGCCTGACGATTCCGAATACATAAAACAGAATGATGTAACTTTCGGCGGTTGGTTAGATACATGGATGAAAGATTATAAAAAAAATAGCGTCCGCCCAGCGACTTATACGACCTATCATTATTGCATTGAAACGCATATCCGTCCCGAACTTGGCGATATAAAATTGCAAAGGTTGCGACCAGACCATATACAAAAATTGCTTAATGATATGACAAGGGGAAATAAGAAAAAAGCCCCGCTTGCATCATGGACGGTATTGAAAGTTAAAAATATCATTTCCGGCGCGTTGGAACAGGCGATACGCAACCAAATCATACCTTATAATCCGGCGAGGGCAACGATACCGCCGAAATTGGAACAAAAGGAAATTCGCATTCTTACTGATGAAGAACAGAAGCAGTTTTTGGAAGCAACGGTGGGACACCGTTATGAAGCATTATTTAAGCTGGCATTGGCAACAGGAATGAGACGAGGCGAACTTTTGGCCCTCACTTGGGATTGCATCGACTGGAAGAGCAATAGCATTGCCGTTAAGGGTTCGGTATCGCGTGTGAAAGACCCAGATACAGGGGAATCGGAGTTGCATTATTCTGAACCGAAAACAAAAAGCAGTCGGCGGCAAGTGCCGATACTGCCTAGTATTGTTCCTGTTTTGCGGGCGCATATGGAACGGCAGGAAGCAGAGAAAGCGAAAGCCGGTTCGGTATGGAATGAAAGAACCCTTTTATTTTGTACTAACATAGGAACAGCGATAGAACCGAACAAAGTTTTTTCTGTTTTGAACAAGATAACGGAATCGGCAGATTTACCGCGCATTACTTTTCATGCCTTGCGCTATACTTTCGCTACCCGGATGTTGGAAGCGGAAGTTCCGGCTAAAGTTGTCCAGGATGTTCTTGGTCACGCTGATGTAACCTTAACGCTCAATACATACTCCCATGTCATAGGCACGACCGCTCATGAACAAATGTCGAAAATAAACGATTTGTTTCAGGATGGTGAGATAGAAGAAATCAAGCCTGCCGCCAAACTAAGCATTAAGCAAAAGATAACAGAAGCGAAAAAGAATCAAAAATCTGCTGAACGAAAAACAGGGAAAGAGGATAAAATCAAGGAGAATCAAGAACGATGAATTTTTGTGGAGTACTTCCTTTTTTGAGGCACTTCCTTTTCCAGAGTTGCACAACTAATGATAAACCCCGGAAATATAACCTTTGTGGCTAGACTACTTCCTTTTACCCAAATCGTACCCACTAAGTCATGAAATACATAGAGTGCGTTTTATGACACAGCAAAACCCACAAAGCCTTATGCCATGTGGGTTTGGAAAGCTCTTGAGCAGACTCGAACTGCCGACTTCTTCCTTACCAAGGAAGTACTCTACCTGCTGAGTTACAAGAGCAAACGTTGATTTTACGGGCTTTTCTGCCCCTTTTGCCTTACCCACTAACTTAGTGGGTAAGTGAAAAAAATGCGTAGTGGGTAACTTAGTGGGTACGATGCAAATTTTTCACTATTTTACTGCTGTCAAAATCCCTGTAGCCCTTATGGTTAGCGGACTTCGGGAAAACCTCTCTTTTTCAGGGTACTTCCTTACCAAGGAAGTACTCTACCTGCTGAGTTACGAGAGCAAATGTTGATTCAATAATAATATGCTTGGTTTCCCAAGTTACCGAAAGTCATTGTATCATAACGATTTTGGTGTGTCAATGGATTTTGCGATTTTCTCGTGCCATTTTTTTTCAAATTAAGAGCTTAAGGTAATAACTTACCTTGACACGCTTGAACGTATGTTCTAAACTATGTTTAATAGTTGAAATATAAAGCAGGAGGATTTGATAATGGATCTTTTTGATTATATGCGTAGTACGAATATGGAAAAAGAGTCGCCGCTTGCATCGCGGATTAGGCCGGCTACGCTTGATGAGGTAGTCGGGCAGCAACATATTATCGGGCGGGATAAGCTTCTTTACCGGGCAATTCAAGCGGATAAGCTTAGTTCGCTGATTTTTTATGGGCCGCCGGGAACGGGGAAAACGACGATAGCCAAGGTTATTGCTGCGACAACCAGTGCTGAATTTCGCCAGATTAATGCCACTTCCGCCGGAAAAAAAGACATGGAAGAGGTGGTTAAAGGAGCCAAGGAAAATCAAGGGATGTATGGCAAAAAGACGATTCTTTTTATCGATGAAATCCATCGTTTTAATAAGGGGCAGCAGGATTATCTTTTACCATTCGTTGAAGACGGGACGGTTATTTTGGTCGGGGCAACAACTGAAAACCCTTATTTTGAAGTAAATGGTGCCCTTATTTCGCGATCGGTTATCTTTGAATTAAAACCTTTAGAGCAAGAAGATATCAAAATTTTGCTTAAACGGGCGGTTTATGATGAAGAAAAGGGGATGGGGGCATATGAAGCTGTCATTGATGATGATGCGCTTGATTTTCTTGCCGAATTATCTGGGGGTGATGCGAGGCGGGCGTTAA
The DNA here is from genome assembly GCA_009780115.1 of Lachnospiraceae bacterium. Lineage (GTDB taxonomy): Bacteria > Bacillota > Clostridia > Lachnospirales > Lachnospiraceae > UBA935. Next base: position 36,005 of record WRAQ01000025.1, read on the forward strand.
ATGCGATTGAACTGGGAGTTATGACGACCGAACGCAGTTCTGACGGCAAGATTCATATTACGATGGCAGTCGCTCACGAATGTATCCAAAAGCGAGTCCTTCGTTATGACAAAAGCGGAGATAATCATTATGATACCATTTCGGCTTTTATTAAGAGTATGCGTGGTTCTGACCCTGATGCGGCAGTTTATTATCTGGCACGGATGCTTTATGCAGGGGAAAGTGTTACTTTTATTGCCCGGCGGATTATGATTCATGCTGCTGAAGATGTAGGGATTGCCGACCCGCAGGCGTTGACTGTGGCAGTCAATGCATCACTTGCCGTAGAACGGGTAGGGATGCCGGAAGCGCAAATTATTCTTGCGGAGGCCGCTGCTTATATCGCCTGTGCCCCAAAGAGTAATGCCTGTGTTGCGGCGATTGGTGCGGCGATGCAAGCCGTTGCTGAAACGGGTAACCTGCCGATTCCTGCCCATTTACAAGATGCCCATTATAAAGGTTCGGCAAAACTTGGCCGTGGTACAGGGTATAAATATGTCCATGAATATCCCAACAATTATGTCGAACAGCAATATTTGCCGGACGAACTAACCGGACGGAAATTCTACAAGCCAACCGAAAACGGGTATGAAAAGAAAGTCCGGAGCTACTTTGATATTATCAGAAAGTAAATAGTGGGTCAGATAATTTGTCTCCAGGAACCTTAGGCCGCCTTTTTCCCGAAAGAATACTTTTATTTCACACCGATTAGGCCGTAGTGACGAAGGGACATATTATCTGACTCCACACATATATTTATAATCTCTATCTAATCTCTATTTAATCAATTCCCGCAACGCCCTTTGCCTGCGTAACGGCAACCTTATCAGCATAGTAATTTCGAAATCAACAAGGCTATGAATAAATGTGCCAACCCCAACTAGTAGAATTACAGAAATCATAAATTGATTAAGGTCTCCGATAGCTTGGCCAAAGTAAAAGATACTGCTTACCGCTATTTCACAAACACCATGAATCAAAGCAATGATTATTGAAAAAATTCTAAGTCTCATAGCTGTCATTTCTGTTTTGGTATGCTTTAGATAAAAGGCCCCGCCGGTGGCGAAAATCACATGGCTTAAAGCGCGGAAGACTACTACTAACGGAAATCCGCCGAGGAAAAACCCGGCGGCGGTCCCAACCGAAACTGCTAAGGCCATTGCCGGGGAGATGAACATTGCCATGAAAATAACAACGTGGCTTGCTAAAGTAAAAGAGGCCGGCTCAATGATGATTTTGAAAGGCGATATCATAGGGATAATAATACCAATGGCAATTAATACACCGGCGATGGAGATTTTTAAGATTCGGTCATTTTTCATTTTAATATTCCTTTTATTATTATATTTTACATTGATACCTACGGATTGTTCGTGCTACGCACTCTCACAATCCTAAAACATTCGAAATCCGCCCAATAGGGCTACTTTCTCATGAAACACATGCCCTTTTGACCCTCAAAACAGCGTTTCGACCAGATATTTATAAACAGCCTGATTCTTTTTTTCCCAGTTTTTGCAGATTTCGGCGGCAATATCTTCAGTAGGCACTGACAAAGTTATGTCAACCAATGAAGCACCATTATCTTTGACGGCCAAGCGGGCTTCGTATTCCCCGTTTGTCGCTTTGTAATAATCTGAGGTGATTGAAATTTCATTACGCATTTCAAGTTCGCGCTGACTAAAAAACTCTTCAATTTCAAGCCGCATACTGTCACCGATACGATGGCGAAAATAAGCTAAGGTTTCGCGGCCGTCATCGGTAATAATCAAATGGGTGCGGTTGCGGATTGATTCGGCTTTAATCATATTCGTATCAATGAGCTCACCGATTACTTGCTGCAAATTAAGAAAACCGGTGTACTCACGCTCCAAAACGAAATCCATAATTTGCGCTTTGGTTAAAGGAAAGCTAACGCGGTTAAGCATATATAAAACGATTAATTTGTAAAGGGTTAGCGGTTCCTGGAACATTATATCACCTTCGGGCTGATAGCCGGGCTGTATCCTTAAAATATGTCAAAACATATCTTAACATGCAAAAAACATCTTGTAAACTTAAAAATCATATGCTATTATAAGTAGTAATGAAAACTACGTGTGATGGTTTTTGAAATCCATGAGAGAGAAGGGACATAAATATGAGTTTTAAGTTAGTCGTTGACAGTTGTTGTGAGTTGCCGGAAAAATATAAGGATGACCCGCGGATTGAAATAATTCCTTTTATATTAGATGTGGGCGGCCGTGAAGTTATTGATGATGAAAGCTTCAACCAAAAACAATTTTTGAAGTGGATTGCTGAATGCCCCACAGTCCCTAAATCCTCCTGCCCCTCACCGGAACGGTATATGGCCGCCTGTGAAGCGGATGTGGATGATGTTTATATCATAACAATTTCTTCAAAACTTAGCGGAAGTCATAATAGTGCTGTCCTTGGCAGACAAATGTACTTAGAAAAAGCTACGAAAAATATCCATGTTTGTGATTCCGAAGCCGCTGTTGCCGGTGAAGGGAGGATTGCTTTAAAAGCGTTAGAACTTGCCGAGCAGGGTTTACCCTTTGCAGAAGTAGTAGCAAAGCTTGAAGCCTATCGTGATGAAACGCGCACTTATTTTGTTCTTGACAATCTTGAAACTCTGCGGAAAAATGGCCGTTTAACCGGTGTGAAAGCACTGGTCGCCTCAACCCTTAGCATTAAACCGGTGATGGGTGCCGACAAAGGCAGCATTATCCAGAAATGTCAGGCGATAGGTATCAAAAAAGCATTAACCAAGATGGTCGAGATAGTTATTGCGGAACGGTCTGACAAAATTTCAACATGTCTGGTTATTGCTCATTGCAACTGCCTTGAGCGGGCAATGGAAATCAAAAAAATGCTGGAAGAAAAAGCGAACTATAAAGAGATTCTTGTAGTTGGAACTAAAGGTGTCAGCTCAATGTATGCAAATGACGGTGGTGTCGTTATTGGGGTATAATTGTCATTAGGCATTATACCGGCGCGTTTTTAATGCGCATCCGCCGGAGGCTTGATTTCTTTAGAAATCATGAGTTTTTTAATACTGAAAGCGATAAACGGCGATATCGGAAATTTCCGCCCATCGGTTAAATGAAGTTTAAAAATAGAGCATTTGTCAATATAATTAAAGTTGACAAATGCTTTTTTTGACAGCAGATAAAAAACGGAATAGGTACAAACCTGGCTATATAAATTAAGCAGCTCACAGGCGATACGGATTTGGCGCCCGTCATTTAGGTAAACATCGGTAATATAGAAATTGCCGGTAGCACAAACGATTTCATTTTCTTTAAGGTAAAAGGTTTCATTTTTTGCCCTTAGTTCAATAGTCGGGATAATATATGAACGTAATTCAAGGGCGTGGTTGATAATCTGTTTAAGTTCAGCTACTTTGATTGGTTTATCGATGAAATGGATATTCTGCGGTGGTTTTTCCAGCCGGGTATAAGCTTTGCGGTAATCTATTTTTGATACACATAAAAAAATCGGGGCAGTGATTCCGCTGCTACACAAAGTTAAAGCAAGCCCAAGGCCATCAACCATACCACTTACCATATCAATCATAAACATATTGTATTGTTTGGGTGCCCTTAGTAATGCTTCTTCATGACCATATGAGTGAATATAAAATACCCCGGTAACAGTTTTCCGACAGTCAGACTCACGTGCTAAAAGCCGCTCGGTTTGCTTACGCTCAGCGATATTGTCGTCACAAATAGCGATGTGCATATTAACTCCCATGAGCCGCTCTTAGAGCGGCACTCAAATCAGGATTGTGAAATTTAATTTCACCTTATACTCCTGTGAGTAAATCATCTAAAAGTATTTTAAATAACCATCATTAAAACATTGTGGGTTCAAAATAATAAAGTAAGGCCGAAATAACGATAATTTGCAGTGTCAAAATAATCGGAAGGCCATATACAAAATACCAGTGCTGAGTTTTGTGACGAAATAAATACACACCAATCCATGCACCAATACTACCGCCAAATATAGCCGCAGCAAAAAGCGTTGCTTCCGGGATGCGGAAACCACGTTTTTTTGCTTTAATTTTGTCCCATCCCATTAACAAGAAGCCAACCAGATTGATCAGCATAAAATAGGAAAATATGTAATAGAGGACATCGTTCATGTTTTTATCATACCAAACCATAGCCCATAAATCAATGGCTTATTACTATTACAGCAAGCAGCTAAGTAGCAATAATAGCGTTGCTTAAAAAATAATTGCAAAAAAGACTTGCATAAATATTAATCATGATGTATAAATATACATACATATTGAAAAAAATAGGAGTTTGCCAATGATAAGAGAAATGAAAATAGAAGACTATAATAATGTTTACGCCTTATGGAAAAGTATCAAAGGTTTTTCAATCCGCAGTATTGATGATTCATATAACGGAATAGATAAGTTTCTGTTGCGAAACCCTAATACAAGTGTTGTTTATGAAACAAACGGGCGCATAACCGGCACAATTCTTTGTGGTAATGACGGCCGCCGCGGTTATTTTTATCATGTTTGCGTTGCAGAGGAAGCCCGGATGCAGGGGGTGGGAAAAGCGATGGCAAAGTTTTGTGCGGATGCTTTAAAAAAAGAAGGAATCACAAAAATATCCCTGATTACTTTCCGGCGTAATTTAATCGGTAATGCTTTTTGGGAAAAAATCGGCTGGACGAAACGCGATGATTTGAATTTTTATGATTTTACCCTTGATAAAGAAAATATTATTTCCATCAACCCGTAACGTACCGAAAATAAATAATGAACAGTTATGTCTGGCTGGCATAGATAATCCAAAATCGGAAATAATAGTGTGAATAGGTAGATGAGGATTGGTATGAGCGAAAACAATTTGAAAGTAATAGCAATTGATGATTTTCAAAACAAAGTTATTACTGAAAAAATAATATCTCTTTTTATAAATGGAAGAGAAGCGGAAATGGTTAGCAACGATGGCCGGCAAAATTTTTCCGGTTTGGATAAAGGGGTTCATCATCTTAATATTGAAAGTGATATTTTCAGCCGTCAGGATCTTGAACTTGATTTAACCGAAGAAGCGGAAGATGGCCAGGGAATTATTTATATCCGCCTTCAACCGACAATCCGTTACCCCCTTACCAGTGATATTCAGGTTTTGTGGGGGCAGACGGAACCGGGGCAGGAGCTTCACTTTGTTTTTATCAATTATAAAGAACGTTACTCCCTTGCTAATGATTATATAGTTGGTGAAAACAAAATTTGCATTAATTATAATGGTGATGCTTTTTTTGAGGGGACTTTGTGGATATTACAAAAGTCTGACGGCGGAATTGAAGAATTTTGGATTGAAAAAGCTGCCGGGAATAATACTTATTTATTAAGATATCCTTTAGGCAGTTCGTATGGAATAGGAAAATGCTTGTTACGCCGGGTTTACCCGATTGTCGCTGACGAAAGCGGCCATTTCTTCCTTCCCGTGCCAAAAGAAGAAAAAAACAGTACCGAATACCGCTACTACAAACCGCTTGACAAGATGGCAATAAAAGCAGGGACTTTTACTTGAGACTTGCCGGGTAAAGTGTTATACTTATTTTCGAAATCACCGCTACGCAGACCTCGCGGAACATTTGATGGCTGAGTTTAGTGATATGCTATTTAGAAAATAATGGAGAATTTATGAGTATGGAAATAATAAATGGCGGGGTAACGGCCCCAAAGGGGTTTGAAGCAGCCGGAATCGCAGCGGCAATTAAATATGAGAACCGTAAGGACATGGCAATGATTTGTAGTACTGTCCCGGCGGTGGTTGCCGGTTCTTTTACGACGAATGTTGTTAAGGCCGCCCCGGTTCTATGGGATATGGATATCGTGAAAAATAATGAAACGGCGCGTTGTGTTGTTGTTAACTCCGGAATAGCCAATGCCTGTACCGGGCAGCAGGGGATGGAGTTTTGCCGGAAGACAGCTGAAAAAGCCGCTACTTTGTTAGGTATAAAAGAAAAAGAAGTTTTAATTGGCTCAACCGGTGTAATCGGGATGCAGCTTCCGCTCGAACGAATAGAAGCCGGTATCAATTTGCTGGTAAAAGAAAAAAATTCATCTTTAATTGCCGGGACTAATGCCGCCGAAGCGATTATGACCACTGATACGAAAATGAAACAAGCGGCAGTAACAGTGACAGTTGGCGGGAAAACGGTAACAATTGGCGGAATTAGCAAGGGTTCGGGTATGATTCACCCCAATATGTGTACAATGCTTGCTTATGTCACAACTGATGTCTTAATAACTAAGGAATTGTTGACCGAAGCAGTCAATGAAATAGTGGCCGATACATATAACATGATTTCCGTTGATGGAGATACTTCTACGAATGATACCCTGTTGGTTTTCGCAAATGGGCAAGCAGGGAACCCTTTAATTAGCAAGAAAAATGAAGATTATCAGATGTTCAAAGATGCGTTATATTATATTAATGAGTATTTGGCGAAAATGATGGCAAAGGACGGCGAAGGTGCAACGACTTTAATTGAAATGCAGGTAATCGGGGCAACCACCAAAGAAGAGGCCCGGCTCCTTGCCAAATCAGTAGTTGGCTCCAGTTTGGTAAAAGCCGCCGTATACGGGCGTGATGCGAACTGGGGGCGGATTATCTGCGCCCTTGGTTATTCCGGGGCCGATTTTGACCCGGATAAACTAAAACTATGTTTTGAAAGTGCCGCCGGAAATATCATGATATATGAAGATGGCTGTGGTTTAGATTTTGATGAAACTAAAGCATCGAAAATTCTTTCTTCCGATGAGGTTGTCATCAAAGTTGATATGAAAATGGGGGATGCGGCCGCTACTGCCTGGGGCTGTGATTTGACTGAGGATTATGTTAAGATAAATGCGGATTACCGTTCATGAGTAGAAAGGCGGAAAAGGCAGATGAAAATATCTCGCAGGAACATTAGGCCGCCTTCTTCCCAAAAGAAAATTAAAAGGAAAGCCAGTTAGGCCGTAGAGACGGAGAGAGATATTTATCTGTCTTACGAGGAGAAAAACATGATTACCAACTTGGAAGAAGTACAAAAAAAAGCGAAAGTCCTCATTGAGGCGCTCCCCTATATCCGCAAGTTTAACCGCAAAATCATCGTCGTAAAATACGGCGGCAGTGCGATGGAAAATGATGAATTAAAGAAAAGTGTCATTCAAGACGTGACCCTTTTAAAACTCGTTGGTTTTAAACCAATTATTGTTCATGGCGGCGGCAAAGAAATCAACCGCTGGGTTGACAAAGTAGGAAAAGAATCAGACTTTGTTAAAGGTTTGCGCGTTACTGATAAAGAGACGATGGAAATAGTAGAAATGGTGCTGGGTAAAGTGAATAAATCCCTTGTAAATATGGTGCAGGAACTTGGTGTTAATGCAATCGGTATCAGCGGAAAAGACGGTGCCCTTTTACAAGTTGAAAAGAAACTAGCTGACGGTACCGATATTGGTTATGTTGGTGAGATTAAAAAAGTTACCCCCCAAATCCTGCATGACCTGATTGAAAAAGACTTTCTTCCGGTCATTGCCCCGATTGGTTTTGATAAGAATTTTGATACCTATAATATTAATGCTGATGATGCCGCCTGCGCGATTGCGAAAGAGGTTAGTGCGGATAAGCTGGTTTTCCTTACTGATGTTGAGGGGTTATACCGCGATTTTAACGACAAAAGCACTTTCATTTCACATATTGGTGCTACGGAAGCGGAAAACTTGATTAAAAATGATACTATTGGCGGCGGGATGCTGCCCAAACTTGCCAACTGCATTGATGCAATTCGAACCGACGTTAACCGTGTTCATATTCTTGACGGCCGTATCCCCCACTGCCTGTTGCTCGAAGTATTTACCAAAGAGGGGATTGGCACCGCGATTATTCGTGACGAGGATTTAGATTAATATTTTTCAAGTAAGGAAGATAAAAACATCTCGAAGTTGCCTTAGGCCGCCTTCTTCCCGAGAGAAAATGTATAGCGATAAGAATTAGGCCGCAGCAACGGAGAGAGTTTATTATCTTCCTTACATATACAAAAATGATGTTATAGAAAGGATACACTATGCAAGACTATATTAACAAAGCCAATCAAACCCTGCTCCACACATACAACCGCTTCCCGGTGATTTGGGATAAAGGCGATGGTTGTTATCTATATGATATAAACGGAAAAAAATATCTCGATTTTGTCGCGGGGATTGCGGTGTTTGCCCTCGGTTACAATAATACTTTCTTTAATAATGCCTTAAAAGCCCAAATTGATAAACTCATTCATACCTCAAATTATTATTATAACCTTCCGGCAATCGAGGCGGCCGGCCGCTTGACCGCCCTTGCCGGCCTTGAACGGGTTTTCTTTACCAATAGTGGGACCGAAGCGGTTGAAGGTGCGATAAAGACGGCCCGCAAATATGCTTACCTAAAGGACGGGCATACCCATCATGAAATTATTGCAATGAACCGCTCTTTTCATGGCCGGACGATGGGTTCCCTTTCTGTGACCGGGACAGAGAGCTACCGTGCCCCTTTTGAACCTTTAATCGGTTTGGTTAAATTTGCTGACCTAAATAATTTTGAATCAGTTCTTAATTGTGTCACTAAAGATACTTGCGCTATTATCCTGGAAACTGTCCAGGCCGAAGGCGGAATTTATCCGGCGGAGCAGGAATTTCTGAAAAATATCCGCGCTTTGTGTGATGAAAAAGACATCCTTTTAATACTTGATGAAATTCAATGCGGGATTGGCCGGACCGGAACAATGTTTGCTTATGAACAATATGGTATTAAACCCGATATTCTGACCTGTGCGAAAGCCTTAGGCGGCGGTGTCCCGGTTGGTGCTTTCCTTTTATCCGAACGGGTGGCGGCTAAATCACTTGTCCCCGGCGACCATGGAACTACTTATGGCGGTAACCCTTTTGCGGCAGCGGCGATAAATGCCGTCCTTGATTTATTTGCCGAAAATAATATTATTGACCAAGTCAATCAATCATCCCGGTACCTTGAGCAAAAATTGGACGATCTTGTCACTAAATATGACACTATTGTCAGTCGCCGGGGAATGGGGCTATTACAGGGTTTGGAATGCCGTGAGCCGGTTGCGGATATTATTTCTAAAGCATTGGAAAAGGGATTAGTTTTGATTAATGCCGGCCCGAATGTCATCCGCTTTATCCCCTCACTCATCGTTGGAAGAGAGCAGATTGATGAGATGGTTATAATACTAGAGAGTGTACTAGAGAGATAATGTAGGAGTTAGCATGAAATTTGGCAAAAGATTTTTAGCGGCGCTTATCCTGATTGGATTAGCTGCTTTGATGCTTAATATCGCTGTCCGTGAAGCAAATATCTTAAATGCGCTGGAAATTGAAGAAAACGGCGATTATATGATTAGTAAAAATACCCTGCTGATTTGGTATACTGATGCCGACCTTTTAGAATATATTCAAAGTGCGGCGGTATCTTTTTCCGAGCGGCCGGAGAATCAGCATGTCCGGATTATGCCGGTCTTGGTTTCGGCCTTGGAATATCTGGAAAATATTAACCGGGCTGCGGTCGGGTTTGAAGGGCCTGACCTTTATGTTATCGGCCATGATAATCTTGAAAAAGCCTATCTTGCCGGTCTTGCGGAAACAGTAAATAATGACTATTTCGAGGGTCTAAGGGCTGACTATCCCCAGGTTGGCATTAATGCTGTCACCTATCACGACAAAATATTAGCCTATCCCTTTTATTTTGAAACAAGTGCCCTTCTTTTTAACCGTACTCATTTAGAAGAAATGGTCAAAGCAAAACTTCTTTCAGATGCCGATGAAGCGGCGGTTGAGCAAGCAATGCTCGACTTGGAAGAATTTGGGCCGGAAGAAGAAATCCTGGAAGTCCCTGCTTATATGGAAGAAATTCAACGTTTACAAAATGATTTGGTCTATATTGAGAATCAAGTTGCTTTAATAAAACCAAAAACCTTTGAAGATTTGAAAAATTTCGCTAATGAGTATGATGCCCCCGCTTCAGTAGAGGGATTAATCAAGTGGGATGTTAATGACATATTTTATAATTATTTTTTCGTTGGCAATGCGATAAGTGTCGGCGGTGAGTCGGGAGATGATATTGAAATGATTAATATCTACAACCCGGAAGCAATCAGAAGTATGAGGATGTATCAAGACCTCAATCAGTTTTTTGCGATTGAGGCAAAGGAAGTAAAATATAGTCAGATTATTGATGAATTTATTGCCGGGAAATTAGTTTTTACCATTGCAACTACTGATGTGATTGCAAAACTTGATGAAGCGGTTGAA
>WRAQ01000026.1 GCA_009780115.1 Lachnospiraceae bacterium
GGTTCAACAAGGAGAACAAGAACTATTACCTGATTGATTTAACCAATTATACCATGGGCATTAACAAACCGATTGAAGTAATTTATTGAGTTTAGTAATTAAGTATAAAGATATTATACGAGGTGATAGCGGTTGAGGGGTGGTCTTTGCCCAGAACCTTTTCACTGATTGTTAATGCCTTTTGATACCATCCCATCGCCTTGGGATAATCCCCCTGTTCATCGTATGTCCCCGCAATATTGTCATAGGTGATGGCGGTTGAGGGATGTTCTTTACCCAGAACCTTTTCATCGATTGCCAAAGCCTTATGATACCATTCAAGTGCTTTAGAGTAATCACCTTGTCTATTATGAATACTACCGATATTATTTAACAGTCTTGAGACATCCTCGCTTTCTTCCTCCATGAAATATAACGCAACCTTTTCGCCAAAAGGCAATATCTCAAGCCTACTTGTAAATATATCCGTCACATCAAAATACAAATCCCTTGCTATCATCTCCACCAACCCAGTACACTCTTGATAATCCGGTGCATTTTCATATTTCAATACATCAGAAATGACAGGGTGCATATAAAATCCGGTTTCGGTCTCGATAAGCCAGCCTTTTTCGACTAGGTCATTAAGAATATCCGGGTTGTCCTGGGCAAACCATTTTTCAGCATATTTAAAACTCAAAGGCTGGGGTGGGAACAGGGAAAACTGCTTTAATACAAGAAGCTCGTCTTCGTTTTCTTTGATTTCCGACAAATCGAAAAGTGAAGTTAAGTGTTCGTTAAATTTTTTATTATTGCTAACTTTGTTTTTAATCTCCGCTAAATTAAAGCCTTTTTCGTTTAATTTTTCAAGAAGTTCCATATCAGTTAAGCGGGCACACTTAGCGGTTTTCGCAAGCAGCTCTACCACCAGGGTAAGGCAAGCAGCTTTCCCGACAATTTGCCGGACGATTTCATCATCGTAGTCGCTTCGATCGAGTATTTCTTTGTAAAGTGAAATACAACTATCCTCGGAAAGTTCACCAATAAGGACTTTTTTAATATTTCCGATATCGGTTCTTCTTGAAGTAATCATGATATTGCAGGAGAGTTTGCCAAGTTCATCCCTGTCGTCTAAGGAAATCTCATTCATGTTATCAATAAAAAGAAGCAGCTTTGTTGAAAGATTATTGATAAATATTTTGGTTTGCTTAAAATTTTCTTCAAAATCAGTAAAGGGGCTTGTTTCAATAAATTTACCATAAAGGGTCTTTTTAAGGTTTTCATCAAAGATAACCCAACCGATATGCTTAATTTGACTATCATTATCATTATATTCGTGAAAGAGCTTTTTACAGATTTCGGATTTGCCGATACCGCCCATTCCGTTGATAAGCATTAGTTTCTCATTTTTTTCAATGTGGTTTTTTATATCAGAAAGCTCACCCCCACGCCCGGTGAAATAAACCGAAGGCTGAGGCGCAGAATCAATGGTTATTATTTTTGGTAATGAGTTTTGGATAGGGTTAAGGTAGTTTATGGTTGTGTTATTATCGCCAAGATGGACATCACCTTGGTTTTGGGTGGTGACTTTTTCGTGAAAATTAAATTCTTTCATTTTACCCCCGTATATCGTATGATTTTTTTCTTTTGAAATCTGTTTAAGTTCACTTCACTTTTATTGAAGCCAAGTTAACAGCATTCTTTTTTTCCGAGAAATACATCCGGTACCTGCGGCAACGCAGGGATTAATTTCGCTATTTCATTATAAATATTAAGAACTTTTTTAGTCCTTTCTCTTAGCTTTACGGTTTTCTGGTACAAATCGGAATTTTCATCAGTCATGTCCTTTATGAACTGCTTTATCTTTGTTAACCGGCCTTTATCCATGACTTCCTCAAGGTCTACATCTTGAGATGCGTTGCCCATAATTGTTTCAACTTCCTCAAAAGTATCACAAATATCCTCAATTTCTTTTGCTTCGCTAATGTATCCCGCTTGTTTTAGTTCATTTGCGAAGTCGGTAAGTTCATCTTGAAACTTTTCAATCTTTTCAAGGCATTTGGTGGTATTAATATAGACATCACCAAAATTTACATTCCCCTTATTTTTAATTTTAACCTCGTTGTTAAAGTTAAAGGTACTCATATTACCATTCCTCCTTTGGTGATGTTTACAACGGGATCGAATTATTCACTCATTTTTATCCCCGCCGCCGTGTAGGTTTTTGCACTGTTCCTAAGGTTTTATCACTTTAAAATACATTAAAATAAACGTAATATATATGAATCATAACACATTACGCCAGATGCGGCAATATTTTTCATTTGAAATTATGCGTGAATTTTCGCCGGATTAACCATTATTTCTATTTTTATCCATATCATTATCCATGGTCTTTTAAATAGACATTTTTTAAAGATATTTATTCATTAAATAAATCATCTTAGTTTTTCATACCTGTCATAACGATACCCTCGATGAAGTAACGTTGGCAAACAAGGTAAATAATCAAGCCTGGGGTAAATGTCAAGACTGTTGCCGCAAACATTCCCGCGAAATCAGCCTTAAAATTACCGAAAAATGCGGTTAAACCCAAGACTAAAGTATACTTATCCGCGGAATGGATATAAATCATTTGCTGTAACAAATCATTCCATGTTGTAATAAATATCAAGAGAGAAATAACAATAATCGCCGGCCTGATTGACGGTATTATAATATTAAACAGTATTTGCCAATAACCGGCACCGTCGATTTTTGCTGCTTCATCAAGGTCTCGGGGAATTGTGCGGATAAATTGCCGAAGCAGAAAAATATTAAACGCCCCGCCGCCGCATAGATATGGAAGGATTAAAGGCCAGTAGCTGTCGACAAAACCAAGGTATGTCCATGCCATATATAATGGTATCAATGTCACCATCGTCGGCAGTAGCATCGAACCGATACATAAGGAAAATAAGAATCTTTTACCGGTAAAATTCAGCCGGGCAAAGGCATAAGCGCAAGATATTGCCGTTGCTGTCCCAAAGATAACACAGGGGACAGAGATTGCAAAAGAGTTCATTAAGTTCCGCAGAAAGACAAAATTCGCTGATCTGATTGTATAATTCGACCAGTTCCATTCAGATGGATTAATTGTACCCATTGGTAAAAACTTAGGCGGCCATATAAATATATCAAGGCTTCCCATCAACGAAGAACGGAATATCCAATATATCGGTAGCATCACCATTGCAGCAATTAAAATTAGGACAGTAAAGGCCAACCGATTGCAAAACTTTTCATTTTGTTTCTTATTTTGCATACCACTCTTAGTAAACATTAATCTTCTCCTTCCTCATAAAATATCCAGCTTTTAGATGTCATAAAGAGAATTGCGGCAAGTATCGCCGCTAAGATAAAGAATATAAATGAAATAGCACTTCCTTTTCCAAGGTCGCCTTCTCTAAAACCGACATGATACATGAGAAATGTCATAAACATTGAGGATTTACCCGGCCCGCCTCTCGTAACCGATAGGGCGGGGACAACTACCTGCAGGCTCACGACCAGGCTCATCAACATATTGAAGAAGATGATTGGTGTCATACAGGGAACCGTAATATGCCGGAATCGTTTTAAAAAGTTTGCCCCGTCTATTTCCGCAGCTTCCAAATAAACCCGGGGCACATTTTGAAGGCCCGCAAGAAAAATGACAATTAGGTTGCCGCATTGCCATACCGCAATCATTACCAGCGACGGGATAACTGTTTCAGAGGCCGATAGAAAATGAGACCTTTCAAAACCAAGGTTAACAAGGAAATAATTAATTAAACCGCCCTCATATCTTAATAAGAAGTGCCAGCTAATCATTACCGCTGCGGCGGGTAGAATATAGGGAAGATAAAAAATAGCCCGTAGTATCGCACGGCCGGGAATTTTGCGGTTTAATAGGATGGCGATAAAAAATGAATAAAAAACACTGCTGATAACTGCAAAAAGGGCATAATATACTGTTACTCCAATTGAATTAAGAAAATCAATGGTCGGGTTTGTAAATATTTCGACAAAATTATCAAAGCCGACAAACCGCGGCGGCGGCAAAACACGGTTGCGGACAAAATGGCCGGTCCTTAAATCAGTAAAACCGATTGCCATTGCCGCTAGTAAGGGTATATATGTAATAAGCGAAAGGCCGAGGAATGCCGGTATTAAAAACACATATGCCGCCCGCTGTTCCTTTTTTTCCATCAATGATTTTTTTTTCTTTTTTCCCGCCATATGTTAACCTCATGCCCGCTGTGCGGGCCGTGTCCGCCTTCGAGATTGCAAAGGGCGCTAAGAAACTTATTAGTTTATAGCGCCCTTTATATTACTTATCTTAGTTCCCTGAAACTGCGGCTTCCAGCGCAGGGCGTACACTTTCTATTACTTCTTTAACTGTTTTGCTGCCGTTGGCTGCTTCAACCAGTGCCGGAATAAGTACTCTGTCTATCTGATCGGTACCGGGCGTATAGTACCATCCTGTCGGCACTGTACCCGGATGTAATGCTACATCAGCTACAGCGGTTCTGAAGGCTCTTGCATCAAGCCTTGCGCGGTTCGGTACTTCATCAATCCATCTTGTCAGCTTAGCTTCCTCGGTGAACCAGTCCGTTGTATTCGGCATAACCCAGCCATCAAGAATCGGTGCCCAGTTACTTTCCGGGTCAGAATACCATCTTAAGAAAGTTGCGGCTGCTTCCGGATGCTTTGTGTCAGCAAATACACCAACCGGGCCGCCG
The DNA here is from genome assembly GCA_009780115.1 of Lachnospiraceae bacterium. Taxonomy (GTDB): domain Bacteria; phylum Bacillota; class Clostridia; order Lachnospirales; family Lachnospiraceae; genus UBA935. The sequence continues at coordinate 4,743 of WRAQ01000026.1, forward strand.
GCGGTAATATTTGCCTGTTGTTTCATATAAGGGAGAACACCAACGCCGTAGTTGATATCTGAGAACATGGTAAACCCGGTTGCCCATTGGCCTTCCGTACACATTGCGACATTGCCTGCCCCTACGGAATCCCACCAACCATCATCAGTTTGTGCCGGATTAAACGGGGCTACTCCATGTACTAAGTGCAAATCATAAACTTTTTGCATTGCTTCGATAGCCGCATCATCAAATACTGCTCTTGTGCCATCCTCGGAATACCATCTTCCGCCATTTGAGAGGGCCCATACTTCCAACTGCCATGCCCATTGATTGACATAAACGCCATATTGGACTATACTTGTTGCATCAAAATTGGGGCTGTTGAGATTGTTGCCATTGGCATCCAGGGTCAATAGTTTTGCGACTTCAATAAATTCATCCCACTGCCATGCGGTATCAAGGGTGGTCGGAGGATACGGCACACCGGCGGCATCAAACATATCCCGGTTAAACCAAAGGGCCAAAACTTCACTACCGATGGAATAACCAATCGGCTGGCCGCCATCCGAGAATGTAATCCCGGCAAATGGCCTGCTTGGCTGGCCTTCGTAAATATCAATTTTCTTAATCAGGCCTTCTCTAGTCCAGCCGATTGCGGTACGCTCGTCAATCATTCCGCAGTCAGGCATATTGTTGGCCGTTTGCAAAGTCCGGAGCCTTTCGCCGTATTGCTCATTTGGAATCTGTACCAGTGACACGAATATATCACTCTGCATTGCGTTGAACACATCGAGTGCCCCTTGTGTTGATTCACGCTCTGACTCATCACCCCATATTGAAAATTCGAGTTGGATTACATCACACTTACAGTTATAATCACTACTTGAACCACAAGCTGTGACTATGCTCATTAGCATGACAGCAGTAAGTATGAGCGCGAGGATTTTCTTGATTTTCATTTCTATCTCTCTCCTTTCCATTACCTAATATTATTCGCGTGGCCAACCGCTTATGCTGTAATAATGAGGCTGTATATCCAATTAAATCTAAACGATTAACCTGATAAATAATTATACCTTTTTTTGAAAGTTGTGTCAAGCAAAACATTCAACTTTTTACCGGATTCCGCCGGAAATCACTTTCACAATTTGCCGAGCCGCGCCGGAATTTATTTTTACAATTCGGCCGGGTTTTACTGATTTTTTGCCAGATAATTAAGAAAAACGCGCATCTCCCCTTCGCCGCGGTTGGCCCACAGGAAGTAGGGGATTAACTCGACCCCGGCATCCAATAGCGCCGGGGGGGCTGTTGTGTACAGGCTTTCCTCATGCTCTGTATAACGATACCCGGCTGTTTTGAGCATGACTGTTTCAAGGGGCAGGCCGGCCGGCGGGCCTGACTCGGAAAATGCCGCTCCGGCCGGAAGTACAACCGCACCAAGGTTTTCCCCGTTGTCAGCCTGTTCCGCGCAATAGACCAGTGGGCCGCGCATTACGGCAGCTTTACCGTTTTGATTTTGCACCTTGGGTGATGTATAGATTTGTTTCGGAGTCATATCGAATTGCAAGACAATCTCGATTCCGCTCCAGTCTCCGTCAATTGCGATATAGCCATTTTCTGTCCGGGTCGGCAGTTCACACCCGTCTATTGAAAGTGATATCACCGGCGCGTTTTCCGGGCTGCGGAGAAAGAGGGTATAATACCCGCCCGCCGCCGTGACAGTAGCTTTTCCGCCATATGGGTAATCAGTCCTTACCGTGACATTTCGTTCCCCGTCCGTAACGTCGCTTGCGCAGTACAAATTGATATATAAACCATCCTCTGAAGTCCCGTAAACATACTCTCCCAGCCCCATGACGGTTCTCGCGATATTGGTCGGGCAGCAGGAGCAGTCAAACCATTTCTGCCTTGGGATTTTCACATGCGCCAGGCCGGGGCTGTGTGCGATGCGGCCGGGGTCGGCTTCAAGCGGGTTGACATAGAAAAATTCGGTTCCGCTTAATGAAATACCGGCAAGAACAGTATTGTAAAATGCTTTTTCCATGATATCCGCATACCGTGCTTCACCGGAAAGGGCGTTCATCCGGCGGCAGAACATCATCAAACCGATTGATGCGCAGGTTTCCCCGTAGATTAAGTCAGCGGGCAAGTCATACGCCGTTGTGAACGCTTCACCAACCGAAGTCGCACCAATCGCACCGGTAAGGTACATTTGTCTTTTGACAATATCGTCAAACAAACCCATGCAAGCCTCAAGCATCTGCCGGTCATCGAGCTCCATCGCCAAATCAGCCATCGCCGAATACATATAAACAGCGCGCACGGCATGGCCGGTAGCTTCTCTTTGCCCAACCGGCGGGGCCCCGGCTTGAAAGTAGCTCATCTTAAAGGTATCAAGCTCCGGCCAAATGGTACGGTAATCCGCACTTTCGCGTTCTTTTTTGAAAAAGTCCGGCGCCTGCCCCCGGCGGCGGATAAATTCTTCCGCTAACAAAAGATAGCGTTTTTCTCCCGTTACTCTATACAGTTTCACAAGGGCAAGTTCAATCTCCTGATGGCCGGGATACCCTTCTCTTTCGTTGAAAACGCGGCTGATACAGTCAGCAAAGCGGACGGCAATTTCTAAAAAATTGCGCTTTCCGGTTGCATTATAGTAAGCGACAGCCGCTTCAATCATGTGGCCGGCACAATAAAGCTCATGGCCTTGCTGAAGATTTGTCCAGCGTTTATTTTGCTCTTTGATGGTATAATATGTATTAACATAACCGTCATCCTGTTGAGCGGCGCCGATTAATTCAATCGCAGTATCGGCAAGAGCCTCAAGCTCCGGGTCAGGTTGTGTTTCAAGACTGAAAGCCACCGCCTCCAGCCATTTATAAAGGTCGCTGTCCTGAAAAGCCATCCCATAATATGTACCGTCCCGCCGCCCGGCTACAATTTCAAAGTTTTTGATACAGTGGCTTTTTGCGGCATCTGCAATGCGGTCATTTAAGACTTCCCACTGATAGGGAATCACTTTTTTTTGCACCAGGTCAATGACCCTAAGCAAAAAAGGGTCGCAGAAAGTAATTTGTTTAAGGGGGAGCGGCTTGATATTCTTCATTATTAATCCTCCGTCAGGGTGGACACGATGCGTTATATATTAATTGGTGCGACGGTTTCACGCAGGATGAGCCGGCTTGGGATTACCCGGCAACACTCCGGGCTGCTTTCACCGCGTATCCCTTTCAGTGCCATCTGCGCGGCCGTGCTGCCGATACCTTTTAAATCAATCTCAACGGTGGTAAGTTTGGGTTGTAGTAATGAGGCAATCTCTCTATTGTCGAAACCGAAAACCGATATATCGTCCGGGACCCGCAACTTTGCGTGATGAATAGCAGCTATTGCACCGGCAGCCATTAAGTCGTTCATTGCAAAAATAGCGGTGGGGCGGGCTTTTATTAAATCTATTGCATGGATATACCCGGAATTGTATTCCCAGTCACCATGTCTGACAAGCGCCTCATCCAATTCAAGCCCCGCTTCCGCAAACGCTTTCTCTGCACCGCGCATCCGCATACACGCCGGGGATGTATTAAGCGGCCCGGTTATTATTGCGATACGGCGGTGCCCCGCTTCCAGCAAATGTTCGATAACATTCCGGGAAATATATTCGTTATCATAAGTAACGGAACGGGCATACGAATCATTTGTTGTTGAATAAGCAATGACCAGCGGTTTGTTGATTTCATTGATAATCCCGGTTATATCGCGGTCAGACATACCGATATAGATAATCGCATCCACCATTGCCCTATGTAATAGCAGTGAGATTGCCTTATTTACTTTATCCTTGTATTGCCCGATCATATCATAACGGTTGAGCAGATTTTCCATCATCCGCAGGTCGTTGAGCAGGATGTAGTAACCTTCCTTTTCCGCGTATTCAGTCAAGCCGTTGATAATCGCGGGTACGGTGAAGCCCCTGATGTCTTCGGCTAATACACCGATTGTATAGGTCTTTTTCACCCTTAAGCTTTTGGCAATATGATTGGGCTGATAACCTGATTGCTCAATCACATCAAGTATTCGCTGGCGTTTTTCCGGAAGTACGTTTTTTGTATTGTTGATGACATAAGATACGGTAGCTGTCGATACGCCCGCAAGGCGGGCAATCTCTTTTATCGTCATAGAATAACTCCGTTTTATCTGTGGTTAATCGTTTAGATAAATATATCCTATTTCAGTGCGGATGTCAATATAGATTCCTCGGCTTTTTCAACTTGTTTGATTGAACTTGTTGACTTTTTCCGCGAAAAAACCTATACTTTAAGTAGGTACAGGAAGTCAAGGTAAGGAGGTGTTATTATCGTTAAACGCTTAAGCATATCGGCCCTTACACCGGGTATGGTTATTGCCGAAGATGTTCTTACTCATAATAACCAACTGATTTTCCCCAAAGGTTTGATTTTGACTGACAAATCGATTACGCGGATGGAGTTTTTCTCAATTATGTATGTCCGTGTTGAGGAAGAGTTGGCAGTTTCTGATGAGGAAAGTGAGGTCCCTTCTTATGCTGAACGGCTTAAAGAAACACCTGAATTTGTTGAGTTCAAAAATGTTTTTGAAAATGATATCGCCACCCTCAAAACTTCATTAAATGATATTATTGATAAAGGCGCCCCGCTGGATACTAAAGCGTTGTTGAATGATACCATCGGCCTGATTACTGCCAGCGACAGCCATGTCAATGTCTTTGATATGCTTCACAATATGCGGGAATATGATGATGATACTTATGCCCATGCGGTCAATGTTGCTTTGATTTGCAATGTTTTTGCCCGCTGGCTCCGCTTAACCCCGGAAGAAATTGATATTGCAACAATGAGCGGCCTTTTGCATGATATCGGGAAAATGAAGATTCCTGATGAAATTATGAAAAAACCAGACAAGCTGACCAGTCAGGAATACCGGATTGTGAAAAAGCATTGTCAGGAAGGTTTCAAGATTCTGGCGCATTATGATTTGCACAAAGGAATCAAAAATGCCGCCTTGATGCATCATGAAAGAAATGACGGTTCGGGTTATCCTTATGGGTTACTTGCGGACAAAATTGATTTTTATGCAAAAATGGTTGCGATTGCCGATGTTTATGATGCGATGACATCAGCGCGGATTTACCGGGGCCCGTTATGCCCGTTTGTCGTGATATCGGTTTTCGAAAATGAAGGTTTACAGAAATATGATACACGGTTTATTATGACTTTTCTGGAAAATATTGTAAATACCTATCTATTGCACCGGGTCCGTTTAAGTAACGGGGCCGAAGGTGAAGTTGTCTATATTAACCGGGCGCATCTGTCAAAACCGACGGTCAAATGCGGGAAGCAGTATCTTGACCTTGCGAAGCATCCGGAGATTTATATTGAGGCACTGATATGATACAAGAAAGGGGTTGCCTTTCCTATTAAACTAAAAACCGGCTGTTCAGCCGGTTTTTAAATTAAATTTCTGCAAATCACGTTCTGATTCTATTTTTTCGATTTGGGCACCAAGAAGTTTTAATTTTAGATGGAAATCTTCATAACCGCGTTCGATATAGCGGATATCATCAACGGTGGTCGTCCCTTCTGCGGCAAGGCCGGCGATAACGAGGGCGGCACCGGCGCGTAAATCGGGGGCCGAAATGCTGGCACCCATATATTTCGATACGCCGTCGATGATGGCGGTATTGCCTTCAACTTTGATATTTGCACCCATCCGGATTAGTTCGTCAACATAACGGAAACGATTTTCAAAAATACTTTCCGTCACAATACTCGGGCCATTGGATAAAGCTAAAGCAACAGCTATTTGCGGCTGCATATCGGTCGGGAAACCGGGATAAGGTAAGGTCTTGACATGTGAAGGGCGAAGTGGTTTCGCGGAAACAACGCGGACAGCATCATCAGATTCTTCAACTTCACAGCCGATTTCGATCAGTTTGGCGCTGATTGACTCTAAGTGCTTGGGGATAACATTTTTCACGGTGATATCACCTTTGGTGACAGCGGCGGCAAACATAAATGTGCCTGCTTCAATCTGATCCGGGATAATTGCATATTCCGTACCATGTAAACGCGGCACACCTTTGATTCTGATTACATCAGTACCGGCCCCTTTGATATTCGCACCACAACTATTAAGAAAGTTCGCAAGGTCAACAACATGCGGTTCTTTGGCGGCATTTTCGATGGTCGTCTGGCCTTCAGCCATGACGGCGGCAAGCATGACATTAATCGTCGCCCCGACCGAAACGACGTCCATATAAACGTGATTCCCTTTGATTTGGCCCACTTCGGTAACAACGATACCACGTTCAAGTTTCACGTCAATCCCAAGGGCCCGCAAGCCTTTGATATGCTGGTCAATCGGGCGAAGGCCGATATTACAGCCACCGGGAAGCGCGACCCTTGCTTGCTTGTATTTGCCGGATAAAGCGCCAATCAAATAATAAGAAGCACGAATCTTCTTGATATAATCTTTTTCAATTGAGTAGTTATTAATAAGGCGGCTGTTGATTCTAACGGTATGGCGATCCAAATGTTCAATGATAACTCCGATGCTTTCCATCGCTTGCATGAGAACTTTTGTATCGCGTACGTCTGGTATATTTTCAATGATAACAGGGTCATCCGTCATGATGGAGGCGGCTAAAATTGCCAAAGCGGCATTTTTTGCGCCGCCGATTTCCACTTCACCAACTAACGGATTACCGCCGCGAATTGCGTATTGATCCATTTTACACCTGCTGTTTCTATATATTATCAATCTATTGATGATTTTGTTTTTTTACTACTATATATTGTATTTTGTACAAAGCACTAAGGTAATTATAGCATAGTTTGGTAATTTGTAAACTACTAATTAAAATACGCATATAAGTAGGCCAGACAATAAACTCTCTCCGTCTCTGCGGCCTAATTGGTTCTAATAAACTTTTTCTCTTGGGAATAAGGCGGCCTAAGGTTCCTGCGAGATGTTTTTGTCTGTCTTTTTATAGCCACATATCTCCATCAGTTCAAATACCTTAGCGGGTTCACCTGCACGCCGCTTAAGTAACGACGTTTTCCAACGCCTATCTGCAAAGCGCATTTTCCACTTGCTCCTTCCATCAGTTCAAATACCTTAACGGGTTCACCTGTATGCCGCTTAAGTAACAACGTTTTCAAACGCCTGTCTGCAAGGCGCATTTTCCATTTGCTCACTTCCATCAGTTCAAATACCTTAGCGGGTTCACCTGCACGCCATTAATAAGGATTTCGAAGTGGAGGTGGGGGCCTGAACTGATCCCGGTATTTCCGCTAAGGGCGATTCTTTGGCCTTGGGAAACATTTTGACCGGCGGTAACAAGGACTCTGCTTAGATGGCCATAACGGGTCTGGCGGCCATCGGGGTGATTAATATAAACCACATAACCATAACCACTACCCCAGCCGGCTTTGGCTACTATACCACCGGAGGAAGCAACTATCGGGGTCCCGACCGGAGTTGCCCAGTCTACGCCGCGGTGATTGGTGCTTGCCCCCCTCGTCGGGGCAACACGGCGGCCGAACCCGGAGGTAAGGCGCCCGCCGGAAAGCGGCTTGATATAAGTCGGGGGAATTTTCGTTCCCCGCTCAACAATCCTGGGGACTGCCTGATAAAGTATTTCTTCTTTGAGAATTTCACGTTCCACAATATTATTATTGTGATAGGTAGTAATTGCTGCTATATTGCGGATACCGGCCGAAGGTTCTTGAATTGTTTTCGTTTGAGTGGTATACCATTCGTCAATCGGGATATAAATAATCTCTTCATTATAATATTCTTCAATGAAACGTTCTTCTTCACGTACTATCACAATTTCCGGTTCCGGGACTGTGATAATCAATTCATCACCGATGCGAATTGTCGTTCTTTCACTTTCCAATGAATCATTTAACTCGATAATTCTATCCATTGGAATATTAGTTTTGATAGAAATAGCAGACAGGGTATCGCCGGAAACTACTTCATAAACTTTGTTTTTTTCTTCTTCCTTCGTGATTTCTTCGATGGCCGATTCCAAATCAATTAACTCTTCCGGCAATAGATATGCCTCGACCACTTCAACAGTATCTCCAAAATTTATTGAAATTAACCCATTATTATAGTCAATAAAATCTTTTTCTATTGCCGGGGTAACAGAGGCAAACAGGCCGCTTAAAACATGGTCAATCCCCGCTTCCATATTCGTAACCTCTAAGGCCTCACCGGCAGTTAAAATTTCCCTAAGCTCAACTTCGGCAGTCAAAACCGATAATTCCCGGTCGGCATCCAGTGCCAGCCTGACAGCAAATTTTTGCTCTTCATCATATTTGTCAATTGCCGCTTGCAAAAGGGCGGTCACTTCTTCTTTGCTGGCAAGGTTTACCATAAAATCATTAATCTTGACTGTATAAGAACGATGCATTGTCTCCCGGATATTGTTTCGCAGGACATTTGTCATTCTGGCAAGGACTTGTCCGGGCTCATCAATTAAGTCGTCACCGGGGAAAATTTCAATTTCTTCATAAGTAAGATTAGTTTCAACAAAAATTAATTCTTCACTAGTAGCCGCAATCAGGCGCCTTGCTTCACGAAGTTTTACTTCTGCTTCCGCGATATTTAAAACTGTGCCCACCCTTTGGCCATTCACAAAAATTCCATATATATAGTCGCTGACAACTTCATAAGGGGTATATGAGGGGATAAAAAAAAGGTTAATAACAATCGCTAAAATAGCGGCTTTTATCCCGGAAAAACGTAACCTTTTATAATAATGGGTGATAAATTTCATGCTAAACGTGCTTTCTTGTAACAATTTTGTAATAACTTATTCTAGCAAATTTTTTCGTAGGTGTAAAGGGACATAATTAATCTATTTCCGCGGGGGCAAAAACAATAAAAAAGAGTTTGCAATAGCAAACTCTAGCGCCGAGCGCGGTCGCTTCAGCGACATAATACCCTGCGCGCGAGTGCGCATCCTCCCGGAGGGTTTTGCCGGATGGGGAATTGCGAAGCAATTTTCCTATACAGCAAAAAACGCCGTTTAAGTAACGGCGTTTTTCGTGTTCTAATCAATTACTTTATCAATCTGTCGGTCTAAAGTCAGCAGTACCGAAATATTGTGCCCATCTTTCTGCGCGTTCATCTATGATAGCTTGCATACCTGAATCAAGATATTCTTGCCAGTACTGATCATATACGGCATCAAAATCAGCAGGATTTGCCCTGATTGCATTTGCAAACAGTGAATCACGCTTATCTTGGATAACTTCAGCCATACCGGATTGTGAGAAAATTTCGCCAAGATTCAATTCCATATTTGGAACAGAATTTTTGTTGGCATACTCAAGTGCTTTCTCAATATATCTCGCATCAGTACCCGGGAAGCTGTTAGGAAGTGCAAGGGCTGTCAAACCACCACCGCGGTAAAACCCATTAATTGTAATCGTCATGTCGATATTGTTTGGTGAATTGATGATATAAGGAAGGTTTGTTTCATCAGCAGGAATACGTTTTCCGTCATCGTCAAGAACATCTTCGCCTTCATCATCTTTAAGTGAGCCGACTGCTGCTTTGAAAATAGGTACTCCATCAACAATGTCATGATTGATACCTTCGATACCAAGCTGGAGATGTTGGATAATTTCAGGGCGGGACATGAAATCGATGAAGAATATTGAAGCTAAAGGTTCAGTATTCGTAGCAGGGAAGAAAATCTTACGGTCAAAAGCGCCGCCCCTGACTTTGAAAGTATTTCCGGCATCGTTCTGGAAAGGGTCAACTGCAATAAACGCAGCTTCCGGCCCGACTTCCTGTTTTACTAATACCTGATTGGAATTTTCACCGCGATACGGAATATCCCAGTTACTCATAAATGAACCGACAAATCCAGCGTTAACAAGATTGGTAAGGGTATCGTCCGAACCGGTAATAAGAGCAAATTCAGGGTAAATCAAGCTCTCATTGAACCATCTGTTAAGTACGCGGACGGCTTCTTTGGTTCCCGGCCACATAGTCTGTCTTTCATCACCGCCTAAAACATATCTTTCCCGTTCGGTAATCCCATCGGGAGTGAAAGAAACTAAAAGATTGTTTGTCTGCCAGCCGACATCAGATGCAAGCCCGAACGGAACCATACGAGCGGCATTGTTGCCTAAAAGAAGGTCAGCGTTATCGCGGAACGCGATTAACATATCTTCAAATTCCTGGGTTGTTTTGGGTTCGGCAAGGCCTAAGGCAGCAAGCCAGTCTTCACGGACAAAGGTATTGATACGGGCGCTGTTTGCCAAGGTTGTTTCTAAATAGTAAATCGCGCCGGTTTCAGGGTTGCGGGCACCATAAATATTGTGCTCGGTAAATAAATCCCACATATGCGTAAGACGTGAACGATGTTCATGAACCAAATCGGTAAGGTCATGGACAGCACCCATTGCGGCATACTCTTGAATAGCAGCATGGTTGTAAGTGACACACACATCAGGTGCATCACCGGAAGCAAGCCATAACGGGATGGTATCCGACTCTTCCCAACGTCCGACCGGGACGTATTCGGTCAGTTCAATATTGTGGATTCTTAACAGTTCCGACTTGATGAAATCAGTGTAATAATTGTCATGTGCCGGGGTACGGATATCATTGTTGCGTTCGTAAATCAAAGCGGTAATCTGACGGGTTTCTTTAAATCTCCAATTGCCGTCAACCAGTTCCATTTCATCGAAATCTTCATCGGCGATTTCTTCCGCAACCTCCGGCGGCTCGGCAACCGGAGCCGTTTCTGTAACCGCAGGGGTTTCAGGTACGTCGTCATCAGAGACACACCCGGCCAGCATAGTTGTTATCATCATACCGGCTAGTAGCAGTGCTAATAATTTCTTTTTCATAGTTCCTCCTTTTTAGGGGGCGCTCTTTGGCGCCATATTTATTTTACATGCAATAGCGTAAAATCATTTAAGGAGAAAGCGAAGCTTTCTCTCAGAACCGTCGCCGCCGGGCGACGGTTTTAACCCTTCTCAGCCCCAAGTGTTGCCCCGGTTACAAAATACCGCTGCAGGAATGGGTACACCATCAAAATCGGGATGGTGGCAATCATTACCGAAGCCATTTGCAACGTTTCAGATATGCCCGGCTGGGTAAAAGCCTCCTGTGACGGGTCTACCGAGGTGACATTCTGAATCAGTTGATAGAGCAGAAGCTGGATGGGATAATATCTTTCTTGTGCCGGTGACAGAAAATAAAGGGCATCGGAAAAACCGTTCCACCGGCCGACGGCATAAAAAAGTGATAGGGTTGCAAGAACCGGTTTGCAAAGAGGTAAATATATGCTAATCAAGATGCGAATCGGCCCGGCCCCGTCTATCTCTGCCGACTCTTTTAAGCTTTCGGGAATACTATACATGAAACTTCGCATGATAATCATATTAAAAACGCTTAGGCAAAATGGGATTACCAACACCGGCCACCGGTTCAATAACCCGACTTGCTTAAGAAGCAAGTACATCGGGATGGTCCCGGCCCCGAAATACATGGTAAATATGGCAAAGGCATTGAAAAACTTCCGGCCTTTCAGGTTGTCATAAGTGAGCGGATAAGCAAGAATAATCGTCATAAATAATGAAAGGATAACCCCCATTACTGTCAGCATTGCCGTCCATATCAGCGACCAGGTATACTTGTTTGAACTCAGAACCCGTACATAAGCATCAAGGTTGAACCCGACCGGCCATAAGAAGACCTCTTTTCGCATCAGGGCACTTGGGCTTGATAAGGAACGCGCAAAAACGCTGAAAAGCGGAATGATACATACTAATATTAAGAGGAAACAGACAAAGGCAATGAAATAATCAGCAGCTTTCGTTTTTTTGGATTTAATCATATTATAGTACCCCTCTTTCGCCGACTTTCTTGGCTAATGAATTAGCAGTGAATAGGAATATTAAGCAAATAACTGACTGGAATATACCAACGGCAGCGGTCAGCGGGAACTGCATTCCTCTGATACCGCGTTGGTAGATGAAAATGGATAAGACATCACTAACCTCCGTAATAAGCGGGTTCCGCAAAGCGAAAGGCCGTTCGAAATCACTACCAACAATACTGCCAAGGCGCATAATCAGCAAAATAATAATCGTTGGGCGGAGCCCGGTCAGGGTAATATGCCATATCTTTTGCCACCTGCTTGCCCCGTCGATACTTGCTGCTTCATAATATTCGGGGTTGATACCGGCAATCGCCGCAAGATAAATAATTGTACCCCAGCCGGCACTTTGCCATATCCCGAGCAAGACATACATCGCCACCCATTGCCCGTTTTGCTCAAACGGCCTGATACCGCTTGAACCCATATTGTTAAGCCATTGATTAATCAAACCGTCAGTACCGTTGAACAGTTGGATTGCCAATGAAGAAATAATAACCCATGAAAGGAAGTTCGGCATATAATAAACCGTTTGCGCGACCCGCTTATATTTTTTGAAGGCAAGTTCGTTCAATAATATAGCCAGAATAATCGGTGCCGGGAAACCTAAGACAAGATCAAGCCCGTTGAGCATCAGTGTATTGCGCAAAGCAAGACGGAAATCACGGGTCTTGAATGCATCAAGCAGCCAGCCGAAACCATACTCCCTTGCCCATGAAACATCGGAAATCGGAACGACGATATTGTTTTGTTTGAAGCCGATTTGGATAAACAGCATCGGCACATACCGGAAGACAATCAAATAGATAACCGGCAGAACAAGCAGGAGGTAAAGTGTCCAATGCCGCCGCATATAATTCGCAAACTTCCGGCGCTGCGCTTCGCAAAAAACTTCGCGCTCTGATTCAACAAGGCTAAGGTTTAAAGCTTCTTCGGTGACCATGTATGATTCCCAAGGAATTTGCCTGCTTGTCGGGGCAAGAATTTCAGTATTTTGAATGCGGAACTTTGCCGCAAGGTATGAAACAAACCCAAATATAGCCAGCAATAATATGTATAAAGCAATTATCAACAGATGATAAACTGACGGGATAATTTTGGCTTTGTTAACCATCAGGGTAATAATTAATACTACCGGGACGTAAATCATTACCAGCCCTAAATAGACGTTACCCAAATATTTGTTGTAAGCGGCGGTAAATCTAAGCTGGTAGCCATCGATTGCCGTACCGTCAATTTCCCATTTGAGCATTTTGTAACGATACAGCGGAATCAAAAGGGAACAAGCAACAAATACCAGAATGCCTGTCATCAGCAAAGTCGTCACTTCATTATAATAATGCTGATTAGAAAAAGCTGAGACACCGTTTCTTGCCAGGGCTTTAGTCAAACCCCACAAATCCATATTCGGCGGAAACAAGCGGGTGCCTGCCCGTGCAAGTTCAGTCCAAAAAAGCTCCGACCGTTCCCTAATCGGGATAAGATGAGTCCCAATCATAAGAATGATGGGGACAGAAGTAACGAGAAGCTTCGGGAAGATGATATGTAGGATTTTTCCGGTGAAACCGGAACGTTTTTGATTTGATACTTCGTCTGTCCGGGTTGTGCGGGAATAACGGGCTTTGTTCATTGCGCGGGCATCAAATCCTCCCAGCCAGTAAATTCCCAAGGTCACAAGATTAAGTAGCCTTGTTTTGAGGCAGTATAAAAATGTTTCGCGTTTATCACCGGTATAAGAAATCAACTCACCGTTAACGCTAATCCGGTCAAGCTCCGTTATTCTAAGATAAACTGATAGCGTACTTCCAAAGATGCCAAGGACAAGGGCAATTATAAATGCGATAAAGAGAATCGGGACCTTAAATATCCCTACCAAGATGAAAAATACCGCAACCGGTATAAATGGGAATAACAGGAAGCAAAGCATCCGCTTCCGCCATTGCGGGAGAAATGCTTCTTCCAAGCGAGAATTCCCCATCCTTGCCGACCATGGGATATTATCCGGTTTTGTTATAAAATTTTCCATACACCACCTCATATAGCAATAAATTAAATCTTTTTGCTATTATTGTTATTTTATGTCATTTGACAGGATAATAGCAATGAAAGCATTAAATAAAACATGGATAAATAAAAGATATTGCTAATACATTCGTATCTATTTGACCCGGTAGCTTTCCCGCGGGGCAAGATGGGTCGCCGGGACCGGTTTTTCCTTGGGGTTAATAACAATATTTTCCAGGATTGCATTCGGGTCGGCGGCATAAAAATTCAAGTGGTTCAGCCCCTGGTTAAGCGGCTCATTTACGGTTATTTTGCGGATATTGTTTGTTACCCCAAGACACCATTCTTCATCAGAGTGCCCGGCATAAAAAATTTCCGGAATTGTATTAAGTAACTGCGGCCGGTTTTCATTAAGACTAAAACGGCAGTATATTTTTCCGTCTTTTATCAGCGGGTTCCGCGGCGAAAAGTAGAAGGTAATCTCGTATTCACAGGTTTGGCCGGCAACAAAATCATAACGGACATAGGGGCTTGGTTCCTCGTTTACCCAGTTTTTTGTAACCGGGAATGATTTGATGGCATCACCCGTCCGGCCTAAACGAGGGACATCCTTAAAACCCATCCCGCAGATATCGGTTTTGGAAACATAAGCGGCGGCGGGTATGCAAACATAATCCTGGGCTTCAAGATAAGCGCCGGTAAAAGTTGAAGGAAGAACACTTTCAACGCTTGAATTTAGTTCCGGTTTTGATTTTGAGCCCGCCGATAGCGGACATGGGTATAAACATGAATAATCATTATTTCCGGCAATAACATTCAGGAATGATTGTTTTTTATCCCCGTTTACAAAAGTAAAGTCGATTTGAATTAAAGCGGTTTCTTTGCCTTTCAGTATCGTCCGGTCGCAAATGATATTGACTGATGTCCGGGGGCTTGTTACCAGGTTCGCGCTTCCTTGCGTTTGCGAAAAAGCCAGCCATTTTTTGTTACATGAAATCTCAAACGAAAACCCGACATCCCCGCGGCTGTCGATATCGAGGATAATCGCATTAACATCGGGGCGGGTCATTTCTAAGTTGCCGATGATAGGCCGCTCCTGCCAGTGATGGCCAAGGTCAAAGACATCACTCCCCCGGAAGCTTACCACAACTTTCGCCTGGGGGATCGGGCATACTGTCCGGATATCCGGATAACTCCAGTCATGGTCATCCCAGCCGGTAAAGCACATATGGGCGGAATCCATCATATGCTCCCATTTGCCGCCAAGAAATTTATCAAATTCGGTTATATAATGTTTATCAAGAGAAATCAGTTCTTTCAAATCAGGTATGATACTGTTAGCCGCCAAAGTCCCTCTCTTCGCGTGCAAATGGTTCAAACCCGCCGCAAGATTTATCAGCATTGTATTAAAGAAAGCACGCGCCGGAAAATAAATAGTACTTTCATATCCGGATAGGCAGTTTTTGGGCAAAGTTTTGCGTAAATATTCAAGCTTTTTACTTATTATGCTGATTTCCTGAAAAGTAGTATCTATTTCATGGAAATTATTTTTGTATACCTTGGGATTCAGTGATTCGGGAATCCGTACCGAACTCCACATTGTATATGAATCCAATAACTCATGAATCAGGCTTTTCTGTCCGGCGGATAAAACAGGGCCAAACTGCCGGTCAATCCATAACCCGGTATATTCGGCGGCACTGTTTAAATTATTTATCCCCCATTTTTCATAATCATAAGCAAGCGCCATAAAAAAACTAAGCGGATATTCATTGCCTTTTATGTCGCCGACGTTGACAATCCACATCTCACGGATACCGTATTCATATGCCATTGTCAGTTGTTCCCAGGCTTTTGCCAGATTGGTGGAATTAAGCCATTCATAGCTAAAAGGCCCGCCGTGATAATCAAAATGGTAATAAATTCCATAACCGCCGGGGCGGGGTTTTGCTTCCGGGTTGGGCACTGCCCGCAAATTCCCGTAATTATCATCGCCAAGTAAAAGGATTACGTCTTCAAGTTCACTGTATGAATCAAGCCCTTCACAATCTTCGGTGCCAAAATAAAAGTCTTCTACTTCCTTATATATAGCAAACATACGCGGAACGGAAGAAAGCTCATGATTAACATGGTCTTTTATTAGTTGGTTCTGGACGGTAAGCGCTTTTTTCAGAATCTCAATATTATCTTTTAGCGTTGCATCCTCTCCTAATAAATATGAATCGCTTTCACCGCGCATACCGATTGTGATGATGTTTTCGAAATCTTTGCTTCTTAGGATCCCGTCTTTCCAGAATTGAGTGATTGCTTCGCTATTTGAACTAAAACTCCAAGTATTATCTTCGCTGTAATTTTGGTATTGCTCCTGCCATTCCACACCGGCCCGGCATAATGGCTCATGATGTGAAGTACCGATAATAACCCCGTATTCATCCGCAAGGCGGGCGCTTTCAATTCCGGGCCCGTCCTGCCAAAAAGATGATTTCCACATCGCCGGCCACAGATAGTTCCCGTACAAACGCAAAACTAATTCAAAAACCATTTTGTAGGCTTTGGCATTCACATCACCGTAATGCCTTGTACACCACTTGCCAAAAGCCGGCCATTCATCATTGATAAAGAAGCCCCGGTATTTGACTGACGGTTCTTTTGAAATAAGCGGATTGGCAAATTCCAAGATGATTTCATTCTTTTTTTCCGGTTCCGCATCACCCCAGAAAATAAGCGGTGAGACCCCGCATAGTTCGGAAAGCCTAAACATTCCGTAAATAGTCCCCCGTTTATCAGAGCCGATTACCAGCAAGGCTTGTTTTATATGAGGCAAGGAGTCAAAGGGGTTTTCTACCGCTTTGATTATGAAGCATTCGCGTTTTCCCCTGATAGTTTCAAAGTCTTTTTCCGCAAAATTGTCAATCAGGCTGCTGTGCCCGATGGTTGCGGCAATAATCACCCGGCTACCCGCCGAACCCTCAAGCTGATTAATGATTTCCGGCTTTTTTCCCGTGACTAAGAACAAGTCTTCGGCAATTGTCCCGGCTGTCATTTTTATGCCTTTAAGGGCTTGGTTTTCGCATAAAATGTTGGCGATTATGCCATTATGAAATAAATTAAAAGAGTTCATCTCAATTTCTTCCTTCTAAGATTCTTAATTATTTGGTGATACGATGTATTCTATGATAAAATATAGTATAATTGGAATGAACGTTTTTGATATTTCATGGATTATTAAAAGAATTGGGGGTAAATACATGAATAATTTTAAACCAACCCTGCCAACTATTACTTATTTTATTTATAGAAAGTGTAATTCCGATTGGGTAATCGAGAACAAAGTTGTTGATTTTCATGATTTGACATATATTGTTTCCGGTAAAGGGGTTTACTTAATTGACGGGGTTGAAAATCCGGTTTCGGCCGGCGATCTTGTTTATATATCAAACGGGCACATCCGGCAGGCATGGACGTCACATGATGAGCCGCTGGAAGTATATGCCATCAATTTTACCCAAAACCCGGAAACCCTGCTGCCTTTTTCATTTGTCAGCAAAATCGGGCATGACCCAAAGATTATTGCACTTTTTACCCAACTGACACGGGTCTGGCGGGAGCGGGAGGAACTTTTTTCGGTTGATGCAAGCGCGCTTTCATTGCAGATAATTGTTGAGTTAATCAGGCGGCTTTGTAAGGATAAGCCGGAAAACCGGATGGATTTGCGGATTGAGAAGGTTAAGGATTATATCAATGTGAATTATGAAAAACCGTTGTCAGTGCCTGAACTTGCCGATATTGTCGGGCTTCACCCTACATACCTCGGCGCGCTGTTTATGCAGTGCGAATCACAAAGTATCAAAGATTATATCAACAAAATCCGGATCAATCAGGCTTATGAAATCATCCGGGCGGAAATGCTGCCGGTTAATGAAGTGGCATATATTTGCGGTTATACTGATACTTTTTACTTCAGCCGTGTTTTTAAGAAATATATCGGGGTGCCGCCGTCGCAGGTTTATAAGTAGATTTGGATTGATAAAAACTTGATAAAGTGTTATTATATGATAGGGTCAAAATGTCATGTGTTCATGCTTGCATGAAAAATCATGCGTTCGAAATATAATTGACAATATTGTTTACAATCGTCTGCCAGGCGGACAGAATGGAGACTTATGGATAATTTTATTGATCGGATTACCAATCGCTTTTCTGGTCAAGAGGTGATAAAAGCTAATGCCGAAGCCGAAGCCCAGGAAATGCGGAAACTAAGATCACAAGCGGAGCATACGCAAAGGGCTTTAGCGCAATATGAAACTTGTATGCAGGAAATGCGGAAGCTAAACTTAAGGAATACCGAAAGCGCTAAGGCGGTAGCGGAACTTATTGAAAATGCCCGTGTGGTGCTTAAGGCGGTCAAAAGTATTGAAATTGCTGAAAAAGAGGACAAAAGCGGGGAAATTATTTCGGGAATTAATGAGAAAATTGCGGCACTTTCCGGCCAGATAACGGAAACCGATGGTAAAATAGCGGCTATTATTGATAAAATAAATGCTACTGATGGTAATATTGCGGCTATCACTGATAAGATAAATGCTACTGATGGTATATTAAACGAAGTACGTGATTTCATCGGCAAAGATAATAGTGCATACGATAGCTTGAAAAATGATTTGGAAAGCGCTGTTCACAAAGAAAATGTTAAGGTATACCGTAACGTCCAAGCGGCTTTGATTGAAGAAACGGGTAAACAAACCGATACGATTAAAGAAAATTTCAGCAAATTGAAAGGGTTTGATAAGCCTATCTTTATCTTGGTTATTGTTTCGCTGCTGGTTGGGCTGGGGAATCTTGGGCTTATTATTGTACAGTTGCTAGGGATTTTGTGATTTTAACAGGCTTGTTTGAAACTAGTAATCGTTTTCTTCCAGCGCCAGGATTTCATTGTTAAGCGACAGCATTTTGTTGTCTAATTCCGAAACCATTCTCGCACATTCTGTTAATTCAGCTTCGATATGGGCGGGGGCATTTCCTTCAAATTTGTAATGAATCTTGTGTTCAAGGCTCGCCCAAAAATCCATCGCAACCGTCCGGATTTGAATCTCAACCTTTGTATCAACAATCCGGTTCGATAGATAAACCGGCACCGAAACAAGCATATGGTAGCTTTTGTAACCATTTGCTTTTGGGTCTTTTAAATAATCTTTTACTCCAAGGATACGGATATCTGCCTGGCGGCTAATCATATCGGCAATCCGGTGGATATCCGAAGTAAAGGAACAGATAACTCTGATTCCGGCAATATCGTTGACCCGGTTGACCATATTCATAATCGTGGATTCATATCCGTAACGTCTTAGTTTCTTGACAATACTTTCGCTGGTTTTGATCCGTGATTTGGTATGTTCAATGGGATTGTATTTATGTATTCGTTGAAATTCTTCGTTCAGTATATCTAACTTCATGCTGATTTGCTTAAGTGCAGCATTATATATCAGGATTACTTCTTCCCAATTATCAACATCGTGTTCTCTTTCAACTCTTACTTCCATTTATGTTTTCCTTATGTTTCATCTGCTTTAATATATTATATCATTTGTAACTATTCTAGACCTATATTAGTATATCATAAATTAATGCAAATGTACACATTGTATAGGAATTTTATAAATTCTTAATTTTTGTTGTGGGAATTGCTGTGGGTTGGTAAAGTTGTTTCTCAAAGCTTTATTTTATACTACTTATATTTTTCATGTCAATACCCATGAAAAAAGAAATTAGCCCAATGCTAACCCAAACATAAAAAGCACCCTCAACGGATGCTTTTCATGTTTCTATTACCTTGATTTCGTTAGGTTTTGCTATGTACGCGAGAAGATTCGAACTCCCGACCTTCTGGTCCGTAGCCAGACGCTCTATCCAGCTGAGCTACGCGTACAAATTCGTTGCTAAGTGCTTAGGATTAAGAATAAATACTTGCAACGAAATTAATATTACAATAAGAAGACGGGTTTGTCAACTACTATCTTGACTCGCCCATACAAAATAAGCCGATTACACCGGGGCCGGTATGGGAACCAATAATCGGGCCGGCAAAATTGACCATGAAATTCTGGATATTCAGGCGTTTCTCGATTTGTTCTTTCACATATTCAGTATCTTCGATACAATCACCATGAATAATAAAAACTTCTTCGGCTACTCCGCGGGCACCCTTTTCTTCCAAATAATCAATCAGGGCATCCAAGGATTTTTTCCGGCCGCGGTTTTTGCCAAGCACGGCTAGTTTTCCTTCGTCATTGACATGTAACTGCGGTTTAACCGATACCATCGTCCCAACCACTGCTGCCGCTTTACTAAGACGTCCGCCGCGATATAAATGGTTTAAATCATCAACTGTGATGGCATGTACGACTTTTAATTTGTTCCCGCTCACCCATTCGGCAACTTCATCAATACTTTTGCCTTGTTCTCTAAGGGTCACGGCTTTGTGGACAATTAATGCCTCGCCCATTGAAGCGCACAAGGTATCAATCACCACAATCTTGCAGTCAGGATGTTCCGTCATCATTTCATTGGCGGCAATACATCCGCTGTTATAGGTACCGCTTAACCCTGATGAAAAAGCTAAATAGAGGATATTTTTGTCAGTTTGGTAAAATTCTTCAAATTTCGCCTTTGCTTCGTCGGGGTTAACCTGTGAGGTCGAGGGCATTTTTCCTTTACGCATTACGTTATAGAAATCTTCGATTTCCAGTTCCTGCCCCTGGCCATAAATTTTATCCTCAATAATATAGCTTAGGTTAAGGCACCCTATCTGATGCTTTTCAAGATACTCCACCGGCAAATCGGCCGTACTGTCGGTTACAATTTTATATTGATACATAATACCTCCGCTGTAAACTTTATTGTAATTCTTTTTCCATCATACATTAATAAACAAAATAATGCAATCAGACATGTGAAAGCTGTCTGCGAAACAGAATTAGATTTTATTTATTTGCTTCCAATGGATGCAAACTTAGAAATTTCTTCACACTAGGGTCCTTGCATCAACATAATTGTAATCAAGTGCTTCGGCAACGCCTTTATTGGTGATTTCGCCCTTATAAGTATTAAGCCCGAGCCGCAGTTCCGCATCATTATTGATAATATCTTTTATATCGGTTGATACAATCCGCTTAAGGTATTGAATCGTCATCCCGGTTAAAGCATAGGTCGATGTTTTTGAGACTGCTCCCGGCATATTTGCGACCGAATAATGGATAACCCCGTGTTTTTCGTAGGAAGGGTTTTCATGGGTAGTCACGCGGTCAATTGTTTCCACGCTACCGCCCTGGTCAATGGCAACGTCAACAATAACTGAACCGGTTGGCATTGATTTGACCATTTCTTCGTTAACAAGGCAAGGGGCTTTGGCCCCGGGAATCAAAACCGCGCCGATTAAAAGGTCGCACGTTTTGACTGCGGCGGCAATATTGTAGGTACTGCTCATCAAAGTCGTAATTTTTCCGCCGAAAATATCATCAAGGTACATCAGGCGTTTCCGTGATACATCAAAAACCGTAACCCGTGCGCCCATCCATGAAGCCATTTTCGCGGCATTGAGGCCAACGTTTCCGCCGCCGAGAATAACTACTTCGGCCGGGGCAACCCCCGGGACACCGCCCAATAACATGCCTTTGCCGCCGTTGTTTTTCTGGAGCAGGGCCGCCCCGATTTGGATTGACATCCGCCCGGCAACCTCGCTCATCGGCGAAAGAAGCGGCAGGGAGCCGTCTTCGGTTTGGACTGTTTCATATGCAAAAGCAGTGATTCTTTTCTTTTTAAGAAATTCCGCTTGTTCTTTATCCGCCGCAAGATGTAAATATGTGTAAAGCATTTGCCCTTCACGGAAATAATCATATTCACATGGAATCGGTTCTTTTACTTTGACGATTATGTCCGCTTCATCAAATAACTTGGTTTTATCTTTGTAGATAACCGCTCCCGCCCTGATATAATCCTCATCAGAAATGTCACTGCCTAAGCCGGCACCGGTTTCGACAATAACTTTGTGGTTCATTTTCACCATTTCATAGACACCGTCTGTCACCATTCCGACACGGTTTTCATTGTTTTTTACCTCTTTTGGTACGCCGATTATCATATTGGTATCCCTTTCTTTAAATCAGTTTTATTAAGAATTATATTTATTTTACCTTAAATATATAATAATGCGCAAGAAAAAAATAAATTTGAATGAAAAAAAATAATTCTTTCCCTGATTTAACCCTTTGTCAGAAATTCATTTAGGGTGTCCATTATCTTGTCAAACTCAATCGGTTTTCCGAGATGTCCGTTCATTCCGGCGGCAAGGCATCTTTCGATATCTTCTTTAAATACATTAGCCGTCATTGCGATGATGGGGATATTTTTTGCTTTCGGGGTACCGAGGGCCCGGATATTCCGGGTCGCATCATAACCGTTCATTATTGGCATTCTCAAGTCCATAAAGATAATATCGTATTTTTGGGGCCTGGCAGTAAACATATCCAAAGCTTCCCGGCCATTTTCGGCGCATTCGATAATTAACCCGCTGTCTTCCAAAAGGGTTAATAATACCATCCGGTTAGTCGCAACATCTTCAACCACTAATAAATGTTTATCTTTATACTTATTATTTCCGCTTTCATCCGGGCCGGCACCGTTCCGGTTATCTTCTTCGTTTGAAAACTTACCATTTTTCAAGACACTTACCAAACTTAAGGTAAATATAAATTTTGCACCATTACCTTGCTCGGATTCAACCCACAACTGCCCGCCCATTTCTTTGACAATGCGTTTGGAAATAGCAAGCCCCAGGCCCGTCCCGCCGTATGTGCGGGTAGTTCCGCTTTCTGCCTGCTCGAAAGCATCAAATAATTTGAGCTGATGTTCAGGGGATACCTGGATTACGGCCAGGATTTTGCTAATCATTTCTGCAAAATCAAATTCAATATTCGATAATTCCATCTTGCCCGCTTCAATCTTTGCCATGTCAAGGATATCATTTATTACACCGAGCAAATGATTGGACGCATCTTCGATTTTGCCGAAGGAATAGTCTTTTTTTTCTACATCGGATGCTCTCTTTCCAATCGTCGTCATGCCAATAATAGCATTCATTGGGGTGCGTATTTCGTGGCTCATATTTGATAAGAAATCGCTTTTTGCTTTGCTGGCTGCCTGTGCTTCATTTCTTGCATTAACCATTTCCGTGATATCAATTACATGTTGTAAATGGATAATTCTTCCGTCATACCATTTGATATAAGAATCCGAATGAAGGACTGACGTTCCAAATTCGGGGAAATGCTCTTCCCAGATGATAATTTTGTCCGGTTCTTTTTCGAGTTGGTAACATGGGCAAAATTCACACATTTTATCCAAATTTCTGCGGAAAACCTTATAACAATATTTTCCGATTGCTTCATTACCCTCGATACCAAACATTTTTTTCATATAGGTATTTACAAACAATATTTCGCCCGTATCGGGGACGGTTGCATATATTCCGGCATTGATACTGTTCAGTATATTTTCCATCGAAACAATGGAATTATTTTTTGCGATTGTTGCTTCAAGAATTTCATCCATCATTTTGGTTTGCTGTTTGGCAAATTTCCGGCTTTTAAAATACATAATCATCAGTAAAGTAAGGGCGAAGGCAAACGCAACTTGAGCGCTTATCAGCCATGGCAGCCGTTCCTCGGCCACTTTTACCCGGTAATCGTAAGTTTTGTCCGCCCATTGTTCGACAATCCGGCCGGTTTGGATTAACCTAAGTGTTTTGTCAATAATAGAAAGCAGAATGGTTTCATTTTTGTTAAAACCAAGTTTGATTTCCGAATACTGGTCAAAAATTAAATTTGTCTTGAAACCGGGCAATTCCTGATAATGGGTAAGCTGCATCAGCCTCTTTTGACCCGACATTACTAAATTCACTTCTCCGCGTTTCAAACCTTCAAAAGCAAGGTCCTGGGTATCATACCAAACGATATTCCGGTGATTCGGGAACCATTGATTAAATACATTAGCAAAAGAAGTGCCCCGGGCCAGGCCGACTTTTTCATTTGAAATATCGTTAATCACGATATTGCGGTAATCTGACTGCGATATCAAGGCAAAATGATCCTGATATAAAAGGACATCCGACCAAATAAAATGTTCCGCCCGTTCCTTGGTCCAGCCGATATGCGGGGCAAAAGCCGCCTCACCGCTGATAAGCAACTCATTTATATCTGCCCACACCGCATTTTCATCGTGGGCAACCTCAAACTCCAACCCGGTAAAGGCAGAGATTATTTCCAACAGGTCAAAAAATATCCCTTCCCATCGGTTATCCCGCAGGTCAAAAAAACTAAGCGGATAATTTGTATTGTGGGCGGCAACCGATACCGTACTTGCGCCGGCTAAGTAAGTTCGTTCCTCATCTGTAAGCTGGACAAATAGTTTGTATTTCAGATAATCCTGATAACCTTTGTCATATAAATAGTTTAAATAAGTACTTGCCCCGTTTAATTGTGCTTTGGTTACAACCGAAATCAGCGGTTCCAGGGCCGGGTTTGCTGTCGCCATTGATACCGGGTTGAAAATAAGCGGGTAAAAGCATTCAATAATCACGTCATCGTGCCCGACAAAAAGCGCATCATTATTCCCCGACATAATAAAAGCATCAGCATCCCCGTTTTTCAAAACCTGATATGCTTCAGCGGCATTGCTGACCCATACGGGTTTATAAGTACCCGGTTCGGTTACCGAAGCAACCGCAAGCTCGGCCGGGGTATTTGCGACAAATACATATCGCAGCGGGCGTTCTGTAATTTGGCCGGGATCGCGCCCGTCCTTGAGCCGGAGGGTCACAAATTGCCGTTCGGCGATGATTTCGGTCATATAATATTTGTTAAGATGTTCTTCGGTAGTCATTACAATACCGCTGAAATCAATTTCATGTGAATCCAGCCGTTCAAGTAACAAATTCATTGGATAAATCTCAATTTGAAAAGGAATACCGAAAAGGCCGGAAAGCCATTCGCAGAATAATGCGGCATAACCGCCAATCTCACCATTGTCGTTTACGAAAGCCTCGGTGGAAAGAATCATTCCATATTTAAAGGTTTCGTACTCCCTCTTTAATGCTTCGATTGCGGTTATTTCCTGTTCCGTTATGCCGGGGATATCGCGAAATGATGCGAACGGGTTTTGGTCATAGGCTTGCCCCCGGTTATTGCCTTGCCGGGAACAAGCCGAAATACCGGGGATAAAAAACCCCATGATAAGAATTACTATTATAATTTGTTTTAATTTGGTACTCATTATAGTTATCTCCTAAATTTTTCATATTTACTTACCCCATTTAAAACTAACGCATCCGCCGCCGGACGATAAAAAATTTCAAGTGTTCTGCTACTTTTTCCTGCAATATTAGTTTGTCAACCGGTTTTACCATAAAATCACAGGCCCCTTGATTGAATGCCACAAAAATCGTATCCATATCTCCTTCAGATGTCAAAAAGATAATCGGTGTTTCTTCGTATAACGAAATTCCGCGCACTACCGAAACAATATCAAACCCGCTTAACCCGGGCATATTACAGTCAAGGATAAATAAATCGGGAGTGAATTTTTTAAGCAGCTCCGTTAATATTTTTTCTTCTTTTACTCCCGGTATCGTATATACGGTATAAGAATCACTTAATAAATAATTGAGTGACTGCAGTATACTTGGATCGTCGTCGATTGCAAGAATTATCGGTTTGATGGTATTATGCTTTCTAAAATCAAGGTGATATTCGATTGCATCAATCAAACCCGAATCCGAGTAAGGTTTGATAATAAAATCAACTGCCCCGAGTTTCATTGCTTTTAAAATGCTTTCCCGATCGTCCCGGGCTGACAATATCATCACCGGTATTTCACAGAAACGAGGGTTGGCCTTTAATTTTTCAAGAATCTCAAAACCATTTATTTCCGGCATATTTATATCAAGCAATATCAAATCAGGCTTGATATGCTCAAGAAGGTCATTTAATTCTTCGTAAGACCTTGCCGGGTAAATTTCATATTGTTTTTCCAGCCGGCTTTTTGCCGCCAGCAAATGAAAATTTATGTCATCAACATAGATAATTTTTTTCTGGACAACTCCGTTCAAAATCATCCTCCTTTTCTAAATCCGCAAGTTTTTCAATAATTTCTGCATAGTCCATCAGGTCAACTTTTTCCTGCAGCCATGATGCAAGCTCTTCGTCGGAAATATATTCATATTTTTCTATTTCAGCCATAACATTATTGATATCATTCATCATATAAGTCCCGCAAGCGTTATAAAGCTGCAATAATAAATCTTTATCCAGTTTATCCTTTTTCGGCAGCGAGTTTCTTGCTTTGATAGCTTTTAGCATTGCTTCAATATCATTGATAATTTTCCATGTGCTTTCAATAAAAGCCGGGTTATAAACTTTTATGTAATCGAAGTCGCCGATAATCGCCGCTTTTTCAAGGTCGGCCGCCGTAGTCCCTATTTCATCGGCGTAGATATCCAGGCTCATACCTTTAATACTATGAACCCTTAGCCGGTAGTCAGCCAGATTAGCTTCATTTACCTCATCAATTGTACTTATCAAAGAACGGGCGCTTGAAGCGTATGAACGGATTATTTTTGTATAAATTTTTTCATCATCCTCATATTTTTCAAGGCCTTTAGCTATATTTAACCCGGATATTTTTTCATTCTTTAGTTTCGGCCCGTTATTGGTGCTACTGGTTTTGTTTTGCAAACGGGCGGCTTCAATCGTCTCCGGCGGCTGCTTGTCACGGATGTATTTTTTCAGGATAGAATCTAATTGCCTTATGTCAATCGGCTTAGAAATAAAAGCATCAAAACCGCTGGCTAAAAATACATCGGACTGGCCGGCCACCGCATTGGCAGTCAATGCGACAATGGGACGGTTATATCCAAAATACCGGATTTGTTTTGTTACTTCGATTCCATCCATTTCCGGCATCATGTGATCCATAAAGATAATATCATAGCTTTTTCCGGCGGTGACTTCTTCTATCGCCCTGCGCCCGCTTAAAGCCGTTTCAATCCACAGCTTGTAAGGCTTCATCAGCCGCTCGGCAACAAACAGGTTCATTTTAACATCATCGACAACTAAAACTTTTCCGTACGGCATCGGCTCACGGATGAGTTTGTTGTTCTTTTTGTGTACCAAATCGCTTAGATGAAATTGTTTTAGTTTTTCGGTTACTTCTTTACATAGTACTTCATCATCGACCATCCCCTGCGGCAGGCGGACGGTAAACAATGAACCTTTACCCGGCTCACTTTCCACCTGGATAGTCCCGTTCATAAGATTGATCAGGCGCAAGGTAATAGACAGGCCAAGCCCTGTGCCTTCGACAGTACGGTTGGCGCTTTCATTGAAACGGGAATATTCGTCAAACAAGCGGCCTAACTGTTCTTCGGTCATCCCCTGGCCGGTATCCCGCACACTAAATATTATTACTGCTTTATTTCTTTCCGGCTCTCTTTCGTAAGCAACCGACATTGTTACTTTCCCTTCATCCGTATATTTGAAAGCGTTGGAAAGTAAGTTATTTAATATCTGTTTGATACGAAGCTCATCGCCGATGAATTTTACCGGGATATTTTCGTTAAGGCAAAGTTCAAATTCAATCGGTTTTTCGCCGATTTTCATCATATTTAAATGCGAAGAGTCATTGATTAGGTTTGCGACCCGGTATTCTGCCGGCATAATGTCCAGTTTACCTGCTTCTATTTTTGAAAAATCAAGTATATCGTTGATAATGCCAAGCAGCATATCGCTTGAAGCATATATTTTGTCAAGCCCTTCCGCTACTTCACCGGATAGCTCTTCGTTTTGCAGCAATATATCGGTAATACCCATAATTGCGTTCATTGGCGTACGTATTTCATGGCTCATATTCGCAAGAAATGAGGATTTTGATTGATTGGCTGCTTCGGCGGCGGCAGCGGCGTTTTTTAATTCACGCTGCAGGTTGATAATTTGAATTTGCAGCCACACCCGATGTTTAACTACCATCGCATCAAAAGGTTTCCGTATGTAATCAACCGCACCGGTAGCAAGCCCTTCGCGCTCGCTTTCATTATCATTGATACCCGTAATAAAAATAACCGGAATATTTTTTGTTTTCTCTGATTTTTTTAATTCGGTCAGGACATCAAAGCCGTTCATATCGGGCATGATGATATCAAGTAAAATAAGGTCAGGTAACGCTTCGCTCGCTTTTTCTAAAGCAGATGCCCCGTCTTTAAGCACAAAAATCTTGTATTCTGAACTTAGGATACTGGTTAACTCATGAAGATTTGAAGCATCGTCATCAACAATAAGGATACTGTTCTTTTTTCTCATTTTATTCTCCTAATAATCTGGTAAGTGTTTCGGCGGCTAACTTAAATTCAAAATTCTCCATTTGCCGGATTAGTTCTTTGCTTCCCGGTATTGAGTGAAGGTCGTCAATATAAGCTAAACAATCTGAATCATTATCATTTAACAGTGGTTTGAGTTCCGTTAATATTTCTTTAGCCGCGGCCGCTTCCAAATATTCTACTTCCGAAGAAGCCGGCGGCCTGACTAATGGGGAAAATTCTTTAATCGCCGCATTTAGTTCTTTTTCAAAAATTTCCATCTGCTGCGGGGCAACAAGATTTTTGCTGTTTTTGAGGGCATGTTCTACTTCTTCGGCGGCTTTTTGCAACAGCTTTTTGTTTAACTGGCCGGCGTTGCTTTTTAAATTATGGGTTATTCTGTGCGCCAAACTAATGTCGCCGTCATTTATCGCTGCTGTTATTACCCAGAAAGCATCCCGGTAATTTTCCACAAACCGGCCGATTAGTTTTTGCCGTAATTCATCTTCTTCTATTACCAGTTGGCTTTTTTCCTCGATTTGCCAAGTTACAGGCACAAAATAATTCATTAAGCAGCGCCATAATTCCTGTGAAGTAAAAGGCTTGCTTATACATTCTTTCATCCCGGTTTTTTTGTATGTTTCTATATCATCGGGCATTACATTCGCGGTTAAGGCTACAACCGGGATATCTAAATCAAGCGCCAAAATTTTTTCAGCCGCTTCAATACCGGACATCACCGGCATATGGATATCCATAAAAATTAAATCAAATTGCTTCTCACCTTTTTCCATACGGCTTTTTATCATATCAACACCGATTTTCCCGTTTTCGGCAACGAAGGTTTTTAAGTTGACTTTTGCTAAATATTCACATATAACATGCTGATTCATGATATTATCTTCACAAATCAGGACTTCACCCTCAAATTGGGGCTTCTTGTACCTGGCAAGCATGACATTAATTTTGCTATCCTCTTTTTCCCCAATCACCGCAAAAGTTATTTCGAAACTAAAGGTACTTCCTGCCCCGGGCGTGCTTTCAACCGTAATACTGCCGCCCATCATTTCGATTATCTTTTTGGTTATCGTAAGCCCAAGCCCCGCCCCGCCATATTTGCGCGTAATACCTGAATCAACCTGAGTAAACGGGTTAAAAATTGTTTCCGTTTGTTCGGGTGTCATACCGATTCCGCTGTCTTTAATTTCAAAATATACTGTGACCGATTTTTCATTTGCTTCCTTTGCTTCCATTTGAAATTCGACCGAGCCGGAAGCTGTAAATTTGATCGCGTTTGAAAGAAGGTTAATAAACACCTGGCGCAGCCTGACCGGGTCACCGATAAGTTTTTTACTGATTGAGGGGTCAGTATAAAAGCTTAACATCAACCCATTTTCGGTCGCTTTCGGCAAAAACATTGTCTGACAACCGTTGATTATTTCATTCAAATCGAAAACGACATTTTTCAAGTCGATTTTGCCCGATTCAATATTTGTAATATCCAAAATGTCATTTATGATATGTAAAAGCCATTCTGAACTTTCCAGAATCTTGGTCAGGTAATCTTTTGTTTTGGGGTTAATATCATCATCTAAAGCCAGTTCGGAAAAACCAACAATACTATTCATCGGTGTTCTAAGTTCATGGCTCATATTAGCAAGGAAAATGGTTTTGGCTGCTGTTTTTTCGCGCACTTTGATTTCCAGGTTTTCAGCATAATCCTGTAATGCCGCCTGGCTCTCAAGCAAGTCTTGTTTCTGCTGTTCAAGTAAAAGCTGATTGGCGATTCTCCGGAGCAGAAGCGGGCCGGAGAACGGCTTAGTAATATAATCCGCCGCCCCAAGGTCAAAGCCTTCCAACTCGCTTTCCTCATCGTTTTTTGCAGTGAGGAATATGACCGGGATTTCCGCGAAACGGGAATCGGCTTTAAGCTTTTTGATTGCTTCATAACCATTCATCTCCGGCATATTGACGTCCAGCAAAATCAAGTCCGGGATGATTTTATCCATTATATTAAAAAGTTTCGCGGCCGAAGGAGCCGGGTATACTTCGTAATATGTTTTCAACAAGTTCCTGCCGACCGATAAATTTGCCGCGTTGTCATCGACAATAATTATTTTTTTGTAGGTTTGCATTTTCTCATCTCCTATCTTAATTTCTCAATTATTTCGTCAAAATTTGTTTGTTCGGCATTTTCGCGCAGCCATATTACAAGCTCATCCCCGGACTCATAATCAAAAGCATCCAATTCCGCTATTGCCGCATCAACATTACTCATTTCATAATTACTGCAAGCTTCACGCAATTTGTCCAAGATTTCCTGCTCCGGTTTCTCTTTCCTTGGTTTATCCTGGCTTGTTTCATTAATCAAATTTTCAATATCCGCGATAAGCCCTTTTACTTTATCGGTAAATGATGCATTATTTGCGCTCACAAAATTATATCCCCCGGAATGTGCCACTTCTTCCAGGGCCTCCGCTATATCGGCAATATCATCGGCACAGATTCCCCGGCTCGACCCCTTTATACCATGAACAATCGTCTCATAATCTGCAAGAAGATTTTTGCTTTTACAATTTTCCTGTAATGCTTCGAGTAAAGGCGGGGTATTTTTGATATAGGAGCGCAGGACGTCAAGATAAGCACCGCTATCACCGCCAAAACGTTTGATGCCCTTTTCGATATCTAAACCGGGAACTTCCCTTTTAAATAATGTTTGACTTGAAACAATATTTTGCGGCGGCGGGGCGGCAAACCCCAATTTCTCCTGCTCTTTATCCCGCACCCACTCCCGGATAACGGCATCCAAACGGGATATTTCAATCGGTTTTGAAATAAAAGCCTGAAAACCTTTTTTCAGAAACATCTCTTCATTGCCAACTATCGCATTGGCTGTCAAGGCAATGATGGGGATATTTTTGGCATAATCGGTGCCGATTTCACGGATTAAGCGGGTCGCTTCGATACCATCTATGCCCGGCATCATGTGATCCATAAAAATAGCATTGTAACGAATGCGCTCGTCATGCATTGCTTCAACAGCCTCGAAACCACCGGTCACACAGTCGATTTGCATGTGGTACGGCTTCATAAGCCCTTTGGCAACGTCAAGGTTTGTAATCACATCATCAACAATCAAAACCCGGGCATAGGGCAGGCTGATTCTATTAATCGCGTTGTTTTGATGACGTTTTTGTTCGCTATAACTTAGATTTTTGAGGTTATTAATTATTTCCGGCCCGATTATTTCTTCAGTCACATGCTTTTGCATAAGCCGGACATTGAAGGTACTGCCCTGGCCGTATTCGCTCTCGGCAGTTATATCACCGCCCATCAGTTCAGCCAGCCGCTTGGCAATCGACAAACCAAGCCCGGTCCCGACAATCTTGCGGTTGGCCGACATATCTACTTGCACATAATCACTAAACAGATTATCCATGTCATCTTTCCGGATACCGATGCCGGTATCGCTGATAATAAAAGTCAGCCACACCGCTTCGTTTTCCCGGGCGCAGTTGATGGTCAGTTCAACCTTGCCTTTCATTGTATATTTGAAGGCATTTGATAACAGGTTGTTCAATATTTGTTTGATTCTAAGCTCATCGCCGAAAAGATGAGCCGGCAGATTTTCACAAACATTCATGACAAATTCAATCGGTTTTTCGCCTCTTTGCAGGATGCTTTGTGATACGGCATCATTAATCATACTTGGAATATCATATTTTGTTGAAACAAGTTCGAATTTACCCGCTTCAATCTTGGATATATCAAGAATATCATTTACAGTTCCAAGCAACGTCGCGCCGGCATTGTTAATTTGCTCAAGGCGGTAGCGGCTTTCATCATTCAAACCTGAATCCGTATCAAGAATCAAATCTGACAAACCGATTACCGCGTTTAACGGCGTGCGGATTTCATGGCTCATATTAGCAAGGAAAACACTTTTTGCTTTGTTGGCTTCTTCAGCCTGCTGCCGTAATTTTTCCGTATTAATTAAGGTATTTTTTTCTTCGGATACATCCATTATTGTACCCAAAGTCCGGATAGCATTGCCGTTTTCGTCACGGATGGATTCCCCGGTGGCACGGACATAAACATACTCGCTGTTTTTTTTCTTTGCCTGGTATTCAGGGTTAAAAGGCGTTTTTCCCGACAAATCGGCAATATGCCTTTTCAGCGTATCTGTGACCATTTGAAAATCGTCCGGGTGCAGACAGTTGTTGAAACTACTCAACAAATCGGGGAAGTCTTCCTTGTTGGTATATCCCAAAATTTCTCTGAACTCATCAGAGTAAGTAATATAATTTTTAAGATTCATCGGGTCATCGCGGATAATTTCCATATCCCACAAGCCGATTCGGGCCGCCTTGTTAATCAAATTGATTTTGGCAAGCTGTAGTTCGTTATTAAGCAGGGTACTTTTTGTTTCCGTTATGTCCATCAGCGCCCCCGCAATACGGATGACATTGCCGGCCCCATCGCGGATAGCTTCGCCGCAAGCCCGGAAGTAAGCATATTCGCCGTCTTTTTTCATCAGGCGGTATTCCTCGTCGTACGGCGTTTCACCGCTCGCATCCGAAATTTGCCTGATAACATCACTGATTGCTTTTTCTTTGTCGCCGGGGTGCAAGTGTTTTTTCCAGTTTTCCAAGGTGTTGGGAAAATCTATCTCATTTGAATATCCGAGCATATTTCTAAATTCATCCGTAAACGTAACCGTATTATCCGGATGAAGAAAATTATTGCCGGTAATCGTCACATCATACAAGCCGATTTTTGTAGCTTTTACGACCGCATTAAGCATAATTAGCTGTCCGTCATTGTTCATAGTTGGCCTCCTTAATCGTTTAAAGCCGAAAGCCCTTCGGCAATCTCGTCAAAATTTGTTTGCTCCACGTTTTGCCGCAGCCAGACAACAAGTTCATTGTCTAGTTCATATTCGTATTTTTCCAGTTCGGTGATTGCTTCGTCAACGATATTCATTTCATAATTAATACAAGCATCACGCAATTTTTCCAAAAGCTCCTGATCCGGTTTTTCTTTTCTTGGTTTGCGGTGAATAACGTGAATTTCTTCCAGCATTTTTTCTATATCGGTTATGATTTTCCGGGTTATTTCAATGAAGTTTTTATTATTAATATTGATATACTCATAATTTCCCTCACCGGCAGCTTTTTCCAATTTTTCCGCCAACTCAGCAATTTCATCGGCACAAATACCCCAACTTGACCCTTTAATTCCATGGACGATGATTTCATAATCGGAAAGAAGCTCTTTATTTGTACTTATCTTTTCCGCTTTTTCAAGCAGGGGAGGCAAATTTTTCACATAAGAAGAAAGAACTTTGTGATATGTGTTTAAATTGCCGCCAAAGCGCTTGATGCCTTTTTCGGTATTCAAACCGCGGATTACTTTGTCTATTACTTTTTGGATTGCTTTCTCCTGAATATTAGATGAAGGTTCCGAAACGTCAGGGCGGACATATTGTTTTTCCAGTTCTTTGTCCCGTATCCACTCCCGGATAACTGTATCCAACCGGGATATTTCGATTGGTTTGGATACAAAAGCCTGGAAACCTTTACTCAAAAACATTTCTTCATTGCCGACAATCGCATTTGCGGTGAGGGCAATAACCGGGACATTCAGCGCATAATCAGTCCCGATTTCCCGGATAAGGCGCGTTGCTTCGACCCCGTCCATCCCGGGCATCATATGATCCATGAAAACAGCGTTATAGCGGATGCTTTCATCATGCATAGCTTCAACTGCCTCCCAGCCGCTTGTTACACAGTCAATCTGCATGTTGTAAGGTTTCATTAACCCTTTAGCAACATCAAGGTTCGTTACCACATCATCAACAATCAATACCCGGGCATAGGGCAGGCTGATTCGGGATATCGCCCCGAATTTCCGCCGCTTTTCTTCGGAATAATGGAAATTTTTGAGACTCTCAATTACTTCCGGCCCGATAACGTCGTCAGTCACATGCTGTTGCATGAAGCGCACGGAGAAGATACTGCCTTTTCCATATTCGCTGTTTACTGATATCTGCCCGTTCATCAACTCAACTAATCTTTTGGTGATTGATAAGCCCAATCCGGTCCCGACTACTTTGCGGTTGGCGGCTGTATCCATTTGGGCATAATCGGTAAACAATACCGCAATGTCTTCTTGTTTTATCCCGATTCCGGTATCGCGGACGATAAATGTCAGCCAAACCGCTTCGCCTTCCCGGATACAGTTTATGGCTAGTTCTACTTTTCCTTCATAGGTATATTTGAAGGCATTTGATAATAAATTATTCAATATTTGCTTAATCCTAAGCTCATCGCCAAAGAGGTGTACCGGCAGGTTTTCACAAATATCCATCACAAACTCGATTGGCTTTTCACCCCGGTGCAATATGCTTTGGGTAGTTGCATCATTGATAATACTCGGGATATCATATTCAGTCGGGACAAGTTCAAACCGGCCGGCTTCTATCTTGGAAATATCAAGAATATCGTTTACTGTATTCAGCAGGGTCCCGCCGGCATTGATGATTTGCTCGATGCGGTATTGATTTTCATCACTCCATTCTTTTGTCTCAAGCACCAGTTCCGAAAGCCCGATTACGGCATTCAGCGGGGTGCGTATTTCATGGCTCATATTAGCAAGGAAAACACTTTTTTGCTTGCTTTCTTCGTATGCTTTTTCTTTTGCTTTGTCAATCCGGATAAAAATAATTATCAATACTATCCCGAGTACCGTACCCAAAATGCCAAGAATCAGCATCATATCGTTGATATCTTGATAAAACGGTACTTTCGGTGTCAGCAAACCAAGATGCCAGCCATTGGGCAGTTGCCTGATAAAAGCGAGCGTTTCTTCGTCTTTCCAATTCAAAAACGTATCCGCCGAAACATCTATTCCGTTAACGATATCATCAAGAAATATGATTAGCGGCAGGGCGGGGTCATGGATGCTTAAACCGATAAAATCCGGGTTCGCATGGGCAACTATCGTCAGGTCGGGGGTGAAAAGCATACCGTAACCGTCTCTGTCCAAAGCGATATTAACAATGTTATTGCCAATTTCACTGATCTGAATATTCAATCCGACGATTCCTAAGCGGTTTCCGTCTTCATCAAAAATACACTGCGTAAATGTAATAACGGTTTCGCCGGAGCGCAGGCTGACAAATGGCATTGTCGTCGCAACTTCGCCGTTTGCTGCTACCGCCGCCTGATACCAAAGGCGCTCCGCCGGGTCATGGTCTTCCGGGAATACCCAGCCTAATCCGCTTATCACTACCGGGCCGTCCGGAAATGTTTCTATATAAATAAATAAATCTTCAACAATATCTTCAACATTTGCCGAAGCAGATTTTGTCATATGAAAATAATCAGCCATATCATAGGTGAGGGACCGCAAATCGTCAATATCACTTCCGTTTAATATCATTGACCGGGCGGCGTGCCCGAAACTGCCAAGGGCATTTTCGGATTCATGCAAGTCATATTCGACCTGCGCCTGCGCATAAGCAAAAACGCTCTCGGCATAACGTGTCAGCCCTTTATAAACGATAGCGCTTGTAAAATTGTAGCTCAAAACAAACATTATAATAAATGTAATTACTGTAAATATAATCTGAAAAATTAAAAGTTTTTTTGAGCGGAATTTTTCCATTTTTTCCTCGATTTCTGAATTAATCATTCATTTTTTTCATCAATAATGAGCATGCTTCGGCAGCATTATTAAAATCAAAACTTTCGATTTGTTTAACTAAATCTTCGCTGCCCGGTATCGATTTCAGTTCATTAATAAACGATAAGCATTCGGAGTCGTTATCTTTTAGTAAAGGTTTTAACCTCTCTAACAGCTTCCTTGCAGATTCCGGGTCATACGGTTCACCGGCGGCGGGCAGCGGCGGGGCTTGATCGTTTACCAGTGCTGCAAATTCGGTCAAAACTGTCTTTAGTTCGGTTTCCAAGGTTAGCAACTGAAGAGGGCTGACATGATTCTCGCCGTCTTTCAGGTTTTTTTCTACTTCTTCAGCGGCTTGCTGCAAATGCGTTTTGCCTAATTGGGCGGCATTACCTTTTAAGGTATGCGCCAATCTATGCGCTAATTTGACGTCACCGGCATTCATTGCTTTCATTATTTCACGAATCTTATATTTATTAACTTCAATAAATTTGTGGATAAGCTTTGAGCGAAGCTCATCATCAATCCTTTCCTGCTGCCCTTTATCTTCAGTTTTCCAATTCAAGGGCTTGAAATATTTCATCAGGCAGCGCCATAGTTGCTGGGACGTGAACGGTTTGCCGACATAGTCGTTCATTCCGCTCATTTTATATAATTCTTTGTCATTTGACATGATATTGGCTGTCATTGCCACAATCGGTACACCGGTCTTCATGTCAAATATTCGCGCTGCTGCTTCAAGGCCGTCCATCACCGGCATATGGATATCCATAAAGATAAGGTCAAATTGCTTTTCATTATTGGTAATCCGGTTTTGCACCATTTCGACACCGATTTTGCCGTTTTCGGCAATAACCGTTTTCAGGCCGACCCGCGCAAGATGCTCGGTAATGACCTGCTGATTCATCGCATTGTCTTCGCATAGAAGGACTTCCCCTGAAAAATCGGGCTTTTTCATATTTATCAGCGCTTTATTGTGCTCAAGGACAAGCTCATCATCCGCAGCAATTGTAGCGAAGGTTAATTCAAAGCTGAATCTGCTTCCGACCCCGGGTGTACTTAATACGGAAAGCTTCCCGCCCATCATATCAATCAAATTTTTCGTAATCGCAAGGCCAAGCCCGGTACCGCCGAACTTTCTTGTCGTGCCGGATTCCGCCTGCGTGAAAGGGTCGAAGATTTTGTTTATTTGTTCATCCGTCATCCCGATACCGGTATCTTTTACTTCAAAAAGCATGGTGATGGTATCTTCATCAGTATCCTTTATTGCTGACTGGATTTTTATCATACCGGAAGTCGTAAACTTCACCGAATTGGACAAAAGGTTAAGCAGCACCTGAAGCAGCCTTGTCGGGTCGCCAAGCGGCACTTTGCCGATCGAAGGCTCGGCATAAAAATGCAGTAAGATGCCTTTCTCGTCAGCTTTTGGGATTACCATCATCCGGCAGGCTTTGAATAATTCATGCAAATCAAACGGCACACTTTCAATCTCCAGTTTACCTGCTTCGATTTTGGAAATATCAAGAATATCGTTGATGATTTGTAAAAGCCATTCTGAGTTTTGCAGAATATTGGACAAATATTTTTTGACCTTCGGCGGCATATGCTCACCCAAAGCCAATTCGGAAAATCCTATAATGCTGTTCATCGGTGTCCTGATTTCATGGCTCATATTCGCTAGAAATTCTGATTTGGCACGGGAAGCATATTCAAGTTCTTGTGTCCTTACTGCAACAAGTTTCTCTAAGTCTTTGCCCGAACGCTGGCTTCTTAAAAAAAGGATGGCGACAAGCGAAAGAACGCATACGAGCATTACCGATAAGCCGGTCAGCAGCGGGCGCTGGGCTTCCGCTACCTTGGCGCGGTAATCGAAGGTATTGCGCATCCACCGGTTGGCAACCACCTTAGTATCAATCGCGTTTAAGGCTTTGTCGATTATTGAGCGGAGTACCCTCTCATCTTTGTGAAACCCGAATCTGGTATTGATGCCCTGGTCAAAGACATAATTCAACTTATAGCCGGTCAGCTCCTGATAATGCGTGAGGAACATAAGCCTTCTTTCGGTCGTCATAACCATATCTACTTCGCCGTTTCTAAGGGCGCTGAAAGTTTCTTCGATGCCATCATATTCAATGATATTCTCGTGCCCCGGAAACCACTGTTTAAACATTGCGGTATAAGCGGTATCACGGGTCAGCCCCACCTTCGTATGCAGAATTTCATTAATCGTAATATTATGATGGTCCGACCTTGATATAAGGGCGTAATAATCATTCTGTATTGACGTCTCCGCCCAAATAAAATATTCTTCCCGCGCTTTTGTCCAAATCAAATCAGCAACAA
Source organism: Lachnospiraceae bacterium (assembly GCA_009780115.1). GTDB lineage: Bacteria > Bacillota > Clostridia > Lachnospirales > Lachnospiraceae > UBA935. Next base: position 43,100 of record WRAQ01000026.1, read on the forward strand.
AGGCAACATCTCTGTTTTTAAGCATTTCTTGCATTTTTGACCATTCGGTGTGTTCATCATTTATCAATTCAAAAGACAGCCCGGTAATCGTTTCGATTTCATCTAACAAATCAAAAAATATCCCTTGCCATTCATTTTCGCGCGTATTGAAGAAGCAAATCGGGTAATTACTGTAAATCGCCGCGACCGGTATGACCGGATTATTTCTTATGTATTCACGCTCTTCGCCGGTAAGTTGAAGGTACAATTTGTTTCTCATATATTCCTGGTAGCCGGTATTGTACATTTCAATCAGATTTTTTGTTTCATTGTTTTGCATTGCTTTTTCAACTACCGAAATAATTGGCTCCAAAGCCGGGTTTTGTGTTGCCAGCGAGACCGGCATAAAAATGAGCGGGAAAAATTCTGAAGCGACTATGTTTTCATACTGGATAAAGTTCACTTCTGCGACCCCGCTATAATAAAATGCGTCGATTTTTCCGCTTTTTAGCGCATCATAAACATTAATAAAGTCATCGAGTTCAACAATTTCAAAGCTTCCCGGTTCCATTTCAGAAGTAACGGCATTTATTGTCGCCGTCCCTTTAATAAACCCGCAGCGTAGTTTGCGGTTAGCCGTTATATCCGGGACAGCTTCGCTGTCAGCCAACCGGAAGGCCTTTACCGGGCGCATCGCAATCGGGCTGGTCATTGAGTAGATTTCCAAACGTGCTTCCGTAGCCGTAAGTTCGCCGGTAAATGACAAATCACCCGTTTCAAGATCTTTGAGGATATCAAGCCAATCGTCAATGAGCGGTTCAAAGGGAATTTCAAATAACCCGGTCAGCCATTCGCAAAACAAAGCAGTAAAGCCTGTTACCTCACCATGTTCATTAATAAATGCTTCGGTAGAGAGCGGCATTCCATAATTAAATGAACTATATTGTTTCCGGAGGGCTTCGATTGCTTCTATTTCTTCATCCGTCACCCCCGGGATATCCTTGTATGAAGTTATTGCCGCCGTTTCATTTATTTCCGGACTAGTACAACCGGAAATAAACAGCAACAAAATCATGGCCAAAATTAAGTTTACCTTATTTATCCTCATGGTAAGTCAACCCTCACATTTTTATGTAAATTACAAGTGAAAATAAATTTCGCCCCTTTATCCAACTCCGATTCAACTAATATATTTCCGCCCATCATCGAAGCAATCCGCTTCGAAAGAGGCAAACCAACACCAATTCCACAGTATTCCCGCGTACAGCTCCCATCCGCTTGCTCAAAAATACTGAAAATCTGTCCTTGCTGTTTGGCAGATATACCTATTCCATTGTCTGTTACTTCGATTTGCAAGGTGATTATCCCGCTATCTTCATTTATCAGCCTGGCAGCGAAAGATATTTTGCCTTGTTCGGCAGTATATTTGACTGCGTTCGCTAATAAGTTGTCAACTACTTGTTTCAGGCGTTTTCGATCACCGTTTAATAATTCAGGCAATTTTTGGTCGATATCAGAGCTAAATATTTGATTCTTTAAAGCAGCATTATAATTTGCCGCTTCCAAAACCTGCTGAAACATTTCCCTGATATTGAAAACTGCATTAGAAAGTTTGAATATGCCATATTCCATTCCGGAGATATCAAGCACATTATCTATTAAACAAAGTAATTGCTTTGAAGCGGTGTCAATCTCATTAAAATAAACTTTGAGGTCATCCGGGATGCCCCGCTTTTTGATGACTTGCATCATGCCAATAATCGCATTCATCGGGGTCCGCATTTCATGGCTCATCCGCGAGAGAAACTCGCTCTTGCCGCGGCTGCTGTGTTCCGCAAGCTCCCGGTTGCATTCTATCTGCTCATCAAGGGCCCGGGCGTGGGTAATGATTTTGAGCTGGCTTTGAACCCGCAATTTGACAATATCAGGGTTGAAGGGCTTGGA
>WRAQ01000027.1 GCA_009780115.1 Lachnospiraceae bacterium
AGATGATATTTTTGAAATACAACTAACTGATAAAGAAGAGCAATCGCCGGACGAAGCATTTAATGTTGAGAAGAAAGAATATATCGGAAGACAACCCCCTGAAGGTTATGTCGAACCCGTAGCAAATGACCATCGTCAGCTTGAATTTCAGTTAGCATTAAAAGATACCTATCAGTCAAATATAGTAATTATATTAGATGATTTATATCGAATTGGCTACGATGATGGGACTTGGATTGGCTTAGATATGTATGAATGGTTACATTTATTATCAGAATTTTCACCATTTGGTTATGGCGATACTATTTTCTTTTTAGTTTATGCCATTCTGACTTATTACGATGGAAATGTATTATATGATTATTATATAAATCTTGAAGAGGATATACATAATAGTCATCCGGGTTCTTCCTCAATATTTGAGGTTCAAACCCACGGAGAAAGACCGTTGAATATATGTCTTGATTTATATAATATCAAAATTCGCGTTGAGGAAGGGATAAAGTAGAAAAATATAAACTGCGAACAAGGTTGTTGCGATTAAACGATGGTTAAAGGAAACCACAGGCAAATAGTATGTGCCGGTACTGCAACCATAACCGTAAGGACTAGTGACGGTAACACGCAAAGATGGGCGAAGCGGTTTAGCCTTGACCATAGTGCGCAAATTCTTGAAGCGATGAGCGCAGATTTTGAACTTAGCCAACAAAAGAAGGAATAGTATGTTGGATGAATATATACCGGCCATATAGGAGTGGAATTATGCTTACATTATATTTTTCAGGTACAGGAAACACAAAATATGCAGCAGAGTATCTTAGTAAGATACTTGGTTTCAAGTGTCACTCTATTGAGGAAGACATAGATTTTGAACGAATTATCGGTGAGCATTTGCGGATTTGTGTTTGTTATCCTATATATGGGTCGAGAATGCCACGGATTTTCAAAGAATTTGTCATGAAATATAAGAAATTACTGGAGGGCAAAGAGATTATCATACTTATCACACAGTTAATAGGTTCAGGCGATGGAGCGAGGGCTTTTGTTGATGTATTTCCTAAAAATCATTTTAGCGTGATTTATGCCGAACATATAAATATGCCAAATAATGTGTGTAATTTCTTTTTGCTCCCGTTAAAAAACGGGGCTGATAATCATAAAATGTTAAAACGAGCAAATGCTAAGATTGATAAGGCCTGCAAAAATATAAAAAATGGAAAAATAATTAAACGTGGCTTTAATATTTTTTCAAGTATAGCTGGATTAATGCAGGGCGTTTTTGAAAACCAAATGAATGAGCGAGGCAAAAAAGTTAGAATTGATGGTGATTATTGTAATGCTTGTGGTTTATGCGCTGACATTTGTCCGATGAAAAACTTAAGTCTTTCAAACGGACAAATTAAACACAACGATAATTGCACAATATGCTACCGCTGTGTGAATAAATGTCCGATGAAAGCGATAACTACATTTTTTCACAGTAAGCCCAAGAAACAATATCAAGGATTATAAGTTCAATTTTTCAGCTACAGACAAAATTCAGGTTGCCTACACACCACCGCCCGACCACGGTATGGCTTATTGGCTAGTAATCGTTTCTTAAAATTGAAATTATTTCACAGCTATGATATATTAGTAATGAATTAATCTAAATCGGAGGCAGCCTATGAAAAACACAATAACAAATAATCTTGATTTATTTATTTCCAATAAAGGAATAATCAAACGCGGTTTCACATGGCATAATAGTATGACTAAACGTTTAGCTGCCCTTATTTATACCCTTGAAAACAAGACACTTGATTATGAGAATATTGAAAGAAGCCATAGGCTGATTAAAGATAATACAGGTATTTTTTCCAGTTTCAAAGGGAGTATGTCTCTTTGTATTGCAACGATGCTATCGCTTAATAATAGTAAAGAACAGTTATTCGCCGAAGTATTGTCAGTTTATGATAGTTTGAAAAAAGCAAAATTCCGCGCTTCCGATTATCTAGCGGTTTCAGCTTTTTTGATTGCTGCAAATACGGAAAAAGATAATTATACTAATACGGTCGAGCGGACTAAGGCATTTTATAATGGAATGAAAAAGAATAGCAGGCTTCGCACCGGGGAAGATGATTATATTTTCGCCGTAATGTTTGCCCTTTCAGATATTGAAGTTATTACCGGGACTGAACGTATGGAACAGTTATATCAACGACTAAAAAAAGAATTTAAGCGGGCGGGGGGCAACAGCATACAGACTTTATCCCAGGTACTTGCCCTTGGCGGCAAAACTGATGAAGCGCTTGAGCATTTATTAATTTTGCGCAAAGTCTTGAAAAAGCGTAAGATAAGAATGGATAAAACATATACCTTGCCGGCCCTTGGTGTCCTTTCATTGCTTCCGTTAGACGGTGATTCTCTCGCCGACAATTTATTAGAAGCACAAAATTATCTGCGGGCGCAGAAAGGTTTCGGAAAGTTTTCGGTACCGGAACAGGAATTGTTGCTTTATTCATCAGCCCTAATATCGGTTTCCTACGCTAAAGAAATGAAAGGCAATGTCGCCGCTTCAATTACTAACACAATAACCAACATTATCATCGCACAACAAGTGGCAATTATGATTGCCGCGATATCAGCAAGCACAGCCGCTGCCGCATCATCGGGTTGAAAATGAAAAAAAGAATAATTATTACCATAAAAATATTTTTGTTCTTGTTTCTCTTTGCGGGCCTTGTTGGTTGTACTGACAATGTAGTAGATGAGTCAGAAATGATTGCCGAATCAAACGAACACCAGTTCGAAAGCCTGATGAGCGAAGCAGAAATAAATTACGTTGTCCCAATCAGTGTCCCCAACATCATGGTCAATCAGTTGGGTTATCTTCCCGGAAGTGTAAAAATGGCTGTTTTTCGCGGCGAAAACCTGCCTGATGAGTTTCGCATAATTAATGAAAGCGGACAAACTGTTTTTATTGGAGAAATTGAAGAACGCGGTTACAATCCTGTTACCGGTGAATATATTAGTTATGGTTTTTTCACTGAATTTGATGCCCCCGGAACCTATTATCTCGAAGCCCAAATCGTGGGGCGGTCTTATAACTTTCAAATAGAGAATGATTTGTATGATTCGGTTTTTATTGCGGCCGGGCGCCAGTATTTTCTTAATCGCTGCGGAATCAGCTTGACAGAAAAATTTACCGGCCGGAGTACCCAGAGTGCTTGTCATGTAGCAAGGGTAGAACTTCGCGAGGATGCTTCGGTGAACTTGGATGTTAGCGGGGGCTGGCATCAGGATAGCAGCGGTTCCAAAGATGTTGTTACCGCTTGCAATGTTATCAACCTTTTATTACTTTCATATGAATTAAATGGTGATGAATATAGTGATGAAACGAATATTCCTGAAAGCGGCAACCTAATTCCCGACCTGCTTGACGAAATCCGCTATGCAATTGATTGGCTGAAGAAAATGCAAGATACAGCTACCGGTGGTGTTTATTCCGGGGTTACTATTTTTCCAAACGCAAATAATGACAGTTATTCGGCATATATTGAACCAACATCAATTGAAGCAACGAAGATGTTTTGTGCTACAATGGCGAAATTCAGTTATCTTTATCAGGATATTGATACAGCTTATGCAACTGAATGTTTGAAAGCAGCCGACCGGGCATGGCGTTACCTTGAAAGGAACCATACCGATTTGCTGGATGAAATGTATTTTTTTGCGGCTGCAGAAATGTATCGTGCCGCCGGGTTTCAAGCTTATCACAATATTGTTGTCCGATATTTGAATAGCGAAGCTTATCAAAATTTATTTGATTTAAATAACAAAGACATTACCTGGGATAACCGCCAGGAAACAATTATGATGGGGGCAGTTACTTATTTATTAACACGGAAAAGAGTTGACCGGGCATTGTGCCGTGAGATAATGAAGGATATAATGTTGATTGCCGCGGAAATATCCGGGAGGGTACGGGTTTCGCAGTACTTGACCGCCGGAAATGCAAAGCAGGATAATAATAATGAGCTGTTGACGGATATGTTTTATCTGACGATTATCAATAATATTATTCCAAATCATGAATATGGAACGATAATTGAAAACCACCTTCACTATTTTATGGGTAGAAACTCTGCCGGAATCAGTTATATAGATGACGTTGGCGCTTTGAATTACAAGGATTTGGACAATCGTCTAGGAATTATGAATCAGATTGAATCCAATGCAAAATTGATTTTTATGATTAGTGAAATAAAAGGCAAGTCATTATGAAAGCAAGTCAGTCAATAAACATTCTCGATTGGTTCTAATTTACATTATATCTCGGGAAGAAGGCGACCTAATGCAAAAACCAAACAAGTTTGGATGCGAATTGTTTTTGACTTCCTTGCGTAATATAAATAAAGGAGTATTTTATGAACATAGTAATTTTAGCCGGAGGTATCAGTCCTGAAAGAGATGTTTCATTAAACTCGGGAAAAATGATTTATGATGCCCTTAAGCAAAAAGGCCATCAGGTTATCTTACTCGATGTATATTTAGGTTATGAAGCAGAATTTTTTGGTGATTTTGCCGTAATTTTTTCACAAAATATTGATTGGGCGGCCGATATTGTTGCGATTAAAAGCGAAAGCCCGGATATTGAAGCGGTTAAGCTAAGGCGGACAGATGGGGACAAAAATTTCTTTGGCCCGAATGTGATTAATTTGTGCCAGGCAGCCGATATTGTTTTCATCGCCCTCCATGGTGAAAGCGGCGAAAATGGCAAGATTCAGGCATCTTTTGATTTGATGGGGATTCGTTATACCGGCAGCGGCCATATGAGTTCGGCAATCGCAATGGATAAAACACTGGCAAAAGAATTATTTGGCTGGCACGGAATCCCAACCCCGCGCAGTTTATCTTTTAATAAGAACGAAACAAATAAATTGCCGGAAGAGATGGGTTATCCGGTGATAGTTAAAGCAAATAACGGCGGTTCAAGTGTTGGTGTGGGAATTGCCGGAAATGATGTGGAGTATGCTAACGCTCTTACTGAAGCTTTCCGTTATGATGATATTGCCTTGGTTGAGCAATATATTGAAGGGCGGGAATTTTCCGTGGCAATCCTTGCCGGAAAAGCTTTGCCGGTGATTGAAATTGCCCCGAAACAAGGATTTTTTGATTATCACAATAAATATCAGCCCGGGGCGACAGTTGAGACTTGCCCGGCCGGGATACCGGCGGAAACTGCTTTAGAATTACAGCAGCTTGCGGAAAAGGTATACAAAATATTGCGGCTTAGTAATTATGCGCGGGTTGATTTTATGATGGATGGCAAGGGGAAAATTTACTGCCTTGAAGCTAACACATTACCGGGAATGGCTCCAACATCGTTGTTACCGCAAGAAGCCGTTGCGGTCGGGATTAGTTTCGGCGATTTGTGTGAACAAATAATCGCCGGGGTATAGCATGAAGAGATTTTCTAAGATGTCGGGTAATGGCCCGACACCAAAAAAAGTCTAAAGCTTCACGCGGGAAGAACGAAAAAGCGCGTTCTTCATAATTAATTGGAGGAAAATTCATGAAAAATATGACCATCAAAAATATCGCGGCGGCAGTTGGCGGTGAGGTACACGGTATCGATATATCAGCAGCAGAAATAACAGGTGTTATTATTGACTCGCGCAAGCTGGAAGCAGGAAACCTTTTTATCGCAACCCGCGGTGAAAAGGCAGACGGCCATTCCTTTATCCCCCAGGTTGCCGAAAAGGGTGCGATAGCGGTAGTTTGTGAGGAAATGACCGCCGCCCCGATTCCTCATATCATCGTTAAGGATTCGCTTAAGGCTTTAAAAGATATTGCGATTTTTTACCGCCGCCAACTTGATATACTGGTAGTTGGCATTACCGGAAGCGTGGGTAAAACCAGTACGAAAGAATTTATTGCCGCTGTATTATCAACCCGCTACAAGACTCTGTGGACGGAGGGGAATTATAATAATGAAATCGGGGTACCTTTAACGATTCTCAAAATCCGCGAAGAACATGAGATAGCAGTACTGGAAATGGGAATAAACGATTTTGGTGAAATGCACCGTTTATCAGAGATGGCGCGTCCGGATATTGCGGTTCTTACAAATATCGGCGATTGCCATTTGGAGCGCCTTGGTGATCGGCCCGGTGTTTTAAAAGCAAAATCAGAGATTTTTGACTTTCTTGCCGCTGATGGAAATGTCGTTATAAATGGCGATGATGTTCTGCTTAAAACGATACCGGAGATAAACGGCCGGCCGTCACTTCGTTATGGTATTGGCGCAGGAAATGATATCACTGCTGAACAGATTAACAATTTGGGTTTAGACGGGACATCAGCGCGGATAATAAATAAAAAGACGGGCGAGAATTTTGCGGTTAGGATTCCTCTTCCCGGTGAGCATATGATATATAATGCCCTTGCAGCAACAGCGGCCGGAAATCTGCTTGGCCTTAACCCGGCGGAGATAACAGCAGGGTTCCGCAACTTAAAATCGGTACCGGGGCGCAGTAACATTATCCATTTGCCATCCGGAATCATTATTGACGATTGTTACAATGCAAATCCGGTTTCGGTGAAAGCAGCTTTACTATTATTAAAGAGCGCGCGAAGCCGGAAAGTGGCAATTCTTGGCGACATGGGTGAACTTGGTACCGATAAGGCGGAACTTCATGCCAAAGTGGGGCAGGAAGCAATCGAAACCGGCGTTAATGTTTTAGTCTGTATCGGTATCCTTTCATTGAATATGTATAAAGCGGCTGAAACTGTAGCTTCAGAAAGCGAAAGTGCGGTTTTAATATACCACTTTGCCGATAAAGAAAGCTTTTTAGAAAAAGCTGAAGATATTTTGTGTGCTGATGATACGGTATTGCTCAAGGCCTCGCGTTTTATGGCTTTTGAAACCTTGGTTGATTCGCTTAAAAAAATGCCGGTTTTAAACTAAATCTTTATTCTTGAAATATGTTTCTTCAATAATGCTTTGAACATAACTGCCGATATGCTTCTTTTGTTCCGGTAATAATTCATTGATATAAATCGGTTTGCCATATTCGATGATAACATGGGTTTTTTTGATGAAAGGGATATGGTCTTCAAAAATGTCCGCCGAATTGTTAATCGTCATCGGGATAATCGGGCAGCCGGATTTTGCCGCGACTTTGAAACTGCCGTCATGAAAAGGTAAAAAAGTATCGTTTACTCTATTTCTGGTCCCTTCCGGGAAAATGCAGATGGAAATTCCGGACTTAACTTTTTCAATGCAGGACAGAATCGTTTTTAAACCTTCTTTGATATTTTTCCGATCTAAAAATAAACAATGTAAATTGCACATCCAATTTTTAAGTAATGGAATACGCTCCACTTCTTTTTTGGCCACATATCCCGTTGGCCGCGGCACCAGCACATAAGTCAGCGGGATATCAAAATAGCTGCGATGATTACCAATATAAAGAACAGCTTTATCAAGAGGGACATTTTCTTGATTTAGCACAGTTACTTTAGTGCCGCTTATCCGTAAGCATAAGCGGAAGGCCCACAGGACGATTGCCAGCGAGCTTCTGTTTTTGAGTTCCATATTGTACTTTCCGATAATCCATTCCATAATCAAAAGCGGGATGCTGAAGAGAAGGAAGAGGGCTATTGCTAAAAGTATAGTAATTGTTCTAATCATAATTTTAGTATATACTACTCTTTGAATGTATGCAATAAGTGCCCTTCATGGATAGCTGCAATAACACTGATTCTGGTTAGCCGCATATTTTAAAGAGATAGTACTATTCACAGCTAAAACAGCTCATAGCAACAATAATCACACAAATCGTAAAAATGCGATTTGGCGCTTGCGAATAGTATCGAAAAAATTTCTTTACCGGGGTGAATATGCGCTATGGAATATGTAATAAACCAATTGCACCTTTATATGAGCAGGCCAAATTTTGCTTTGGGCCGTCAGATTTAAGTTCAGGAATTGCTGACGAGGTTTTGTACGGCTGGCTGGTCAAAATAAATGATGAGGCAACCGTAAATGTCAGTAACAGTGCTTTCGTTACGACCGAATATGGTTATAGCGGTTATATTGATTTAAATGACTTTATCATTTATCCTTCATTTCAAGAACGCAGTGATGTATATTATGTTGACCGAAGTTGTATGGATATCTTAAGTGAGCCGCGGGTAGCAGCCCGGGTATTGATGACATTATTCCGGGGTAGTTATGTGCGGATAAAGATGCCGCTTGCTTCACCGGAAGGGTGGGTTACGCTGCTCCTTAATAACGGCGGAGAAGGTTTTGTTCAGGCATGTATGCTAAAGAAGCGGATTTTACCGCTGCCGGTTTCGCCATGTGCGATATCGCAGACCTTATCTGCTAATAATCAGCTTCGTGAGGCGATTGCAAGTAGTGCCCAAAGGTATCTTGGGGCGCAATATCGCTGGGGCGGGAAAACGCCGCTTGGTATTGATTGCTCCGGCCTTACCTTTATGAGTTATTTTGAAAATGGAATTTATATATACCGCGATGCCAAATTAAAAGATGATTATCCAGTCAAGAAGATACCAATTCAGATGATTGGGGTTGGCGATTTGCTTTACTTTCCCGGCCATATTGCGTTATATTTGGGTAATAATCAGTACATCCATTCGACAACAAGGGCAGGAAGTTTCGGGGTAGCCATAAACAGCCTTGATGCAAGAATGCCGAATTTCCGGGCTGATTTGTATGAAAAATTGACGGATATCGGCAGTGTTTTTGCTTGAGTATTATAGTTACTATTCACGATGTGTTTATTGCCTGACTTGCTTATATAAATGACATTGATTCACGGTAAAGGGAAAGAATTATGTTAAATGAAGTGCAATCAAATGGTTTTGAAACCGATGGTACAAACCGAAACCCTGATGCGGAAGCGGACTACCTTAACCGCACGCTTATCTTTGCTGCCGAAGAACTTTCACGGGCGCGGACAAGCGGTGATGACATAAAATCAGCGATTATTGCCGCCAAAAAAGAATTACGCGAGAATACAACTCATACGATTGGCAGTCTATGGGGTAGTGAAGCATTTGAAGCTTTAGCCGCATTGAATCAATATGCCAACCCGATTAATGACCAAATCGTTGAATTTGAAGAGAACGAAAACAAAATCGCCCGCTTAGAAAATATTCTTAAATCGCCCTATTTTGCCCGGATTGACTTTTGGTATTCAGAGGATGTAAGCGGGCCGGCTGAAGTTATTTATATCGGGCGGACATCTTTAAAAGATATTAAATCTCATGAAATGTATATTTATGACTGGCGTTCACCGGTGGCCAGCGTTTTTTACCGTTTTGCCTGTGGTGAGGCTTATTATGATGCCCCCGGCGGGCGGATTGAAGGGAATTTAACCTTTAAACGCCAGTATGAAATCCGTAACGGTGTGATGGAGTATTACTTCGATGCAGATGTGCAGATTGTGGATGAATTTCTCCGCAAGTTATTATCAAAAAATACTTCAAGCAAGATGAAAGCCATCGTTGAAACAATTCAAAAAGAGCAGGACATCGTTATCCGCGATTTGGAAAATGATTTGATGATGGTACAAGGGGTTGCCGGAAGCGGAAAAACTTCGATTGCCCTGCATCGGGCGGCATATCTAATGTACCAGGGGCTTTCGGCTCATCTGAAGGCGCATAATATTTTGATTATTTCACCAAACTCACTTTTTGAACAGTATATTTCGCGGGTTTTGCCGGATTTGGGTGAAGAAAACATAACCTCGGCAGTTTTTGAGGAAATTGCCGTTAAAGTGCTGGGATACAATAAAGTTCAGCCCCGGGAGCAATATTTAGAAAAATTATTGAACGGCTCTTTTCAAGCTTCTATGAAAGAACGGTTAGAATTAAAAACCTCGGTTTTATTTGCAGAAATAATTGACCGTTTTGTCGAAGAAATTCCGGCAAGGTTTATTACGATATCAAATATTGACTATGCCGGTCAATTGATTATGAGCGCGGCGCAAATTAAAAAGAAATTAACTTCCGGAAAGTCTGCTTCCGGTATTGGCATAGCTTTAGGTATGAAGCTAAAGCAAATCGAAGAACATATTATGGAAACGGTGCAAGATTTACACCGCGTTTTACAAAATCATGAAGAATTTAGAAGGGTAAAAAAGCAACTGCAAAACTTTGTAAACCTTGATGCAAAAAAACTTTACCGGATTTTGTTTACGGATAAATATTGTCTTTCGCACTTGATGAATAAAATTCCGTTTGAAATAATTAAAATCACGATAGGCAATTTAAACAGCAAAACAATTGCTTATGATGATGTTGCTGCCCTGCTTTATCTTAAACTAAAAATTCACGGCGCAGAAGAATACAAAAATATCCGCCATGTCGTTATTGATGAAGCACAAGATTATTATCCGCTTCATTATAAAACCTTTAAGCTTTTATTTAGTAAAGCGAAATATACTGTCCTTGGCGATTACAACCAGACCTTGGAAAAAGAAGAAAATGCTTCATTATATGACCGGATTGCGGAAACTTTTGAAAAATCAAAATCCGTTCATGTTACGATGGACAAAAGCTTCCGTTCAACCAACGAAATTATTAATTTCAGTGCGCGGTTTCTTAACCGGGAAATTAAGATAAAGAGTTTTAACCGGCTGGGAGATGAGCCGCAGCTTTATATTGCATCATCAGAAGTTGAGCTTGCGGAAATGCTAATAACCGCAGCGCAAAGATTAATTGATAAAGGTTATCAATCGGTGGCGCTTATTTGTAAAACGGCATTAAATGCGAAAATTTTATATCAGGATTTGACGAATCAGCAGAAAAATATAATTTTACAAGAATCGGGCAGTAATTCAGAGCTTACCGGCATTTTTATTATCCCGGTTTATCTTGCTAAAGGGTTAGAATTTGATGCCGTCTTGATTTGTGATGCGGATAATGAAAATTATCATAGTGAAGAAGACAAAAAACTATTATATATTGCAAGTACAAGGGCGCTGCATCATTTGGGGGTATATAGCGTTGGCGGGATGAGTTTGTTAATAAGATAAAATATGGCAAAACCGTAAGCATCTTTGCTGCTTATTCAAAACCGTCCATATCTTCTTCTACTGTTTCCAACAATAATTTGTCCTCGGCAGCGCCAAGCTCAACTACTGTCCGCAAGGTGCGGTTAATTGCCCTTGTCCGCCGCCCGACGATTTCTTCAAGAGTCTTGTCCGCAGTTTGGATTTGCTTATGGGCCCGGTCAAGCATATCGGAGAATTTGACAAATTCGGATTTTACCGCCCGCAATGTATCCCATACTTCTTGAGAGCGTTGCTCGATTGCTAAGGTCTTAAAACCCATTTGCAGGGAGCTTAAGAAAGCCGATAGGGTGGTTGCGCCAACAGCAGTGACTTTATACTTCTCCCGGAGTTCTTCAAAGAGTGGTGCGTTTTGAACTACTTCAGCATAAAGCCCTTCGGTGGGTAAAAACATCAGTGCAAAGTCGGTGGTTTTCGGCGGCACAATGTATTTATCATAAATATCCTTAGCAAATACGCGGATTTTTTGGGTTAATGATTTCCGGGCTTCATCAATCGCCGCTTTGTCATCAGCATCAAGCAAGCGGTTATAATCTTCAATCGGAAATTTTGAGTCAATCGGAAGAAAGAGCGGTTCATCGCCATTACCCGGCAATTTAACGACAAATTCAATTCTTTTATTGTCGGCGATTTCAACATTTGCCTCATATTGGCTGGGGGCAAGGATATCGGAAAGCAGTTTTTCCAAACGGACTTCGCCATATGTGCCCCGCTCCTTGATATTGATTAAGGCATTTTTCAAACTCTTTGTATCGGCGGCGAGAACTTTCATTTCGCCAAGCCCCTGCTGAACGCTGTCAAGTTGCTTGCTGACCAATTCGAATGATTGGGCAAGCCGGGATTCCAAAGTTTTTTGTAATTTTTCATCAACGACGGCCTGCATTTGGTCAAGGCGCTTTTCATTACTGTCCTGGAGAGATTTCATTTTGCTTTCAAGGGTGGCGTTAACCTTTTCACTATTCTCGGTATTACCTCGCTGTATTGATGATAAACGGGCATCAATCTGTTCGCTAAACTCGCGGAGTTGTTTATTCGTTTCCTCGCGGTTCGCTTGCAGGGTTTTATTTACGCTTTCTTGAATCATGCCAAAACGCTTAAATTGTTCCGTTGCACCTTCATTAAGCTGACGGGCGACTGTCTCGCATAATTCTTCATTCCCTTGGTCAAGTAAGCTGATGACTTCATCAAGGGATGACTTTTTCCGGTTTATTAATTGTAAAATAATAGTTATTGATAACAGGATAATGATGATTAGGCTAATTATTATTTGAAAATCCATATGTATTCTCCGTTTTTAGGTTTTCTAATGTTTCTAAAGCAAGCAAAAAGTCGAAATTTTCCATTTGCCTGATTAATTTTTCACATCCCGGTATCCGGTGAAGTTCGCTAATGAATTGCAAACATTCCAAATCACTATTTGCAAGCAGGGGCTTAAGTTTTTCAAATAGGGTGCTTATTGATATAATATCAAACGACTTTAAAGTTACTGTAGTTTTTGAATCACCAACCAATGATTCGAATTCGGTTATAGCTGCTTCAAGTTCTGCCCTAAGCAGCTCAAGTTGTTGTCCAGAGGCCAGAATTTCTCCATTCTTAAGCCCTGTTTCCACTTCTTCGGCGGCTTTTTGTAATAATAACTTTCCAAGCTGTCCTGCATTAGATTTTAATGTATGCGCAAGCCGATGTGCAAGTTTTTTATCTTCCTTGTTAATCGCATCCATTATTTCTTCGGCTTTACCCCGATTGTTTTCTACAAATCTTTTAATCAGTTTCTGGCGAAGTTCTTTTTCGGCTTGTTCGTTTTGAACAATGTCAGCTTCATTCCATGTCGTAGGGGTAAGATATTTCAGCAGACAGCCCCACAGCTCTTGTGAAGTAAATGGTTTACCGAGAGTATCAACCATTCCGCTTTCCATATAAATTTCGATATCATTGGACATTATATTTGCAGTTATGGCTATTATTGGTGTCTTGATTCCCAGTTCAGTTATTTTGGAAGCCGCTTCCAATCCATCCATTATGGGCATGTGAATATCCATAAAAATCAAATCAAACTGCTTTTCACCCGATTTTATTCTTTTTTTGACAATATCAACACCTTCTTTGCCATTAGCCGCTATAATTGTTTGGATACCGATTCTTGCTAAATGATGACAAATTACTTGCTGATTGAGATTGTTGTCTTCACAAATGAGAATCTCACCATGAAAGTTGGGTTTTTCAAATTCATTAAATACAATACTAGCTGCTGATAAATCTGTTTTATCTTCAATTAAATCAAATGTCAAATCAAAACTAAACTTACTTCCGACTCCAACCGTACTTTCAACGATAAGGGAGCCGCCCATCAACTCGAGTAGATTTTTGGTAATAGCTAACCCTAATCCCGTTCCGCCAAATTTCCGAGTAACTGTTTCATCGGCTTGTATGAATGGTTCAAATATTTTTTCAATTTGTTCGGAGGTCATGCCAATTCCGCTGTCTTTTACTTCAAAGTGCATAGTTGCGCTATTTGCATCGGTTTTTACAAGAGATGCAAGAAGTTTTACGATGCCATTATTTGTAAATTTAACGGCATTGGAAAGAAGATTAATAAGAATTTGCCGCAAACGTACGGGATCGCCAAGCATCTTTTTACCAACAGACGGTTCTGCATAGCAATATAAAGCAATTCCCTTTTCTTCAGCTTTTTGTGATATCATCATTTGGCAATGCGAAAAAATATCCGGCAAATCAAAAGGAATACGCTCAAGAACTATTTTTCCTGATTCTATCTTGGAGATATCCAGAATGTCATTGATAATAGTAAGCAGCCATTTTGCGCTATACTGAATTTTATCAAGATAGTCTTTTGATTTCGGTGGTATATCACCATCCTGAGCAAGTTCTGAAAATCCAATGATACTATTCATCGGAGTCCTGATTTCGTGACTCATATTGGCAAGAAAGGTAGATTTGGCAGCGCTGGCGGCCTCTGCCGCCTGATGCGCTTTTTCAATTTGAGTTAAATATAGTTTTTGCTCCCGCAGATCCCGGAGAAATTCCGCAACTAAAAACTTTTCTTTATGTTTTACCCTGACAAGCGTAGCCTCACATGGCAAAAGCTCACCGCTTTTTGATTGATGTAACCACTCTTGACGTAAATAACCTTCATCAAACGCTTTCCGCACCATTTCATGCTCACCGGTATTGCTTTTAACACCATTTTGTTGAAATTCCGGTGAAAAGGATGCATTGTCGTCCAATTCCATTCTTTCTGTTACTCCAAAAAATGTTAGTGCCTCTTCATTGCAATTAATAATTTTCAGGTTTTCATCCCATAGAATGCAACTCATTGGTGTTGAATCAAACATTAGCCGGGCATATTCGTCTGCTGCTAGTATTTCATTCATCATATTTTTCAGCCGCTGCTCAATTACCTTGGAAATAAAGAAAGCTATTATCAAACATGCTACAAAAACAAGAAGTGTTATTAATACGCCAACCAGGATAAAGACTTGAATTTTTTGTGTATACTCCTGTGTATAGTATCCGACGACAATCATCCCGATAATTTCATTATTTGCTCCGTAAAGTGGAACATATAGGGCCAATACATCCTTTCCGAAAAGCTGTATCCTGTCAAAAAATGATTCTCCGGCCAGTACTTTTTCACTTATATATCCCGCCGCATTTATCCCAAGGGCACTGCTTCCATCCTCGCCGGTGATTGTCGAAGCGATACGTTCTGTATTTAAAAAAATTGAAACTTCACATCCGGTATTTTCGCTCAAATTGTGGACAAAATTTTGCGTATCCAGCCTAAGGCCTGATAATATAACCCCGACAATATTCATATTATCATCATATATCGGTGCGCTGGCAATAACACCAAGACGGATGGTAGTTTCCGGTACAATATAGGATTCAACCCTGCCTTCAAATGCCGAGACAATCTGCGGCTGCCCAGCCAGGTTATCGCCATATCTTTCAATATCATATGTTCTTACTTTTACCGTACCTTCGCTATCAAGAATTATACAAAAATCAAGCTGGGCCATCGCCTGTAAAGCATAAGCTATGTCTGCGATAACGGCCCTGTCATTATTCATGATTGCCTCGCTAAGATTTTGATTATCTGAAACCGCGAAAGCAGCGAGCCGTGCTTTTGATATCATATCATCAATTTCAGTTTCAATCATGTTCATCGCCGTACTGACCTTTTCTCGCATAGAAACATCTAACTCTCTGCTGAAAAGTAGAATAGAAGAAACAAGCACGGCAATTCCGCACAAAACCACCAGCACGACCATAGGAATAAGAATTTTCTTTTTGATACTTATTTGTGTTTCCATTTTTCCAGAAGCCGCTCCTTTTCCGTATAAGTATCGTTGGACATATCAGCATATCTGATATTCATCGGGTAATTAGGAAGGGTAAATTCCCTGTCACTATAGATTCTTTCAGGACAAAATAATAGTTTATCTATTTCAGTCCACCGGTATACAATATAATCAAAAACTTCCCTGACTTCGCTCCTGTTTTCTTTTCCTTTAATCATACCGATGCCATACAATGAAAAAGGGGAACCTTCTTCAAAAAAATGAATCCGCAACGGAAATCCATCATTGATTGCTTTGACCGCTTGTGCGGTCATAGCAAATCCGATTGCTGCTTCCCCGGCTCTTAACGCATTAACCGAACCGGAACCTGAGGTAGTAAAACTAAGGATATTAGCTGAAAGCTTATTGAAATAATCAAAAGCCTCCTGCTCGCCCCATGTATTAACAAGACTTTTTAAAAACATATAACCTGTACCGGAAGTTAGAGGGTTAGGCATCGAAATAAGCCCTTTATATTCAGGGTTTAATAAATCGGCATAACTTTCCGGAACAGGTAGCCCCCGCTCGGAAATTATTGTTCTATTAATCGCGATACAACCCCCGTTACGATACCATGGCAAATACCTCGGTTCATCAGGAATCATATCGTCGATATAAATACTTTTGTTGTATCCTGATAAATCGGCTAAAAGATCAGTTGCCATCTTGAGATTGGTGTATTCCATTTCACCAATGATGTCACATTCAGTATCCGTCCCTTCTGCAAGAAGTTTGGCAATCAATTCGCCGGTAGAATAGTATTCAATTCTAATAATATAATCCGGAAATTCGGAGTCGAGAGCTTCCTGCATTGCTTTATAACGATTTTCTTCTGCACTTGTATAGATAACAATGACAGGATAATCGCCCTTACCGCAGGCAGACAAGGGTGCAAACAAACATAAAGCTAAAAACAGACATATGTATTTTTTCATGATTGACACACTACCTTCCTGTTAGGTATTATATCATGATTATTTAAAAAATGCTACTTGTAACAGATTTTGAATCAATGTATAATGAACGAAGGAAGATATTAGAAAGGTTCGATTTATGGATAACAATACAAAAATTCTTAATGATAACTGGGAATTTGCCCTCGATAATTATGATTTTTCACCGGTCGAAATACCTCACGACTGGTTAATTTATGATACTAATAATCTTTACAAAAACGGTATTGGCCGGTACCGAAGAAAGCTTGAAATTGGTGATTTGAAAGCAGGCCAAAGAATGTTTATCAATTTTGACGGCGTTTATATGGATACCAAAGTATATGTAAATAACGCATTAGTTGGTGAATGGAAATATGGTTATACCGCTTTTGAATTTGATATAACGGATTATCTTAACTGCGATGCCGACAATATTCTGCTGGTTGAGATAAACCATCAATTCCCAAATTCACGTTGGTATAGCGGTGCGGGTATCTATCGCGACGTTACGCTCAAAATCAAAAATGCCTGCCATTTCGTAACTGATGGTATTTATATTACAACTTTCAAAAATAATGGCCTTTGGGATTACAAAGTTACCGCCGAAGTTGAAACACAGGGTAAAGCTTATGAAGTCCGGCATGTGATTTTAGAAGAGGATAAAGAATTTAAAACTTGGGACATTGAACATCCCAATTTGTATAATTTACGTTCGGAATTAATCGTTGACGGAACGGTGACGGACGTTACTAATACCCGTTTTGGCTTCCGCGAAATCGCTTATGATACTGATAAAGGGTTTTTCTTAAATGGCCGTTATGTGAAACTATATGGCGTTTGTATGCACCATGACCTTGGGGCGCTTGGTTCGGCAGTACATAGAGAAGCGATTCGCCGCCAGCTTTTATTGCTGCGCGAGATGGGGGTTAATGCAATCCGTACCTCCCACAATCCCCCGGCAAAAATCTTCATGGAACTTGCCGATGAAATGGGCATTTTAATTCAAAGTGAAGTACTTGATATGTGGGAAAAGCCCAAAACCGAGTTTGATTATGCCCGCTTTTTTACTGATTGGGTCGAACGTGATGTGGCAGCATGGGTCAGGCGTGACCGTAATTGCCCGTCGCTGATTATGTGGAGTGTCGGAAATGAAATTTACGATACCCACGCTTCGGCTGAGCGGGGCGGGGAAATTCTTAGATACCTGATGGATTTGGTGAAAAAACATGACCCTGATTGTCATGCCCCGGCGACTTTGTGTTCTAATTATATGCCATGGGAAAATACACAAAAATGTGCCGATATCGTTAAATTGATTGGTTACAACTATGCCGAAGAATTATATGGACCACACCATGCTGCTTATCCGGATTGGTTTATTTATGGCGGGGAAACAGCTTCACATGTCCAAAGCCGCGGAGTTTACCGCTTCCCCTTGCAGCAATCGATTTTATCAGATGATGATATGCAATGTTCATCGTTAGGTAACTCAACAACCAGTTGGGGGGGCTTGAGTCCCGAGTGGGTTGCCCTTACTGATTTAGGTACCCCTTTCTCCCTTGGGCAGTTCATCTGGACGGGGCAGGATTATATTGGCGAGCCAACCCCGTATCATACGAAAAGTTCATATTTTGGTCAAATAGATACGGCTGGTTTTACCAAAGATTCATTTTATGTTTACAAAGCGGCCTGGAATAAAGAGCCGATGATTTATCTTTATCCCTATTGGGATTTCTCCCCGGGGCAGACGATTGATGTCCGCGCAGCAACTAATGCCTACCGCGCCGAGTTGTTTTTGAATGGGCGGTCATTAGGTTCTGTTACGTTAAAAGACCGTCTGATTGCCGATTGGAGTGTCAAGTATGAAGCCGGCGAATTGCGGGCGGTTGCTTATGATAAAGATAATAATATAATCGCTGAAACGGCGCGCCATTCATTTGGTGATGCAGTTGGGTTAAAGCTTGAGACGGAAGTATTTGGCGAGTTGCATTATGTAGCAATATCTGCAGTTGATAATGAAGGCAGAGAAGTTTGTAATGCGAATAACCGTGTCCGTATTACCGTTACCGGCGGGGCACTTTTAGGAATGGATAATGGGGATTCGACCGATTTTGACCAGTATAAAACTGATAACCGGAGATTATTTAACGGAAAGCTTTCGGCTATAGTCCGGGCAGAAGGTGAAGTTTGCATTAAGGCGGTTATTGATGAAAAAGATGTGCCGATTCGCAAAATTGAGTTAAATGTTGATGGCTTTAATGTTACGGCGCAAGTTTATCCCGGAAATGCTACTTACAATGATTTAATCTGGCGGCTGACCGATGCCGCCGGTATCGATAGTCCATTAGCAGAATTGGATTTGTCAGCCGATGGCCGCAATGCTTTAATCCGCCCCAAAGGAGATGGCGAGTTATGGATAAGGTGTTCAACCACCAATGGCGGTGAACATATATCATTGATTTCACAACTTTCGCTTCCGATTACGGGATTTGGCAAGCCATTTATCGACCCTTATAACTTCGTTGCCGGGGGCCTCGCCGCTTTAAGTAATGTAAAATTGGGTAATGGCAACGAGCGGGGTATTGTATCGGGGCGGGACGGCGAAAGCCATATCGGATTTGCCAACTTGGATTTCGGCAGTTTCGGTTCGGATGAAGTAACGATACCGCTTTTCCCCTTAGGTTCGGCTCCGTTTGAGTTCGAAATATGGGAAGGGATGCCCGGCGAAGCGGAAGCAGAACATCTTACGACGGCCTATTATGATTTAGGTTCGGTATGGAATACTTATCAGGATATTACTTGCAAATTGCCCCGGTTTATCCGTGGTGTGAAAACATTCTGCTTAGTTTTCCGGGAAAAAGTACATGTTAAAGGCTTTAAGTTTACGCATTATAATAAAGCATTCAGCCGGCTTAATGCCGCCGATAATGATGGTATCAGCGGTGATACATTTACGATCAGCGGTAAGGCAGTCACCGGGATTGGTAATAATGTCAGCATTATTTTTAAAGATATGGATTTCGGTGAAACCGGTGCCGGAAGTATTACCTTAAGCACGCGTTCGCCATTAACAAGCAACTCCATACAAATATTAGTTGACGGGCGGCGTGAGATGTTGGAAATCGCCGGAGAACCGGAGTTTGCCGAAGCAACATATCCGCTAAAAGAGCGTATTTATGGCAATCAGACAATATCATTAGTATTTTTGCCGGGTTGTAATATTGATTTGGAGTGGATTTGGTTTGGGTGAGAGGAAAACAAAAATTCGCTATTATTTCTGAAAATTAATAAAAAATTTGTTGCTTTTTGATGAAAATCTTGTTAAAATGACTTAGGAAGAGTGGAACAGCAACAGGGGAAAGATTAAGGAGGTTAATTTTGACTAGTTTTAATAGTAACATAAAAATCGGGAATAATTTTATTCGTTTTCATAACAAATCGCTTAAGCTTTCAAATATTTCAAGGACATGGATATTTAGGTTTGATAATATAGAGAAAAAGAAGTTTATTAAAGCAAAAGAAGAGTATGAAAAGTCCAGAGATGAAAAAATAAAACGGCTTTATGCTGCTACAATCTTTTTGATTTTTGTAGCGATTATGCTATTTTATAACATGGGATTTCCAGGTATAGTGCCATTAGCAGCGGCCGGAATATGCGGTTATATGGTATATCGTATAAAGAATAATGACATTACATATTCTCCATCAGCTTTTCCTGATAAGTTTGGGTTAGGAATAGAAATGAACTCAGGTTATACAGAAATATTTACAGCTATTGGAAAAGATGGTGAAATAGCCTTGCAGGAATTACAAAAAGATATAGATGAGGCAGATAAACGGCAGGATATAGTTGTTTTTAATATGAATGATAACAGTATAACTGTAGAAAACAATGATGGAATTATTAGCACCGGTGATTATGCTGATAATATTTTCGAAGGAAGAAATTCTAAACAATATGAGTAATAAACTGAATATAAAAGAAAATAGTGGCATTATCAGTTTAGGTGACAGTGCTATTAATATGGTTATAAATAATAGTTCAAAAGAAGCAACAGATATCTTTTTCACACAAGTGATTGAAGCGATTAATCGCATCAATAGCATTAATGAACTTACGCAGGAGCAAAAAGATTACCTTGTCTCTATTGTGAATGAAGCAAAAACTGTCGAAGGCGAGAATGAAAAAATTTCATGTAAAAATTCTTTTGAGTCTTTTATGAAAGGTTTAGGAAAAACTTCTGAAAAGGTATTATCTGTTTTAGCGGATTTATTTGCAGTAGCCAATTTTTTTGGTATCGGTTAGCTATAAGTCAAAAAGGCATAAGTTAAAAAAATATTCAAGAAAAACAGATTGACAAATCTTTATTAAAATGTTAATATATTTTCGTAACCGGAAATCCAAATTAATAATCTCTTATTCAGAGTGGTGGAGGTACATAGGACCGATGAGACCACGGCAACCCCGATTATGGAAGGTGCCTGCCTGAGCGAGTTAGCCCGAAAGGGCATTTCGAGCAATAAGAGGATTTGATATACTTTCAAGTCCACTTATTCAGTGGATTTTCTTTTATGTGCAGAATCGTGTAAGGAAATTTTTGCATGTGTGTTTACGGGAGTGAATCCCGCAAACACACATGCAAAACACGATTCGCACGGCGAGTAAAACTAGCGTTTTATTCGATTTTGCACGGCGAGTAAGATTAGTATCTTATTCGATTTAGGAACAATCAATCCCACTAAAGGAGGAAATGAAATGGACAAATATTTATTTACGTCAGAATCAGTAACTGAAGGGCATCCCGACAAAATGTGCGATGCCATATCCGATGCAATTCTTGATGCATTGATGGACAAAGACCCGATGAGCCGGGTTGCTTGTGAAACAGCGGCTTGCACCGGATTTGTTATTGTGATGGGTGAAGTCACAACAAACGCTTATGTAGATATCCCTAAAATCGTCCGCGATACGGTCATTGATATCGGTTATGACAAATCGGAATACGGTTTTGACGGCAATACCTGTGCGGTATTGGTTGCAATTGATGAACAAAGTACCGATATCGCGATGGGTGTTAATAAAGCCCTTGAAGCAAAGCAAGAAAATGCCGATGCTGCAATCGAAGCTATCGGTGCCGGTGATCAAGGTATGATGTTTGGTTATGCAACAAACGAAACCGAAGAATATATGCCGTATGCGATAGCATTAGCGCACAAATTAGCCCTTAAGCTGACTGAAGTCCGGAAAAACGGGACCCTTAAATATCTCCGCCCCGACGGAAAGAGCCAAGTCAGTGTTGAATATGATGAAAATGGCAACCCCCTGCGCCTTGAAGCAGTGGTATTGTCAACCCAGCATGACCCTGATGTTACTCAAGAACAAATTCACTCTGATATCAAAAAGTATGTCTTTGACCCGGTTTTACCGGCGAATCTTGTTGATGAGGCTACTAAAATTTTTATCAATCCGACCGGCCGTTTTGTAATTGGCGGGCCGCATGGTGACTCCGGTTTAACCGGACGTAAAATCATCGTTGACACTTATGGCGGGTATGCCCGTCATGGCGGCGGGGCCTTCTCCGGCAAAGACTGTACAAAAGTTGACCGTTCGGCTGCTTATGCCGCCCGTTATGTAGCGAAAAATATTGTTGCCGCCGGTTTGGCAGACAAATGCGAAATTCAGCTTTCCTATGCCATTGGGGTGGCTCATCCGACTTCGATTATGGTGGATACATCAGGAACCGGAAAAGTATCTGATGAAAAGCTGGTTGAAATTATCCGCACCAATTTTGACCTCCGTCCCGCCGGGATTATCAGTATGCTGAACTTGCGCCGCCCGATTTATAAGCAAACTTCTGCTTATGGCCACTTCGGACGGAATGACCTTGACCTTCCTTGGGAAAAATTGGATAAAGTTGAGGTATTACAGAAATATCTATAAATCTAAATATTAGATAATGCTTACCTAACCTAATTATAGCAAAGAGAAATAAAATGGATATTGGAGATTCTAATATCCATTTTTATTTGCTTTCTGTCATTAAAAATTATTTTTATTGATAAATATCACAAAAACCTACCGATTATCACATGCATATTGTTAGCGATTATTTTGTCTGATATTATCTAATCATGGATAATATCTTTAGTTTTTGCAGATGCACTAGGATTTCTGAAAGATATTATAAGCACTCTCTTACGCTTTATAAAGCAGAGCTTAATGAAGAAATTTAGAGAGGATAATAAAATTTTATAGGTAGCTTTCGTGATTTTTGAAAAGAGCCCGAAAGTGAAAGGGGGAAGGTATGCCCTATATCAGACTGAGAAACGAGTAGCGATATTGCGAGGGTGATGTAATGATAATAAGTAAAGCACTGAAGGTGATACCGGAAATATTATCTGTTGAATTAACCACAAAGTGCAATTTAGATTGTTCATACTGTAATAGAAAAAGCGAAATGACTGATATATCTTCAAAATTAGTTGATAAAATAATTGAACAAGCCTCTTCTTTTAAAAAGCTGGTTATATGTGGTGTTGGCGAAAGTTTTTTATATCCTTATATTTATGATTTCGTGTCGAAATTTTTATATCAAAAAATTTGTATTGTGACAAACGGTACTATTATAATTGATTTTGATAAATTGAATAAGTTAAATAATATTGAAAGACTTGTCTTTTCTTTAGATGCTGTAAATGGTGATAAAATCAAAAAAATATGCAGCAATTATAATTTTGATAATTTATTAATAAATTTAGCATCTTATAAAAGATACGAAACAAGTTCAAATAAAAAAATAGCATTGGTTTTAAATTGCACATTAAGTGAATATAATTTGTCAGAATTAGTAAAGTTAGTAGATTTCGCTGTCAAATTTGAATTTGGTGCAATTCATTTTTCATTACCAAGAGGAAATGAAAAATTTATAGAAGAAAATCAAATCGAAATAGTAAATGAATTGGCAAATGCTAAAAAAAGAGCTATCGCTAATAATATTCATTTTGTAAATCCATTTGAACCATGTTGTGTATATTTAAAATGGATTACACCATATCTTTCAATTGACGGTTATGTTTATGCGTGTAGTGAAACATTATACAAAAATAATATACTATGCGATCTTAATGTTGCTTCATTTGGCGAGATATGGAAGATGCAGAAATATGAAGAATTTTCTACCGGATTATTATGTAAAGATTGCCGGTTTTTATTAAATAGCCAAATGGACTTCAATTCCTTTGAACAGGAGTGTAAATGATAATTACATATGAAAATGCGATTAATTACTTACAATCATTTTTAATTAACAGTAATGTTGATTTAATTAATCAAACAATCCGCGGCTCTTCCTATTTTGTAAATCCGATACCACAATATAATGCAATGCTTAACTATTGTAATCAATTGGATTTAAATGAGAAAACAATCGTTGAGTTTTTCTTGCTTGGTAGAAAAGTTAAAAAAGAAGCTATTGATAAACTTGATAATAATCTTTTAGCAGCACTTGAAATTCTGGAGATAATAAAATCTAAAGATGATTTCGTTCAACTGGATGAACTTATTCTGATTACATATATGGCATGTTTTTTCTTTACAAGTACACCTTGTGCATTTCCGCAAAATACAAGTGGTAATATGAATGTATATATTGGCATAGATACATATCAATTACTAAATAATCAATTAAATCACAAATGCAATAGTATCCTTGATATATGTACAGGAAATGGAATTCAATTAATAATGGCTTGCAAAAGAACATCTGCCAAAAAGGGTCTTGGAATAGATATTTCAGATAAATCTGTTGAGATTGCAAAATTAAATTGTTCTATTAACGATATGGATGATGTAATAACTATTATTAAAGGTGATATTTATAGTCCGATTAATAATGATAAATTTGATTTGATTTATTCAAATCCGCCATATATTGCTGTTCCGATTGATATAAACTATCCTGTTTATGGCAATGGAGGCTCAACGGGATTAGAAATCATCTCCCGAATTTTATCCGAATTATCTGACTATTTAAGCGAAAAAGGACAAGCGGTTATTTATGGTGAAACATTAGGAAGTGACAACAGATGGTTCATTTCAGATTATATTGATGAATATTTATATAATGATTTTTCAACCAATCTTATTATTATCAATCATGCTGATGTTGCAACACACGCTAAACGGATTAGCAAGATAGCATCAAATTACAATAAATTGCATTCAACTAGCTTAAAGCAATGGACTGATCAATATGAATCTATAAAGGCAACAAATCATGGTTGCTTTATTTTAAAAATAGTAAAAGATAATAGTAATATATTTTCACATAAGGTAACAACTTTATAAAAAAGAATAACTACATACAAAATCAAAAGGAGAAAAAATCATGAATGATGAAAATCAAATGGATTGTCAAATGAATGAAGAGGATAAGTCTGGTATTAAATTGGTTATTATCAGAATACTGTCAGATCAGGATTTCAAAGAAGAGTTAATTCAAGACATGGATAAAGCGCTTGAAGGTTACGAATTGACGGAGGTTCAAAAAATATTATTTAAATCATTAAGTCCTGAAGACATTGAAAATTTATCACCGGATAATATCGAAGAATATTTTTCAGCAGATACAGCAGTATATACACCTGATGAAGAGGCTGATTTAGATGAATATGAAACGTTTGATGATTATGATAGTGAGGATATATTTAATGGATAATCAGGCGTAAATATATTTCGTCTATTAGATGAAAAGGAGAATAAATTGAAGAAAGAAGTTATTAAAGATCTTGAGAGATATAAAAAATTATACACAATGTTGACAACTGATGCTTTTGTAAGCATTACTACCCGTTGTAATGCTTCATGCAGACATTGCATTAACGGCAGTAATGTAGAACAATTTGATGCACAATATGATGATGTGATGTCATGGCTTGAACAACTTAAAGAGTGTGGTTCACAATCAATTCATTTTGTTGGAGGCGAACCTTTTTTTATTGCTGATAAACTAATTGATTATGTCAAAAAAACAAATGAACTCGGCATGAACGCAGGAGTAGTAACAAATGCCTTTTGGGCGAAAGACAAAGATAAAGCGATTGAATTATTGGAAAAGATGCCAGGATTGCATAACGTAGTAATAAGTACTGATAAGTATCATCTGGAATATATAGATGCTCAAACAGTAAAAAATGCAATCGATGCATGTTTTGAAACAGGGAAATTTCCCAACATCAATATGATTTATGTAGAAAAAGAAGAAATAATAGAAATCAATGATATTTACAAAGAATACTTGAATAAAATATTTATCCAGCCGATAAAGGCAATGCCTTTTGAACATAGTGATTCAGAAAAATTAATAAAAGTAAAGCCTTTCAAAAAACCGAGAATAGTACCAAGGTACTGCCATATTGGAAATATTGTTATTGGTATTGAAGGAAGAGTAGATGCCTGCTGTCAATCCAGTAGATCAGATGATTCAAAATATCTTAATTACGGTAATATGAATGAAATGCACTTAAAAAAGCTGATGCAAAATTTTCGTAATAAGGATGTGGCTTCATTCATTAGCCGTTATGGACCGCGAGGAGTAGTAGAGAAATTTGCGCAAACAGAGTTGATTGACGATTTAATAAATAAAGAGTTTACAGGTGGCTGCGAGGTTTGTTGTGATTTGCTAAATAATCCGAAACTTTTAGAAAGGTTTAAAAACCAAATAAATGAAGAATATTTAGAGGCAAAATAATGGAATATGGTGACAGTTTAAAAGAAAAATTTTTAGCGCCTATATTAAGTTATGTCCCATTTGCCCCCCGTGTCGTTTCCCTTGAGGTTACAACAAGATGTCAGTTGGATTGTATTTATTGTACAAAAGATAAAAATCAATTAAGTGACCTTGACATAAATAAAACAGAAGCTTCGGCTAACAATTTAGAAAATATTGAACATATCATTATTTGTGGTATTGGGGAATCATTCTGTTATCCAAAAATATATGAATTAATATGGAAATTATCAAGATTTAAAATTTGGATTATCACAAATGGCGGGGTTCCAATCGATTTTAAGAAATTAAATAAGGAAAAAAATGTAAAATCAATTATCTTTTCTATTGATACCGCTTCGGAAGAAGATATGAATTTAATATGTAGAAATTATAATTTTAACATATTAAGTAAGAATTTAAGTGAACTTATAAAACATCCAGACATTGTTGGCAGCATCAATAGTACAATCAATCATATTAATTTATTCAAACTGGAAAATTTAATATCGTTTTCTAGAAAAAATAATTTACAGGCAATTAACTTTAGTTTGCCAATAGGTGAGATAGATTTTATTAAAAGTAATAGTGTAATAATCAGGCAGCAAATGAAAAACGTTGTAAAAAAATCACTACCAATGGGTGTTATTATTAGCAATTTTTATAGGGTTAATTGTAATACTAAAAAAAGTATTGTCCCTAATATAAGAATAAACGGCGATATCTTTCCATGTTGCAATGGACTTTATAAAGGTGTCAAGATCGGAAATATATATCATGATAATTTAGGTAAAGTATGGAATGAAAAAGCTATACCAGTATTGTCAGAGAAACAACTTTGCAATGATTGTACGTTGATAGATAATTTGATTACAGTGATAAATTAGAAGTTTATTTGGAGGGCGATGTGAAAGCGATTAGCGTACATTTAACCGATCAATGCAATAATTCATGTATATTCTGTGTTGTAGGCTCTCATAAAGAGAAAAAAGAAAGTGTTAATAAACGGTTATTGACTAAATTTCTTGAAGAAAATGCAAACAAAGGATATGAAAACGTAAATATTCACGGTGGAGAAGCAACAATATTAGATGATTTCGAAGAGATATTGAGCTTAATCCAAGAAATGAATTA
Source organism: Lachnospiraceae bacterium (assembly GCA_009780115.1). Classification (GTDB taxonomy): domain Bacteria; phylum Bacillota; class Clostridia; order Lachnospirales; family Lachnospiraceae; genus UBA935. Next base: position 27,285 of record WRAQ01000027.1, read on the forward strand.
CAAAGAAATTAGTTTGCAAACAAATGCTAGAAAATTGGCAAACATTGAATATGCAGAAAGATTATGTCTTAAAGGTATAAAATTATTTGTTGTTTCAATACATGGTAAAAATGCAATGCAGCACGATAATATCACCCAAACGACAGGAAGTTTTGATGAGGCAGTTCAAGGAATAAGAAATGTCAAATCACTTGGTGCAAAAGTTAGAACAAATACGGTAGTTTGTAAAGATAATATGAAGAATTTGGGCAACATAACTGAAATGTTAATCAATGAAAACATAGATCACATTAATATTTCTGGTATTCACCCGGTAGGTAAAGCTTATAAAAATTTTGCCCGTGTAACACCTAAGTACATAGATAGTATGAGATATATATTTATGGCAGTTGATTTATGTATAAAAAAAAATCAAGTAATAACTTTGGAAGGATTTCCGACTTGTATGGTAAGAGACTATGAAGATTATCAAATTAAATGGGATGATTTTCATTTCAAACTTTTATATCATAACTTTTTGATCAATGATTATTCGGAATTTATGGAAACAAAAACAAAAGAACGCGGGCAAGTTTGTTTAAGTTGCAAAGATACTAAGTGTGGCGGGGTTTATAAAGAATATCTTGAATTTTATGGCTGGGATGAGTTTATTAATGCCAATGAGTATAACTTATTATGACAATTTTATTTATTGTGACAAGCTTTTGGGCATATGGAGAGTTGGTTATTGCTTGTGAGTTTGCAAAAAGATTGCATCACAGCACATATAATATATTATTTTTAATACCTCCGTCCCATGAAAAATTGGTTAAAAATTTTAAATTTTCTTATATAACACTAGTTCCTAGGCAAGCAAAAATAAATAAAATTATTTTAAAAGATATCGAACATCGATTAAAGCCTCAAATTATTATCCTTGCTGACTTTTTGAATTACCATTTTTGTACAGAACATTATGGTTTGATGGCTGATGATCTAGAAATATTCACTGGGAAAATCGGAACTTTTGATAATTTTGATTGGCAACTCACGAGAGAATATGTAGATACCTATGGCTTTAAAGCTTGGAAATTTGCGGATGTTGATGTCAGCAAATATAGCTTTAGGCTATGTCCCTGCCCGATATTGGCTCCTCGAAAATCAAATAATAATATTTATTATCAATTGATAACGAATAAATTACCTTATGATATGATTCAAACGAATTATTGGAAAAATAAGCTTGGATTACCTAATGATAAAAAAATGATTCTGTTCACCCATGCTACCTGGCAGGAAACATATAAAGCATACCCACATGTAACTGCGTTTATAGAAGCAAATGGAAAGGCTTTTGAGTTTATAATCAAAGAATTAGCAAAAAAATATTGCATTATATGTGTTGGTGCTACTGGAAAATATTCGAATATGGAAAACCCTAACATATATTTTTATAAGCAATTATCACCTACTTTGTTTGACAGGTACCTATTAGCAACAGATTTACTTATCGCACGAAATATAACTTCTACATCATTAGCTAAAGCAGTAGTATCGGGGATTCCGGCCATAAATTTTATAAATTCTATTTCATTCAATAAAAACAAAATGTTCGATAAAAATAATTTATCGTTCGAACCGATTAAAATGGTTTCTGATTTGTTAGAATCACTTGACAGGTGTTATCCTTACCGAATGTTTCCGGTAGGATGGCATAAATTTTTAAGCCCGTTATTAAAGTCTAATCCTTATAATGATATTATTATTAACTTAGAGCAGTTCGATATTATTGGTTCACTTACTAAAATTAATTATATATTATCTGATGATCATAATAAATTAAATGATAAAGTAGCATTTTACAATAATAGCTTAAATTTGTTACCTAAAGCAAATGAAATCATAGAATCGCTAATGAAAAGAAAGCTTTAATCAATTAACAAATAAGAACGGGCGGTGAAGAATTTGAAATATATCGATTTAAATGATGAAAAAATGGTAACGACGATAAACTTAACAATTAATATACCATTAAATAAAACAAAATTAGCGGATGAATTTAAAAAACATTATGAGAGTAATCCTAAGAATATTGAAGCTATATTTTCATATGGATTTTTTAATTTCCTGTTAGAAGCAAATAAAAAAGATGCTAATATTAATGCCGAGAGAATTAAGATTGCATTAAATTGCTATAATGAAGCAATAAGTATTCAGCCAAATTATTGGATGATTTATATGTTTAAGGGATTTCTATTACGGGAATTACCTGAAATAATGCAGGATTCTGCCGGTTTTTTACAAACCATGGAAAAAATGTTCATATTACAAGGTTCCTCTAAAACTAATTTCAATTATTTTTTAGTACCATATATAATGACTGCTGATTATTATTTAACGATTAATGATAAACTAAGTGCAAATAAATATATTGAAAAAGCCTTGAAATTAAATAATATTGAAAAAGTTCAATTTAAATGCTTGAATGAATATTTTAAAGCTGTAATAGTAAGTTTTAAGAAAAGATTACTTCACTCACAAGATATGTGTATGGCAAATATAATTATGGACTTTTATGAAAAATTTATTAATTTCGTATAATATTTTTAGGAAGAAAACTTATGACAAAACTACTATTCATAACTTTAGGCCATCTTTCAGCAGGTGAATTTACAATTGCTTTTGAATTCTGTAAATATTTACCAATAAATGAGTTTGATATTTGTTTTTTAACGTCAAAAAAAGGGCTTGCTTATCTTAAAGATAACAATATAAAACATGTTTGCATGGAAAAATCAAATGAATATTTGGATGCAAATAATAAATATCAAAATATCACTTTATTTGATGATTTAATGAAAGAATTTCGCCCGGATTTTATAATTGCATCTGATATATATACTTTATGGTATTCAAATTCATGGACTGGGCTTGACTTGGAATTAATGAAAAAATATGGTGTCAAAATTGGTAGCTTTGATAGTTATGAGTTTGCCTCAACTGATTTCAATCAGGATTACTATGGTGGTTTTAAATCTATCCTACCTGATTTTATTGATAAATGCGATTTTGTAATACGGTACTGTCCTTTAAATAAGATCAAAAAGTCAGAAGCAAAAATTAAATATACATACTTTTTCAAAGAAAAAATAATACTTAGTAAAAAACAAAGAATAACGTTTGAGCGAAAATTCAAGCCTAACGATGAAAAAGTAGTTTTTATGACCAATTCAAATTGGGAAAACCTTAATGTGAATCGATTGCCCGCTTTAGCTGCACTGATAGAATGGGTTCCTAAAATCATTATTAATTATCTTACCCAGTTAAATAAAAAAATAGTAATTATTCATATTGGTAATGTAAGTTTTGAGTCGATTATTGGAAATGATAATATAACCTATTATCATTATCCCTATATAGAGGCTGAAAAATTTGATGAATATTTATCATGTTCTGATTTATTTCTTACTACTAACATCATTTCCTCTACATTAGTAAAATCAATCTATGCGAATGTTCCGGCTGTTGTATTGCAAAACGATAAAATAATTAATTTTTCAAATTTTACAAGCCGATTAAATAAAATGTCAGGATGGTATCGTGATATGACAAATGATATAAAAATAGCTTATCCATATCGCTTATTTCCATTTGGATGGTATAGCTTTTTAAAACCGTTATTAGAAAATAATGATTATTTAGAAACATTTATCCAAAGTTGTTTATTTCATAGTTCTAGAACAATCAATATATTAAATAAATATTTATTCGACCAAACTGCTCGTGAAGAATTGATTCAAAAGCAAAATTCATACATAAACAAGTTAAGTAAACTTGATTCGCCAAAGGAAGTGATTAATTCATTAAAAAATGGTGGAGGTTAAAATGGAATATCAATGTAAAAATATATTATTGCCTGACTATCAAACAATAATCCCGGATTTCAATATAAACGGTATCCAAAAATTTAAAATTTCGATGGAAAATTTGCATCTAAATTCTCGGGGAAGAATTTATAAAGTCCAAAAACTTGACTCATCATATGTCAGAACAGTAGAAGCAAAATTAGATGATGTGCTAATTTTTACAGATTATAAATGGGAAGATATCACCTTTAAATCAAAAGTACCTAAGACATCTACAAATAGTATTAAATGGACCTTTGCAAAAGATAAAGGATTTAAATCGCACATATTATTATCTTATAATAAAAATGATATTGATACACCGAATAAACAGCATCTTAAGGATGAATATTTTCAAAGATGCTTTAACTCAATAGCTGATAATTATAGTGATTTTCCAGCAATGCCTTCCAGTTATTTAGTAATTATGCAAACCCTGGACATTGTAACATTTGAAACATATTTATCTTATGTTTATATGAAAATCGGCCAAACATGGAAACTGAATGAAACATCTGTTATAAAACCTTCAATAAAAGAAGCTGAAGGCTGTAATATAGATTTTGGAATGTATTCGAATCAATCATTTTTCAAAGGAAACAAACTTAAATTGAAATTTATGGGATATGGCAAAACCAAAGATGAAAAATGTGCGATTTTTGATTACCATTGCGATAATTCTATAGTAAATATGCAGGATAAAATTAATTCAAACATAAAACGTGAAGGTACTTCTTATTATCATGGACAATTGTGGATCAATTTAAAAACAAATGATTTAGAAAGAGGGACAATGTTTGAAAGTTATTATGCTATACAGGAAGGAAAGATAGATACGAAGATTAACATTAGGAGAAAAGTGATTTGTGAAACGGTTAAGGAGTTTGATATCAATAATGGATAAAGATTTTTATAGCAATCAACCCCAATTGGCATTTGTTGAAATAACAACTAAATGCAATTTAAATTGTACATATTGTACAGCAAGAAAACTGATCAGAAATCCAAAAGATTTAGAATTGGAAAAAATAAAAGAACTTAAAGAAAAGGTTATGTTATTTGATTATATTGTTTTCTGTGGTTTGGGAGAACCCTTTGCACATAAAAATATTTATGAAGTCATCGATTATTTTTATGATAAAAAGCTAATTATTGTAACGAATGGTTCAATACTAATTGATTTTGAAAGACTTACAAAACATAAAAATGTCGAAACAATAACGTTTTCTGTTGATGGTGCAAAAGAAGAAGATATGAAAAATATTTGCACTAAATATGACTTTAATATACTGTTGCAGAATCTTGAAGAAGCCAAAAGAAATAAAATAACATGTGCTTTTAATTCTACAATCACAGAAAAAACATATAATAATATAGTAGATATTATAGAAATGATATCGAAATATGAAATCGAAATTTTTAAATTAGGCCTTCCGATAGGAAAAGTAAAGTGGGCACAAGAGCATATTGCAGAAATAGTTGAAATATCATCAATTATAGAAAAAGCCATGTTTGATTTGGGAAAACAATATGAAAGTCCATTTTGCATTAAATGTACGCATGACAATGCGCCTATTGCAGTTATAATTATGAACGGAAATTGCTACCCTTGTTGCGATTATTTTTGTGGGCGGCCATTGGTAGGTAATATTTATCAGCAAACATTTGAAGAAATGTGGATAAAGCACTCATATTTAAAGTTCAGGAAAGGAGAATATTGTGAGAATTGTAAAAATTTTATTTTTTTAGAACGATACAGGAAGTTATTAATGAAAATTGAAACAGAAAAATCTATATCAGTTTACAAGGAGAAGCAATGATTGAAATTAATGAAGTAACAAAAATGTATAATACTAAAATGGCTGTGAATAATGTTTCATTTAATATCAATGATGAAGATATTTTTGGATTTCTTGGGCCTAATGGTGCAGGGAAAACAACAACTATTAAAATGATAGTAGGATTGCTTAAGCCTACTTCAGGAGATATTTGGGTTAATCAAAATCATACGATTAAAGATAATAAAAAGATATACTACGATATCGGTATTGTTTTTGAGCTTCCTAACCTTTATATGAAAGCAACAGTAGAAAAAAATTTACAGATGTTTTCAAAAATATATAATCTGTTACCTTCTCGTGTAAATGAGGTAATGGAAGATTTACAATTACTTGAAAATAAAGATATTAAAGTTGAAAAGTTATCAAGAGGTTGGAAACAAAGGGTATTGATTGCAAGAGCTCTTCTGCATAAACCCAAAATACTAATTCTAGATGAACCAACATCCGGGCTTGATCCTAATACAACAACTTTAATACATAATTATTTAAGAAGAATTAATAAAAAAGGGACAACCATTATCGTTACTACACATGATATGAATGAAGCTGATGATATATGTAACAGAATTGGAATAATAAATAATGGTGAGATTGCAGCGATAGGCTCATCGGACGAGCTAAAATCAATTTATCAAAAAAATGAGGTAATCATTGAATATATGGAAAATGATACTGTAATTAAGAATAATTTAAATATTGACAATGCTGATGAAAGAAATCAAATTTCCAAATTAAATGACGAAAAGCGATTAGTTAGTATGAACAAACATAAAGTCACGTTAGCGGATGTCTTTTTTGCGATGACAGGAGGTGAATTAAGTTGAAAAATTCAATTACAATTATAAAAAATGAATTAAGTTCTCATATGAGTAATCCAGCTATTATGGGAATTATTATTTTACCGATGATCATGTCAGTATTTGTTATGAATGCAATGGAAATTGCTGAACAAGATTTTTTACTTGCAGCATGGTTGTTATTTGCACAAGCTATGGTTGGGATAATGATAACCGGCCCCAATATAATTGAGGAAAGAGAATCGAAAACTATTGATGCCCTTTTATGTTCACCGCTTAGTTTTGGTCAAATCGTTTTTTCAAAGTGTTTTGCAGTGCTGATTCTTTCAGTGATTTCTCAGCTTGGTGTTTATTTTATGAACAGAGGAGTAACTTCTGATATTTTCATTTTATTTATACCAATCACTATAGGCGGAGCACTTTTAATTTTAATTGGCGCAATAATAGGACTTAAAGTAAAATCGTCGCAAAATGGTTCGGCTGTATCATCTATTACAATGATATCACTTTTTTTAGTTGTTACTGTATATCAGTTATTACCTGAATGGGTGGTTCGTGTGATGGTAGCAGTCCCGAGTGTTAGCATAACAGAAGTGGCTGACATGGTCATGACACAAAAACCGATTGCTGTATTGCAGTCTGGAATCGTAATCGCCTGGCTTTTTGTATGTATTATTTATATTAAATACATAGAAAAACAATGGACGAAATAACAGTCAGAAAATATATTTTTATGAGGAAAATAAAATCTATGAGAATATTACAAAAGAGTGATCAGGAAATTTATGATTTAATTGTTTTGGGTAGTAAAATGAATATTGGAGAGCGTGTCTTTAGAACGTTATGCAATACAAAAAACCTAGATAAAAATTCATCTGATTATTGGTTTTTCAGAGCCTTGCTTTTAAGCGAAAATATGCAAAGAATTGAGTCAGAAACAAAAATATTTGATTGTTTTGAAGAATTACTTGAAAGTTGTGATATGGCACTTGAAATTGAGCAAGAACATTGGCCGGTATTATATTTGCGTTCTTTATTTAGTTTTTTAATTCAGGAGTTCCTAAAAGATGAAGATGAAACACTGCAATATATGAGTCCATGTTATAGAAGTTATGAAGAGCAGTTAAGCCAAATCGATTCGATGTTTAAATCACAGCAAGAAAATTCAAGTCCTGAATTTTTTATCACATACTGCTTATTGGCTTTAATAAATTTAAATAAAAGCAAAGATGATACTGCTATCGATTGTTTGAAAAAGGGGTTAGAAAAAATCAGCCCGGGAAAAATTGTATATTTATCTTCAATATTCAAGCTTCCGGCTAACAAGCTTATTTCTTATAAAAAAATACAGATAAATGATATTCATAAGCAATTACGCTTGCGTCTTAAAGAAATGTCGTTAATTGCCTAAAGGAGGCAACCATTCCAATATGAATGAACTAAAGAAAAAGGCAAATACGTTTTTATTACATTTAGGGACTAGTAAGAAAAAAGTTATCTCATCAGAAGGGCCTGTTATTTTTACAAGCGCAAAAGGCTGTTATTTGTATGATGAAAATGGAAAAGAATATATCGATGCTTTGTCAGGTTCATGGGTCGTTAATTCAGGTCATGGCCAACAAGATATTATTCAAGGTATTGTGGAGCAATTTTCTAATATTGCTTATTCAATGTCGTCTGAGGGATATGCAAATGATAAAGCGATAACATTAGCAGAAAAATTAAGTGAGTTATTACCCGGTGGTGATAAATGTACTTATTTTACATCAGGAGGTTCAGAAGCCGTTGAAATAGCACTGCGATTAGCCAGAATTTTCCATAAAATCAACGGAAAGAGAAAGAAAAATATAATCGTTGCAAGGCATGGCTCTTATCATGGCGGCACATTATTAGCTCTTTCTATATCAGGTTATGATCTTATTAGTAAATCAGCCGGTCCAGTCCCAGGTGGGATTGAAAAAATCAGTCATCCATATTGTCATCGGTGCAAATATAATAATAAAGGATGCAATTTGCAATGCGCATATGAGTTAGAGGATGTTATAAAAGCAAATGGGCCGGAAGCAATAGCCGCATTTATCGCCGAACCGATTTCAGCTCATTCAGGTATTGCGATTCCTCCTTTGAATTATTGGAAAGTTATCCGCAATATATGCGACAAATACAGAGTATTATTAATTGTTGATGAAGTATTGACAGGTTTTTGCCGGACAGGAAAGTTTTTCGCTATTGAGCATTTTGATGTGATACCTGATATTATTGTTATGTCAAAAGGCTTAACCTCCGGTTATGCTCCATTAGGAGCTGTTTCGGTAAGCAAAGATATTCTTTCTAATATTCCGGATAATTCATTTCTACCTCAAGGATTTACTTATTCCGGACATCCTATAAGTTGTGCCGCAGCATTAAGTAACTTATTTTTTATGTCAAGAAATAACTTAGATAAAGAGTCGGCAAGGAAAGGTGCCTTTTTATTATCAGAATTAAGGAATTCTTTAGTTGATAACCAATATATAAGCGATATTAGAGGCATCGGTTTACTGATATGTATTGAACTTAAGGGTGACAAAAAATTTGAAAACGCACAGAGGTTGACACAATATTTTTTATCACATGGAGTATACACCCGCATTATTATGGAATATGTCCATATTGCTCCGCCGCTTACAATACCGGATGATGTTTTAAAAAAGATGGCAGAAATCATTATTGGGGGTTTCACAAAATACGACTTAATATAAAGGATAGGATATATATGGAAGCTAATAATGTAATAGGCATATATTTAACTGATATTTGTAATTATAAGTGCGTATTCTGCTCAGTTGATGTTCCGTCTAAAACTGATGAGAGCATTATGAAAGATGATATATATAAAATATTAAAAGAAAATATGAATTCTAAATATAAGACCATTGCATTGTGGGGCGGAGAACCTACATTGCGAAAAGACTTTATGAAGATTATTAGTAAAATAAAGGAAAATAATTATGAAAATATAATTGTAGAAACAAATGCATCCATGATAGCGGATGTTACTTTTGCTAATCGTTCAATAGAGCTGGGAGTAAATTGCTTTATTATTTCTATACATGGAGCTGATGCCGAAATGCAAGATGATATTTCTTTGGTGAAAGGTAGTTATAATAAAATAATTACAGCGATAACAAATATAAAAGAAAAAGGTGTTTATGTTCGTACAAATACAGTAATTAACAAACAAAATTATGAGCAAATACCTGCAATCGTCAAATTATTAATTGATTTGAAAGTAGATCACATAAATCTTTCAGGATTACGATTAGTCGGAAGTGCCGCTCGTAATTTGAAAGAGGTAACACCGAAATTTACCGATGTTGTGAGATATTTAAAAGAAGCATTTGAAATAGCAATCCAATCAAATACTTATATAACTTACGATGTTATCCCTGCATGTATTATGAATGGATACGAGGAACGGCAGTTAAAATGGGCAGGCTTTAAAATGTTTTACAAAGATAAATCGATTAACGATTTTTCATTATTCATCAATAGTCTTAAATATAAGGGCGTAAATTGTATGAAGTGCAAGAATTTGTATCAATGTGGTGGTGTTTTTCGCGGATATATTGATTTATATGGGTGGTCTGAATTTGGTTATGAAATGATATCTTGATACCAGAATGGAGTCAACGTATTATGTCTAAAGATTCTTTACACAAACAAGAATTTCTTAAAAAAATATATAAGTCATATGCCACTCTTTATATTAGCATTACTAATCGTTGTAATATTAAATGCAGACATTGTTCTGATATAGAAATGGATTTACCTGATGCAAAGCAAGCGGATGTAATTGAATGGATTAAACAAATTGCAAATTCAAAAAGTATAAAAAGAGTATCTTTTTTAGGCGGAGAACCTTTTTTATGTTTTAATGAGCTAATTAATTATATAAAATTTGCGAACAGCCTTGGCTTGCTGACAACAATAGTAACAAATGGCTACTGGGCTCAAACAGAAGAAAAAGTAGATTCTATTTTGCGTGAACTGGCTGGATTGGATAGTATGATTGTGAGCTCTGATAAGTATCATTTAGAATTTGTTGATAAAAAAATAGTAGATAATCTTATTAATGGTTGTATCAAAAATAATATAGATGCCAGCATCAATATAACAGCTGCAAATAAGAACGAAGGCGAAGAAATTAAGTCCTTATATATGAATAGTTATTCCAAAAGCGTTTTTATTAATATATCGCCGATGTTTTTTTATGGTGCAGCAAAAAATCTAGAAATAGAAAAATTTAATTATTTTTATCAACCGCAACTTTTAAAGGATTATTGCGAAATTCGAAGCCATACAATTGATTGTGAGGGGAAAATATATGCATGTTGTGCTGCCGTTCTTGGGAATCTAACTAATTTCTTATATTTAGGTGATTTGGCTGTAGAATCATATGAAACTATAATAGAAAGAAGAGATAAATCATTACTGTTTCATTTTTATGATAATTATGGACCATCAGGATTAGCAAAAATCATCTCTGAAAGTCCTTTCAAAGATAATTTTTGTGAGATGAGTTTCTCACATGGTTGTGAATTATGCAGGTGGGTACTAAATAATAAAAATATGAGCAACTATGTCTTGCAGGAATTAGAAAAAATCGAAAATTGAAATATTGGTATGAATAGAATTTGATACAAAAGAGGAAATCAACTATGAAAAAAAGCATTATGGGGTTCATTCCAGCAGGTGGAAAAGGGGTTAGGATGAAGCCGTTTATGTTAATAAAAGAATTGTGGCCATTTATAATCCAAGATGATGGAAGCGGCGGTCATAACGGCGAAGTTACATTATTAATAGAAAATGCAATGAATGTATTACATAAAGGCGGTGTTGAAAATGTTGTTTGTACAATTAATTCTGATAAAGAAATGTTGATAAAAATATTGTCTGATATAAACGGGCAAGCATCGGATATGAAAGTATCATTTGTTCATCAAAAAAGATTGGATAAGGAGTATGGATTACCTTTTGCGATAGCAGCAGCAGAGCCTTTTTTAAAGGAACATACGGTTTTCATGAAATTTCCGGATACAGTCGTTTATCCAATGGATTGCTTTAAATCATTATATAAATTTCATTGTGACAGAAATTCAGATCTTACACTCGGCGTGTTTCCCACAAACCGGGCAGAGAATCTCGGGCCAGTCGTTATAGATAAAAATAATAAAATCTTAAAATTAGAAGATAAACCTAAAAATCCATCTGTAGATAATACTTGGAATATTCTGATATGGGAAAATTCATTTCTTAATTTACTGATGCAGGAAGTAAATAATTTTAGGAATAATTCAATCGCAAAAAATCAGGAATTAAAAATATATGACATAGTAAAGAAAGCAATAGATGATAAACTTAATATTAATGCTTACTTATTTGAGAATGGAAAATGTATAGATATTTCAAGTATACACGATGCAGCTTTATTATGGGAAATTGAAAATATAAGTAATTAGCTTCATCAGAAAAAGAACTTTACATGGATAGTCATTAGCATCTAATCTATGATTCTATAAATAATCTATTAGTCACATTCCCTCTATTGTCTTAAAAATTCAGATTGAGAAACCCCAAAAATAATGTTATACTGGGCATAGTATGAAAAGGAAACCACCATGCCCTTCACCCATCTCCATGTCCATACGGAATACAGCCTTTTGGACGGTTCAAACAAAATAAAAGAATATGTCCGCCGAGTCAAAAATCTTGGGCAAACTCATGCTGCAATTACTGACCATGGCACTATGTACGGTATCATTGATTTCTACAAAGAGGCAGAAAAGCAGGGTGTTATCCCGATACTTGGCTGTGAAGTTTATGTCGCCCCCAACTCCCGCTTTGACAAAGAGCTGACCGGGGGTGAAGACCGTTATTACCACCTGGTTCTTCTTGCGGAAAATAATACGGGTTATGCGAACCTGATGAAAATCGTCAGCCTCGGTTTTACCGAAGGTTTCTATTACCGGCCCCGCGTAGATATTGAAATTCTCCGTGAATACCACGAGGGCATTATCGCCCTTTCCGGTTGCCTTGCCGGTGAAGTCCAGCGTTATATTCAAAAAGGCCTGATTGATGAAGCGGAAAAAACGGCTCTCAAATACCGCGATTGTTTTGGGGACGGCAATTTTTATCTCGAAATCCAAGACCACGGCATTCCGGAACAGAAAACGGTTGCCACTGCTTTGCTGAAAATTAGTAAAAAATTGGGAATCCCTCTTGTTGCGACCAATGATGTTCATTATACAAATCATGAAGATGAAGCCGCCCATGATGTTTTACTTTGCATTCAAACGAACAAAAAGATATCTGATGAAGACCGGATGCGTTATGAAGGCGGTCAATATTATGTAAAAAGCGAAGCGGAAATGAAAGCACTTTTTCCCTACGCTTTAGAAGCAGTTGAAAATACCCAGATAATTGCGGAGCGTTGTAGTAAGAATAGGGTTACAATTGAGTTTGGGGTCCCCAAAATGCCGGCTTATGAAGTTCCGGCTGGTTATGATACCGCCGGTTATTTGAAAAAGCTTTGTTACGACGGCTTAAAAGAGCGTTACGGTGAAGATATTGATGCACCGGCAGGTACGACCGGCCAGACTTTTCGTGAACGCCTTGATTTCGAACTGGAAGTTATCGGTAGAATGGGTTATGTTGATTATTTCTTGATTGTTTGGGATTTTATCAAATATGCCCGTGAAAATGACATTATTGTTGGCCCCGGCCGCGGTTCGGCGGCGGGAAGTATTGTTTCCTATTGTTTATGGATTACCAATATTGACCCGATTCGTTATAATCTGCTTTTCGAGCGTTTTTTGAATCCGGAACGGATATCAATGCCCGATATTGATATTGATTTTTGCTATGTCCGCCGCGAAGAAGTCATTGACTATGTTAGTCAAAAATACGGAAAAGACAGGGTTGTACAAATCGCGACCTTTGGTACAATGGCGGCCAGAGGTGTTATCCGCGATGTTGGAAGGGCGATGGATTTACCTTATGCTTTTGTTGATTCGGTTGCCAAAATGATTCCGGCTGAACTTAATATTACCTTAAACAGGGCATTGGAAATCAATTCCGAACTACGTAAACTTAGCGAATCGGATGAGCAAGTCGGGTATCTGATTGCGATGGCGAAGCGCCTCGAGGGTTTGCCGCGCCATGCCTCAACCCATGCTGCCGGGGTAGTTATCACCAGCCGCCCTGCTTTAGAATTTGTCCCTCTCTCACGAGGTTCGGAAGGAGTGGTTACGACCCAGTTCTCGATGAATACTATCGAAGAATTAGGGCTTCTTAAAATGGACTTTCTCGGTCTCCGGACTTTAACTGTTTTGCAAAGCGCAGTGGATTTAATTGCCCGAAGTACCGGAACAACGTTAGATATAGATGAGATTGATTTTGACGACCCGGCGGTTTTCATTGATATCGGCAATGCCCGTACCGAAGGTGTTTTTCAATTGGAAAGCCCCGGAATGAAAAGTTTCATGAAAGACCTTAAACCCCAAAACTTAGAGGATGTTATTGCCGGCATATCGCTTTATCGCCCTGGGCCGATGGATTTTATCCCCCGCTATGTTAGAGGGAAAAATTCAGCGGCAACGATTACATATTCCTGTCCCCAACTTGAACCGATTCTTGCCCCGACGTATGGCTGTATCGTTTATCAGGAACAGGTTATGCAAATTGTCCGTGATTTAGGCGGTTATACGCTGGGAAGAAGTGATTTGCTTCGCCGGGCAATGAGCAAAAAAAAGGCTGATGTAATGGCCAAAGAGCGGGAAAATTTTATTTATGGCAATCCAGCCGAAGAAGTGCCAGGTTGCGTATCCCGCGGGGTTGATGAAAAAATAGCTTCGCAAATTTATGACGATATGATGGATTTCGCCAAATATGCCTTTAATAAATCCCATGCCGCCTGTTATGCAGTAGTTTCTTATCAGACCGCATATTTGAAACATTATTATCCGGTTGAGTTTATGGCGGCCTTGATGACTTCAGTAATTGACAATTCAAGCAAGGTTGCGGCGTATATCATGACTTGCCGTAGTATGGGAATCGCGCTTTTGCCGCCGGATGTAAATCAGGGCGAGGAAGGTTTCTCGGTGACGGGAAAATCAATCCGGTATGCCCTGACCGCAATCAAAGGTGTCGGCCACCCGGTTATCAAAGCCTTAGTTGATGAACGAAGTAAACGCGGCCCTTTTGCTGACCTAAAGGATTTTATCATGCGGATGTCTGACCGGGATATGAACAAAAAAGCGATTGAAAACTTCATCAAAGCGGGGGCCCTTGATAGCCTGCCCGGGACAAGAAAGCAGTTTATGAGCGCTTATGTTCAGATTGTTGACGGTATCCAGCGGAACAAAAAAAGCAATATGGCCGGCCAAATATCGTTATTTGATATCGCTGATGGGGCACAAAAAGAGGAATTTGAGTTACGTTTGCCTGATGTTGGCGAATATGATAAAGAAATGAAGCTGACATTTGAGAAAGAAGTGCTTGGTATTTATATAAGCGGTCATCCTCTGGAAGATTATGAGGAAATGTGGCGTTCGTGTATTACGAATACCTGTGCCGATTTTTATCTTGATTTGGAAAGCGGGGCAACGATTGTCGCTGACAACAAAACGGCAGTGATCGGTGGGATTATTGCTGATAAAACAATTAAGTACACCCGCAACGACAAGGTGATGTGCTTTTTGCATATTGAAGATTTAGCCGGTGTCTGTGAAGTTATTGTATTTCCAAATAGTTATGAAAAATTTGCCGGCGACTTAGCTGAAGATAACAAAATTTTCGTTCGCGGCCGGGTTTCCCTTGAAGAGGACAAAAACGGAAAGCTTATCTGTGAGCAAATTTATGGTTTTGATAAAATTCCGAAAAAATTGTGGCTTAAATTTCCGGATATAGAAGCATATAATCGTCTTAGTGAACAAATGTATGCGATTCTTGCGCCGTCTGACGGAAATGATACGGTAAATATTTATATTGAAGATTCGAAACAAATAAAGCGCCTCCCCCCGGGAAAAAATGTAGATTGTGACCGGTTGCTGCTTGATAGCCTTGCTTTGAGCTTCGGGGCGGAAAATATAGGAGTAAAATGGGAAATCCCAAAGGATTACCCGAGGGGTTTCAAAAAAGATTGAAAAATATAGGATTTTAAGCTAAACTGGTCATAGTTGATAATGTGAAAGACCGCCCAAAGCGGCGTATGGGAGTTAGTGAAAGGAATCAGATATTATGGTAGAACGGGAGTTCAGTGAAGGTATAAGAACGATAGGTGTTCTTACCAGTGGCGGAGATGCTCCGGGCATGAACGCAGCCATCCGGGCAGTGGTACGAAAAGCGATAAGCAATGGGGTCAGGGTCAAAGGTATCAAAAAAGGCTTCCAAGGGCTTTTAAGCGAAGAAATTGCTGATATGGACAAAAAGGACGTTGCCGATATCATCCAGCGCGGCGGCACGGTCCTTGGTACTGCCCGTTGCCCGGAATACCGTGAATTGGAAGGTCAGAAAAAAGCGGCGGAAATCTGCCGTAAACATAAAATTGACGGCGTTGTCGTTATTGGCGGCGACGGTTCTTACCGGGGGGCGATGGATTTAGTCAAACAAGGTATCAATGCGATCGGCATTCCCGGTACTATCGACCTTGATATCGCTTGTACCGAATATACAATTGGTTTTGATACAGCGGTAAATACCGCAATGGAAGCGATTGATAAAATCCGCGATACCTCATCTTCGCATGAACGTTGCAGTATTATCGAAGTAATGGGGCGTAATGCCGGTTATATCGCCTTATGGTGCGGTGTAGCGAACGGGGCTGAAAATATCCTTATTCCCGAGTATTACGATTATAATGAACAAACAATAATTAATAGTATTATTGCCAACCGCAAAAAAGGTAAAACCCATCACTTGATTATCAACGCGGAAGGTATCGGGCATTCCACTTCGATGGCGCGGCGGATTGAAGCAGCGACGGGAATGGAAACACGGGCGACGATTTTGGGTTATATGCAACGGGGCGGCTCGCCGTCTTGTAAAGACCGCTATTATGCTTCGATTATGGGGGCTTATGCCGCTGATATTTTGTGTCAGGGGGCATCAAACCGAGTGATAGCCTATCGTCATGGCGAATTTGTTGACCTTGATATAATTGAAGCATTAGCAATGCAGAAGAAGATTAATGATTATCAATTTGAAGTTAGTAAGTTGTTAACCTAGGGTCAAATAATGATTACAAGTATAACCAATTCCCGTATTAAACGGGTAATTAAATTGCAAAAACAAGCTAAAGTTCGCACTGATGAGCGGGCTTTTGTAATTGAAGGTATTAAACTATTCTTGGAAGCACCACAACATCTAATTAAAGAAGTTTATATCACGCAAAATTTCCATGAAAAATTTGTTGAAGAAAATAGCGGGATTCGTGAAAAGTTAATGTCATCTGCTTATGAAATAGTCAGTGATATTGTATTTGAGCGAATGGCAGAAACAAAAACCCCGCAAGGGATAGTTTGCGTTCTCGGGCAGATGGAGTGGGGGTGCGAATCGGGCATACCATTTAAGGAGATACGCGTAAACTCGGCTATGCCGGGTTCGCACCCTCTCGACGGCTACGATAGCAGATGTTTGTACCTTATCCTGGAGAACTTAAATGACCCGGGTAATCTAGGCACGATATTTCGCACCGCTGAAGCGGCTGGTATTAATGCGATTATCTTAAATAACGGTTGTGCTGATATTTATAATCCGAAAACTATCCGTGCAACAATGGGTTCAATCTTTAGGGTACCGTTTAATTATGTTGCCGA
>WRAQ01000028.1 GCA_009780115.1 Lachnospiraceae bacterium
ATAAAACACTAATGTGCTTAGAGATAAATGTTAAAATAATCGAATTTATATAAATAAGCCGGATAAATGAGAGGACTCACTATCCGGCTTATAAAATACAATTATCTTTTTCTTACTTAAATTGCATCTCAGACCTGTTGCACAGGCATCCTTCATATGATGAATTTTCGGCAGTTGACAATACCGGAAACAAATGCTATACTTGGCACTAATAACATATATTATAGGTAGAGGTTGCGTTATTCATTAGTAACTTGTCTTCATTAGTTGTGTCGGGCACAAAGAATCGGGAAGGCAGTAAAAGGGTATAACGCCGAAAGGGTATAATCCGTGCATATCCTTGGGCATGCAGTTAATAACTGTATGACTGTCATCAGATTGATGGGGCGCTATCGGATAGTTATCTAAGTGATACTATTATACCGGCTCCATAAGAGCCGGTATTTTTATTTAATAGGAAATTACTTCGGAATTTCTATTAAATAAAAAGCCTCCGGCGGATGCACACTCGCGCGAGTTGTATTATATTGCTACGCAACCGCGCTCGGCGCGAGGGCTTGCCAAGGCAAACCCTTTCTTGTGTGCAGCAGATGATGAGGCTGAAAAGACTATCTCATACCGATTTCATGAATCAAAAAGGAGGAGAAATTGCTATGGCTATTTTTAAAGGGGCAGGCGTTGCTATCGTAACGCCATTTAATGAGGATTACAGTGTGAATTATCCAAAACTCGCTGAACTAATTGAGTTCCAAATTAGCGGCGGAAGTGATGCTATCATCATTTGCGGCACTACCGGGGAGGCTTCGACCCTGTCTCATGAGGAACATATCGAAACGATTCGTTATGCGGCGGAAGTTGTTGCCGGGCGGATTCCGGTGGTTGCCGGAACCGGGAGCAATAGTACCGATACGGCAATTTATTTATCAAAAGAAGCCGAAAAAGCCGGAGCTGACGGCCTGTTGGTGGTGTCGCCTTATTATAATAAGGCAACACAAAGAGGCCTTTATGAGCATTTCAAACTGGTCGCTGAAAGTGTCGGCATCCCGATTATTCTTTATAATGTCCCAAGCCGGACCGGCCTTAATATTTTGCCGGAAACGATTGTTAGCCTAGTAAATGATATTCCTAATATCGTCGGGGTCAAAGAAGCTTGCGGTAATATTACCCAGATAACACAACTTATGCATTTAGCCAAAGGAAATGTTTTACTTTATTCCGGCAATGATGACCATATTGTGCCTCTCTTAGCACTTGGCGGAGTTGGAGTAATTTCCGTATTGTCAAATATTGCCCCACGTGAAGTTCACGATATGTGTCAAAAATATTTTGACGGTGATGTAAGCGGAAGCTGTCAAATACAGCTTGATACAATACCATTATGGGATGCCCTGTTCTGCGAGGTTAGTCCTGTCCCCGTCAAAAAAGCCTTGCAATTAATGGGTAAAGATAATGGAATTGTCCGGCGCCCGCTAATTGAAATGGAAGCAAAAAACGTCGAAAAATTGGAAAAAGCTATGCGTGACTACGGATTAATTTAGGAGAAAAAAATGATTAATGCCATAATGCACGGTTGTAACGGCAAAATGGGACAGACCATTTCTAATTTACTAACCGAAGACCAAACAATCAGAATTGTCGCCGGTATCGATGCTTTCGATAATGGCAAAAATTCTTTTCCGGTATTTACAAATATAAATGAATGTAACATACCGGCGGATGTTATTATTGATTTCAGTATTGCTTCGGCGATGGATGCTTTGCTTGATTACTGTGCCGCGAAGCAGATTCCTTGTGTTGTTTGTACCACTGGTTTGAGCGAAACGCAGTTATCCCGTTTGGAAAAAGCAGCAAAAGATGTTGCAATTCTCAAATCCGCAAATATGTCGCTTGGTATCAATTTGCTCCTTAAGATATTAAAAGAAGCAACAAATGTCCTGGCCCCGGCGGGCTTTGATATTGAAATCGTTGAGAAGCACCACAATCAAAAAATTGATTCTCCGAGCGGTACCGCTTTAGCTTTAGGAGATTCGATTAATGAAGAGCTAAGTAATGAATATAATTATGTATTTGACCGGAGTAAGACCCGGACAAAAAGGGAAAAGAAAGAAATAGGTTTTTCTGCCGTCCGCGGCGGCAATATTGTCGGTGAACATGACGTTATTTTCGCCGGTACTGACGAGATTGTCACTTTTTCCCATACCGCTTATTCGCGGACAGTTTTCGCTAAAGGGGCTATTGAAGCCGCCAAGTTTATCGCTGGAAAAATGGCGGGATTGTATACAATGGCTGATGTAATCGGCTAAAAATCGGTAAGAAGTTATTCTTACCCGCTGTGCGGGCCGCAAAATACGGGGAAATGACAGCCGTGTCATTTCCCCGCAAAGTGGCAGATCATCGCTCTCAGCGATGCTTTTTTATATTCAATTTTACAGAGGTCAATTTTCAGTTTTAATTACTACCTAACAACTTTATTATGATTCACGCCAGTATTGTTGACACCAGTATGATTCACACCGGTATTGCTTATACCAGTATTATGCCTTACACCGGTATTATTGACACCAGTATGATTCACACCAGTATGATTGACACCGGTATTGTTCGTACCAGTATTATGCCTTACACCAGTATTGTTAACGCCAGCATTATGGTTGACACCTCTGTTAAGTGTGTCAGAGTTCGTTCCGCCGGTTACGTTACGGGTAATGTTTCTCATTCCGGTAGTAACACCATCAACGGCATCGCCGACAGCATCACCAGCATTTTCTAAAACAGAACCTTCGTTATTATAATTACCGTTTACATTGTCATTAAGATTGTTATCATAGACATTGTTATCATTAACTCGGTCATTTACCCCATTATTTACGTTAGTGCCGGTTTTATTATCATGAACCTTGTTATCTTCACGGTGTTCTTTTTCTCTTTCGACACTGTTAGTTACCTTGTTTGGCTCATGGTTCGGGTTGTGGTTGTTACCAAGCCTGTGTCCGCATGCCGTAAGCATAAATAAAGATGCTACAACAAGTGAAGCTGATAACACTTTTTTATAGTTTTTCATGGTTCCTCCCTCAGTTACAGTTAGTTACTATTAACAGCCCGCTGTTTATAGCAACAGGTGTACATAAATCGCGTTTAGGCGTACCACATCGAATGCAGTTGTTCACTTTTGCAATCAGCAAATGTGGAATATCATTAATTTTACATTGTTGTATATCACTCTTCAACGCAGTATCTATTATGTTCAGGCGATATCAAAATATACTGGAAAAATCCGCATGGTAAAATCACAAAAATATTGAAGAAAATGGAAAAGGGTGTTATGATACTTTCATGGAATTTCGACCTTGTATTGATATTCATAATGGAAGCGTTAAGCAAATCGTTGGTTCGAGCTTGAAAGATTTAGAAGCCGGTTTGGAAACAAATACTGCGGCTGATAGAATCGTGACGAATTTTGTTGCAACCCAGGATGCGGCTTACTTTGCGGAACTTTATCGGGAATTAGGCTTATCCGGCGGGCATATTATTATTTTGAACTCTTCTTCAAGTGATTATTATGAAAAAAGCCTGGCGCAAGCAGAAAATGCCCTGAAAGCATATCCCGGCGGTTTTATGGTTGGCGGTGGAATTAATCATCATAACGCCGAATATTTTATTAATGCCGGTGCTTCTCATGTTATTGTCACATCGTATGTTTTTGAAGATGGTAAAATTAACTATCATAACTTGAATAAATTAATTAATATAATAGGAAGAGAAAAGATTGTCCTTGATTTAAGCTGCCGGAAAAGTAAGGGAAATATTTCAAGTAAAAGGCAGTCTTTAAATAACGGGCGTTATTTTATAGTGACAGACCGCTGGCAAAAATATACTGATGTAAAGGTAGATATTAACAGTCTGACTGAACTTGCGCCATATTGTGATGAATTTCTAATTCATGCCGTTGATGTTGAGGGAAAATCGGCTGGTATTGATGAAGATTTAGTAAGGATTTTAGGTGAGTATCAAGGTATCCCAATTACATATGCCGGCGGCGTACACGATTTTTCCGACCTGGAAAAATTAAGCATCTTAGGAAGAAACCGCCTTAATGTGACAATCGGAAGTGCTTTGGATTTATTTGGCGGCCCGATGAAGGTTACGGAAGTGATACAATTTTTCGATAAAGTGAGTAAGGCAGATAAAGATATCTCGCAGTCACCTTAGGCCGCCTTCTTCCCGAAAGAAAAATTTTATTTTACACCAATTAGGCCGTAGAGACGAAGAGATATACTTTTATCTGACTTACTTAACTTACTTAGTAGTATCTTGATTTGCAAATTTAAAAGTGTTATACTATTTAATGCGACAAAAGACTAAAAGCGAGGTTAAACTACATCATGTTGAAAAACAGTGCTATTGTACTAGAAGGTGGCGCGTTTCGCAGCGTTTTTTCAGCCGGAGTGTTAGATTATTTTCAAGAACAGGATTTTTATATCCCTAATACCGTTACCTTATCGGCCGGTGCTTATATGGCACTGAATTATGTATCCCGCCAGCAAGGGCGGGTTATCCGCACCAATATTGAACCACTGCGCAAAAAGCGTTATCTCGGTTTGGGTACATATATCCGGACCGGCAATTTATTTGATATGGATTTTTTATTTGACAAACTGCCGAATGAAATTGAACCATTTGATTATGATACCTTTTTTGCCTCTGATATGCGCCTTGTCATGCACGTTACCAATTGTGAGACCGGGCAGGCTATTTATTATGATGAATACGGTGACAAAAAAAGGTTGATGGATATCTGCCGTGCTTCTAACAGTATGCCATTTATTACCACAATCGTTGATATTGACGGCGAGCCGATGTTGGACGGCGGTATGTATGATGCAATCCCAATCGAAAAAGCAATTGCCGATGGCAATGAAAAGATTGTCGTTGTTTTTACCCGGACGAAGGATTACCGCAAGAAATCACGCTGGTTTTACCTTTTAATGGTTAGACTGGTTTATCGGAAGTATCCGGAATTTATTAAGACAGTTACGCAAAGGTCAGAACGGTACAATGAGACCTTGGAACTAATTGACCGCCTGGAAAAAGAAGGCAAAGTATATATTATCCGCCCGGAAGAGCGCCCGGTACATAATCATGAATCCAATCCGGACAAATTACTAAAATTTTATCAGCATGGATATCAGATGGCAAAAGAAAAATTTCAAGAAATCAAGAATTTTCTCAGTTAAGGCTGGAAAATATTGAAAGGAGTAGTTTTCAATGAAGAAAAATTCAATCTTAATAGTTGAAGACTTTAAGGAAAACATTGATAGTTTGCGGGCGATACTTGATCCGGACTACGATGTTTTTGTTGCGGTAAATGGTGCCGGGGCGATTAATCTTTTGAAAACGACCCAGCCGGACCTTATTTTACTTGATATCGGCCTTCCGGATATGGACGGTTTTGATGTGCTTGAGCGGCTCCGCAAAATGAAAGGCTGTGAAAAAATTCCGGTTATCTTTATCACCGGTGAGACGGATACATATGTTGAAGAGTACGGGCTTTCGCTCGGGGCCGAGGATTATATCAGAAAACCCTATAACCCCAGCGTATTGCTGGTTAAAACGCGGAATAGCATTGAACGGAAAATGACCCGTGACCAACTTGAAATGCTAGTCCAGCAAAGAACAAGGGAACTTTTTTATTCCCGGGAAATGATTATCATGGGAATGTCATTTCTAGCCGAGCGCCGCGACCACGGGACCGGAAAACATATCAAGCGGATTATGCAATATACCGAATTATTAGTTGAACAAATCTCCAAAACTCATCCTAATTTGATGTCGCCAAAACAACGGGAAGAAATAATTCTTTATTCCAGTTTACATGATGTGGGTAAAGTCGGAATCCCGGATTCGATTCTTTTAAAACCGGCCCGCTTGACCAATGAAGAATTTGAGGTAATTAAAACCCATACAACGGTTGGCGCCGACGTATTAAAAGCGACTGCCGAAATGTACGACGAGTTCCGTGACCAATTGAAAACAGCAATCGAAATCGCCGAATGCCATCATGAAAAATTTGACGGCTCCGGATACCCTAATGGGTATGCCGGCGAAGATATCCCCTTGGCCGCCCGCATTGTGGCCCTGCCGGATATTTATGATGCTTTGACGACCCGCCGTGAATACAAAGAAGCATATCTTCATGATATGGCAAAGGATATCATTATCAATGGTGACGGAAGGACGATGCCGGAACATTTTGACCCGATTGTCCTGGAAGCGTTTATTGAATTGCAGGATGAATTTAGAGCGTTGAGCGATACCATAGACCAATAAGATTTTAAGGCGTTCGATATGAGAAAAGAACTGATTAAGCTTGGCATTGATGCCGATGATGCAATTTACCGGTTTGCGGGTAAAGAAGCACTTTATCTAAAGTCGCTTAAGAAATTTGTTGTTGATATAACGACAAATGGGGTTATAAATGTCGGTGAAGCTGTTGCAATGAATTTGGAAGATTTAGGAAAGTATGTTCATGGCCTTAAAGGTGTTACTGCGAATCTTTCAATGACGAAAATAAATGCGTTGCTTATTGAAATTGAGCAAACGATTAAAGCCGGAACGCCGGACTATGCGAAATATGAGTATTTTTGCACAAAACTTCCGGAGTTGGCCCGGCAAATTCTTGCCTTGATTACAGCTTCCGAAAGCCCGGCCCGGACGGATAAAGTTGCAAGCGGCAGTGAAGCGGAATGCCGGGAACAACTTCGGCTTCTTTATTCATACTTACAGCGGGGTTTGGCCAGGGAATGCGAGGGGGTTACAACGGAATTGCGGGATAAAGAGTGGGCTTTTTTTGAAAAAGCCCGGCTTTCAAAAATTTGTGATGCGGTAGATGGTTATGATTATGCCGGTGCAATGGAGATGATTGATGATCTTTGATAAGTTAAATTTAATCGAAATGGTTTTAATTTATGATAATTCAGGGCGGATTCTTGATGCGAATAAGCAAGCCCTGCTGGAACTTGGTTATCCAGAGAGTTTGGAAGGTTTGCTTATCAATGATATCTTTGTTAGTGAGATTGGCTGTGATACCCAAATCCATGAATTAAAGGAAGCGCGCGAAATCACCGGGTTTGTTGCCTATCGCCGGAACCGGACCTGCTTCCCCGTCTATTTGCGTATTTTACCCGCGGCAGGCCTTATTGATTCGGCTTTTTTAACCGAACCGGCCGCCGATAACGGAGAAAACTATATTTTAGCCTTAAATATGCTTGCCCAGTCGAATCTGGAAAAAGAAATCCTGGCATTGAAAATCGAAGCTGAAGAATTTCAGCAGAACCGTAATGAATTTATTGCCAATGTTACCCATGAATTGCGGACACCGGTTAATGGTATTCGCGGGCATATTACCGCAATGCTTCACGGGTCAACAAATGCCCACGACCGCAAGACTTATTCGATTATCCAAAAATGTTGTGAAGATATGACGGCAATTATCAGCAATATCCTTGATTTCTCCAAATTAGAAGCGGGAAGATTTGAACTTGAAAACGAAGTTTTTGATTTGTATGAGCTTTTAAACCATATCGTCGCAACTCATCTTGCCGTGGTAAATGAAAAAGGGATCCGGATTATTTTGAATATCGCCGACAATGTGCCGCGTGAGCTTTATGGTGATGGCCTAAGGCTCGGGCAGATTCTCAACAATCTGGTTTCTAATGCAGTAAAATTTACTGACATTGGTTATGTTAGTATTGATGTGAATAAGCATGGCCAGTATGGTGATGAAATCGACCTCTTTATTCTGGTTAGGGATACTGGGATTGGTATCCCGCCGGAGCAAATGGACAAACTTTTCAAGAGTTTTTCACAGGTTGATGGCTCTTCAACCCGCAAATATGGCGGGACCGGGCTTGGTTTGATGATTGCAAGAGAATTGGTTGGCCTGATGGAAGGCCGTATTCAGGTTGAAAGTGCGCCGGATAAAGGCAGCAGTTTTTCCTTTAATGTCCATTTGAAAACCCCTGGTTTTGTTGATGAAGTAAAAACAAATGATGAAATATCATTTAGCCAGCCCGGGGAAATAAATGTCGTTGACCTCAATTTATATGAAAATATCCTCCAAAACTTGACTTTGGATAATCACCGGGATATTGATTCGGTTTTTCTGTTTGGCACCCCGGATAATATTGGCGAGGTGAGAAAAAAATGCAATATACTGATTCTCGCAATGGAGCTGGAGGCATGGGAAAAAGCTGAAACGATTAGTGATAATTTGAAAAAGTTATTGCGGGAAGCGCCTGATGATATCAGGAAGCTAATCTTCCGGCTCGGAATGGCAATCCGCAAAGAAGATGAAAAAAGCCATCTTTTTTACGAAAAATTGCTGGAAAGGTTGGATGAAGAATATGCCAAATAATGAATCGCATTCAAAAGTGCTGATTGTTGATGACATGGCAATAAATGTTGATATTCTTGCCGAAATCATCTCCGAGATGGGCTTTGAACCTTTAAGCGCTTATAGTGTTGAAGAAGCTTTTGCCTTTATAAAAAATGCTTTACCGCAATTGATTTTGCTGGATGTTTCGATGCCGCAGATGGATGGTTATGAGTTTTGCTCAATCCTCAAGAAAAATCCTGTTACCAGGGATATTCCGGTTATTTTTATTTCAGCTTTAGATACCATTCAGGATAAATTGCGGGGGCTTGAATTAGGGGCGGTGGATTTTATCACAAAACCTTTTGAAGCTACCGAAGTCACAATGCGGGTGCGGAACCATTTGGAAAACCGGCGGATGAAGCAAGAGATGGAGAGCTTTAACCATCGTCTTCACAAAATGCTTTCGTCGCAGATGGAAAAAATGGATAATGAAAAAAAAGCGGTTATTTGTGCATTGGCAGAGATGATTAACCTTAGGATGGGTGTACCGGAAGGCCATTTGAAAAAAGTTAAATATAATAGCCGGATTCTGGCGCAGAGTTTACAGTTATCGCCGGTTTTTGAAGAAGTTATAACGGAGGAATTTATTGAAAATATCGGTGAAGCGGCGATGCTTCATAATTTGGGTTATATGTGGGAGCCGGAAAAAGAGAATCACTGTATTACGGGGGCCGAAATTTTAGAAGCTTTGCTTGAATATGAGCCGACCAGTATTTTTAAAGAAATGGCAATTGATGTAATCGCAAGTCACCATGACCGTTATGATGAAAATGATAAAATCCCGTTAGCCGCCAGGATTACGCATATTGTTAATGATTTCGACCATTATGTTTATCGTTTACGTGAAAATGGCGATGATGAAACTAGTATAAAGCAAAAAGCAATTGATGCGCTTTTACCTAATAGCGGTATTATTTATGACCCCTTAATATTAGAAATTTTCAGAAAAGTACAAAGGCAATTGCACATCGAAAAATAAAGTGGTATAGTTAATAGAGAGGGAATTTAATTGGAATGAAAAAAGTTCGTGTCCTGGTAGTTGATGATTCATTTGTCATCCGCAATATTCTTAAGCAGAGCCTTGAACAGGACTCTGATATTGAGGTGGCCGGTTTAGCTTGTGATGCTTTTGAAGCCCGCGACATGATTATCAAATTGCGGCCTGACGTTATGACCTTGGATATCGAAATGCCCAGGATGAACGGCATTGATTTCCTCAAAAAGCTGATGCCGCAGTATCCGATGCCGGTAATTGTCGTAAGTTCCCTTGACGACCGGGTCTTTGATGCCCTTGAAGCCGGGGCGGTCGATTTTATCCACAAACCGGGCGGGCTTACCAGAACACAGCTTATTGAGCATATGAAATATGAGCTCAATGAAAAAGTCAAAGTTGCGGCTAATGTTAAAATTACCGGCCGAAAACGCCGGGAGCCGGCGGCGGTTATTTCGGATGGTGTCACCGGGCGGGCTGAAAAAGAGATTATTGCGATTGGTGCTTCGACCGGCGGTACTGAAGCATTGTATGATATTATCAGCAAATTTAATACAGATATTCCCGGAGTTGTGGCGGTTCAGCATATGCCGCCGGGTTTTACCGGGATGTATGCCGAAAGAATGAATAATCAGTGCCAGGTTTCAGTCAAAGAAGCAAGAGACGGCGACCGGGTTAAGCAGGGACAAGTTTTAATTGCCCCCGGCGATAAGCATATGCGCCTGGTTAAAACTGATGATGGTTATCATGTAGTATGCAAATTCGGTGAAAAAGTTAGCGGCCATTGTCCCAGTGTTAATGTTTTATTTAATTCAGTGGCTGAAGTTGCCAAGGATAAAGCGGTCGGCGTTATTCTGACCGGGATGGGTTCCGACGGCGCGGCGGGGCTGATGGAAATGCATCGCAGGGGTGCTGTCACCATCGGCCAGGATGAGGTATCAAGTATTGTTTACGGGATGCCGAAAGCCGCTTATGAAATAGGTGCCGTTACCTATCAGGTTGGGCTTTCGCAGATGGCCGGAAAGATATATAGTGTCATAAACAACAAGCGTTAGCTTAAAAGGAGGAAGAAATGAGGATATTAATAGCAGAGGACGATTTTGCCAGCAGGAAGTTTATGCAAAAGTATTTGACCAATTTCGGTGATTGCGACATCACTATTGATGGCGAGGAAGCAGTCGAAGCTTTCAAGATGGCTTTAGAAGACAATGAGCCATACGATTTGATTTGCTTGGATATTATGATGCCGGCGATGGATGGTTATCAGGTTTTGAAAGTAGTACGGGAAATTGAAAAAGAAAATAACCGTACCGGTGACGAAGCCGTGAAAATTATTATGACAACTGCCCTAAATGCTGAACGTAATATCAAAGCAGCTTTTGATATGGGTTGTACAGTATATTGCGCAAAACCGATTGACTTGGACAAATTCGAAGAAGTTTTGAAAAAAATCGGGATTACGGTAGAAAAGTAAGAGTTTATCTAAGGTGTTGGGCAAAAGCCCAAAACTGAAGGATTTAATTCTTAGTCATGATATAATGTCGCTAAGACATTATATCAGCGCAGTTTTAGTGCGCATCCGCCGGAGGCCATGATTTTCTTTAGAAATCATGATATCATGACACATCAGCAGGAAAACAAGCGACTGCGAAGCAGGCATTTGTTTTCACTTGGTGTGTCAACGACAGACTGTAAGTCTGGAGTTGTATGTATAGAGAATCATGGGAAAAAGATTTTATGCAATCTTACATCGGATTAGAAGATAATTTCTTGTTAGAGAACGGATATCTAGTCGCAAGGCTTGAAGAAATTGTATTGGCCGCTGCCGCACCGGCGTGGTTTTCGGAAGAAGATATTAATGAAATTTTCCGTATTATGCATACCATCAAAAGTTCAGCCGGAATCATGATGTATGAAAATATCAGTATCTTATCCCACAAGCTGGAAGATGTCTTTTCTTATCTGCGCAAAACTTATCCGGACAATCAGCCGTTTGAAGAGCTGGCCGCCGGGATTCTTAAAACTGCCGATTTTATCACGGCCGAACTTATCAAAATTCAGTCAAGTGCCTCTGCTGATGGTGATAGTACGGACATAATCACTTATCTTGGCCGTTTGCTTGACAAAATGAATGAAGATAGCGAGAGCCCGGTTCCGGAACAAGCTTATGAAATTCCGAATCAATTTTATATAGCCCCCAAAGCCGGGACAGCGAAAAAATATTATCATATCAAAGTTTTTTATCGCTTAGGCACGGAAATGAGTAATGTTTGTGCTTATTCATGCGTTTTTGCCCTTAACGATATTACTGACGAAATAATTTACAAACCGGCCAACTTGGAAAACAATGATTCTGCCGGTGAAATAATGCGGAACGGGTTTCAGCTTCAGTTTTCTACTTTGTCCCGGATAGAGGAAATAAAAGAAATAATTGAATCAAGTTCCGGCGAAAAAGAGTTTGAGATTCTTGATAGTTCGATTGAAGAGTATTATAGAGGATTTCCCGAATCGGGCGTTCCGGATTTGGTCATCAATCTTGATGATGACTGGACTGACCCCGATGAGCTGGTTGCCGGGGCTTATGTTATCAAAAAAGAGGGCGGCAAGATAAAGAGTATGTCCGGGGTACCGGCACGGTCATTGCCGAAGCAGGAGATGTTTCAAATTTCCTTTGATAAGGTTAATGAATTGTTTGCGCTGGCCGATAGGTTAAGGGAAGAGGCCGGTGCTGTCACCGGGTTTGGTGCTGGCAATGATGGTACTACCAATGATGCTTATGGTATCAGCAACGCATTGACCGAAACGGTCAATGAACTGTGGCGGTTAGTAAATTCGATTAAGAAAGTTCAATTTAAAAGCCTTTTTCAAAAAATGGACCGGGCAGTATATGATATCAGCCGCAAACTTGGCAAGGTAGTACAATTTAATCCGGAAAGTGAAGAAATAGAAATCGGCCGCAATATTGCTGACCTGCTAACCGAAACTTTAATCCACCTGATCCGGAATGCAATTGACCATGGTATCGAAGATAAGGAAACTCGAAAAGCGGCGGGGAAAAATG
Organism: Lachnospiraceae bacterium; assembly: GCA_009780115.1. Lineage (GTDB taxonomy): Bacteria > Bacillota > Clostridia > Lachnospirales > Lachnospiraceae > UBA935. The sequence goes on from WRAQ01000028.1 coordinate 12,487, forward strand.
CCAAAGGGGCAATTGAATTGACCGCAGGAGTCGATGGAGAAGAAATTAGCATTGTTATTTATGACGATGGCTGCGGATTAGATAGTAAGAAAATTTTTGCCGCAGCCGAGGAAAAAGGGCTGACTGACGGACAGGAAATAGATAAATATAATGCGCAGGATATTTACCGGTTTATTTTGATGCCGGGTTTTTCGACCAAAGAGCGGGTTACGGAATACTCCGGCCGGGGGGTCGGCCTTGATATAGTTGTTCAAAATATTACTTCTCTTGGCGGGCGGCTTTATATTGATTCACAGCTTGGCGAATGGACCGAGATTAGTTTAAGGTTGCCGCGTAATTAATTTTCTTGAGGGTATTACTCTAATGCCTCTACTCAATTTCATATATACATAAAATCCCATAAAATAATTAAAAATACGAAAGGACAGTATTATTTGGAGAAGTTAAATAGCTTAATATATAATATTCGCAAGCGGCATGTCATGATTGATAGTGATTTAGCAAAGTTATATAGTGTTGAAACTAGTGTCTTAAACAGAGCCGTAAAAAGAAATATTGCAAGATTTCCAAATGATTTTTGCTTCCAACTCACTTTTGAAGATTATACAAACTTGAAATGCCAAATTGGCATTTCAAGTTTAGACGATAATAGTTATGGTGGCAGAAGAACATTGCCATATGTATTCACAGAACAAGGTATTTATATGCTAGCCAGTGTGTTACGTAGTGAAGTAGCAATTAACGTCAGTATTAGTATTATGCGCGCATTTGCAGAAATGCGGCATTTTATTTCAAATAATAATCTATTGTTTGAGCGTATTAGTAATGTAGAATTGAAGCAGTTAGAATATGAGAAAAAAACTGATACACAACTGAAACAGATTTTTGATTACATATCTGAAAATGAGGAATCAAATCAAAAAATTTTCTTTGATGGGCAGATTTATGATGCTTTTAGTTTAATAGCAAGATTAATCAAGAAAGCCGGTTCAGAGCTTGTCCTAATTGATAATTATGTGGATATAGGCACGCTTAATTTACTGTCAAAAAAGAAAGAGAACGTAAAAGTAACAATATTTACTCTTAAAAAAACAAGACTAAATAATAAAGATGTGACAAATTTCAATGCGCAATATCCCACATTAGAGGTTAAATATACAGAAATATTTCATGACCGGTTTTTAATAGTGGATAATAAATATGCTTATCATATCGGTGCTTCAATCAAAGATGCAGGGAAAAAGTGTTTTGGAATTAATCTTATTGAAAATAATGGCTTTGTTAAAGATGTTTTACAAAGATTAAAGCTGCAAACTGAAGATTAATTGATTCTGCATCATCTCTATTTTTTCGTTGATTTGCTTTATACTATCAGCTATAATGATATTGGATTGCAATAATTTCTTTGATGATTTAAAACATGCAGCGTATAAAAATGACATTAGTGTCACATACATATGAGAGAATAAAAATATGAAACTAATAAAATTATTAAGCATCATACTCTTGACTATATTAGTCATTACGGCAAGCGCCTGTTCCTTTGTGGAAAGAAATGAATTTGTTGATATCGGAATGGAAGCTTTGGAAGCAAAGGACTATGAAGCCGCTTTTAGAGCTTTTCAAAATGCGGAAGAAGCCGGTGAAAACATGCGCCTTATCTACCGTGGTATCGGGCTGGCGCGGATGAGTTTGTATCAATATGAAGATGCCTTGATTGCTTTTGAAAAAGCCCTTTCTTTTAGTAATGGGATTCCCGCCCAAATTGATTATGATATTAATTACTATATGGCGGCAGCATTTTATATAACCGGCCAAACTGCAAGAGCAATCGAGTCATATGATGCTATTTTGACCTTGCGTGAAAAAGATGGAGATGCTTATTTTCTGCGAGGTGCAATCAAAGTTGAACAAGGCCGGATTATAGAAGCACGTGAAGATTTTGACCGGGCTATAAGCCTTAATACCGGAAATAGTGACCGTCTAATTGATATCTATCAAATTCTTGCCGGCAGCGGTTATCAGATGGTCGGTGAAGAATATCTCCGTGAAGCGATGGAACAAAATGCGGGTGATATGAACAATTTTGAAAAGGGGCGGATTTCATTTTATCTTTCTGATTATGAAAATGCCCGGGCTTATCTTGAAAAAGCACGCGATTTTAATTATGAAGCGGTCCTCTTTTTAGGCCGGACTTATGAAGTTCTTGGCGATTTCAATTATGCAGTCAGTGTCTATAATGATTATATAGACCGGGGTAATGAATCGCCGCAAATCTATAATCAGTTGGGAATGTGCCGGATGAATATGAATGAATATCAAGCGGCGCTTAATGCTTTTCTGACCGGAATGGCAATTGAAGATATCGAAGACAATGCTATTCTCCAAACACTTAGGTTTAATGAAATCGTAGCGAATCAGTTTCTTGGTGACTTTGGCCGGGCGGCAGTTTTGATGGATGGGTATCTGCGCCTGTATCCGGATGATAAAGTTGCCCAGAGGGAAAATTATTTTTTGCGGACGAGATAATAAAGTCCGGGGGGCATCACTTTAGGCAATTTCAATTAAGCAACGGAGGCAATTTATGTTAAAAATAGCAATCATCGGAACCGGTAATATTTCGCGGTTACATATAGAAGGTTATCAGGAATTTTCGGAAAAATGCCGGATAGTCGCCCTTTGTGACATTGTACCGGCCAAAGCGGAAGCAATGAAAGCTAATTATAATTTGGCGGAAGCGAAGATTTACGAATCTTATCAGGATATGCTATCAGAGGGCGGTTTTGATTTGGCCAGCATTTGTACGCCGCCTTTCTGTCATGCGGAAATATCTATTAATGCCCTGAAAGCCGGGGTGAACGTATTAGTCGAAAAGCCGATGGCGGCCTCGCTTGAGGAATGCGACCAAATGCTTGCGGCTGAACGTGAAAGCGGTAAAATTTTATCAGTCATTGCTCAAAACCGTTTCCGTGACCCGATTAAGAATTTGAAAGCAGTTTTGGACAGCAATCTGGCCGGGCGGGTACTTCACGCGCAGGTAGATTCGTTCTGGTGGCGCGGCCATAGTTACTATGACTTGTGGTGGCGCGGCCGTTGGGACCGGGAAGGTGGTGGTTGCACGCTTAATCATGCAGTCCACCACATTGATATGTTATTGTGGATGATGGGTGAGCCGGATAAAGTGACGGCGTTATTAAGTAACGCAGCACATAATAATGCTGAAGTTGAAGATATTTCGCTGGCTGCCCTTCGTTATCCAAACGGCGCACTTTCACAGATTACCAGTTCGGTAATTCATCATGGTGAAGAACAGCAACTGATATTCCAATGTGAAAAAGCGCGGATTTCGGCACCTTGGCAAGTTTATGCTTCAATATCACAACCTAATGGTTTCCCGGTTGAAAATAAAGAGTTAGCCGGGCAACTTGACGATTTTGTTACTGCTTTACCGCAATTAAACTACGAGGGACATACGGCGCAGATTGAAGATGTGTTGAAAGCGGTTGAAAACGGGACCCGCCCATCGGTAGGCGGGATTGACGGGCGGCGGACGATTGCGCTGATTTGTGCGATTTATAGAGCCGGGACCCTTAAGCGTGAGACCGCGTTTACGATTGATAAAGATGATGATTTTTATACGGTTGAGGGTATTTTAAAAAGTGTCCCGCGGTTCTTTGAAAAGACAGCATCGGTTGATGAATTGGGCGGGACGATTACAGTCGGTAGTAATTATAAGTATTTTTAGAAACTAGCCCGATAGGGCGGATTTCGAATGTTTTCAGGAGTACGAGAGTACGAAACGGAATTTATCCGTACGTACGGAGCAATCCGTAGGTTTCTCTCAGTGAAAGGACATTTCATGAATACAAGCGGTATGAATTATGCCCCGGCAGCGATTCCGGCACCGGTGGTTAAAGCAGGTGAATTTATTTTTGCGGCGGTCGCATTGGATCACGGGCATATTTATGGCCAGTGTGAAGGGTTGATCGGGGCAGGCGGGATCCTTAAATGGGTTTATGACCCCGATGAAAAAAAGCTTGACCATTTTTGCCGGGCCTTTCCTGATGTGAAACGTGCCCGCAGTGAAGCCGAAATACTTGAGGATAAAGAAGTAAAATTAGTAACAGGCGCGGCGGTAACGAGTGAGCGTTGCGCGCTGGGGCTTAGAGTTATGGATGCCGGTAAGGATTATTTTACTGATAAAGCACCGCTTACTACTTTGGAACAATTGGCTTTAGCGCGGGAAGCAGTTATCCGCACCGGCAAGAAATACATGGTTTATTATAGTGAACGTTTGCATGTTGAAACGGCGGTTTTTGCCGGACAATTGATTGAGCAGGGCGCGATTGGCAAGGTATTGCAAGTCATTGGTTTGGGCCCGCACCGGCTTTCGGCCAAATCCCGTCCGGATTGGTTTTTTAAGAAAGAAAAGTATGGCGGTATCCTTTGTGATATAGGAAGTCACCAAATTGAGCAGATTTTATTTTATACCGGGGCAAAAGATGCTACGGTTGTTCGCAGTCAAATTGCTAACTACCATAACCCCGGATATCCTGAACTTGAAGATTTTGGTGATGCGATGCTAGTTACCGATAATGGGGCGACCGGATATTTTCGGGTTGACTGGTTTACACCCGACGGGTTGCAGATGTGGGGTGACGGGCGCAGCTTTATCCTCGGGACCGAAGGTTATATTGAGCAACGAAAGTATATGAACTTGGGAACCAAAGACGGTCCGGCGCATCTCTTCCTTGCTAATGGCAAAGAGGAAACACACTTTAACGTCTTTGGTAAGGTTGGTTATCCTTTTTTTGGTGAGTTGATTTTGGATTGTCTGCATCGTACCGAAAAGGCGATGACCCAGGAACATGCTTTTAAAGCAGCGGAGCTATGCGTTAGGGCGCAGATGCAGGCGGAGCGATTAGCGTTTTAGCATCATGGGAGATATAATTCCAAAAGCGGCCCTTGAGAAACGTCGTTACTAGGTTTCGTATTTAAGAAACCATATGTAACGCAACGTTTCTCACGGAGCGCAAGCGTGCCCAGCGCTGGAATTGATATCTACCATGATGCTAAAGCAAATAACTTTTAATCGCTTCCCGCAAAAACTCGGTACAGCCGTCCCCCAATTTGTCATAATTGGCGCGGAAACGTTCATCGGCAACATACATATTTGCAAGTCCGAGATGATATTCCCTGGTATATTGGGGATAAAAAACTTTTAGCCATTGTTTGTGCAATTCACAGGCTTTCTTTGCGGAATCAGAAGCCGGGTCGCCGGTTTCAAAAGCGACTTTTAGCATATCCTCAAACTCCAAGCGGATTCGTTCCCCTTCTTCATATTGTTCTTTCGTTAAACCCATTAATTTGGCGTTGGATTCATCGACGGTTTTGTTACCGTATTTTTCGCGGATTTCCGCGCCGTATTTTTCTTCATTTTCATTAATAAGGGCTTGCTTAAAACCTGCGAATTTTTCTTGGTCTGACATTTTTGCTTCTCCTTTCATAACGGTCATAGACTTTTTGACATTCATAATCAATTTGTCCAGCCGCTCTCTTTTTTGCTCAAGTGCCGTAAGATGGTTTGTAAATGCTTCCCCGCGGTCGAAATCGGCGGAAGAAAGCAATAAGCGGATATCCTCAAGGGAAAAATCCAGTTCCCGGTAAAATAATATCTGTTGTAAGGTATCCACTTGCTGCGCGCCATAAATTCGATATCCCGATGAAGCGGATCTAGCCGGCTTTAAAAGTCCGATTTCATCATAATAGCGTAAGGTACGGGTACTGACCCCTGACATCCTGGCAAGTTTGTTGATTGTGTATTCTATGGCCATGATGTTAGTATAAACCTTTACGTAACGTTAAAGTCAAGCGGTTTTTTAAATTTTTTGCAAAGAAAAGAAAAATTCTAGCTTTATTTCGCAACATTATTGAAGCAAATATGATTCCTATAACTCTATTCTGGTTGTCATAATATCGTTGACGAATCCAGTCAGATTTACCGACCCGGTCGGTCAATATCGCCAAACCCACCAACTACGCGAATCCACAATATATTATGCTTTGACCGATTATAATCCACAATATATTGTGTTTTGTGGTTGACATTTAGATTTAGGGATGATAGAATAAATGCAGTCGGTATTTTTTGTAATTATGTAAACTATTATAGTTATAATCAGCTAATAACGGAATGCCGGGAGAAAAGAGTCATGGAGGATTTAAGGAATGTTTCAAGTCGTAAAGAGGGATGGGGAAGTTACTGATTTCACTTTAACAAAAATAAATGATGCTATAATGAAAGCTTTTATCGCGACCGACAAAAAATATAATAATGATATCATTGATTTATTGGCGTTAAGGGTAACAGCCGATTTTCAGGACAAAGTAAGGGATGACGGCATTTCCGTTGAAGATATTCAGGATAGTGTGGAAAAGGTTCTCGAGCAAGCCGGATTTACGGAAGTGGCGAAAGCTTATATATTGTATCGTAAGCAGCGTGAAAAAATCCGTAATATGAAATCAACAATTCTTGATTACAAAGAGATTGTAAATAGTTATGTCCAATTGGACGACTGGCGGGTTAAAGAAAATTCGACGGTCAGTTATTCGGTTGGCGGTTTAATTTTGTCCAATTCCGGGGCTGTTACGGCTAATTACTGGCTTTCAGAGATATATGACAGCGAAATCGGTGATGCCCACCGGAATGCCGATATTCATATCCATGACTTGTCAATGCTGACCGGTTATTGTGCCGGATGGTCGCTTAAGCAATTGATTACCGATGGGCTTGGCGGAATCACCGGGAAAATCACCTCGGCGCCGGCATCACATCTTTCAGTCCTTTGCAACCAAATGGTCAACTTCCTTGGTATTATGCAAAACGAATGGGCCGGGGCCCAGGCTTTCTCCTCTTTTGATACATATCTTGCACCATTTGCCCGGGTTGACAATTTAACCTATCGAGAAGTAAAAAAATGTATTGAGGCATTTATTTATGGGGTAAATACGCCCAGCCGCTGGGGGACCCAGGCGCCGTTTACCAATATTACCCTTGACTGGACCGTACCTTCCGACTTGGCTGACCTTCCGGCGATTGTCGGCGGGAAAGAAATGGATTTCTATTACAAAGATTGCAAAAAAGAAATGGACATGATTAACAAAGCCTTCATCGAAACGATGATTGAAGGTGATGCCCATGGCCGCGGGTTCCAGTACCCGATTCCGACTTATTCGATTACCCGTGATTTTGACTGGTCTGATAATGAAAACAATCGTCTCTTATTTGAAATGACTGCCAAATACGGTACCCCTTATTTTTCCAATTATATCAATTCGGATATGGAACCAAGTGATGTCCGTAGTATGTGCTGTCGTTTGCGCCTTGATTTAAGGGAACTACGTAAAAAAACCGGCGGTTATTTTGGTTCCGGCGAAAGCACCGGGTCGATTGGGGTTGTGACAATTAATATGCCAAGGATTGCTTATCAAGCTTCGAACAAGGACGATTTTTATCGCCGCCTTAACCGGATGATGGATATTTCGGCCCGTTCGCTTCATGTGAAGCGGGAAGTTATTACCAAGCTGATGTCGGAAGGGCTTTATCCTTATACTCAAAAATATTTAGGCTCATTTGCCAATCACTTTTCAACGATTGGCTTGGTTGGAATGAGTGAAGCCGGCCTTAATGCAAACTGGCTGCGTTCAGATATGACCGACAAAAAAACGCAGGAATTTACCCGCGAAGTGCTTAATCATATGCGGACCCGTTTGTCAGATTATCAGGAAGAGTACGGCGACCTTTTCAATCTTGAGGCATCCCCGGCCGAAAGCACCTCTTACCGCCTTGCAAAACATGACCGCAAGAAATGGCCCGGCATCAAAACCGCCGGACTGCTTGAAGACGTTCCATATTATACTAATTCTTCGAATTTGCCGGTTGACTATACTAATGATATATTTGATGCCCTTGATATTCAGGATGCATTACAAACTCTTTATACTTCCGGGACGGTTTTCCATGCTTTCTTAGGTGAGAAATTGCCCGATTGGAAAGCGGCGGCATCATTAATCCGGACAATTGCGGAAAATTATCACTTGCCTTATTACTCACTTTCGCCGACTTATTCGATTTGCCAGGAACACGGTTACTTAGCAGGCGAGCAGAAAAAATGCCCGCATTGCCAGAAAAAATGTGAAGTATACAGCCGTATCACCGGTTATTACCGCCCGGTTCAAAATTGGAACGATGGAAAATTACAAGAATATCAAAACCGGGTTAATTATGAAACAGAGAAGTCACAATTAAAAAAACCGGTTACAAGTGTGGTGACTTTGTCGAGCAGCCATGATTTGGCGAATGAAGTTTTAGTGTCCGTTGAAAAACCGGAACATATCGCTTATCTTTTTACGACAAAAACTTGCCCGAATTGCAAGATAGCCAAGGAATATTTAAGCGGTATATCATATATGACAATTGATGCCGAAGAGAATATGGAACTTGCGGCTCGTTATGGGGTAATGCAGGCACCAACTTTAGTGGTTGTTGAAGGCGATGAGTTCAAAAAATATGTAAACGCAGTAAAAATTAAACAGTTTGTCGAGGAAACCCAATTAGTTTTGGCATAAAAATGTTGGAAATAAAAAACAAGTTATTTACATATGTTTACGGTTACAAAGAAAACAAAAATCTTAGGTACAGTTTTAATAATCTGACCCAAAGAATATATGGGTTTGATTTTGAGAAGTGGTATCAAAACGGTTATTGGCAAGATACGTATATTCCCCATTCTTTAGTGTTCGAAGATGCTATCGTAGCAAATTTGTCAGTGAGTATTATTAATTTTGAACTATTTGGCGAGAAAAGAAAATATCTTCAAATCGGAACAGTTATGACCGCTCCGGAGTTTCGCGGGATGGGGCTTAGCCGTTTTCTGATGGAAAAAATAATGACAGAGTGGAAAAATAAATGTGATTTGATTTATCTTTTTGCGAATGACAGCGTTCTTTCATTTTATCCGCAATTCGGTTTTAAAAAAGCTGATGAATATCAGTTATCACAAGAAGTAGAAAGCAAATTTCTACAAACTGAATACCGGCAAAAATCCACACGGCTGAACTATATCCAAAAACTCAATATGGATGATAACCGGAACCGGTTAACAATAATCGAAAAAATCAAGCGGGCAAAACCGCTTTCTCAACTTTTCATGACGGACAATATCGGACTGATTATGTTCTACTTAACGTCTTTTTTGAAGGACAATGTCTATTATATTGCGAAACATGACACCTACGTCATATTCGAAATTGATGGTGATGTCATCTACTTACAGGATGTTTTTGGTGGACATGAGGTTAGTCTGGATGATATAATCAGATGCTTGATTACCAAAGAAACCAAAAAAGTAAAACTGGGCTTCACACCGGAGTGTGAACAAGGTTTTGAAAAGAATCTGTTGCAGGAAGAAGATACGACCTTATTTGTTTTTGGTAAAGACGTAGAAAGATTTAGGGATAATAAAGTGATGTTCCCGATTTTATCACGTGCTTAGGTCAAGTAAGGCAGGTAAAAACATCTCGCAGTTGCCTTAGGCCGCCTTCTTCCCGAAAGAAAACTGAACGAATAAGCCGATTAGGCCGTAGCAACGGAGAGAGTTTATTACCTGACTTACGCGATGTTGCAGTAAAGGAGAGAAAAACACATGATAGACCTATTAATAGAAAAAATAAAACAAACATCCGCCCCCATCGTCGTTGGCCTTGACCCAATGATGAAATTCATTCCCGGGCATATCAAGAAAAACGCCTTTGCCGAATTTGGCGAAACCCTAACCGGGGCCGGGGAAGCGATTTGGCAATATAATAAAGCCATCATCGACCATATTTACGATTTGGTCCCGGCGGTTAAACCCCAGGCTGCCATGTATGAGCAGTTTGGCCTTGAGGGATTAAAGGCATTTTCGAAAACGGCGGCTTATTGTAAAGAAAAAGGCTTAATTGTAATTGGCGATGTCAAGCGCGGTGATATTGGTTCCACCTCGGAAGCTTATGCCATCGGCCATCTCGGCAAGGTAAAAGTGGGTAATAATTACTTTTACCCCTTTCAGGAAGATTTTATTACGGTGAACCCATATCTTGGTTCTGACGGAATTAAACCTTTCGTTGCGATAGCGAAAGAAGAAAACAAGGGCCTTTTTATCCTCGTGAAAACTTCGAACCCTTCGAGTGGTGAATTTCAAGACAAGCTAGTTGAAGAAAGGCCGCTTTATGAACTGGTTGCCGAAAAAGTTGTCGAGTGGGGCATTGACCATGTCGGTCAATATGGCTATGGTTATATCGGCGCGGTGGTTGGCGCAACTTACCCCGAGCAGGGTAAAAGGTTAAGGGAAATCATGCCGAAGGTCTTTATCCTCGTTCCCGGTTATGGGGCGCAAGGCGGAAAAGCAAGTGACCTCGCCCATTTCTTTAACCCCGATGGCCTTGGTGCAATTATTAATTCTTCGCGGGGGATTATTGCCGCTTATCAGGAAGAAAAGTATGCGGAGTTTGGTGAAGAGAGATTTGCGGAAGCTTCGCGGGCCGCAGTGATTGAGATGATAGAGGATATAAAAACGAAGATATTTTCTAAGTCGGTAAAAGACACCGATTAAGAAAAGCTAAAGCTTCGTTTAGGGAAGAATGGCTAAAGAAGGGCAGCATCGATTATTTAAAGGTTAATAAATTTTATCCTTTTAACCGGTAGCAAAGCAGAAAAGCAGGAGGAAACTATGTCAGAATTATTTAAAGACAAAATTAACAGCAAAACGATTCATGATTTTGCCGCATGTGTAAAGTCAGTTTATGCCCCTTTTCCCATTGATGAATTTGTTAATGCAGTGATGGATGAAACATGGGACAAGTTAGAATTAAAAGCCCGGGGACGTCAGATTTGCATAAATATGCGGAAGTTTTTGCCGGAGGGTTATGGGACAGCACTTAGTATTCTTGACGAAGTAATAAAAATAAATAACGATGGATTTTTCTGCCTCATCTTTCCGGACTTTGTAGAGGTTTATGGGCAAGATGAAGAAAATTGGGACTTATCGATAAATGCGTTGGAAAATTATACCAAATACGGCTCGTCGGAATTTGCCGTAAGGCCCTTTATCATCAATCATGAAGAGCGGATGATGGCTCAAATGTTTGAATGGTCAAAGAATGAAAACGAAGATGTCCGCCGGCTTTCCAGTGAAGGTTGCCGTCCGGTTTTACCCTGGGGACAGGCTTTGCCGAGCTTGAAAGCTGACCCAGCCCCTATTTTACCCATCCTTACGCAGTTGAAAACCGACTCGTCCCCATATGTACGAAAAAGTGTCGCGAACAATCTTAATGATATTTCGAAAACTAACCCTGATTTCGTTGTAAAACTCGCTAAGCAGTGGTATGGCGAAAGTGATTTGACAAACTGGATTATTAAACATGGCTGCCGGACTTTATTAAAAAAAGGCAACCGTGATATACTTGCCCTTTTTGGTTATGATGATGTTACTTCAGTAGAGGTAAGTGATTTTGCCGTGGCAACGCCAAAAGTTATAGTGGGCGATGATTTGACTTTCACATTTACGGTCCGGGTAAAAAAAGCGATGAAGGTAAGGCTTGAATTTGGAATTGATTATATGAAAGCAAGAGGGAAGAGAAGCAGAAAGATATTTCAAATCTCGGAATCAGCTTTTAAGGAAAATTCGCAAAAGGCTTATACGCGAAAACATTCATTTGCCGATGTCAGCGTAAGGAAGCATTATCCCGGCATTCATTCCGTGACATTGATTGTTAATGGGATGGAGCGGGGGACACTGGATTTTGAGGTAGAAGCAGGAGTTTAAAGTGGCTATTGAAATAAAAATAAAATACATCTCTGACGGAACGATGACGGAAAGTAAAGCATTATGAAAGGATAATATATGGAAAGTTACAAACAAGAATTTATTAATTTTATGATTGAAAGCAAGGTCCTTAAGTTCGGTGATTTTACTTTAAAGAGCGGGCGCAAATCCCCTTTCTTTATGAATGCCGGGGCTTATGTCACCGGCAGTCAGCTTAAGCGGCTTGGTGAATATTATGCCCGGGCAATTAAAGAAAATTTTGGCTTGGATTTTGATGTGCTTTTTGGCCCGGCATATAAGGGTATCCCGCTTGCGGTTGCTACGACAATGGCGATTAGTGAGCTTTATGGCAAGGAAATCCGTTATGCTGCCAATAGGAAAGAAGTAAAAGACCACGGTGATACCGGCATTCTTTTAGGCAGCAAGTTATCCGATGGTGACAGGGTTGTCATAATCGAAGATGTCACGACCTCGGGGCAATCTATTGCCGAGACTTATCCCATTCTCAAAGCGCAGGCAGATGTTACTGTCACTGGTTTAATCGTCTCACTTAACCGGATGGAGAGAGGAAGCCAAGCATCCCCCGGGAGTGGGGGCGGCCAATCTGCCCTTGCTGAAATAAAACAAAAATATGATATTGAAGCACGCGCAATTGTTAATATGGACGAAGTTATCAAATACTTGTATAACAAACCAATTGCTGGTACAATCTATATAGACGACACAATCAACAATGCCCTCATTGAATATTACAATCAGTATGGGGTTAAAGCATGAAGAAATTCTAAAGCTTGAAAGGCAAGGCCAAGCTTAATGCAGGTATTTTTTTAGAAGGAGGTTCGCATGGAAGAAAAAACTTACAAACTTATGAGCGGCACCGGCGCGGCCGGCATCACAATTGGGGTAGTCACCATCATTCTCGGCATAGCCGTTGGTGTCATCCTCATCATTGGCGGTGCCAAGCTGCTTGCCGGTAAATCGAAAATACTGTTTTAAAAGAACTTGATATATCTCGCGGGTTAGCATAAATGAGTAGAAAAGGCTATATATTCACAAACAAAGATAATGCCAAAAAAGGCATTATGGCAACTGTCCTGGGGGTTATCTCGATAACTACCTTGATTCTCATTATTCACTTTTCATTTTTGCGCAAAGGTGTAGTCCCGGAACGTTATGCTGCCGCGATGCTTATTACGGCCATTTTTTCCTTAACCGGAATTATTCTTGGCGTTATCGGTTTTTTTGAAAAAGAGAAATTTCATCTTTTTCCCGGAATCGGTTTAGCTTTAAATATGATTGCTATCGGTTTGATTGGCTTTATTATTTATTCAGGGACATAAGAACAAAATCTAAAGCTTCACAACGTGAAGAGATTTTCTAAATTTGCATTCATTGGAATGCAAACAAATAAAATCTAAAGCTTCACGTAAACAGGAGACCAAAATGGACAACAATCACTTTTTTACCCTTAGAAAAAAAATCACGCTACTAGGCGCTATCACAACTCCATATGGTGCTTATTTCAAAGGCGCTATTTCTTTTCTTAACACTGTCTTTGAGCAATATGATTTCGTAACCAGCGGGGAAATTTATAACGCTGATATTACGGAATTACGTAAGCGGAACAAAAACCTCTACACCGGAATTTTGCCGGAAAACTATGCAGGCAGTTACGCTGACCCTGCTTTTTCAGTTAAATCTTATGGCGATGATTTCGGCAAACTTTTTTCTTTCCTATCGGCTGAACTTCATAGCCTGATTACGTATGCCCACGAAAAACGCCCTGACCAAATGGTTATCCGGCTGGAATTATTCATGAAAATTTTCGAAGCTTTTGACAGTGCGGAAAAGGTTGAAAGAAAAACACCGGTTTATGAAGATATTGTCAAAATCTTAAGAGACTATGTCACCGAAAACCTGGAATTTGCCGCTTTAGAAAAAATGGTCAATCAGTTTACCACAAAAAATGACTTTGCCAACCGTATTATCATGGAAAGTGATTTAACTGATTTACGTTACCTTTATTATTTTGGCGAATATATCACGGAAAATGAGTTGGAGGTAGCAGCTCATCTTAATTCTCTGCCGGTTGAAAAAATAAAACTGATGGCCGATACTTTCACGGAAGGTTATCGGATTGGATTTGAAGTAATGGGCAAAGATATCAAGAAAAAAAAGACCGTGTCAATTCATTATGGACTTGGTTTTGAGCGGGTTATCCGGCAGGCAGTCGATAATTTTGCCGTTATGGGCCTAAATTCGATATTTTCGCGGATGACCCCTTCGGTTCTTGACGGGCGGAGTATTATCCGGACTGGTTATACCGGGGCTTATGCAAATAAACAGTATGATTTTGACCATAAAGATGATAATGCTTTGATTCTTGACCAAAATTTAGCCGATTTCCGGCTTTCAGTTATGGAAAAAGCTTTTCTGAAGATTAAAACGGAAGTAAATGATTTCGCCGGGCCGGCAAGGCTGGAGGTTTTTGGTGAAGTACCGCCGACACCGGCTTACAAAAATGAGGCGATTCGCCCATCTTCCGAACAGCAGAAACTGATGGTTGAATATATGAAAAAAGCAGGTGATATCACGAATCGTTTTATCCCCCGCGAAGAAATCAGTTATACTATTATGGCTTTGCCGACTCCGGAAATCGGCTCGCGTTTTGCCGAGATATTTGATGAGACGATTGCCTTAAATACACTTGATTACCATCTTTACCGTAAGGTTCAGCAAGCTATTATTGATACTTTGGATCAGGCGGAGTATGTGCAAATTACCGGGTGTGGTGCCAACAAAACCAATCTTATAGTTGCGATGAATGAGTTGGCTGACCCGGCAAGACAGACAAATTTTGAAAACTGTGTTGCTGATGTTAACATTCCGGTTGGTGAGGTTTTCACCTCGCCGAAGCTTAAAGGTACCAACGGGACATTGCATGTTACCCGCGTTTTCTTAGATAATTTGGAATATCAAGATTTGATTATCGAAGTAAAAGACGGGATGGTGACAGATTATGATTGTGCCAATTTTGCAGCAAAAGAAGAGAATCAAAAATTTATTAAAGAAAATGTCCTTTTTCATCATGACAGTTTGCCCGTCAGTGAATTTGCGATTGGGACAAATACTACTGCTTATATGGTCGGAAAAAAATATGATATTGCGGACCGGTTCCCCATTTTGATTGCCGAAAAAACCGGCCCGCATTTTGCTTTTGGCGATACTTGTTATGCCAAGTCTGAAGATGTTGCGGTTTTTAACCCCGACGGCAAAGAAATCGTTGCCCGCGACAATGAAATAACCCTTATGCGCAAAACAGATAAAAGCAAAGCATATTTTAACTGTCACACTGATATTACGATTCCATATGATGAACTTGGCGAGATAATTGTAAAAACAAAATCCGGCGCGGAAGTACCCATTTTTTCAGGCGGGCAATTTGTTTTACCCGGTTGTGAAGAGTTAAATAAATGGTAACGAAAAGTAGTTTTAAAATACTAATAACCATTTTATCTTGCCATGGCAAAAAAAATCTTGTAGAATAATACTTAGTAAATATAAAAAATAATGGAGGAAACAAAAAAATGGCAAAAGTAGGAATACTAATGGGAAGTGACTCAGACATGAGTGTAATGGCGAAAGCCGCGGATTTTTTAACTGATATGGGAATCGAATTTAATATTAATGTAATTTCGGCTCACCGTGATCCGGAGAAATTATTTACATATTTTAAGAATGCCCAAACAAACGGAACCAAAGTTATCATCGCCGGTGCCGGAATGTCCGCTCACTTACCTGGTGTATCAGCAGCCCTTTCATCAATGCCGGTTATCGGTGTCCCGATGTCAAACAGCTTAGGCGGGGCAGATGCCTTACATTCAATCGTTCAAATGCCTCCCGGAATCCCGGTAGCAACTGTTGCGATTAACGGTGCCCTTAATGCAGGGATCCTGGCAGCTCAGATTCTTGCTGTTGCTGATGAAGCTTTATTTGCGAAATTGGTTGAATACAAGAAAAACATGCGTGATGCTGTTGCTAAGAAAGACGACCGTCTGCAAGAAGTTGGTTACAAAAACTATTAAAACGCATCGCTCGGCAGCGATGCTTAAAGAGAGTGCTATATATTCTCAATGAAAAGATTTACGTAACAACAATTTCATATTAATAAAAGTCAGGAGTATTAGACCCGATGGATTACAAAGCTGCCGGTGTTGATATTGAAGCCGGATACAAGTCAGTTGAATTAATGAAAGACTATGTAAAAAGCACCCTCCGCCCCGAAGTCCTTGGAGGCTTCGGCGGCTTTTCGGGGGCTTTTTCTTTAAAGGCCATCCGTGAGATGGAAAACCCGGTCCTTGTTTCCGGTACCGACGGGGTCGGGACCAAGCTGAAAATTGCTTTTATCTTGGATAAACACGATACAGTCGGAATTGACTGCGTTGCAATGTGTGTTAATGATATTGCCTGCGCCGGCGGTGAACCCTTGTTTTTCCTTGATTATATCGCTTGCGGGCGCAACTTTCCGGAGAAAATTGCGAAAATCGTAAAAGGGATAGCCGACGGCTGCAAGATGGCCGGGGCGGCTTTAATCGGCGGGGAAACCGCTGAACACCCGGATATGATGCCGGAAGAAGAATACGACCTAGCCGGTTTCGCGGTTGGGGTAGTTGATGAAAAAGACCTTATTACCGGCGCGGATATCAAACCGGATGATGTAATTATTGGCCTTGCTTCGTCAGGTGTCCATAGTAATGGATTTTCCATCATCCGTAAAATTTTTGATATGACTGCTGAAAGCCTGAATACATATTATGATTGCCTTGGCAGAACGCTTGGCGAAACCTTGATGGAGCCAACAAAAATATATGTCAAAGCCCTGAAAAGTGTAACTGACAGCGGTGTCATTATTAAAGGCTGCAGCCACATTACCGGCGGCGGTTTTCATGAAAATATTCCGCGGATGTTACCTAAGGGAACAGGGGCGGAGATTGAAAAAGACAGTTATCCGGTCCCGCCGATTTTTGAGTTGATTAAGGAAGCCGGCGATATAAGTGAAAAGATGATGTACAATACCTACAATATGGGCTTAGGTATGGTTCTTGCAGTAAACAAAGATGATGCCGAAAAAACCATTCAAGCAATCGAAGAGGCTGGTGAAAAAGCCTATCTCGTTGGCCGGATTTGTTCCTGCGATGCTGAAAAAGACGAGGATAGGTTATGCCTGTAAATCAAGTCTGCCATCTTAGTGAGGTATTACCCACTACGATGAGGGTTTTAGTCTTAGTTTCCGGCGGGGGCACCAACTTACAGGCCATTATTGACGGAATCTTAAACGGCACAATTAGAAATAGTAAAATAACAGGTGTTATTTCAAACAACCGCCAGGCTTATGCTTTAGAAAGAGCCAAAAAATATGACATTCCGGCGGTTTGTATTTCACCGAAAGATTTTGATGACCGCGAAGAATTTCATCGTTCGTTATATGAGCAAATAGTATTAATGAATCCTGATTTAATTGTAACGAGCGGTTTTTTGGTAAAAGTCCCGGAAAATATTCTGACAAAGTACGCCGGAAAAATAATTAATATTCATCCGTCTTTGATTCCTTCTTTTTGCGGGGTTGGCTATTATGGTTTGACGGTTCATGAAAAAGCCCTTGAACGGGGGGTCAAAATCACCGGTGCAACGGTGCATTTCGTTGACGGGGGTATGGATACCGGCCCGATATTTTTACAAAAAGCGGTGGATGTTTTGCCGGATGATACCCCGGAAACCCTTCAAAAAAGAGTAATGGAAGAAGCAGAGTGGATTATTTTACCTAAGGCGATAGATTTACTTGCGAACCGTATGCAAAAGGCAGATAATATATGAAAATACTAGTTATCGGCGGCGGCGGCCGTGAACATGCGATAATTGCCGCGCTTGTTAAGAGCCCCAAAGTTGAAAAGATATATTGTGCACCCGGAAATGCCGGTATCGCCGGGATTGCCGAGTGTTATCCGGCTGATGTAATGGATTTTGCGAAAATCATGGAAATTGCGCAGGCTTTATCCCCTGACCTTATTATCGTCGGCCCTGATGACCCGTTGGTTGGCGGGTTGAGTGACATTCTTGCCGGTGCCGGGTTCCGTGTATTTGGCCCGACTAAAGCGGCCGCCCTATTAGAAGGCAGTAAAAGTTTCGCCAAAGATTTGATGAAAAAATACGGTATTCCAACAGCAGCTTATGAAACTTTTGATGTTGCGGAAAAAGCCTATGAATATTTAACAAGTGCCGAGTTCCCGCTGGTTCTGAAAGCCGACGGGCTGGCTCTTGGTAAAGGTGTTTTGATTTGCGAAAATATAACCGAAGCGACTGCCGGTGTTAAAGCAATTATGGAAGAAAAGCAGTTCGGCACGGCGGGGGACCGGCTGGTAATAGAAGAATTTATGACCGGCCGTGAAGTATCGGTATTATCCTTTGTTGACGGAAAGACGATTAAATTAATGACTTCGGCTCAAGACCACAAGCGCGCCGGAGATGGCGATAGCGGCTTGAATACCGGCGGGATGGGCACTTTTTCGCCAAGCCCTTTTTATACTGATGAAGTTGATGAATTTTGCCGGAAATATATTTATCAGGCAACAGTTGATGCAATGCAGGAAGAAGGCCGGGAATTTAAAGGAATCATCTTTTTCGGTTTAATGCTCACCGCTAAAGGGCCCCGGGTCCTTGAGTACAATGCCCGTTTCGGCGACCCGGAAACGCAGGTGGTTTTGCCACGTTTGGAAAATGATTTGGTAACAGTAATGGAAGCCTGTATTGATGGGCGGCTTTCTGAAATTGATTTGAAGTTTAGTGATAATGCTGCGGTTTGTGTTGTGCTTGCATCGCAGGGTTATCCATTACAATATGAAAAAGGCCTGCCAATCAGCGGCCTTGAAAATTTTAACGAAAAAGATGACTATTTTTGCTTCCATGCCGGTACCGGCAGCCTAAATGACACGATTGTCACAAATGGCGGAAGGGTCCTTGGGGTTACAGCTCTTGGCGAAAACTTGAATGAGGCACGAAAGAAAGCTTATCAGGCGACAGAATGGGTACATTTTGCCAACAAATATAAACGGAATGATATCGGAAAAGCAATCGAAAATGAGTGCTAATGTTGAAAGAAATTCTTTCAATGCCTGAATGTAGTTCAGGTTTTGATTTCAAGTCTGCCAATAGCGGACAGGGGTAAAAAATGAGGAGATTAGTTAATTTACTGGAATTAAACCGCCCTACCAACTGCTCTTTATGCGAAGGGGTCATGGTTTTTAAAGGGTTGGGGCAGTTCAAATGCGAGGATTGCGGCAACAAAGAATATGATGATTATGGCAAGGCCCGCAATTATATCGAAGTACAGCCGGGGGCAAATGTTTATCAAATTTCTGAAGCAACCGGTGTATCACGAAAAGCGATTAACAATATGGTCAAAGAGGGGCGTTTTGAAATCACGAGGGACTCAAAAACTTTTTTAACTTGCGAAGTCTGCGGGGTTAGTATCCGTTCCGGCCGGGCTTGCAAAAACTGCGAAGCCGCATATCACAAAGCTTATGAAGAGGATGTCCGCAGGACGAATATTAAGGGCGGTTTTGGCAAAGCCGAGCGAACGGATGATGCTGAAGGAAGTAAACGTTTCAGACGTGAACAATAGACAAAGTAATAGATACCAAAAAGGAGTACAATGATGAACAAAGTAATTAGGAAAATACTGATTCTTGCGGTTGCTGTCGCCGGGTTATGGGCAGGGGCAATTACCGCTTATGCCGCCGAATTTCACTTAACTAATGATAATGTAAATGTCCGTGCGGAAGCAAGCACAAGCAGTGCATCAGTTGGCAGTGTTAACCGGGGTAATTCATTTACAATTGAAGGGGAAGTCACCGACTCGGCGAACAATGTCTGGTATAGAGTCAGGGTTTCGGGTGATACTTTTGGATATATTAGATCAGATTTGGGAAGAGTTACCGGCAGCCTTGATGGTGGTGCCGCCGGAGAAGCTGACCCGATTCCCCACCGTGAAGCAACAGTCAGTCAGTCGAGTGTCCGGGTCCGCAGCGGCCCGTCTACCAATCATGGTGAGGTTGCATCAATCCAAAGAGGCACCAACCTTGTTCTAATCGGCGAAACCACTGATTCTTCCGGCCGGTTATGGTATCAAATGACAGCTAATGTCAGCGGTGACGAAATCATCGGCTTTGTTCGTTCGGACTTGATAACGGTTGGCGATCTGATTGAGACTGATGATGGTTTTTTTGATGAAGGTTATGATGATTATTATGATGAAGGAAACGATAGCAGTGTAGCAGATACCAGCCCCAGCCTTAATGAACAGCTCAATTTTGAAATAAGATATGTCCAGAATGACGTTGGCGGTTTTGATTATTTTCTTTATGACCGTTTACAAGGGACACAATGGAAAGTAGAAGAATTTCTCGAACTTATTAGTGTCGCCGAAACTAATGAAAGGCTTTATGGCGAGCAAAGTGACCGGCAAAAAACAATTATTATTATTTTGGCAGTTGTGATAATTGTTTTAGCTTTAGTTTTAACCGTTCTTATCTTCAAAATCCGCGATTTGCATGAAGATGCTGAAATGGATTTGCGTTCTTTCCGCCCTGATGAAGGCGGGAGGGCCAGAGGCGGGCCGGTCAAAAAGAGCGGAAGCCGCCCTGCGGAGGGCCGCCCGTCCGGTAATCGCCCGGTCAAACGTTCCCCGGAACGTTCATATGACAATGAAGATTCTGACCGGGGGCCGGTGCCGAATCGTAAAGGGCAGGGAAATGCCCGTCCCCGCCGCTCTGAAGACGGTGAGCTTAGAGCAGCGGAACGAGAAGAATCCCGCCGTGATGAACCCCGCCGGGAAAACAAAGGGCCCCGCCCCGAGCGGAAGGCCGCCAATAACGCTGCGGAATCAACAGCCAAACCCAATATGACAGCAAGAACCGCAGAAACATCAAAGCGTAATGAAATAACAGATAAATCAACCCGGGTGAATGAAAAACCGGCGGTAAAACCGGCACCAGCCCGGAAAACGCAAAATTTCTTAACCGATGATGATGAATTTGATTTTGAATTTTTGAATATTGACGAGTAGAAAGGCAAAAGTAGTGTATTCTGAATTTACCGAAAAAGCAAAAAAAGTTTTTACACTATCAGAAAAAATCGCCGCCCGGATGCGGGTTGGTTATGTCGGTACCGAACATATTTTATTAGGGTTACTTAAAGAAGGCAGCGGCGTTGCTGCCAGGGTTTTACTTGATAATGGTGTGGATGAAACGAAGGTCTTCGAAATGATCCGGGAACTGATTGCCCCTGAATCAATGGTTGCGACTGTCTCAAAAGATGGTTATTCACCACGGGCAATAAAGGTTATTGAAGAAGCCCGGGCGCAAGCTGAACGTTTTAATTCAGACCAGATTGGGACAGAGCATCTTTTATTAGCGATTATAAAAGAAGGGGAAAATGTTGCAGTCCGGCTCCTTAATACAATGAACATCTCGGTTCAGAAAATTTATGTCGATACCTTGATTTCCATCGGCGAAGATGCATCCCAATACAAAGAAGACCTCTTCAAAAAATCAAATAAGAAAAAAGGCGGCACGATTCTTGACCAATATAGCCGTGACCTTACTGCTTTAGCCGCCGCTGGCAAACTTGACCCAATCATCGGGCGGGAAGAGGAAATACAACGGGTTATCCAAATCCTTAGCCGCCGGACAAAAAACAATCCTTGTTTAATTGGTGAGTCAGGTGTGGGGAAAACAGCGGTAGTTGAAGGGCTTGCTTTGCGGATTACCAGCGGTGATGTCCCTTTTACCGTGGAAAAAAAGCGTGTCCTTACTTTGGACTTGTCAGGGATGGTCGCCGGAAGCAAATATCGCGGGGAATTTGAAGAGCGGATTAAAAAAGTTATCAAAGAGGTAATAGATGACGGCAATGTCATTTTATTCTTAGATGAAATGCACACAATTATCGGGGCCGGCGGCGCTGAAGGGGCAATTGATGCTTCGAACATTTTGAAACCGTCATTAGCCCGTGGTGAACTGCAAATGATTGGGGCGACAACTATTACCGAATATCGCAAATATGTTGAACGTGATGCCGCGTTGGAACGCCGTTTCCAGCCGGTAAATGTCAATGAGCCGAATGCGGCGGAAGCTATCCGTATTCTAAAAGGGATTGCCTTCAAATATGAAGAACACCACCGTACGGTGATTACTGATGATGCTATTGAAGCGGCGGTATTACTTTCCGAACGTTATATCAATGACCGCAATTTGCCGGATAAAGCAATTGATTTAATTGATGAAGCCGCAAGTGCCGTACGCCTTAGGATGACTTCCATTCCGGAACCGATGAAAAAATTGTCGGCGGAAATTGTCACAATGGATAAGCAAATCGAAAATAATTTAAAATTAGGGAATTTTGACCAGGTCAAAGAAGCTGTTACCAATCAGAAAATCCTGATTAAAAAATATGAAAAGCAAAAAGAGCGCCTTGAGAAAAAACGCGCCCTGGAACCAAATGTAGTTGACGAAAATGTTATTGCCGAAGTTGCAAGTATCTGGACGAAAATTCCGGTGAAAAAGTTGGCGGAAAAAGAAAGCGAGCGTTTGCTGAAACTGGAAAGTATTTTGCATAAACGTGTTATCGGGCAAAAAGAAGCTGTTTCGGCGGTCTCACGGGCAATGCGCCGCGGCCGGGTTGGTTTGCAAGACCCGAACCGCCCGATTGGTTCATTTTTGTTCCTCGGCCCGACCGGTGTCGGCAAAACAGAATTATCAAAAGCTTTAGCCGAAGCGATGTTTGGCAATGAAAGCGCTTTGATTAGGGTTGATATGTCGGAATATATGGAAGGCCATTCGGTTTCCAAAATGATTGGTTCACCGCCCGGATATGTCGGTTTTGACGACGGCGGGCAATTAAGTGAAAAAATCCGCCGCAACCCTTATTCCGTGGTACTATTTGACGAAATCGAAAAAGCGCATCCGGATGTCTTTAATATTTTGCTGCAAGTATTGGATGACGGCCATATTACCGATTCCAAAGGGCGCAAAGTCAGCTTTAAAAACGCGATTTTGATTATGACTTCGAATGCCGGTGCCCAGCGGATTGTTCAGCCGAAGAATTTGGGCTTTAATTCCAGCTCAAACAAAGAGCAGGATTATGACAAAATGAAGAAAAATGTCATGGAGGAAGTGAAAAAGATTTTCAAACCGGAGTTTATTAACCGGATTGACGAAATCATGGTATTTCATCCTTTGGACAAAGATAATATGACCCAAATAACTACTTTACTTGCCGATAATATTATTAACCGCTGTAAGGAACAGATGAATATCCGTTTTAGTATCAGTCCGGCGCTTAAGTCTCATATCGTGGAAAAATATTCCGATGTCAAAATGGGCGCAAGGCCATTAAAGCGGGCTTTGCAGACCGTAGTTGAGGACAAATTAGCCGAAGAAATTTTGGGCGGAAAAGTAAAGGCCGGCGACGATGTAAAAGCTGGTTTTCAAAAAGGCGAAGTGATATTTGAACTAAAAAAGTAAATTATAATTTTTATACCTTAATGGAGGAGAATCTATGTCAAAGAAGCTATTATGTGCCGGGGATGACGGAAAGATTAGTTTTGGGGACCATACGCTGGAAAGTAAAGCAAAACTTGATGATTTTGAGTACGGAGGAAATATCTGGAAAGTGAAAACTTTTAAGACGATGACCAAATTGGAAAAAAACGGGATGTTTGTCTATGAATCAGTCCCGGGTACCAGTGTTTATGACTTTCATGAAGCGGAAGAAGGTTTATCATTTACGGTCGAGGGGGCTGAAGATGCCCAGATTACCGCTGAACTGGCGGAAGACACCGAATACGAAGTTTTCATCGCTAATGAAAGTATTGGTACGATGAAAACGAACCTTAGCGGGAAATTGACTCTTTCGGTTGAACTCGCCGGGGCTGGCCATGTTCCGGTTAGAATCGTAAAGTAAATTATAATGAGAGTAAATGTATTATCTGTTTACTCTCATTTTTTTTGCATTTCTATGATTAGTAGATATATAAGTATGGAAAGGTAATTTTAAAGATGGCGAAAAAAGATACTATATTCTTCTGCCAAAGTTGCGGTAATGAATCCGGCAAATGGCTGGGGCAATGCCCCGGTTGCCGAGAGTGGAATACCTTTGTTGAAGAAAAGGTAGTAAAAGGGAAAAATACCTCCGCAAGAAGCAATAATGCCGCTTTAGTAAATTCGGGCAAACCGACAGCGCTGTCAGAAGTGGCAATTGAAAATGAGGAGCGGGTTAAAACAAGGATTGAAGAGCTTGACCGTGTCCTGGGCGGGGGGCTTGTCCCCGGTTCATTAATCCTCGTTGGCGGTGATCCTGGAATAGGTAAATCAACCCTATTATTGCAGGTCTGTCAACGATTGACTAATGAGGTCAAAGATGTTTTGTACATATCAGGTGAAGAGTCGCTTAGGCAAATAAAAATTCGTGCCGACCGTGTTGGTCAATTTGCGGAATCCTTAAAAATCCTATGTGAAACCAATCTAAGTATTATTGAAGAAATTATGCGCAAAACGAAACCGCATATCGTTGTAATCGATTCAATTCAAACAATGTATTGTGAAGATGTAACATCGGCGCCGGGCAGCGTTTCGCAAGTACGGGAATCAACAGCCCTGCTTTTGCAATTAGCAAAAGGGCTGGGGATTACGATCTTTATCGTCGGGCATGTCACCAAGGAGGGGACCGTTGCCGGGCCGCGGGTGCTTGAGCATATGGTTGATACAGTACTTTATTTCGAGGGCGACCGCCACGCCGCCTACCGGATTTTACGGGGTGTCAAGAATCGTTTTGGTTCTACTAATGAAATCGGTGTTTTTGAAATGCAAAGTATTGGTTTGGTTGAAGTGCCGAACCCTTCTGAATACATGCTTTCCGGAAAACCGCAAGGGGCCAGCGGTTCGGTAGTTGCGTGTCTTATGGAAGGCACCAGGCCGATTTTGATAGAGATTCAGGCTTTGGTTTATCAAAGTAATTTCGGAATGCCAAGGCGGCAGGCAACCGGTACTGACTTTAACCGGGTAAATCTTTTGATGGCGGTATTGGAAAAACGTTTAGGTTTGCAAATGGCATCATGTGATGCTTATGTTAATCTGGCCGGTGGCCTGAAGATAGCCGAACCGGCGCTTGATCTCGGGATTGTAATGGCGATTGCATCAAGCTTCAAAAACCGGGTGGTTGATGATAAGATAATCGTTTTCGGCGAAGTTGGTTTGAGTGGTGAAGTCCGTTCGGTAAGTATGCCGGCTCTGCGGGTAAAAGAAGCCGCTAAGCTGGGTTTTACGACTTGTATTTTACCGGAGGTATGTATTAAGGCTTGTGGTGATGAAATGAAAGATTTAAAGGGGATGAAGCTGATTGGGGTTAAGTCGGTTAGGGATGCGATAGACTTGATATAATACCCCTGTTATTACTCACAATCAGTTACGTTCGTGTGTGACATCTCTGCACTTTACCGAAAAACACGTTTTCACTCGCAGTAAAACGTCACGTTACATACGGTTTCTTTAATACGAAACCTAGTAACGACGTTTTCCAACGGTTTTTCTTGTAAAGTCAGAATGCCACTCACGACTAATTAAGGTGACCGTGAATAGTATCAATACACTCATTAAACTTCGCAAACCGTTTCAAACAGCCATCAACAACCCCTTGCAATTTCTTCGTCGGTTTCACGCCCTCTTCATACCAGATATTTTTCACGGTCATGATTCCCGCTTTCCGGTCGCAGACTACTTCAACACGCCCGATAAAACGCTCACCA
This sequence comes from Lachnospiraceae bacterium, assembly GCA_009780115.1. Classification (GTDB taxonomy): domain Bacteria; phylum Bacillota; class Clostridia; order Lachnospirales; family Lachnospiraceae; genus UBA935. Next base: position 38,206 of record WRAQ01000028.1, read on the forward strand.
TATAAAAGCGGCAGGACATAAGCACCATATTTGCGCTTAGCCGGCGGGGTATAGATTTCCCAGGCAAATTCAAAACCAAACAAAGCTTTAATCAATTTCCGGTCCCACATAAATGGGTCAAGGACAGCAATTAATTCACAGCGAGGTTTTACATTTGTTGATACAGCGCCATTTAGCACCGCTTCAATCAGGGGCATATCTTCGGTACGAAAATAAAATGGGTTCCGGTGGCCATCAATAATAACAGGTGTTATTTTATTCTCACTTACTAAAACTTCAAAAACCATATTGCGGTTTGCCGTATCCAAACCTCTGATATTTAACCAGGCATCAGACGGACGGTTCCATAATAATCCAATCGCGCCGATGCGCCGTAATATCCGCCATTTAAAGTGTTCAAAATCATTAGTGATCGGGTCGGGGGCGTTTAGTATTTCGGCAGGGATATACTTTTCTGCTAAATCATAATATTTCCGTGAGCCTTTGCGCCGGTGGATAATCAGCTCACCGGTTGAGTAAAGCTGCTCAAGTACTGCCCGCGAAGCTTTAGTCAAGCCATGCCAATTGCCGCTCCAATGGATAGCGGACTGCCAATGGATTTCCCCCGCAAGCGGAAGGTCGTCGGAACTGACCGGCCCATTTTCTGCAATATAAGCTTTTGCCTCATTTTCGAGGGCCTTGAGCCCGTCAAAGCGCAGCCCGCTATGATAGGCAGTAAGGCGGAAACGTTCAAAGTATGGCCAGTCGGCGGTCGGAATAATAGCAAGTTGTTTGTCAAGATAATCAAAAAGCAACCGGTCCTGATAAAGCAGTTCAAAAAACATCTTTTTGGTAAAGCCTTTAATCCGTGACTGTAAAGTGATTTCGGCATTTTTGCCGCATAAATCAACCGGGTCGAACTGTAGGCAGCCTGCTTGCCTGACATAGTCAAACGCCCCTTGCTTATTAACGAACTTGTACTCGCCGATTAAACCCTGTTTTAAAAGCAAAAACTGACGTGCTTGTTGATTGGTTAAGTTAATCATAAGCTAATTATAGAACGTCAGTTCGCTTTTGTCAAGGTGAAAAGTATATTTATTGGCCTTTATTGTCGTAAATAAATTAGATTATTCCTGGGCATATTCCTTTTTTAATGATAGAGTCATTTATACTTATACGTCAAGCCGTGCAACGACATAATCGCATATATTGTTGACTTTTGCATTAATCACAGTTAAACTTCAGGTAAGGTGATAGCGAATGAAAGTACAGTTTTCCGAAAATGAAGTGAAAATAATGCAGACTTGTCTTGACCGGTGGGGCATGAACGCCCAAGCCGGACAGACAATAGAAGAGTGCGCGGAATTGATTGTTGCGCTGCAAAAATATGTGAACCGGACACCACAGCCGGGAATGCTTGAGAATGTATTGGATGAAATCGCTGATGTAGAGATGATGTTGGCGCAGATGCGATTTGCCCTTGGCATTGACGATGGTATGCTCCGTAAGCGGATTGAATATAAATTTGAACGGTTAAGTCAATATTTATTGAGGGATGAGGTGTGATGGTTATGAAAGAAAAAAACCTTATTACAGCGGAACAAATGCAAAAAGCCCTTTCTGTTTGTTATGAAAAGGCATTAAATGGTTTACCCACAAGCAAAGGTGTAATAGAATTTGCCAACGAATATAGTTCAAAATATGATACTCCCCAACTCGCAGCAAATAAAATGGTTGCAAATCAAATTCTTAAATGCGGGACATCTGGTTTTATAACGGGGTTAGGCGGGTTGCTTACTCTTCCTGTTGCCATTCCGGTTAACATTGCCAGTGTTCTTTATATACATATGCGGATGATTGCGGCGATTGCATATTTAGGGGGGTACAATCCGCATGACGATGCTGTTCAAACAATGGTTTATTTATGTTTAACAGGAAATGCGGCGGCTGATATTGTCAAACGAGTTGGAATAAAAGCAAGTAATAGGGCCGCCTTAAATGCACTTAAAAAATTACCGGGGAAAGTTCTTATTGATATTAATACAAAGGTTGGAATGAGATTATTCACTAAATTTGGGGAAAAAGGTGTAATTAATCTGGTAAAAGCGGTACCGATTGCCGGAGGTTTAGTAAGTGCCGGGTTTGATGCTGTATCTACCCGGCTAATTGCAAAACAAGCAATAAAAACATTTATTGAAAATCCATATACACCTGATACAGCGGTAGTGTTTTATTCTTATAGCGGTAAAACAAGAATTATAGCAGGTGAACTTGCTGCCGCAGAAGCTGCTGACATTATTGAGATTAAAGACTTCAAATATCCCGGCAAATTAAAAGCATATACCCTTGGAATTGTCGCTTCGATAAGGAAAAAAGCATGGCCGATACAACCACTTGATGCAAATCTCGCTATTTACAATCGTCTTATTTTGCTTTCGCCCATTTGGGCGGGCAATCCACCGCCGCCTTTTAACGCAATTTTGGAATATTTACCGGCGGGTAAAAAAATATCAATTAAAATGGTTTCGATGAGCGGAAAGAGTAATTGTAAAGACTGGCTGGAGGCAGCAATTAAAAATAATGGCTGCATTTTAGAGAGTTTTGAGGATATTAAAGTGCCTTAAAGCAGGGGATGAGGGATTCGAACCCCCGTGAACGGTTTTGGAGACCGTCATACTGCCGCTGTATGAATCCCCTGGACGGATACGAAGTTCATTATAGCTTACTAGTTTGCTGCTGTCAACGCAAATTTTCTAATAGTTCAGCAATCCGCTCGATTTTGTTACTGTTCAGGGCAAGCCGTAAACAGCAACAAATGTGCACACAAATCGCAAAAACGCGATTTGGCGCTATCACAACTCGGGATTTTGCGCAAAATACGCGCAAAACACCTCGCGGAATAGTGACGTCTGAACA
>WRAQ01000029.1 GCA_009780115.1 Lachnospiraceae bacterium
AAACGCAATGGTAGTTCATGGTGAAGACGGCTTGGATGAAATTTCACTTTCTGCCCCTACATTTGTATGCGAGGTAAAAGATGGTTGGGTACGCTCGTATACCATCACGCCGGAGCAATTTGGTTTTAGCCGCTGTAATCAAGAAGATTTAGAAGGCGGGACCCCGGCCGAAAATGCTGAAATATTAAGGGCACTTTTGCGCGGTGAAAAAGGTGCTAAAAGGGATGCAGCTATTCTTAATGCAGCGGCGGCTATGTTTATCACGGGTAAATATGAATCAATTGAGGCAGCAGTAAAAATCGCTAAAGACGTTATCGACAGCGGTAAAGCGATGCAGAAACTGGATGATTTTGTCCGCTGTTCAAATGAAAGGTAAATAAATTCTTCAATATTATGAGGAGCAATAATATGAAACTGAACATTTTACAAGAAATAGCCCAGCGCACAAAGGAACGTATTGAAACGCAAAAAAAAGTTCTGCCATTAGATAAAATCATTGAAATAGTAAATTCTGATGCTGCAAACGATTCTCCTTTTACTTTTCCTTTTGAAAAAGCGCTTAAATCAGAAGATATAGCTTTCATCTGTGAAATTAAGAAAGCATCTCCGTCTAAAGGGATAATTGCAGAGAAATTCCCTTATCTTGATATTGCGAAAGAATATGAAGCGGCGGGCGCTGCGGCGATTTCTGTTTTGACTGAGCCGTTTTATTTTATGGGCAGTGACCAATATTTGCGCGAAATCGCTGATGTAGTATCCATTCCCCTGCTTCGTAAAGATTTTACTGTTGACAGTTATATGATTTATGAAGCTAAACTACTTGGTGCAAGTGCAGTTTTACTAATTTGTTCTATATTAAATCAAGATACCCTTGCCGATTATATTACAATTGCTCACGGTCTGGGACTTTCTGCGCTTGTGGAAACTCATAGCGAAGAGGAAGTCAAGATGGCACTGTCTGCCGGCGCAAGGATTATCGGCGTTAATAACCGGAACCTCAAAACATTTACGGTAGATATAACCCTAAGCGAACGTCTGCGGTCATTAGTGCCGCCTGATGTGTTATTTGTTTCAGAGAGCGGGCTAAGCACTCAAGGGGACATTGTGAAATTGCGGGAAACCGGTGCGGATGCGGCCCTGATTGGTGAGACTTTAATGCGTGCGGCGGATAAAAAGGCGGTGTTGGCGAGTATGAAGTTTGCCGGTGGGGGGAAGGTTGAAAGAAAAACATTTTCAACGCCTGAACGTAGTTCAGGTTTTGATTATTGAGTCCGCCGAAAGCGGACATGGGTATAAAAATGAGTAGGGTTAAAATTTGTGGTTTGAGCCGGCTGGAAGATATAATCGCTGTCAATAATACTTTGCCGGATTATATTGGATTTGTATTCGCTAAAAGCCGCCGCCAAGTTGATAAGTGCAAGGCATCAATGTTAAAAGAACATCTTGACAACCGGATTAAAGCCGTGGGTGTTTTTGTTAATGAGGAAGTTGAAGTTGTTGTTGATTTATATAAAGATGGCATAATCGAGCTGGTTCAATTGCATGGCGATGAGGATGCCGGATATATCGCACGGCTTAAAGATTGCTGCAATTGCCCGGTTATAAAAGCGATTGGCATAAGCAGCAAATTACCGCCTCTGCCGGCCGCGCCGGATTATCTTCTATTTGATACGTTATCAGAACAGCGCGGGGGTACGGGAAAGGTTTTTGATTGGAATGCCTTAAAAGGTTTTGCCGGCTTGCCTTATTTTTTGGCCGGCGGGCTTACGATTGCTAATGTTACCGGAGCGATGACACTTTTGTCCCCGTTTTGTGTGGATGTAAGCGGCGGTGTTGAAACAGACGGTGTGAAAGATGCGGAAAAGATAGGTGAGTTCGTAAGGTTAGCCAGAGGGGTGAACTAGCCGAAAGGGTGCAATCCGTCAGGTGAAAGCAAAATTTTGTTGGTTATTACATCAGCTTGGTATATATGTCAAAGTGATATTGCCAATTTATTTTATTAGGGATATAATAACCCTATGGACAAATTAAAACCAAAACTAACGATTATCATAAACGGTGTTGGCGGCGCCGGCAAAGATACTTTATGTGATTACATCTCAACTCATTTTGAAACTATTAATGTATCATCAATTACCCCAATCAAAGACATTGCAAGGAATTATGGCTGGGATGGCGAAAAAGATGAGGTTTCGCGGAAATTTCTTGCGGATTTGAAAAAAACATTTATTGACTTTAATGACTTGCCTACCGAATATTTGGTGGATGAGTATGAGAAATTTATTGATAGTTCGGCCGAAATTTTCTTTGCCCATATTCGGGAAGCGGCCGAAATTGATAAGTTCAAAGCGCGGGTTAAAATACCATGTGTTACTTTATTAATAAGAAGAGAAGAGAATAAAAGTTGGGGCAATTGTTCTGATGATGATGTTGAAAAATATGCATATGATTATTATTTTGAAAATGTAAAGGCCTTGAAAGAGACCCAAAAAGAATTTTGTGCATTGATTTGCAAAATTCTAAGCGACAAAAAATAGGAGTAGCTAATGTATACATATAAGAACCGGATTCGTTACAGTGAAATCGATAAAAATGGTAAATTATCACTTATTTCATTATTGAATTATTTCCAGGATTGTTCGACCTTTCATTCGGAAGACCTTGGCCTTGGTTATCAATATCTTATCAAGCAAGACCTGCTTTGGGTATTATCGGCATGGCAAATTGTTGTCTTTCGTTATCCTGAATTGTGCGAAAATATCATTGTCGGGACAGCACCATATGAATTTCGCAGCGTTATCGGTTATCGGAATTTTTTGATGACAACCGAAGAAAGTGAGCAATTAGCTTGTGCAAATTCCATTTGGACCCTGCTTGATACAAAAAAGGGCCGTCCGGCTAAACCAACCGCGGAAATGATTAACGGCTATCAATTAGCGGAAAAACTGCCGATGGATTATGCGGATCGTAAAATCGCCGTCCCCGGCGATGGTACTATGTTGTCCCCGATTGAGGTTAAACCCCATCATCTTGATACCAATAATCATGTTAATAATGGGCAATATATCAGTATTGCAATGGATTTGCTTGCTGATTCTAACGTTACGGCCGAAATTAGCCAGCTTCGGGCTGAGTACCGGAAATCGGCAGTATTAGGTGATATAATGTACCCGAAACTAATTAAAGCAGCGAATACAGAAATAATTTCATTACAAGATACGGACGGAAATCCTTATTGTGTAGCTGAAATGACACGGAGAATCTAATGTTAAAACTAGGTGAAAAACAAACCCTTAAAGTAGTTAAAGAAGTTGAATTTGGCCTTTATCTTGCTTCAGAAAATCCTAAAGATCCTGATGAGCGGGTTATGCTTCCGATTAAACAGAAGCCGGAGAATATCAAAATTGGTGATTTACTTGCGGTTTTTATTTACCGTGATTCGCAAGACCGTTTGATTGCAACGACTAATGAGCCACTTATTACTATTGGTAAAGTAGCTCGTTTGCGTATTGTTGAAACTTCCGGAATTGGTGCTTTTCTTGACTGGGGTTTGGAAAAAGACCTTTTTCTGCCTTTCCGTGAGCAAACCCGCAAAATCAATAGCGGCGAAAACATTAATGTTGCTTTGTATATTGATAAAAGTGACCGTTTGTGTGCGACGATGAAACTTTATCCTTATCTTGCTACTAATTCGCCTTATCTTCCAAATGCAAATGTTACCGGTGAAATCTATGAGATTAGCCAAAACTTCGGGGCTTTCGTCGCAATTGATGACAAATATTCAGCCCTTATCCCGGCAAAAGAAATTTACAGCGAGTTAAAAGTTGGCGATATTGTTACCGCCCGTATTTCTGCTATCAAACCTGATGGAAAAATCGACCTTGCTATCCGCGAAAAAGCTTACTTGAAAATAGATGAGAATGCCGAACGGATTCTCTTGATTATTACAAACGAATATGGCGGTACTCTGCCTTTCTCTGATAAAACCGCCACTCCCGACCAAATCCGTACTGCTTTTAATATGTCCAAAAACGATTTTAAGCGTGCTGTCGGTAATCTTTTGAAAGCAAATAAAATAAATATATTAAATGGACAAATCAATACTTCCCCCTAAATGAGGGTTGACTGAAAGCTCCATTGACTGATCCATCATCTGAATCATCGCTGCCCCGGTTTCTTCAGCCATATCCAGTGATTTGCTAAGCATTGCGATTCCGACTTTATTGCCGACATCTATTTGAGCCATATTCATTGATAATGCAGGTATATTCATGTTTCACCTCCATAGATTTTATCTAATCACTAGCCACTATCTCAATTATCCAAACAGCCAATCGATTTTGCGATTTGTGTACATTATTGTTGCTGTTTTCAAACAGTAACGTCAATCCGCCTATATCTTATATCGGCAATTATATCTTAATTCTATACCCCTTTTTATTAAAAAACATTTTTTTGGGCAAAATTCACAAAAAAATCACATTAGTTTTGCTAAAAAGCTGGATTTTTTATCATGATTGTATTAAGATGGTACAAAGACAAATGAATTTGCCAGGTAAATATTACTTTACATTAATTATTAAGAGGATAAAAAATGATTTCTAATCAAATCCTGCAAAGTACCCTCGAAGGACTAAAAAGCATCGCAAGAGTAGATTTTTGTTTAATGGACAACGAAGGCAAGGAAGTTGCCTCAAGCGGCGGTAAGATGAATGAATGTGCGGTTGAGGCGTTTGAATTTGCCCGCTCAATGGCTGATTCACAAGAGATTCAAGGTTATCAATATTTCAAAATATATGAGGATTCACAGGTTGAATACATACTTTTGGTTAATGGCGTTGGCGAAGATGTTTATACAATCGGGAAATTAGCTTCATTCCAAATCCAAAATCTTTTAATTGCCTACAAAGAGCGCTTTGATAAGGACAACTTTATCAAAAACCTCTTACTTGATAATCTTTTGTTGATTGATATCTATAGCCGTTCGAAAAAATTGCATATCCAAACCGAAGTAAAGCGTGTCGTTTTAGTAGTTGAAACCAAAAATACCCATGATGATAATGCGTTGGAGGGTATCCGTACATTCTATGCTAATGATAACCGCGATTTTGTTACCGCTGTGGAAGAAAGCAATGTTATTGTTATCAAAGATTTAAGTGATGGTGATCAGCAGAAAGATATCGACAAAAGCACACGGGCTTTGGAAATTTATCTTAAAAAAGAAGGCTTCACCGGTGTATTAATTTCATACGGAACTGTTATTAGCGAAATAAAGGAAGTCAGCCGTTCCTATAAAGAAGCAAAGATGGCGATGGATGTCGGCAAGATATTCTTTGATGACCGCAGTATCATTGCCTATAGCCAGTTGGGGATTGGCCGCCTTATTTATCAGTTGCCGATACCTTTATGCAAAATATTTATCCGTGAAATTTTCGATGGAAAAAATCCCGACGATTTTGATAATGAAACTTTAGCGACGATATCGAAATTTTTCGAAAACAGTCTCAATGTTTCCGAAACTTCCCGCCAATTATTTATCCATCGTAATACTCTTGTCTATCGTTTGGACAAATTAGAAAAAAATACCGGCCTTGATTTGCGGTATTTCGAAGATGCAATTACTTTCCGTATCGCTTTAATGGTGGTCAAATATATGCGTTATATGGAAAATTATGATTATTAATATTTCTAAAAAGTTGTTGAAAGGTACTTAAGATATGAGAAACGAATCACGTAGACGGCGAAAAAGGCAATTTGAAGATGATGAAATCATTACTCTGGAGAACGTCATCAAAGCTTATTCAGCCGGCGCACCTGCTCTTGATGGTGTAGACTTGAAAATCAAACGCGGCGAATTTGTATTTATTGTTGGTGATTCCGGCTCCGGGAAATCGACTTTAATTCGCTTGCTTTTAAGGGAATTAGTAGCAACAAGCGGTTATATTAATGTAATGGGTTATGACCTTGGGCGGATTAAACATCGCAAAATTCCGAAGTTCCGCCGCAATATTGGTATTGTATTCCAGGATTTCCGTTTGCTTAAGGAATTGACGGTTTATGACAATGTTGCATTTGCGCAGCGGGTTATCCAAGTTTCCGGAAAAGAGATAAGGCGCAATGTACCTAGTATCCTTGCAACTGTCGGCCTTGCCGGCAAATACAAAGCCAAACCCCGCCAGCTCTCCGGCGGTGAGCAGCAGCGGGTTGCTTTAGCAAGGGCTTTGGTTAACCGTCCGTCGATTCTTCTTGCGGACGAGCCGACTGGAAATCTTGACCCGAAAAATTCCTGGGATATTATGAAGCTGATGGAGCAGATTAACGAAAACGGCACGACGGTCATTATTGTTACCCATAACCGAGAGATAGTCAATGCAATGCAGAAGCGGGTCGTCACAATGAAGCGTGGTGTAATTGTCAGTGATGAAGAGAGGGGGATGTATTTAGATGAGGATTAGTACATTATTCTATACTCTGCGGCAAGGTATCAAAAACATTGGCCGCAACAAACTATTTTCCTTAGCTTCAATAGCAACAATCGGTTCCTGCTTATTCCTTTTTGGAATATTTTATGCCGTTTTGATGAATTTTCAAAATGTTGTAAGGGCAACCCAGGAAGATATCCATATTACGGTTTTTTATGAAGAGGGTACTTCTGAACACCGGATTAATGAAATTGGCACCATGATATCACGCCGGACGGAAGTTTCCCGGGTTGAATTTATTTCAGGGGAAGAGGCCTGGGAGGATTTTAAGATTATTCTGGGCGAACACGCCGCGATATATGGCGATGATAACCCATTGCAAGATTCGATGAATCATGAAGTTTATATCAATGATGTTTCGACCCAGCATACATTGATATCATATTTGGAATCAATTACCGAAATCCGCAAAATTAACCGCTCAAATATTCTGGCGGATGTATTAAGCGGTGTTAATTCGCTAGTTGCTTATGCGACAGTAGGGATTATCGGTATTTTATTGCTTGTTTCTATTTTCCTTATCAGCAATACGGTCACAATCGGTATATCCGTTAGGCGCGAGGAAATAAATATTATGAAATATATTGGCGCAACTGACTTTTTCGTCCGCTCGCCTTTTGTTATTGAAGGGATACTAATTGGTATTATTGGTGCGATAACCCCTTTAGTATTGGTTTATTTCCTTTATGAAACAGTGGTTGAGTTTATTATTAGGGACTTTACGGCAGTTGCTTCAATCTTCAATTTTCTTCCGGTGGAGTTACTTTTCCAAACTTTAGTCCCGGTTTCATTTGCGATGGGGGCAGGGATTGGTTTAATCGGCAGTGTTACGACGGTTAGAAAACATCTTAGGGTTTAAAAACGAAGAGATTTTCTAAGTTTGTGTCCATTGGAACGCAAACAAACAAAATCTAAAGCTTCGTTTGGGAAGAATGGCTATAGGGCGCCATTCTTCTTGATAGGTTTACTTATGAAAAAAATTTTTCTTATAACAGTTATCGTTACTATATTTATCACGGTATTTTCAAATAGCGGCTCGCAAGAGTCGTATGGCTGGACGAACGACAAAATCAGGTCAATGGAAAGTGAAATTGCAAATAACCGCGATGAAAGAAGGAAATTGCAGAATACTCTTTCCAATGTTGAAAAGATTAAGCAGAATTTAACTAATGCAAGAAATGACCTTGCCAGATATATTGAAGAATTGGATAGTAATTTAGCAGTAATTGAGCAAAATATAGTTGAGCTTTTAGGTTTGATTGTTGAAAAAGAAGATGAAATCATCGAAAAAACTCTTGAACTAAGTTATGCTATTGAAGTTCAGAACGCTCAATATGCCGGAATGAAAGAGCGGGTCAAATTCAATTATGAACAGGGTGAAGTATATTATTTGACAATGCTCTTTGGTGCGGAAAGCCTTTCCGATATGCTGAACCGGGTTGATTATATCGAAGCATTATCGAAGTACGATGAAATCAAATTAGATGAGTTTATCGCTACCACGAATTATGTAGCTTTGTGCAAAGAAATCCTGGAAGCAGAAAAAGAATTTCTTGATGAGGCTAAAGAAGCGGTTGAAGCGGAAAGAGAAGCGTTAAATCAATTAATCGATGAAAAAGGAAGAGAAATTGAAGCGATTAGGGGCGATATTGCCTTACAGGAAGGAGCTATCCGCGAATATGAAGCGGAAATAGCTGCCCAAAGTGATGTCATCAGAGCATTAGAAAAAGCGGTTGCCGATGAACGTGCCCGTTTGGCAGAGGAAAACAGGCGCAGATACGATGGTGGTTTGTTTGCCTGGCCGGTTCCTTCTTCGCGAAGAATCTCTGATGATTATGGTAATCGTATCCATCCGATTTTGGGAGTACCTCAATTTCACAATGGGATTGATATTACTGCCCCGACCGGCTCAAATATCGTAGCGGCTTATCATGGAAAAGTAGTGGCGGCCGCCTATTCACCGACAATGGGGAATTATATAATTATTGACCACGGCGATAGTGTTTTTACCCTTTATATGCATGCTTCGAAGCTGCATGTATCAGAAGGGGCGGAAGTTACCTGGGGGCAAACTATTGCTGCAGTTGGTTCAACCGGCCGCTCGACCGGCCCGCACCTTCATTTTAGTGTCCGGGTCAAAGGCCAATATGTAAGCCCGTGGAGTTATTTCGGTTCGTGAGGTAAAAGTGGAAGAACAAAAAGTGAGAAAGAATAAACGAAGTTTTGGCGCCGGATTTGTCTGCGGCCTTATTTGTTGTTTATTTATTATTCCGGCCGGTTTTGGGGTCCAGTATTTATATGACAATGTCCTGGTTTATATTTATCAAAAACCGGTAATTATTGATGCGACAGAATATGATTCGGTGCTTAATGAACGTTCTTTTCACAAAATTGAAGCAATTGAAACGATAATCGAAGAGCATTTTTACCGGGCCGAAAATATCACGAATGAGCAATTGGAAGAAGGGCTGTACCGGGGCCTGGTTGATTCCTTGAATGACCCATATTCGCAATACTTTTCCGAAGCAGAGTTAGCAAGGGCCAATGCCAATATCGAAGGGATTTTTTATGGTATCGGTGCCCTTATCAGCTATGATACTGACAAAGAGCTTGCTGTTATCAGCGGGATTATTGACGGCGGTTCGGCATCGGAATCAGACCTTCGAGAAGGTGATTTTATTGTTAAAGTAGATGATGTAGATGTGACTTCCTTTACATCAAGTGAAGTAGTCGGCCTTGTCCGCGGCCAGGAAAATACGATTGTAAACCTGACAATTTACCGGGAGAGTGCATCTGACTATATTACGATTGAGTTAGTCCGCAGAAGAGTGGATAAAAGAACGGTTGATTATGGCATTACAGAAGATGAAAATATTGGTTATATTTATATCTCGGAATTTGATAATGTGACGATTGGCCATTTTACAGAGGCATTAAGTGATTTAAAAGAGCTTGGTATCCGCGGCCTTATTCTTGACCTGCGTTCAAACCCCGGCGGCAATATCAATTCCGTGACAGCGATTGCCCGTCAGATTCTTCCGAAAGGTTTGATTGTTTACACCGAAGACCGTCAGGGCAACCGGACTGAATATGCTTGTGACGGGCGGAATGAATTAGGCCTTCATTTAGTTGTATTAGTAAATGAATTTACTGCCAGCGCTGCGGAAATTCTGGCGGGGGCGATTCAAGACCATGATAAAGGCACAGTCATTGGCCAGGCGACATTTGGCAAAGCAGCCGTTCAGAGAATCATCAATATGTCCGACAATACTGCTGTTAAGCTGACTGTAAGTACCTATTTTACCCCCCTTGGCCGTGATATTGGCGATACCGGAATTATCCCCGATATCGAAATCGCTTTAGACCGCGAAGCGTATTATGAAGACGGTATTGATAATCAACGTGAAAAAGCGATGGAAGTGTTGGAGGGGTTGATTTATTGATGAAAATGATAGACCCTCGCTAAGTGGCAAGCGTGTTTTTAATACAACAAAACATGTAATATTGCACAATTACCCCCCCACATAAGGAATGCTCATTTGTACAATCTGCTATTTCGTAAAAAAAGTCAAAAATGATTAGACTTTACTCTTGACATTTAGCAATGAACGATAATATTCTTAATTAAGAGGAATCAAATAATGCTCTAGTATTTCACTGTTTTTTACAGCAACTTTAACTTATAGTACGGAAAGATAGGAGAGATTTATGAAAATGAATAAAAAATTATTGCAAATCATTTCACTTATCATATGTTTAGTCCTTATTCAACCAATAACTATTTTTGCTGAATCAAAAGAACATTTACATAATGATTCATGTTGTCAGAATGGATATGATATTGACGAATTATTGACATTAATGAATGCCGGTATTATCAAGCCAAATAAAACTATCACAGTCACTAGCGCAGTTATACCAAGTTCTATTATTGAAACTGATGAAGTTTACATACCTATTAGCCCATCAAATTTACTATGTGTTATTGCGCACAGCTGGGGGTCGTGGAATGCCTGGAAAGAATATAAAAGAACTCATCGTCCAAATGATCAACATTGTATTGTTGATCTATACAGAACACGTACCTGTACAAGAAATAATTGCGGTATAAGTCAAATCGAGTATACATGGGCATTGATTATTTGTTGCCGACCCTGATGACGAATTACTTTCGCATATTTTTGCCAACCCAGAACTTACGTATTGACAGCCGTAAGGATGACGTCGGTGTCAATAACAATAACTCTTTTATCCAGAATGACCTACAAATGACGTTAACGGATAGCCATTAAAGCAAATTATTCAGCAGATTTAGTCAGGAAAGAGGAGTCGTATGAAAAAATCATTTTTGGTAAGCTTGAAAGATAAAAAATTTTCAAAGCAAATATTTTTTCTATTTGGTGTTTTAGTTGGTTTTATTTTATTTGGAGCAATATTTATAGGTTGGTGGTCTGACCGTCCAGATGATGACGTTATAAGGATTACAGTCCTTGGAACTCCGGAGAGTAATTTTTTACACAACAAAGAAATTGAATTGAAAACAAATTTGCGTAAGTTTGATAAGATTGATAATGCTATTGTAAACATAGGAACCACGGATGGAGAAATAGGCTCGGTATCGGTATTTCTTCGTGCTAATGAGGACATTAATGAAACGGAAATGGATGAAATAATATTATTTATATCAGAAAGTTTTGATAACCTTAATAAGAAAAATATTTATGTTGAATATTCTTCAGAGTTTCCTTTCTAGGGAACCATCATGCACACGAACAAAAGTTCGATTTACCTCTATACAAATAAAATTTCTTATGCTATAATCTACTTTATGAGTGAGTTCAATCTACAAGCCCCTTTTATACCAACCGGTGACCAGCCGGAAGCGATTGCTGCCTTGGTTTCAGGTTTCCGCAAAGGAAACCAGTTCCAGACCTTATTAGGCGTTACCGGGTCAGGTAAGACTTTTACGATGGCAAATGTTATCAAGGAATTGAGTAAACCGACTTTGGTGATTGCCCACAACAAAACTTTGGCTGGCCAGCTTTATAGCGAATTTAAAGAAATGTTTCCCGAGAATGCCGTGGAGTATTTTGTCTCATACTATGATTATTACCAGCCGGAAGCTTATGTGCCTTCTTCTGATACCTATATTGCAAAAGATTCTTCGATTAATGATGAAATTGATAAGCTTCGTCATTCTGCAACCGCTTCCTTGGTTGACCGGCGTGATGTTATCGTTGTTGCTAGTGTTTCTTGTATTTATGGGATTGGAAGCCCTGAATATTACCGTGAGTTGACCTTATCACTTAGGCCGGGTCAGAACCGGGAGCGTGATGATATTTTGCGCAAGCTGGTTGAGATTCAATATACACGTAATGAAATTGACTTCCGGCGCGGTACTTTCCGTGTTCAAGGTGATGTGGTTGAGATTTTTTTGGCCGCCGCAAGCGATACAGCGATTAGGGTGGAATTATTTGGTGATGAAATAGAAAGAATATCAGAAATAGATATTTTAACCGGCAAAGTTAAGAGTATTTTAGACTACGTCTTTATTTATCCTGCTTCTCATTATGTTATTGAAGCCGGGACGATGGAGCCGGCTTTGCGGGATATTGAAGCGGAATTGGAAGAACGGATTCGTTATTTTAAGAGTGAGGACAAGCTCTTAGAAGCCCAGCGGATATCGGAGCGGACGAATTTTGATATCGAAATGTTGCGGGAAACCGGTTTTTGCTCGGGAATTGAAAATTATTCCCGTCATTTAAATGGTTTGGAAGAAGGGGCATCACCCTTTACTTTGATAGATTTCTTTCCCGATGATTTTTTGATTATTATTGATGAATCACATATGACGATTCCTCAGATTCGCGGGATGCACGCCGGTGATCAATCGCGTAAAACAGCCTTGGTTGATTTTGGCTTCCGTTTGCCTTCGGCGAAAGATAACCGTCCTCTTGCTTTCCACGAATTTGAAGAACGAATTAATCAAATGCTATTTGTTTCAGCAACACCATCAGTTTATGAAGAGCATCATGAGCTATTCCGCATTGAGCAAATTATTCGTCCGACCGGATTGCTTGACCCTGAAATTTTTGTCCGGCCTGTTGAGGGGCAAATCGATGATTTGATTACTGAAGTAAACAAAGTGATTGCAATTAAGCAGAAAGTTTTAATTACGACTTTAACTAAACGAATGGCCGAAGATTTGACAGATTATATGCGTGATGTCGGAATCCGGATAAAGTACCTGCATTCTGATATTGAGACTCTTGAAAGAGCTGAGATTATCCGTGATATGCGCCTTGATGTTTTTGACGTTCTTGTAGGGATTAACTTGCTCCGCGAAGGTCTTGATATCCCGGAGATTTCACTGGTCGCGATTTTAGATGCGGACAAAGAAGGGTTTTTGCGTTCCGGGACATCATTGATTCAGACGGTTGGACGGGCCGCAAGGAACGTTGATGGTCATGTCATCATGTATGCCGACCGCATTACGGATTCAATGCAAATGGCGATTGATGAAACGAACCGCCGCCGGGCAATTCAACAAAAATACAATGAAGATAATGATATTACCCCTCAATCAATCCGTAAAGCTGTGCGTGACCTGATTAGCGTGACAAAAGATGTCCCGCCGGAAGAATTGACATTTGATAAGGATTACGAATCGATGAATCGTGATGAACTCACGAAAAAAGTCGCCGAAGTCCAGAAAAAAATGAAAAAAGCCGCTGCCGAGCTTGATTTTGAAAGAGCGGCCGAACTTCGCGACCACATGACAGAACTGAAGAAGTATTTGCATGATTTGGACGATTAGAGATTTTGGGCAAGGAAGGCAAAAATAACTCGCAGTTGCCTTAGGTCGCCTTCTACCAGAGAGAAAATATAAATTAGAACCAATTAGACCGTAGCAACGGAGAGTATTTATTGCCTGACTTACTGAAGAATATATGAAATATATCAATATGTGGAGAACCTCATGGAAAAACAAGAAACACCAAATAATGAAAAGCACCGCGACTACATCAAAATCCGCGGTGCCTGTGAACACAACCTAAAGAACCTTGATTTGGATATCCCCCGCAATGAGTTAGTTGTTTTAACCGGTTTATCAGGCTCGGGAAAATCGTCCCTTGCTTTTGATACCATTTATGCCGAAGGCCAACGCCGTTATATGGAATCACTTTCTTCATATGCCCGCCAGTTCCTTGGCCAAATGGAGAAACCGAATGTTGAAAAAATCGAGGGTTTATCCCCGGCGATATCTATTGACCAAAAGTCAACCAACCGTAACCCCCGTTCGACGGTTGGCACTGTCACTGAAATTTATGATTATTTCCGTTTGCTTTATGCCCGGATTGGTATTCCACATTGTACTGACTGCGGCAAAGAAATCCGCCGCCAGACGATTGATGAAATGGTTGACCAGATTATGGAGTTACCCGAAGGTACCAGGTTGCAGCTCCTTGCCCCGGTCGTCCGGGGCCGGAAAGGCGAACATACCAAAGTTTTTGAGCGTGCTAAACGCAGTGGTTATGTACGGGTACGAATTGACGGAAGTCTTTATGAGCTATCGGAAGATATCAAATTGGACAAAAATATCAAACATAATATCGAAGTTATCGTTGACCGTCTTATTATCAAAAGCGGAATCGAAAAACGCCTGACGGATTCGATAGAAAATGTTGTCGAGCTGGCTGATGGTTTGCTGGTGGTTGATGTTATCGAAGGCGAAAGTACATCTGGTGAAAAAATAAATGCGCAGATGATGAACTTCAGCCAAAATTTTGCTTGTAACGACTGTGGTGTTAGTATTAATGAAATTGAACCGCGTAGTTTTTCTTTTAACAACCCGTTTGGTGCTTGTCCGGTATGTGTCGGCCTTGGGTACAAAATGGAATTTTCTGTCGAATTGATGATTCCCGATAAACGGCTTAGTATTAATGGCGGTGCGATTTCATCGAGCGGCTGGAACTCAAGTTCCGACCCGGGTAGTTTTACCAATGCCCTGCTGCAAGCCCTCGCGGCAGCATATGGTTTCAGCCTTGACACTCCTTTTGGCGAGCTTTCCGAAGAAATCCAAAATATCTTAGT
This sequence comes from Lachnospiraceae bacterium, assembly GCA_009780115.1. Lineage (GTDB taxonomy): Bacteria > Bacillota > Clostridia > Lachnospirales > Lachnospiraceae > UBA935. The sequence goes on from WRAQ01000029.1 coordinate 14,577, forward strand.
TTATGGAACCGGGGGCCGTGAGGTTGAGGTTCATTATCAGGGACAGCGGGGCCGCGGCGTATATCCGGTAGCTTTTGAGGGCTTGATCCGTAATATGGAGCGGCGTTATCGTGAGACATCATCAGAGGGTATGAAAGCAGAATATGAGAGTTTTATGAGTATTACCCCCTGCCATGAATGTAAAGGGATGCGCCTTAAACGGGAATCACTTGCGGTGACTATATCTAACCGGAATATTTTTGAGATTACCTCAATGTCAATTAAGAAACTCTATGATTTTCTTGCCGAGATGCAGTTAACCGACCAACAACGCTTAATCGGCAAACAAGTACTTAAAGAAATCCGCGCCCGGGTTGGTTTTTTAATTGACGTTGGCCTTAATTACCTGACTCTGGCCCGGGCGACTTCTTCTTTATCCGGCGGCGAGGCTCAACGCATCCGGCTGGCAACCCAAATTGGTTCCGGCCTTGTCGGGGTTTGCTATATTCTCGACGAACCAAGTATCGGCCTCCATCAGCGGGACAATGACAAGCTTCTTAATACATTGAAGAATCTCCGCGATTTGGGTAATACTCTTTTGGTTGTTGAGCATGATGAAGATACGATGATGGCGGCTGATTATATTGTTGACATTGGCCCCGGTGCCGGTTCTCATGGCGGTGAGGTGGTTGCGGTGGGGGATATTCACGCAATTATGGCAACGCCTGGTTCAATTACCGGACAATATCTTAGCGGGAAAATGGCGATTCCGATTCCTAAGAAACGTCGTAAACCAACCGGATTTCTTAAAGTCACCGGCGGCGCTGAAAATAATCTGAAAAACATTAATGTCGAAATTCCGCTTGGTATTTTAACCTGTGTTACCGGCGTTTCCGGTTCCGGCAAGAGTTCATTAATTAATGAGATTCTTTATAAACGGTTAGCAAAAGAGCTTAACCGCGCCCGCACTATCGCCGGAAAACATCATGAAGTAATCGGTTTTGAGCAACTTGACAAAGTAATTGATATCGACCAATCACCAATCGGCCGTACGCCACGTTCCAATCCGGCGACTTATACCGGTGTTTTTGACCATATCCGTGACTTATTTGCCGCAACACCGGATGCGAAAATGAAAGGTTACAAAAAGGGCCGTTTTAGTTTTAATGTTAAGGGCGGACGTTGTGAAGCCTGTTCCGGTGATGGGATTATCAAGATTGAGATGCACTTTTTACCCGATGTCTATGTACCTTGCGAAGTTTGTAACGGGAAGCGTTACAACCGGGAAACTCTTGATGTCAGATACAAAGATAAGAATATTTATGATATCCTCGATATGACAATCGAAGAAGCAAATACTTTTTTTGAAAATGTGCCTTCGATACGCCGTAAAATAGAAACTCTTCACCAAGTCGGGCTTTCTTATATCAAGATGGGTCAGCCGGCGACGACTCTTTCCGGCGGTGAGGCACAGCGTGTCAAGTTAGCGACCGAGCTGTCAAAACGCAGTACCGGCAAAACGATTTATATTCTTGACGAACCAACAACCGGCCTGCATTTTGCCGATGTCCATAAACTTGTTGACATCCTTCATCAACTTACTAACGGCGGTAATACAGTTGTAGTAATTGAACACAATCTGGACGTGATAAAAACCGCTGATTATATCATTGATATGGGTCCTGAAGGCGGTGATATGGGCGGGACAGTGATTGCTAACGGCACACCGGAAGAAGTTATAAAAGTGAAGAAATCGTATACTGGATATTATATCCGGAAGATTTTGGAGAAGAAATAAGTTAATTCCCCTAAAGTATTTCCCTAATATGCCGATATATTTATAGAAAGCAAGGATGCTACTATTTTGTGTCCTTGCATTTTGCTTTTTATTAAGAACTTTCCAGAAATTTTATATTAATTTTTTGTGAAAATACTTTGAAATTCCTTTCTAATCAGTTATAATCAATTTTGGAGCTATTTGTGAATCTGTGACACAGAAAGGAAGTTAGAAACAAATGCAATTTACAGATATTGGAATCGACTTAGGTACAGCAAGTATATTAGTATATATCAGGGGACGCGGCGTTGTTCTAAAAGAACCGTCAGTTGTCGCCTTTGACCGTGATACAGACAAAATTAAAGCTATCGGTGAAGATGCCCGTTTGATGTTAGGGCGGACACCCGGCAATATCATCGCAGTTAGGCCGCTTCGTCAGGGTGTTATCTCAAATTATGAAGTGACCGAGAAGATGATGAAGTACTTTATCCAGAAAGCGATGGGGCGCAAAAGTTTCCGCAAACCGCGGATATCGGTCTGTGTACCAAGCGGTGTTACTGAAGTAGAGAAAAAGGCTGTTGAAGATGCAACGATGCAAGCCGGGGCCCGTGAAGTTTCGATTATTGAAGAACCGATTGCTGCTGCGATTGGCGCCGGAATCGATATTGCTAAACCTTGCGGCAACATGATTGTTGACATCGGCGGGGGAACAAGTGATGTAGCGGTTATTTCTTTAGGCGGGACGGTAGTTAGTGCCTCAATCAAAATCGCCGGTGATGACTTTGATGATGCATTAGTGCGTTATATGAGAAAAAAACATAATCTTCTAATAGGTGAAAGAACAGCCGAGGATATCAAAATCCGGATTGGCTCTGCTTTTAAAAGAACGGAAGTAGATTACATGGATGTCAGGGGCCGGAACCTAGTGACCGGTTTGCCGAAAACGGTTAAAGTATCTTCTGAAGAGACCGAAGAAGCATTAAAAGAAACAACGGCGCAGATTATCGAAGCTATTCACAGTGTCTTAGAAAAAACACCGCCCGAATTGGCCGCTGATATTGCCGACCGGGGTATCGTTTTAACCGGTGGCGGAAGTTTACTTAATGGTTTAGAGGAATTAATTTCCGAAAAGACCGGAATTAATACCATGACTGCCGAAGACCCGATGACTGCTGTAGCGGTCGGGACCGGAAAATATGTCGAATTTTTAGCCGGTTACAGAGAAAGCTAACAACCAAAAGTGAAAAATCGCATTTTGCAACTTTTCACTTTTCGAAGGGGGTAACTTATGCTTAAAGGTTTATACGCCGCATATACCGGAATGATGAATCAACAAAACCGGATGGATGTGCTGACGAACAATCTGGCGAATGTTAATACGAATGGTTTTAAGAAAGAAGGCGCAACCAGTCAATCATTTAATGCAATGTATGCGCACAAGATTAAAGACGTTTCGGAAAACGGCCGCCTTGCCAAATATATTGGAAGAAACAACCCCGGTGTCAAAATCGGTGAAAGTTATATTGATTTTTCCCAGGGCCCAATCAAAGCAACGGCTAATACTTACGACCTAGCTTTGACCGACAAAGGTTTTTTCGCTATCGAATATACCAACAAAAGCGGCGAGACGTCAATAAAATATACCCGTGACGGCAATTTTACCCTCAATCAAAACGGTGAGCTGGTGACACAGGACGGCGATTTCGTTCTTAGTACCGATGGCCAGCGGATTACAATTAACCCTTTGATTCCTGATACAGTCATAAATGTAAATGGTGATATTATCCAAAACGGAGTAATAGTTAGCCGGATACAAGTAGCAGATTTTGAAGATTACAATTACCTTAGACATTTTGGTGAGAACCTTTATGAAGCGATTGAAGGGGCTGTTGAAGCAGCAGCGCCGGCGCAAATATATGCAGGGCATCTGGAAACAGCGAATGTTTCTGTCGTCACCGAAATGGTAAATATGATTACGGTTCAGCGGGCATTTGATGCGAACCAAAAAGTTATTACCACTCTTGACGGAAGCTTAGAGATTGCAGTTAATCAACTTGGCCGCTTAGGCTAAATCTGAAGGGGTTGTTCATATTTATTGCCTGACTTGCTTATTTAGTAAATATATGAAAGCAAATTGGAAAGGATGGGGATTTATGGTTAGAAGTTTATGGAGTGCCGCAACCGGCATGAATGCTCAGCAAACGAATGTTGATACAATCGCCAACAATTTGTCGAATGTTAATACGGTCGGTTATAAGTCTCAAGTTGCACAGTTTAAATCATTATTGTATCAAACATTACAAACCGCAACGACGACAGCTAACGGCGACCCGAAGCCAACCAGTTCACAGGTCGGTCTGGGGGTTAGAACTTCTTCAATTAACAATCTTTTCGGGCAAGGCCCGATGTTGTCATCACAATCATCATCAGCAATGGCAATAGAAGGAGCTGGTTTCTTTGGTGTCAGGGGTGTAAACGGGGAAACGGTATATACCCGTAACGGTGACTTTGTCTGGGCGCTTGGTGCAAACGGAAGTATGATGCTCACCAATAGTGACGGACAGCCGGTACTAAGCACAGCCGGAACGCCGATTATCTTACCCGGGGCAGCAAATTCGCTTATTTCTTCACGGATTATTATTGATGCCCAAGGCCGAGTTATGTATCCAAATGAAGAAGGGGTTGAGCAGCCGCTGGGATTTCAGATTGGTTTATGGCAGTTTAATAATGTAGGTGGTTTACAACGTTTAGGGAATAGTGTATATGCCCCGACCGCAGCAAGCGGCCCGGCCCTTAATGAGTTTACCAATGCGAATTTACGGAATAGTACAATCCGCCAGAATTATCTGGAAGGTTCAAATGTTTATGTTGCCGATGAAATGGTTAACTTAATTGTTGCCCAGCGTGCATATGAAATGAATTCAAAAGCAATCACAACCTCCGATGAAATGCTGCAAACGGCGAATAATTTGAAGCGGTAGGAGATAAAAAATGGATTTTAGTACAATATCAGCACTTAATAATTTACAAGCAACTGAAAGTGCAAGCACGGCAAAACTTAAGGATTCGCTTAATAACAAAAACCATGCAAATTCATCCGATGAAGAACTGCTTGCGGCCTGTAAGGAGTTTGAAGCCTATTTTCTGGAAATGGTTTTTAAAGAAATGCAAAAATCTGTTAATGTATTTTCGGACAAAAAAGACCAGTCTACTTCTCAAATAGTTGATTATTTCCGCGATATGACCGTGCAAAAGATAGCGGCTGATGCGACAGAAACTCAAGGACTTGGTTTGGCGCAGCAATTATTTGAGCAAATGAAACGCAATTATAATATGTGATACTAGGATCAAAAAAGTCATGTGTTTCATGCTTGCATGAAAAAACATGACCTTTTGACCCGCCAAAACATGAGAGTTCGTACGAAACAATCCGTAGTTATCACATAATAAATCTAAAAGAAAATCTTAGGTCTCATGGAAACAATCACCGGTTACGTAGAAAATATCATTTATCAAAATAGCGAAAACGGCTATACTGTTCTCGCGCTTTTTTCTGATGGTGAAGAAATCACGTGTACCGGTAGTTTAGGCGGTATCGAGGAAGGCGAAAACATTGAAGTGCAAGGCGAATATGTCGAACACCCTGCTTATGGGAGCCAGCTTAAAATTTCCTCATATAGAACAATCGCCCCGACTGATGCCGACAGTATGGAACGCTACCTTGGTTCGGGGGCAATAAAAGGCCTGGGGGAAGCACTTGCCGCCCGGATTGTCAAATATTTCGGGAATGATTCATTTCGGATTATTGAGGAAGAGCCGGAACGCTTAAGTGAAATCAAAGGGATTAGTGAGCGGAAAGCCCGTGACATTGCCGAACAAATGCAAGAAAAGAAAGAAATGCGTGAAGCTTTTGTTTTTCTGCAAAAATACGGCATTTCTAATACTATGGCCGTGAAAATATACAATACATATGGCGAACGCCTTTATGCGATTATGAAAGAAAATCCCTATCAATTAGCTGAAGATATTTCCGGGATCGGCTTTCGTCAGGCAGATGAAATTGCAATAAATTCCGGAATCAATATTGATTCGGAATTTCGTATCCGCAGTGGAATTATGTATGTTTTACAAGCCGCTTCTTTCGACGGGCATACCTATCTCCCGCTTTCATCTTTATTAAATAAATGTTCTGAAATCCTAAAAGTTTCTCCTGAATATATCAATAATCAACTTGAATTTATGCAAATGGACAAAAAAATATATATCCGTAAAAATGATGATGACCCATTAGTATATACAGCATTCTTTTATTATGCGGAACTTAAATGTGCCAAAAAACTTTATGACTTAAATTCAAGCATTCCCGATATCGGGGCAGGGGAATGGGACAAAATTAATAAAAAATTGGAAGATATTTTATTTGATCAGGATATTGAAGCGGACGAGTTGCAATTAAAAGCTATTCAGGAAAGTGTGCGCCAAGGTGTCGTAATTATATCCGGCGGCCCGGGAACCGGCAAAACCACAACGATTAATAGCATTATCAAATTTTTTGCCAGTGAAAAATATGATATATTATTGGCAGCCCCGACCGGGCGGGCGGCTAAACGAATGACGGAAACAAGCGGATATGGGGCGAAAACAATTCATCGTTTATTAGAGGTCAAAGCCGGCGGTGATGCGGATTCCAGTGATGAAATGCGTAATATCCGTTTTGAAAGAAATGAAGAAAACCCCCTTGAAGCCGATGTTATTATTGTCGATGAAATGTCAATGGTAGATATAAATTTGTTTCTTGCCCTGCTGAAAGCAATTAGCTATGGCACCAGACTAATTTTGGTTGGCGATATGGACCAACTCCCCAGTGTCGGGCCCGGCCAAGTCTTAAAAGATATTATCCGCAGTGATATCTTTGCGACGGTTATTCTAAAAAAGATTTTTCGGCAGGCCAAAGAAAGTGATATCGTTTTAAATGCTCATCGTATTAATCATGGTGAAGAATTAGTCCTTGATAACAAAAGCCGCGATTTCTTTTTTCTTGAAAGAAATGACACCAATGTCATTTACAAGCATATGATTCAATTAGTAACCGAAAAATTGCCGGCATATGTGGAAGCTGAACCTCTCGATATTCAGATTTTGACCCCGATGCGGAAAGGGCCGCTTGGCGCAATTAAACTTAATCAGGTTTTACAAGAGTATCTGAACCCGCCGGATCAGAAGAAAAATGAATATCAAAGCGGCGAGAGCCTTTACCGTGAAGGCGACAAAATAATGCAGATAAAAAATAACTATAATCTCGAATGGGAAATTTTGAGTAAATACAATATTGCTATTGATTCCGGTACCGGCATTTACAATGGTGACACCGGAATCATTAAGGAAATTAATGAAAAAAGCGGTACGATGGTGGTTGAATATGATGAAAACCGCCGCGTTACATATATTTTATCTCAACTCGATGAAATCGAGCTTGCTTATGCGATTACGATTCATAAAGCACAGGGTAGTGAATACCCTGCCGTAATCATGCCGCTTCTTGGCGGCCCGCGCCTGCTTTTTAACCGGAACTTGCTTTATACCGGAGTTACAAGGGCCCGCCGCCTTGTCGCTATTTTGGGACAGCGCGATACCATCATTGAGATGGTAGGAAATGCTTCGCCCGCCTGCCGTTACAGCAGTCTTTACGAAAGGATTATTGAAGTTACATGCGTTTAGGTTTCTTAGACATGTTTCTTGACCTATTTTTTCCGCGCCGTTGCCCGGTTTGCGATGAAGTGGTTATGAAAAAGTTAGCCATGTCAAAGTTAGATAGGTTAAATGAGGGGTTGGCTTGTACCCCGTGTTTAGCCCGGATTACCTATTTGAGTGAGCCGATTTGTCTAAAATGCGGAAAGCAATTGGAAACAACCGCTGAATATTGCGAAGATTGTGCCGGAGGGGGCCACCATTTTGACCGGGGGTTAGCCCTGTTTGAATATCAGGGTATTGCCGGGGCGGTTTATCGCTTTAAATACAAAGGAAGACGGGAATATGCGGAATTTTTTGGGGCGGAGATAAGCGAAAAGCTGGGCGAGGATATCCGGCGGTTTGACCCCGACCTGCTAATTCCGGTTCCGATTCACCGGAAACGTTTACGCAGCCGGGGATACAATCAGGCAACGGAATTGGTAAAAGTGGTTTCCCGCCGTTTAGGGATTCCTTATGATGACAAATTGATAAAACGTGTGCTGGCAACGCCGCCGCTGAAAAACTTGAAATTGAAAGAAAGACAAAATTATTTGAAAAAGGCTTTCAAAATTAAACGTAATGATGTAAAATTAAATAGGGTAATAATTATTGACGACATTTATACGACTGGCAGTACGATTAATGCTATGGCGGAAGAACTTCGGCTCATCGGTGTTAGCAAGATTTTTTTTGTCGCATTGTCAATCGGAAAATCATAATTATGGAGGTAAGAGTATGAACGTTCGTAACTGTCGAGTTTGCCGGAGGATTTTTAATCATGTTATTGGTCCGCCGATTTGTCCGCAGTGCCGGGAAGAAAAAGAAAAGAAATTTCAGGAAGTGAAAAAGTACATCCAAGATCAACGCGGAGCCACCATCAATCAGGTTGCTGAAGATTGCGAGGTTGAAATTAATCAGATTAACCAATGGATAAGGGAAGAGCGGTTGCAGTTTGCTGAAGATTCACCAATCCGGGTTGCCTGTGAAAAATGTGGTACAATGATTCGTGCCGGTACTTATTGCGAAAAATGTAAAGTAGAAATGGCAAATACTCTCGGAAGTGCATACAAAAAAGAAGCCCCGGCCCCTGAAGCACCGGCTAAGAAAACCTCTGACCGTGATAAAATGCGGTTTTTATAGAGTAACGTGAAAAATTTATTTTTCACGGGCAACTTTTGTGCCTGTCCTGAACAAGTTCAGCGGGCTCAAAGTTAGCAAGTATAGAAAGGCATAGGTTTTTTAATGATTAATGAAGAACGCGTGATATTGATGACGAAACTTGCATCATATGAGCGCGGTCCGGGGAAAAAGAATGTTACAATCAGCAACTTTTTCCGCAGTGATTATATAGGGCTTCAATTACTTAAGTCAGTAATTTATGCGACGATGGCAACAGCTATCGTGCTTGGTGTATATTTATTTTATCATTTTGAAGACCTGATGCAGGATATATATGAATTAGATTTAATTGAAACCGGCAAAGAAATCCTCAAGTATTATTTGATTTTGGTCGTAGTTTATTGCGGTATATCATATGCAGTTTATTCATACCGTTATCACAAAGCCCGCAAAAACATTAGGAACTACAATCAAAATTTGCGCAAACTGACCCAAATGTACGAGAATTAAGAAAGGCACTTATCATGACCAGCCTACTTGTAGCAAAACAATATATCAAAAATTTCATTGGAAGATATGAGGTATATCTGCAGCCCCTTGCTAAATTCCTGATGGCCTTTATCACTCTTTTATTTGTTAATGGTGCGACCGGATATATGGCAAGGCTTAATAGTTTAGCGATTATTTTTGTCGTAGCGCTAATGTGTTCGTTTATGCCGCCGAATTTTACGGTTATTATGGCCGGGGTTTTCGTTATTGCTCACTTATATACGGTTTCGATGGAATGTGCGGTGGTGATGTTAGCGATATTTTTACTGATGTTTTTATTATATTATCGTTTTTCGCCCAAAGACACCCTGGTTATTTTATTGACCCCGATTTGTTTTATTCTTAAGATTCCCTATGTAATCCCCCTGACATTAGGCTTACTTTCAACTCCTTTGTCAGTTGTTTCAGTGGCTTGCGGGATTATTGTATATTATTCGATTACTTATATCACCGGCAATGTATTGGTCCTTGCCGGAATGGCCGCTGACGATATGGCAGTCAGGTTCCGTTATGTCATCGACGGAGTGATGAATAACCGGACGATGTTGGTCATGATTGTGGCTTTTTCCGCAACGATAATTGTCGTTTATCTGATTCGCAGAATGCCAATCGACCATTGCTGGATTATTGCAACGATTACCGGTTCCCTGGTGAATATAATGGTTCTACTACTTGGCGACCTTATTTGGGATGTAACCGTCTCGGTCCCTGGTGCGATTTTGGGGACAGCGGTTTCGATTGGCCTCGCAAAGGTGGTTGAGTTTTTTGCTTTTCATGTGGATTACAACCGTGCTGAAAGTGTCCAATTCGAAGATGATGAGTATTATTATTATGTTAAAGCAATCCCCAAGATAACCATGGCGGCACCATCACGGACTGTGAAAAGAATCCATTCGTCACGCCGTAATAGCACTGGAAGGTAATAATGGGAATTGTGTTGTAATTATTTGTAGCCGGTGTTCCGCGAGGTGTTTTGCGCCCTTTTGCGCAAAATCCCGAGTTGTGAAGCGCCAAATCGTGTATTTTACGATTTGTGTGCATCATCGTTGCTATGAGCAGCGTAAGCTGTGAATAGTAAAATTGCGCTTAGTTAGGAGAGTCCCCCATGCCGTTCTTTAGCAATCTATGGGATAATATCTTAAATAATGATCTGATCACCATTCCTTATTATATAAAGTGGACAGATATTGTCGAGATAGTTCTTATCTCTTTTTTAGCGTACAGTATAATGGTTTGGATTAAAACAACCCGTGCCTGGTCGCTTTTGAAAGGAATTGTGGTAATCGCCATTTTTATTTTAGTCGCGGCGATTTTCAATATGAATACGATTCTTTGGATAGTCCAGAATGTTATAGGTGTTGCGGTGATAGCGATAATTGTTATTATCCAGCCGGAGCTTAGGAAAGCGCTGGAGGAATTAGGCCGCAAAAACATTATTTCGTCGATGTTACCTTTTGACAATATCAAATCGGAAGAAGGCCGGTTTTCCGACCGTACGATAAACGAAATCGCCAAAGCCTGTATTGAGATGGCGCGGGTTAAAACCGGAGCTTTAATTGTCATTGAACAAAACGACCATTTGAGTGATTACGAGCGAACCGGTATTGATGTTGATGCAATTGTTTCCAGTCAATTACTGATAAATATTTTTGAACACAATACCCCTTTACATGATGGCGCAGTACTAATCCGCGGCAACCGGATCATATCTGCGACCTGTTATCTTCCGCTTTCCGACAATCGCGGCCTTAGTAAGGAACTTGGCACGAGGCACCGGGCGGGTATTGGAATTTCGGAAGTAACCGATTCGATGACAATTATTATCTCGGAAGAAAGCGGCCGGATTAGTATTGCTTATCAAGGTGAAATGCAGCGTAATGTTGATGTTGACGGGCTTAAAAAGTATCTTTATATGATTCAGGATAAACCCGACGAAGACAAAAAATCCCGCAAAAAACTTAAAGTTAATGGTAAAGCGGTAAATGGCGGCCTTGGGAGAAAATGTTGAAAAAAATTTCAAGTATTGATTTAAAGTCCGCCAATAGCGGACATGGGGCATAAAATGAAATATAACTTAACGAAAAATATTGGTATAAAAATCGCATCGTTATTATTCGCTGCCGTAATGTGGGTGATAGTTACTAATATTAATGACCCCGTTGACAGTGCTAGTTTTTTTGATGTCCCGGTGCGGATTGATAATACTCACCTTCTTGATGAAGATGGCCGGGTTTATATTGTATTGGAAAATACCGATATAATTAGCCGGGTAACGGTCCGGGCACCCCGCTCGGTTATAAGTAGAATTAGTAGTGAAAACATTATTGCCAAAGCCGATATCAGGGATATCAGCAGTTTGGATACGGTCGCGGTTACTTTATCAGTTGATAACGCAAGCCCGGCAGAAATAAGTGATATTTTTGCCAGTTCCAATATCTTAAAACTTGAGATAGAAAACAGTGGAAATAAACGCTTGAGTATTCGTCCCCAGCTTGTAGGCGAAATTGCCGAAGGGTTTATGAGTGCTGATGTTACTGTTGTCCCCAACCTTGTTGCGATTGACGGCCCGGAATCATTAATTGAAAGCGTTTCTTCTGCCGGTGTCGTTTTTGATATCACCGGGATGAGCAATGATATCACCGGCGCCAGCGTTGACGTGGTTTTATTTGATGCCGAAGGAAATATCATTTCAAGTGACCGGATTAGAAAAAGCCCGGGAACCGTGGCAATCAACATTCCAATTCTGGAAACAAAACTAGTCCCGATTAGTTATACCGTAACCGGGACCCCGGCTAATGATCACCGTGTTAATGGTGATATTGAGATGAACCGTGCGGAAGTACTTGTGGCGGGAAGAGGTAATGCTATCCGCGAAATCACAGAAATAGTTATTCCGCCAGGAAAGGTGGATTTAAGTGATAGAATCGAAACCTTGGTTGAAGAATTTAACCTTACTGACTATCTTCCGCCTAATATCCGTTTAGTTGACCAGTCTGAATATTTATTCATATTAAGGATTGGCATTGAAGAAGAAGCTAACCGGACGGTAACTTTACGTGAAAGCCAGTTGCGGATAACGAATGTCCCTGAAGGTTATCAAGCAATGCTCTATGATTTTGATGAGACACCGCCGATCAACTTAGTTGGCTTGCAACGTGATTTAACCCTGATTCAACCGGCATTTTTAAGCGGCGAAATAGATGTTGAAAGATGGATGTCAAATCGTAATATAGCGCAATTGAACGAAGGAAATTATCAACTTCCGGTAGATATCAACCTTGGTACCAATATCACAGTAGGTACAGTCACAGTTACAGTGACTTTTGCATATTTAGAATTAGAATAAGGAAAGGGATATAAATGGCTAGATTATTTGGAACCGATGGGATTCGCGGAATAGCAAATGATTTTTTAACCCCGCAATTTGCGATGCAATTAGGTCAGGCCGCCGCTTTGGTTTTTACGAAAGGAAACGACCATAAACCTACCATTATGGTGGGCTGCGATACAAGGATATCCAGTGACATGCTGGCAAGTGCTTTGATGGCGGGCATCTGCTCCGTTGGTGCGAATGCGGTATATCTTGGCGTGATCCCCACTCCCGCCGTAGCTTATCTAACCCGGAAATACAAGGTTGAGGCCGGAATCGTTATTTCCGCTTCCCATAATACAATGGAGTTTAACGGGGTTAAGATTTTTGATGGTGATGGTTTTAAGCTTTCGGATGATTTAGAAGATGAAATTGAAAGAATCATCCAACAGGGAATGAAAGAAATTAAAATGCCGGTTGGTGCAAGTATCGGGAAAATCAAATACCGTACTGAAGCCCGGGAAGAATATATTAATCATGCAATCCAAAAAGTACATTCTGACCTTAGCGGGATGAAAATCGTTGTTGATTGTGCCGAAGGATCCAGCTATTATACTTCGGTGGAAGCCCTTAAGGAGCTTGGGGCCGAAGTTGTTGCTATCCATACCAACCCTAGCGGAACGAATATCAATGCTAATTGCGGTTCGACACATATGGAAGAATTACAAGCACGGGTTGTTGCCGAAAATGCCCATATTGGTTTGGCTTTTGACGGTGATGCCGACCGGATGCTTGCAGTTGACGAAAATGGCGATATCTTAAATGGCGACCAGATTTTGGCTATTGTCGGAATGTATATGAAAGAACAAGGAATCCTTAAAAATGATACAATTGTTGCGACAGTGATGAGTAATCTGGGCTTTTTCAAGATGTGTGAAAAGCACGGGGTCATAGCTGAGCAAACAAAGGTCGGCGACCGTTATGTCTTGGAGCGGATGCGTGAGATTGGCGCGGCACTGGGCGGCGAACAGTCAGGCCATGTTATTTTTTTGAATGAAAATACGACCGGTGACGGGTTGGTCAGTGCCCTGCATCTTTTACGGGTAATTGTCGCTACCGGCAAATCATTATCAGAATTAAGCAAAGTAATGGAAGTTTTACCCCAGGCATTAATTAATGCTAATGTACCCAATCATCGTAAAGATAATTATATGGATTATCCCGAAATTTCAGAGGCGATTACGAATCTGGAAAGAAAATATGCCGGTGATGGCCGTATTTTGATAAGGCCTTCGGGGACAGAGCCATTAGTGCGGGTGATGATTGAGGGTAAAGACAAAGACATAATAAAAGCCGATGCCATCGCCTTAGCCGAGTTAATCCAAAACACAATGATATGATAGAAGCAGCAGGAAAACAAGCGACCGCAAAGCGGGCATTTGTTTTCACCTGCTTCGTCAACGATAGACCGAAGGTCTAGAGTTGCTATAAATTGATTACGCAATAACATGACAGCAGCAGGAAAACAAGCGACCGCAAAGCGGGCATTTGTTTTCACCTGCTTCGTCAACGATAGACCGAAGGTCTAGAGTTGCTGTAAATTGATTACGCAATAACTACCAAGCCACTTTTTGGGCTTGTGGGAAACACATATTTGTGCTACAATATCGGTGCAGGGCTTACGAGCCTTATTACATTAAAGAGGAGCTTTAGCATGGTAAGTCAAAAAGTGGTTATCAAAAATCCAACTGGGCTACATCTAAGACCGGCAGGCATTCTATGCAAGGAAGCTATGCAATTCAAATCAATAATTACATTTGTTTTCAGACAAAATACAGCAAATGCAAAGAGTGTTCTAAGTGTACTTGGGGCATGTGTGAAATGCGGCGATGAGATTGAATTTATCTGCGAAGGCGAAGATGAGGAACTAGCCCTCAAAACGCTGATAGCAGCAATCGAAAATGGTTTAGGAGAATAGATTAAAACCACCGCCCGGTCACACAGGGCGGTTTTATATTACAAGTATAAAGCACAATTTAAGCTTAGAAAGGCAAGATTATGAACTTTAAACGTTATAAACGTAACCCAATTGTGAATTTCCCCGAGCGGACATGGGTAAATAATGAACTGAAAAAGGCACCAATATGGTGTAGTGTTGACTTGCGGGATGGAAATCAAGCCCTTATCGAGCCAATGGTGGTTTCCGAAAAAATTGAAATGTTTCAATTTTTGACCGGCCTTGGTTTTACGGAAATCGAAATCGGCTTTCCTTCGGCAAGCCAGATTGAATTTGATTTCATCCGCCAATTGGTTGAAAGAAAACTAGTTCCGGCGGGGGTAAAATTACAAGTTTTGGTACAATGCCGCGAAGAACTAATTAATCGTACCTTTGAAGCAATTGAAGGTTTAGACGAAGCGATTATCCATATATATAACTCGACTTCGACTTTGCAGCGAGACGTTGTTTTTAATAAAGATATGCAGGGAATTATCGATATTGCGGTCGAAGGCACCCGTTTAGTGAAAGAAAAAGCCCGTAGCTTCCCCGGCAAAATTTATTTGGAATATTCTCCGGAAAGCTTTACCGGAACCGAGCTTGAATTTGCCCTCGACATATGTACAGCCGTGCAAAGGGAATGGCAGCCATCGAAAGAGAACCCTTTGATTATTAATCTTCCTTCGACAATCGAAATGACAATGCCGAATGTTTTTGCTGACCGGATTGAATGGATGCACCGCCGTTTTGAAAACCGCGATACGATTATTTTGAGCGTTCATCCCCACAATGACCGGGGGACCGGTGTCGCTTCAGCGGAACTTGCGCTTCTTGCCGGGGCCGACCGGATTGAAGGCACTTTATTTGGCAATGGTGAACGTACCGGAAATGTCGATATTTTGAACCTTGCTTACAATATGTTTTCGCAAGGTATCGACCCCGAGCTAAATATTAATCACGTTAACGATATTATTGAAATTTATGAACGTTGCTGTAAAATTCCGGTTCATCCCCGTCACCCTTATGCCGGCGAATTGGTCTTTACCGCCTTTTCAGGTTCCCATCAAGATGCGATAAATAAAGGTGTTACAGCAATGCGCAACCGTAATAATGAATTTTGGCAAGTGCCGTACCTTCCGATTGACCCGGTTGATATTGGCCGTGAGTATGAGCCGATTGTGCGGATTAATTCACAATCAGGCAAAGGCGGCGTAGCTTTTGTCCTTGATACATATTTTGGTTTCAAATTGCCTAAAGGCATGCACAAGGAGTTTTCTGAAGTTATCCAAAAGATTTCCGAGCAGCAGGGTGAGGTTTCGCCCGATGAGATTATGAAAAGCTTTAAAGAAACTTATTTGGATAAAAAGGAACCACTGCACTTCCGCAAATTAAAGGTTGACGATTTTAGTTCCGATAGTGAAATTGAGACAGAATTTGATACGAAGGTATATGTTAACTATACTTATTATGGTGAAGAAAAGGTTTTTGAAGCGGTTGGCAACGGCCCGATTGATGCAGTCAAGCGCGGTATGCAGGAAATTACCGGTGTACGGATGAAAGTACTTGATTACGAACAGCATGCTTTGAAAAGCGGTTCGGATTCCCAGGCGGCGGCTTATATCCACTTGCTTAATGCCGATACCGGGGCTGTCACCTATGGTGTTGGTGTTAGTTCCAACATCACCCGCGCTTCAATAAGAGCGGTATTTTCAGCGGTTAATAGGCTGGGGGCAGAGTGAAAAGTATCACTCCGCCCCGGCCAAATGCTATTTATTTTAGTTTGAACTGAGAAATCAAATTTTCCAGTACGATCGTCTGACTGGTCATTTCTTGAGATGCTGCCGCTGATTCTTCGGCTATTGCGCTGTTATTTTGCACTACTTCAGTGACGGCATTTATCGACTCATTAATATTAGTGATTGAACTTGCTTGTCCCTCTGATGAATATGCTATTTCAGAAATGATTTTTGCACTTTCATTGATGCCGGAAACGATTTCTTCAAGGCTTTTTGAGGTTTCGTCGGCAATTTGTGTCCCAAGTTTTGCTTTTTCCATTGAATTAGCAATAAGTTTTGCCGTATCTTGAGCTGATGTTGCACAGGCAACAGCAAGGCTTCGTACTTCCTCGGCTACGACAGCAAATCCCTTACCTGCCTCACCCGCACGCGCCGCTTCGATAGAAGCATTAAGTGCCAGCAAATTAGTTTGAGAGGCGATATTATCGATTACTTTAATGACATCATTAATCCCTTGATTCGCCTGATTAATTTCATTTACAGCAACAATCATTTGTTCCATCTGCTGACTGCCCTTTTCTGCGTTTTCAATAATAGTAGCGGCAAGTTTTGAAGCATTACTCGTCCGCGCCGCCGTTTCCTTTGTTTGATCGGAAATTTCTGCAATTGAGCCGGAAAGGCTAACCAGGGTTGCTGACTGCTCAGTAGAACCGCTTGCTAAAGACATAGCCCCATCGGACATCTGTTTTGCGCCATTTGAAACTTGCTCGGAAGTAGCGCTAATCATATGAAGCGTTTCGGATAACTTGTCCCGCAAATTTAGTAAGCCTTGTTTAACCGATGAAAATTCACCATGATACTCTTGTTTTAATTGAAATACCAAGTCGCCATTTGCTATTGAATTAAGTGTACTACTAATCTCATCAATATAAAGTACATAATCCCTTAAACGTGTCACCATAGCAGATATAGATTTTGCCATTTGACCCGTCTCGTCATCCGCCTGCGCCGTAATCATTACATCTAAATCACCTTCGGCAATACGCCCTGCCATGTTGGCCATTTCTTGAATAGGGCGGGATATAATTTTTGCAATCTTTAAGCTTATAAAAATTAAAACTATCAAACCGATACTGAAGGTTGTCAGCATTAAGATTTGGTTTAAATAAAATGAAGATAATAATTCACTTCTTGGAATTACTGAAACTGATAACCACCCGGTATCCATAATCGGATTTATTACCCCAAGCTTTGTAACCCGGTTGTCCCTGAAAGTATATGAACCGGGCAGACCTTTGGCTATAGCATCAATAATAGTTTTATCCAGGCCGCTATTCTCAAATGCTTCCCCTATTAAATCACTTTCCGGATGAAAAACGATAACTCCGTCTTTGCTGACAAGAATATCATATCCTGATTTTCCGGTTTTGTTGTGTGTCATTATTTCCGCAAGAGATTCCAAAGAGATATCAATCCCGACAAGGCCTAATAATTCACTTCCGTGCCAAACAGGCATCATAATGCTAGTGACCATTTGATTGGTTGAAGAATCCATATATGGTTCGGTAATCGTCAATGCCCGGTTGGTCATCATTTCAGTATACCAGCCGCGAGTGGTCATATCATAGTCCGGTAAACCCCTTATTACACCGCCGGACCGGACACTTTCGCCGGAATCAAAATCCGCAGTCCATACAAGTGTTATAAACGCATCATCTGCAAGAATCCGGTCATATGTTTCGACAGCTATGTTTACAATATCTAATACATCCACACCTTTTGTATCAGGTGTAAGGCTTAGGAACATATCACGCGATTGTGTGTTATGGGCCATCTGCTTTGTAAGCTCAATATATTTTGTAAAAAATATATCTATTTCCAACGCTGTGGCGTTCGAGTTTGCTTCAAGTTCAAAATTTGCTGCATTCATTAAAGAAGAACGGGTATTTAATAAAACAATTAAGCCTGCTAAAATAAATATAATTGCAAATGGTGCAATTATCCCCATAATAAATTTATAAATAATACCCTTATCCCAATAATTCCTCAAATTCATACTATACTCCCTTCATAATTTGTAAAATTTATAGATATTATAGCAAAAAACGCGGCTATTTTCAAGCACTGGTTAATGCTGATAGATTAATATTAAGGTTTTGCTCCGGATGAAAACGCAAATATAAAGGCAAAGACAGACTAATTTTCCCCTTGCACCCCTCCAAAATATAAGCTATAATGTTTTTTATAGAGAAGTCAAAGATAAAGGTGTACCACCCGGCAGAGTTCGCACCTCTACCGGGCAAGGTATGGTAGCAAAAGTACCACACAATACAGAGAGTCTGCGGTACACGCATTTTTTATTATAATGTAAATTAAGCCTATTTACAAGCGGTAAGAAATGCTAATCGCAGTGATTCCCACCTATTGATTTATTATTAATCAGTATATCGGCGGGGTGTTAGTGTGGAACGCTAATACCTCGTTTTTTGATTTCTCGCAGACACCCATCCGGCGGTAAAAACCGCCGGAATGGGGGTCGTTTTGTGAGAAATTTTTGGTTTATGGTATAAAGTAAAAGATAAAACGGAGGATGGCGATGCCAGATTACAGCAATTATAGTCTAAATGAATTAATAACACTTCAACATGATAATGCCGCATGGTATTGGCTTGGCATGGCTTATTGGGAAAACGGCGACAACCAAAATGCTGCGATATGGCTTAATAAAACCATGAATGATTCCGTTAATGAATGGTCAGGAAAAGCTACTTTAAACCTGGGTTTATTAAACTTGGGAAACGGAAAGAGAGATGAAGATTTACGCTTATTTGAATCAATACCCAAGGGCATAATGTCAAGGTTATATGCCGGTTTTTTATATTATGAAGGTACCGAAACCCAGAAAAATCCTGCTAAAGGAAAAAAATTAATCGAAGAAGCAATTAAGCAATTAATAAAAGACGATGGTGATGATGAATACCTTTCACAGCATGAGTGTTTTAGAATTGCCCAAATGTATTCACAGGAGAAAATACATACAAAAAAAGCGATAGAGTATTTTCTAAAATCAATTAACAGATGTAATTTGAATTATGAGAGCGACTGCCAATTAAAGGAATTTGCGGAAAAGTCAATTGAAAGGCTTAAGTAAAGAAAATATTTTAGGTTTAAAGGTAGTATTTACATGCTGCTTTTTGTATCTAATTTATGAAACCCTTCTCCCGTCTACAATAAACGAATCCCCGTCCTGGACAATCAAGATCATCGTTTTACCTGTATTAAACTCGATTTCATTTCCAGTATCGTCGAAGTAACGGGTTGGCTCATAGTCGCCGGTTTTTTGCCAGTTGATGCGGATACCCTTACCATTGGTGAAAAACCAGCCGCCGCGAGTAGTATCATGACATTGAAAAGCCAGATACCCTTGCTGGTCGCGCTGTTCGAAATAAGTGTATTGGACAATAACATTTTTGAAAGTCAACTGTTCACTGGTTAGCAAATCCAGATGCGGCCCGTCGCTTTCACCGGATAAATGCTGAAACCGTTCATATAACCCGGTTTCGGAATTGAAATTGAAATAACAATTAGTCACCGGATAAGTTGACGACATATCAATAGTATCTGCATTGATTGCATTTGGATATTGGTTTAAATCATTAGGTTCTCCCGGAGCGGCAAATGAAAAATGCGGTTCATCAGTAATACCGGGCCGGTAGTTAATAGGATAACCAAAGAAATCAAGGGCATTTAAAATTGATTGGGTATTAGTAAAGGCATTATCGACGGTATTTTTTGCGGTATCACGGAAATATGCACCATTATAACGAAGACAATCAATATTATCAGTTCCGTCTTTGTTTAATATATCATCTGCATAAAAAGGCCCGCCGAAATGAATGAAAAACGCATCCCATTCAAAAGCCCAGTAAACAAAATAATCGCGGGTGCTTCTAATGTTGCCGATTTTTTCCAGATTATTCCAATCTTCCCATATCGCCATCAAGCGTGTCATACTGCCCTCGACATTACATTCATATAGGATTGCAGCACGGGAAAGGCCGAACTGGCTTGCAGTCCTTGAGTTAGGTACGATAATTGCAATCGGCCTGGTTGCCGCTGTCTCAGCGGTAATCCACTCGTTGGTAATCCGGCTGCGGCTCATTCCGGGGAAAGGCGGAGTATCAGTCTCATGATCGATT
This sequence comes from Lachnospiraceae bacterium, assembly GCA_009780115.1. Lineage (GTDB taxonomy): Bacteria > Bacillota > Clostridia > Lachnospirales > Lachnospiraceae > UBA935. Next base: position 34,972 of record WRAQ01000029.1, read on the forward strand.
TCAGCTAAGGCTGGAATATCAGCAGAATCATCTTGATTGGCCGCTTCGGCCGCAGATAGAATTTCATCAGCTTCGCGGAGGAGCTGATCCGGATTTGAATCACTTGTTGATTTATTCCGGTAGTTAATGAAAACGATTAAACCACCAAGCAAAAGTAGGCTGATTATGATAATAATATATTTTTTCATAGCGGCTCCTTGTTTTCCTGCTGTTATGTCATTATATCACATCAATCTCATCACGGGCAACCGATTTTATCCACCGCTTCCCCCTTACCCGAATCATACAAGCAATTGCTTTAACAATTTCATCCGAGCGCATCCCCAGCATAACCAACGGTACCGGCAATTTGAGCGCTATCGAGAAAAACGCGGCGAGCGGTAAAGAAAATCCCCATAACGCGATTACTTCAATAATTAAGCAAAATTTCGTATCCCCTGCCCCGCGTAAAATCCCAACGATATATGTGGCGGATAAAGAAACAAAAACTACCGTGCACGCCGTTACTAACAAAAGCTGCTTTGCCAGGTTATTAGTTGCTTCGCCAAAGTCATAAATATAAGTCACATAATTCCTTAGAATTAAGATCACAATTATCGCTATTGCCCCGGCAATAAACGCTATCCATTTAAAAGTATTTGCTTTTAGCTTAACCCCTTCAATATCACCCTCACCAACTGATTTACCAATCAAAACCAAGGCGGCATTTGCGATACCAAACATAATAATTGTCGAGAATTGCATAACAATACCGGCAACGGTATTTGCGGCGACCGGATTCCCGGCGGAATATTCGATATGCCCCAGGATCGATGCCTGAACCGCCATCCCAAGGCCCCACATTACTTCGTTGATGACTACCGGGGACCCATAGCGGAACAAATCATTTATAAGCTGCCGGTTCCATAAGAGAAAATCTTTTGGCCGGAAACAGATGCGTTTATCAACAAAGAAAATATAAACAAGTACAATAATTAATTCAAAAGTCCGCGCTGTCAAAGTCGAAATCGCCGCCCCGCGGTGTTCAAGCCGGGGAAAACCATGGTTACCGAAAATAAGCAGATAATTTAACCCCGCACTAATAATGAAAGTGGAAATCTGGGTAAAAACAGCAAAACGCACTAATTCAACACATCTAAGCGAGAAGATAAAGGTTGCGCTAATTGAAAAAAGGAAATAAGATAACCCTACAATTTGTAAATATTCAGAACCAATTTTGATTATTGCCGCATCATTGGTAAAAAGCGACATCACATTCCGGGGGAATAATAATATAACCGACATAAAAATAATGGTGACAGTAAGCGCCAGTTTTAGAATAATGGAAAAGACAGTTTTAATTGCCTCAATATTCTTTTTGCCCCAATATTGAGAAGCAAGAACACTTCCGGCACCTGATATCCCGAAAATAAACATCATCAAAATAAAAAAAGGCTGATTGGCCAAATTAATAGAAGCCATCATGATTCCGGTATTGTCTGCCCTGCCAATCATAAATGTATCCACCATATTGGTGGCAAAAGACATCAGGTTCTGCAGGGCAAGCGGAACCGTAATCGCGAGAATATTGGTATAAAATTGCCGGTCTTTTACTATTTTCATCTAGCAATTAAAACATATATCCACTAAGAAGTCAAGAAGTTGCGATGCGCCAAATCGCGTTTTGTGCGATTTGTGGGCACATTGTTGCTATGAACGGCTTGCCGTGAACAGTAACTAGTAGTATAATAACACGAAGCGGGATAAAAAGAGGGAAGCTATGAAAAAAATAATCGTAACCGGCGCTAACGGACAATTAGGGCGGGCAATAAATAAAATAATGGCCGGTGAATATGAGTTTATCAATACTGATATAGCAGTACCGGATATCATCGAATTAGATATTACCGATATCAAACGAGTTATTGACTTCGTCAATGAAGTGAAACCATATGCAATAATCAATTGCGCTGCCCATACTGCTGTTGATGCCTGTGAAACTGATATTGACAACGCTTACCGCATCAATGCAATCGGGCCGAGGAACTTAAGTATTGCCGCCGCCGAAGCAAGGGCGAAACTTGTCCATATTTCGACGGATTATGTTTTTGACGGTCAGGGTATGATACCTTATAAGGAGTTTGACCCGACCGGGCCGGCAGGTGTTTATGGCGCGACGAAGTTAGCCGGCGAAAACTTTGTCAAAGAATTTGCCCGTGACTATTTTATTATCAGGACAGCATGGCTTTACGGCGATGGAAAAAACTTCGTTAAAACGATGCTCCGGCTCGCGGAAACAAATGAAAAAGTCAGAGTAGTATCCGACCAGGCCGGTACGCCGACAAGTACCGCCGAGCTGGCACGGGCTATTGCCTGGCTATTGCCAACAGCGAATTATGGCTTATTTCATGGCACCTGCGAAGGATATTGCTCATGGGCTGATTTTGCGGAAGAAATATTCCATGTTTATGGCCTTAAAACTTCTGTTGAGCGGATTAGCTCCGCCGAATTTAATACAGTGGCAAAGCGGCCGGCATTTTCAATTTTGCACAATTATATGCTGGAACTTTGCGGTGGATATCGTTTCGCTGACTGGCGCGATGCCCTTAGAGAATTTAAAAATGAGGTACCTAAATGAACTTTCTGCAAGATATGTTTACAAATACATTAGTAATATCGGCTTTATCAGCATGGTTTATTGCTCAATTACTGAAAACGATTATTTATTTTTTTATCACAAGGAAGTTTGTCTTTGAACGGCTGGTTGGCAGCGGCGGTATGCCTAGCTCTCACTCAGCTACGGTTTGCGGCTTACTTACGGCAGTTGGTTTTGAGTATGGTGCAACCGGCTTTGAATTTGCTATAGCTATCGTATTTGCTTTTATCGTTATGCACGATGCGATGGGTGTCCGCCGTGAAACGGGAAATCAATCCCGCATTATTAATGAGATGATTGAATTACTGGACAAGCTGGGGGAAAATCTTAGTGTCGAAGAAAAATTAAAAGAATTTGTCGGCCATACCCCAAGCCAGGTGCTGGCCGGGGCGATACTTGGGACAGGAATTGGTGTGTTAATCTGCAATATAATGTGATATAATGACACATCAGCAGGAAAACAAGCGACTGCGAAGCAGGCATTTGTTTTCACCTGATGTGTCAACGACAGACTGTAAGTCTGGAGTTGTAAGTATAGAGAATCATGATATAAT
>WRAQ01000030.1 GCA_009780115.1 Lachnospiraceae bacterium
AAACAAGCGCATGGTTTTTTCTATATCATGAGCTGTCCATTCATTCTGAAACTGAGGCTGCTCCAGAAGAATGCCTAAATTTTCTTTAACTTTATAGTCATCGCCGGATTTTCCTAAAATTTCTACTTCCCCGCCATCTTTCAGGGCCATTTCAAGGATAAGTTTAAATACTGTTGTTTTACCCGCTCCGTTATTACCAATAAATCCGCAGATATAACCGCAAGGAATATTAAAACTGATATCATCAAGCAAAAACTCTTTGTATTTTTTGCGGAGGTTCTTTATTTCAAGTGCATTTTTCATTCAGCCCCCTCCTCTGTTTCGTCTAATAATTTGTGAAGTTCTACCATTGTAAGCCCTGCCGTTTTCCCCTGCCGGATGGCTATCGCAAGGGCCGCCCTTGCTTCTTTTAAGTATTGGCCGCGAATTAATTTTTCATCAATTTTTTTGACATAACAGCCCTTGCCCGGCACGCTTTGGATAAATCCCTCCAGCTCCAAGTCATTATATGCCCGCGTAGTAGTTATCACACTGACTTTTAAATCACGGGCAAGCTGCCGGATTGACGGAAGTATGATGCCTTCCCCTAGTTCGCCCGACAAAACAGAAGTTTTGATTTGCTCTTTGATTTGTTCATATATCGGGATTCCCAATTGATTGGACAAGACAATGCGCATATATTATCATGACCTTTCTGCGATTTAAAGTTTAATTCCGTATCTTCCGTTCATGTCTGTATATCTACATTATATACAGATATTTTTTTTTGTCAAGCATATGTTACTATTCACGGCCAATATTGTTTAAGCAGTCGTTACTGTTAAGACATAATCATAAATTCGTGAGGACAATTATATATTCTCACAGCAACCCTTGAAAAACGTCGTTACTTAGACGTGCTTTTTACCGTCTTATGTAACGTAACGTTTTTCTCGGAGCGAAAGCGTGTTGCTGTAAGAATATATAGATTGTCCACGCGGAAATAGAGCAACATCTGAACAGTAACAAGCAGTCAGGCAATAAATACTATCCGTTGCTACGGCCTAATCGAAATAAAATAAAAATTTTCTCTTGGGAAGAAGGCGGCCTAATGCAACTCCTAGTTATTTTTGCCTTCCTTGCTTATTAAATAAATTAGCCGTGAATAGTAATTTTTACCTAAAAAAGGGCAGTTTTAGATATTGACAAGCATACTTGGCATGTGTTATAGTTGGATATATGCCAAGTGTGCTTGGCGTAAAATCGGAAGGGTTTTAGAACAATCTTATGAACAATAACGAAAAGCAAAAGGAAGAAATTTTAGCCAAAATCAGAATGTCAAAGCGTGATGAGGGAATGGAGAACGCAGATATAAAAGGAACAAAAATAGGTATAATTGCATATGCAGTTATATCTTTTATCCTTATATTATTTTCTTTACCAGACCAGATGAATATCGTATATACTATCGCCGCCCTCTCTTTCACCTTTTGCTTTGGCGGAACAGTTGCACACTATCGTTTCACGAAAAATAAGTTATATTTGCTTGGTGCTGTTTGGTCTGTTATTGCTACTATCATGTTCGCTTTAATGGTTATCTTATCAGTGATGAAAGGATAGATTTTAGTGGTTGATATTATACTTAAAAATAAGTTGAAATCAGCGAGAGCAGAAAAAAATCTGTCTCAAGCCGCTTTAGCTGAAATGGTTGGTGTTTCAAGAAATACTATAAGTTCAATAGAAACAGGACAATATTGCCCTACGGCAAAGTTGGCGCTTATTCTTTGTATTGCATTGGATAAAAGTTTTGAGAACTTATTCTATTTTGAATAAAGAAAATAAAGAAAAGGAGGTATACAGCAATGACACCCAAACAAGAAAAAATAGTTAAAATATGCTTTATTATTTTGGCTATTTCAATGGCGGTTATGGCAATTTCTTCTGTAATTCAAATTGTCAATGAGGGTTGGGAATCACTTAATATGATTACCGTAATCCCTTTTATCGGTATTATTGTGTCAATGATAGTTATTTTTGCAAGCGGCAAAAAGCCAGAATAAGCTATTACCGTTTACCACTTTGGTTACTCTGCGGCCAATTAGGCCGCAGAGACGGAAAGACTCATGTTTAAATAAGGGGATATTTATCTGTCAAGCTTTTTACGATAGCTTTTACCTCGTCAACACCTTCTTCTCCCTTTTTGATTATAATCGAAACTGCTTCGGCAATCATATCCATATCGTCGATATTCATGCCCCGTGAGGTGACAGCCGGAGTCCCGAGACGGATACCACTGGTGACAAACGGCGATTTAGGGTCATTTGGAATGGTATTTTTATTTGCCGTAATATGCGCTTCGTCCATTAGAGTTTCAATCGCTTTTCCCGTCAGGTTAAAGCCGGTTAGGTCTATTAACATTAGGTGATTGTCAGTACCGCCGGAAACGATTTTGATTCCCCGTTTAATTAATCCCTGACAAAGTGCCTGGGCATTTAAGATAACATTACGTTGATAAACCTTAAAGTCCTCGCTTAAGGCTTCTTTGAAGCAAACTGCTTTGGCGGCAATCACATGCATTAAAGGGCCGCCTTGAGTGCCGGGGAATATCGCTTTATTAAAATTAAATTTTTCGGCGGCAGCATTATTTGCCAGAATTAATCCGCCCCGGGGGCCGCGCAGGGTTTTGTGGGTCGTTGTAGTGACTACGTCGGCATAAGGAATCGGGCTTTCATGCTCACCGGCGGCAACCAAACCGGCGATATGCGCCATGTCAACCATTAAAACCGCCCCAACTTCATCGGCAACTTCACGGAATATCTTGAAATCGATGGAACGGGCATAAGCCGAAGCCCCGGCAATAATCATCTTTGGCCGGCAGGAACGGGCAATATTCCTAAGTTCATCATAATCAATAAAACCGTCATCACCAACACCATAAGGAACGATATTGAAATACTTTCCGGAAATGTTAACCGGGCTTCCATGAGTCAGGTGCCCGCCGTGAGCAAGATTCATCCCCATGACTGTATCACCGGGCTCACAGATAGCGTACTGGACGGCAAGATTCGCCTGGGCACCGGAATGGGGCTGGACATTGGCATATTCACAGCCAAACAATTCTTTCGCCCGTGTGATAGCAAGGTTTTCAACTTCATCAACACATTCACAACCGCCATAATACCTTTTACCGGGATAACCCTCCGCATATTTATTAGTGAGCGGACTGCCCATCGCTGCCATTACTGCTTTGCTGACCCAGTTTTCAGATGCAATCAGTTCAATATGCTTGTTTTGACGTGCCAGTTCATTTTCAATCATTCCCGCTATATCCGGGTCAAATGCTTTTATTTCATTAAAGTCGTACATGGGAACCTCCGTAGATTTTATAATAGCGCTTTATTATACCATATGAAATAATATTTGCAAACAAAAGTGGAATAGGATAAAATGATACCAGTGTCAAAAGGTCATGTATTACATGCTTGCATGAAAAAACATGACTTTGTGACACGCAAAACATGAGATAGTTTAAATACAAAAGACAAAAGGAGCATCCATGTATCATATCATCGTTAACCCGATGGCCAAATCCGGAAGGGGAAAAAAATTGTGGCGGCGGGTAGAAGCCGGGCTAATCGAGCGAAATGTCAAATATGATGTTTATTTTTCGAAGCGGGCAGGTTTTGTAACCAAGCATGTACGGGAGCTTACCGAAGCTTACAATACGGGGGATAACCCGGAGCCGCTTAAAATAATCATCCTCGGCGGTGACGGGACTATTAATGAAACCTTACAAGGTATCGCCGATTTTGAACGGGTGGAAATCGGTTATATCCCGACCGGCTCAAGTAACGATATGGCCCGGGATTTGCAATTGCCAAAGGAACCGCTTGTTATTTTGGATATAATCCTTTCCGGCGAAGCGCGCCGGGTAATGGATATCGGTGAAGTATCTTATTCTGATAACCGCCCCTCCCGTTATTTTGCCGTAAGCTGCGGTATCGGTTTTGATGCCGCCGTCTGTGCCGAAGTCCTCACCTCAAAGCTAAAGAAAGCACTTAATAAAGTCAGATTGGGCAAATTAATATATCTGGCGATTGCCTTAAAACAAATCATTACTGCCAAAAAAGCGACGGTTAATATTTATTTCGATGATAATCAAGAACCAATTCACTATCGCAAGTTTTTGTTCGCCGCCGGAATGGTGCACAAATTCGAAGGCGGCGGCTTTAAATTCTGCCCTGATGCCGACTATACCGACGGATTATTGGATATTTGTGTTGTTGGTGGATTACCGAAAATAATCCTAATCCTTTTCGCCCTGCCAACTGCTTTTTCCGGTAAGCATTTCATATTCCCCGAAATCGATTCATACCGTTGTAAAACAATGCGGATTGAGGTATCGACACCTCTTTGGGTGCATACTGACGGTGAGGTCGAAGACCCGGCCAGGGAAGTAGTGATGACTTGTCATAGTCAGAAGCTACGGATGTTGTGTTAATGTCTACCAATAACTGCAATCTTTGAGCCATAGACTCTTCATACTACGCAATATGCCGGTAAGGGACACGGGCCGAGGGGACGAACTGAGCGGCGGGAATCGTATATGTCTCCTGGTCGTCAAAAAATATGTGAGCACCAAAGGCTTTTAACACGTCTTTTTTCGCTAAACCGCCCAAGAAAAAAGCTTCATCAATGCGGACATTCCAAGCCCGCAAAGTACGGATAACCCGCTCATGGGCCGGGGCACAACGGGCCGTTACCAAAGCAGTCCGAATCGGGACCTGGTCGGGGGGGAACTCACTTTGTAAATCAGAGATAATCTTCAGGAATTTTGCAAAGGGGCCGGCGGGAAGCGGATTCAAAGCATTACGATATTCATTTTCTTCAAAAGCCTTTAAACCGCCTGCGCGGAAAATTGCTTCTGATTCGTCAGAAAAAAGAACTGCATCACCATCAAAAGCAATCCGAATCTTCGAATAATCGGTCTGGCTATAATCTTTTGCCCCATCGCAATAAATCATACCGGCCGCAATCCCGGCATCAACAGCCGATTGGACATCATCCTCATCGGCCGATAAAAATAAGTCAGTTTGAAATGCTTCGAGATAAGGGGCAAGGGAAGCACCGCTTGCTAAAACCGCCCGCGATATATTTAAACCGTAATGAGCAATCGTGTTAAAAACTCTAAGTGATGTGTCAGGGCTGTTTTGGGACATGATAATGACCTCAACCCGTTCTTTTCTTCCGGACAAATTATTCAAATCAAGCAAAGCCTTAATCAACGCAAAACCGGGGCCGGGTGCCAAAACTTCTTCTTCATGTTCGACTTGGTAGCGGCAGTATGCTTCAACTCCCTCATCCTCAAATATTTTGTTCTCTTTCGTGAGGTTAAATAATGCCCGGGACGATACCCCGACAACTAACCGGCTTTCCAAATTCATCGGCATAATGATACCTCCGTTTGTGATACTTTCAGTTACTATTCACATCCAATATCATTTAGATAAGCAAGGAAGGCAATAAACACTCTTCGTCACTGCGGCCTAATTGAAATTTCATTTACACTTTTCTTTCGGGAAGAAGGCGCCCTAAGGTTCCTGCGAGTTGTTTTTGCCTTCCTTGCTTACCTATAAATATTGACCGTTAATAATAACTACTATTCATACTTTTAACGCTTAATCTCAAACTTCCGCATCGTCATCAAACAATGCCGTAATTCATCGTAACGCTTTTCTACCTCACCGTCATCTATCTCTAAATCAAGGGATACAGCCATCGTATTAATCATGCCGTTGGTAATCCGGGGGTGAAGAATAGTAAGAATCTGTAAGCGTTTTTCGTGGCTTTCGGCGCTAAGAAATTCCAGTACCAGCGGGTCAACCCCTCTTAATTCATCTTCGTTTATTTCTGCCGCTTTAAACTCAACTGCTTTTAACCCGGCTCCTGATAATTCATTGCTTTTCATATAAGGGGGATTCATATCCCCGGCCGGGGATGTTTCACTCTCACCCGGGCTAAACAACCTAAACCGGTATTCCGCCGCCCCGGACTCATCCATAAAGATGGACAACGGACGGGCATATATTTTGAATCCATCATATAATGCCTGATAAATAACTAATTCTTCACCTGTCTCACTATGCTCTGCTAGTGAAATTATTTGATATAATTTTCCTTTAAAGTGCCGGTATATTTCTTGCGGCTTTGGTTTGCTCCTCATGTTGCCTCCTAAAAATGAATTTAAGTAAAAGATTTTATGATAAGTTGTACTTTATTGTAGCAGAACTAGTGTTCGGCTGTCAAGTACCGTTTTACCTATTTTGCCGGTTTGTTTTTCATTAAAGTTTTATCCCGGGAAGAAGGCGGCCTAAGGCTCCTGCGAGATGTATTTGTCTGTCTCACTATGTAGAATAGTGAACCGTGAATCGTAATTTCACAAAAATTTATATGATACAGTACTTCCCTCAATTGGCAAATCGATTCCGACTATATCGGTCAATAAACTTGATAACTCTTCCCCGCTCAATTCACTGATTCTACGGTGATAAATCGCTACTGTATAACTTATGACAGTTCCGTCAGTCGTGCCGTCCGGCTGTTCATATAGGTTGACTGTCTTAGTCATATTGATTCCGCTGTCAGAGAAACCGGCTCCGCACAAAAAATCCCTAAGGACCTCCCGGTATGCTTTTTCCCGGTCCCGCTTATCTTGTTCTGTATGATTAAAGCTGCTGCCGGACAAAGTTCTGTTCCGGACGGAATTATTAATAGAAAAACTAAGAATTATTGTTATCATTATTAAGACTGAAATCATTATGGTGCTGCTATACTTTTTCATCGTTTGAATAATTTTCATCTTTTAACTCCTTTTTCATCTAAAATTGATAAAATTGTTTCACTTTTGCCAAAAATCATTTTTGACTAGCGTTACTAAAATTATATCAGCCTAGATGTTTCATAAAAAGGACTCTCAAAAGAAAATAAACTGACACCCGGCGGTGTCAGTTCTGAGAGAACGCTTCGCGTTCTCCTTAAATGATTCACACAATAGCAATTTCCAGCGGCAATTTTATGTACTATACTTCACAATCAATAATTCTACACTCATCCGGTCATTAATGTTCCCCCTTTTCACTGCCTCTTCTGCTTCAGCGCAAGCGCAAATAGCTTCTTTTAAGTCTGACATTTTGAACTTTGTTGCCTGTGCTGTATATTTCCCGACTACAAAACCGGGCAGATTTATTTTTGTCCCGATACTTTTATTGTCAAATCCTTTGCCTTTTAGCTCTTTGACTTGAAAAAGGAGGTTAAATTGCCTGGTTATCAAAAACAAGATTCGCATCGGCGGCTCTTTCAAGGCCAGCAAATCATAATACAACCTTAATGCTTCCTGCTGCCGTTTCCCGGCGACCGCTTCAATCATATCAAAAATATGATTAGTAATATGAGGTGTACATATTTCATCAATTGCCACTTCCGTGATAACATCTTTATCTAAACAATAACAAATTAGTTTTTCTAATTCGGTATGGATATTTTCCATCTCCGTACCGACTTTGTTAAGTAAATATGTAGCCGCCCGTTCTGTTATCTGTTTATTTTCCTTCTTTAAGATGCTGCCAATCCAGCGCTTTAACATATCTTCATTCTGGACAGGAAATTCAACCGCACTGCCAAGGCTTGAAAATAGTTTGAACATTTTTCCCCGTTTATCAATTTCTGCTTCGACAAATAAAATGCTCGTACTTTCGGGAACAGCTTTTAAGTAACTAAAAATTTTTTCATCGCTTGATTTAAACAAGCCACTGTTTTCCCAAATGATGACACGGCGGTCAGCAAAAAAAGGCAACGTTTCCGCTATATCTATGAAGGAACTGACACTAGTGTCATTTCCTTCATAATAATGATAATTCATTTCGTCATCGTCACTAATCAAAGCTTGTTTGAACCGTTTTAGGTATTGGCGGCGTAGATATGACTCCGCACCATAAAATAAATAGATTTGTTTTAGATTCCCTGATTTTAGGTCTTCATTCAGAGCTTTCATTGATTATTCTAGCCTTTCACAACCCGGAAAATGGTATTTCAAACGGCCGCTTGCGGCCGGTTTGCCATTCTTCCTGCGTGAAGCTTTAGATTTTATTTGTTTGCGTTCCAATGGATGCAAACTTAGAAAATCTCTTCACACTCTTATTCCCCGCCGGTGTCGCCGGTATACATCGCAGCGGCGGCTTCGGCCGCCGCCGCCTCTTGGGCGGCCATAATCGCCGCATGGTGGGCAGCACTCATTTCACCACGCTGCTGTTCAATAATATTATGTGCATCAGGGTTCAAATAAAATTCCCAGTTATGCGGGCAACGAATTACATTTGTCAGCGGAATCATATTAAACGATATTGTACCATCTTCATTAATTACTTCCTGATGGAAAAAATCATCCTCGACATTGAGGGCTTCTGTCCCTGAACCAGCTAATAAGGACGGGTCTTCCGGCGGCAGGATATCAAGCACACCCGGTACCTTAAACGGGCAATGTTCACTCGCAGGCAACATCGTATACTGGCATATCATCCCCGGGTAATGGGCATTACAAAAATCCGTCGGCGCTGTGCCTTCGGCAAAATATTCCGTCCGCAACGTCCCCCGGTGTTCACAAATTCCCGGTATCGGTAATTTTCCTGAACGGGAACAAATAGTCGCAGTAGTAATATCATGAGGAATCGGGAATGTTCTATTTTCCAGCCTTTCATGAATCTGCTGCATTACCATACGCCACAAGTTTCTTGAGATAGCCCTTTCAGCTTCACCGGGCATATCAATATTATTATCATAGCCGGTCCAAACCGTAGCAGTATAATAAGGTGTATAACCGGAAAACCAAATATCATTGTAACCGGTGGTCGAACCGGTTTTCCCGGCAATCGTCATATTCGGGAAGCTGGCCCGCCCGCCTGTTCCGGATGTAAGAACATCAATCATTGCGTGGGTCAGCAAGAAAGCTGTTGATTCTTTGATAACCTGACGGGATTCCGGTTCGGTATTGTCAAGCAAGACATTTCCGTCATAATCAAGGACTTTTGTATACAATTTTGGTTTAATATAGGTACCGCTGTTTGCAATCGCAGCATAAGCCGCATTCATTTCAAGATTCGTAACTCCATGCGTGATACCGCCTAAAGCAAGGGCCTGGCCGATATCCGTCAGAATCACGGTGCGGCCGCCGGATGTCTGTTCCATCCGCTCGACCAATGTCGTAAAGCCAAAATTCAACAGATAATCAAAACCCAACTGCGGGGTAATCTGGGTCAGGGCTTTAACGGTAACAATGTTCATCGAATCCCTGATTGCATCGCGGTATGATGCAAGCCCGCGATACTCACGCCCCCACCAGTTTCCAACCGGGCGCCCGTCAGCGTAATTAAACGGCGCATCGTTTTGGACAGTGGCTAAGGTATGGCCGGCCGAATCAAGGGCCGGGGCAAAAGCGGCTAACATTTTGAAACATGAACCCGGCTGCCGTCTCGTTGATACGGCGCGGTTAAGGGTCCGGCTTGCTGTCTTCTCACCTCGCCCGCCAACCATTGCAAGAACATGGCCGGTATGCTGGTTTTGAATGGTGATTGATACTTGGGGCTGGGGGGTCAAGTTAATTCTTTCCCCGGCTACTGCATCGCCGCTTTCCATAACTGCTTCTTTGTATGTTTCGATTGCTTCATGTGCCTGGTCCTGTGAGCTGAAAAGACGGTTAAAACTCCGGTCGTTTTGTGCAAAAAACGAAGTAAACATTTCGGTGCTATGGTTTTGGCGGGTACCATCTTCTTTTTCAATTGTCAGCTCATAAGTTAATAACCACCGGACATTACTCGGATAGTTTTCTTCATTTAAAAATACTTCATCGCAGATTCTTTGGATTTCCGGGTCAAGAGTGGTAAATATTTTCAATCCGCCGGTATACATATAGGAAAAAGCGGCTGCTTCACTATAACCTGCCGCCAGAAAATCTTGCATCAGCTCATCAATCAATGCATCAACAAAGTATGAATTGACTGCATTCGGGTCTCCTTTTTCCTCAATAATCTGAATCCGCGCATATACATCATCATTAATCGCTTCGTCATACTCAGATTCAGTAATAAAACCAAGGTCAAGCATATTACGAAGCACTTTCCGGCGCCGTTCGTCATTGTTTGCCGGGTTACTAATCGGGTTAAGGCGGGTTGGGTTCTGCGTAATCGAAGCGATTACGGCACTTTCAGACAGAGTTAAATCTTTAACTGATTTATCAAAATAACGTTGTGAAGCCGCCTGGACCCCAAGGGTATTCTGGCCAAGGTTGATACTGTTCATATAATGAACTAAAATATCAGCCTTTGACATTGTTTTTTCAAGTTCAAGAGCAAGATATTGTTCCTGAATTTTTCGTTTGGCTTTTTCGGCAAAAGATACTTCAGTTACCCAGCCGATAAAAACCTGATTTTTCAAAAGCTGTTGGGTAATCGTGCTTGCGCCCTGGGAAAAATCACGTTCCGTAATCCCGACATATGCCGCCCGGATAATCCCCTTAATATCAATGCCATTGTGTTCATAAAAACGTCCATCTTCAATTGCAACAAAAGCATCAGCAAGATGTTGGGGAATCATATCCTTTCCGACAGGTATCCGGTTTGAATTTTGGGCAACAAGCTCCGTAATCTGATTTCCTTCGCGGTCGTAAGCAAAGGATTTGAAACCGGAGGGGACTACATCAATACCGCCGATATCGGGTGATGTATCAATGACACCTTTAAAGATTCCAAAACTGGCGCTTGCCGCAATAATTCCAGCCGAAATAACCCCGATTAAAGCCAGGTTGAGAATTACCAAAATCAGTTTTCTCCCCCATTTGCTGCCGGTGGCCTGCATATTCCGTTGTTTTGACTTGACACCTTTTTTACTATAATTCATGGTTATCCTTTTTAACGATTACTCCGTAATTTATACCTAAATATAACATACATAACAATTATTGGCAACCAGTGCATCATTTATACGGGTTAAAGCGATACCTTTTATGGAAGATTTGTTTGCGTTTGAATTAACGCCAGCTTGATTGCCCCCATAATACCCTGGTCGTCACCCAAAGCGGGGGGGACGATGAAAAATTCCGGGTCGGGCAGGGGCACATAACCGTTGATTAAGGCAACTGTTTTTTCCCTGATTAACGGAAAAAGCTGTTTTTGTTTCATAACACCACCGCCAAGAACAATCCGTTTGGGCGACAATGTCACAATATAATTCATTAGTGCCTGGGATAAATAAAAAGCTTCCAGCCCCCATACCTCGGGCCGGTTTTTTAACTCATCGCCGCTTAAACCCCAGCGGCCGGTAATCGCCGGGCCGGAGGCCATCCCTTCCAGGCAAAAAAACGGCTCGCGGTGATAAGGGCACACCCCCGGATAATCATCATTCGGCGCCCGGCTAACAAGGATATGTCCGGCTTCCGGGTGGGTAAGCCCGTGTAAAAGGCGGTTTTCCACCATAATTCCGACCCCGATCCCGGTGCCGACAGTGATATAGATACTGCTGTCAACATCTTTAGTACAACCCCAGGCCGCTTCACCAAGGCAGGAAGCGTTAACATCGGTATCAAAGCCAACCGGAATATCTAAATCATTAAAATAACCAACGATATCAAAATCACGCCATGATACTTTCGGGGTACTTGTGATATGTCCGTATTTCAAAGATTTTTTGTTCAAATCAAGCGGCCCGAAGCAGCCAATCCCCAGCGCTTCTATTTCCCGTTCCTGAAACCACGCGAAAATATCCGGCATTGTTGTTGCCGGAGTTTTCGTCGGAAATGTAACCCGCTCATTTATCTTGCCATTTTCATCACCAACGGCACATACCATTTTCGTCCCGCCGGCTTCCAAAGCACCAATCCGCATATCTTGTTCCATTTCGATTAGATGATGATTGGAGTCAAGAGGAATTTTGACCCTGGTATCATTATAATATTTATTAACTAATATAGCAATAACCAGTGCTTTCTTTACATATATTTAATAAAACCTTTTGGGGTAAAATGTGAAAATAAAAAAGACAAAACTTTGGCAGAAACAGGCAATCAAGGATCTGCTTTTTCTAAATTTAATAATCGTTGTTGCTTTCGCTTTCCAAAGCTTAAGGCCGGATTTGACCCCTCCCCCCCCCTATGAAGTTCCCGAGGCGTTACTATGTGCAGCTAATGCTACTCATAGTAACGATAGTACGCCCAAACCGCAGAATCCGCGAATTAATGCCGGTAATGAAAATGAGGATGCCAAAAAAGTAGCAATCACTTTCGATGACGGCCCCCACCCAAGATATACCGAACCGATTCTTGACGGTTTAAAAGAAAGAGGGGTGGTTGCAACTTTTTTTATCACCGGCGACCATGCTGAAAAATATCCGGAAATCGTTAAGCGGATTCATGACGAAGGGCACTTAATCGGCAATCATACTTATTCGCATATTCAGCTAACTAAATATAACCTGGAAGAATTTGCCGATGAATTGTCACTAACCAGTCAAATCATTGCCGATATCACCGGCGCCGAAACCCTCTTTGTCCGCCCGCCCTATGGCCTTTGGGATATCAGGCTTGAGGCTGATTTAAACATGTTCCCCGTTATGTGGACGATTGACCCGCGCGACTGGGCCCGGACAAATGTAACGGGCATTGTTAATGATGTGGTAAATAAAGTTAAACCTAATGATATCATTTTGCTCCATGATGAGTATGAAAGCACTCAAAATGCTTCCCTGATTATCATTGACCAGCTTCTTGAAGCAGGGTATGAATTTGTTACAGTTGAAGAAATTTTGTTAAATTGATATCAAGGCAGCAATCCGCAGGTATCTTATATAAATATCTTTTGACCCAAACAGCATGTTATGTTATTATAAATATGATAAAAAGAAAGGCATGGGTAAAAAGATGCATAAAAGTGAAATCAGAGATATTGGACTGGCTCAAGAAGGCCAGAAAAAAATTGACTGGGTTAGAAGTAATATGCCGCTGCTTCGCGGTATTGAAGAAGAATTTCGTAAGGAAAAACCATTTGCCGGAATTAAAGTGGCTTTATCAATTCATTTAGAAGCAAAGACTGCTTATCTGTGCCATGTCTTAAATACCGGCGGTGCAGAAATGTATATCACCGGTTCTAACCCGCTTTCAACACAAGACGATGTTGCGGCGGCGTTGGTCAGCGCCGGAATGACCGTTTATGCCTGGCATGCTTCGACACCTGCTGAATATGAGGCACATATCCGCAAAACTGTGGAATGCGGGCCGGGGATTGTAATTGATGATGGCGGCGACTTAGTTACTATGATACACAATGCTTATCCCCATCTTATTGAAGGAATTATCGGCGGTTGCGAAGAAACCACTACCGGAATCCTCCGTCTTTTAGCAATGGACAAAGACGGGGCATTGAAATTCCCGATGGTTTTAGTTAACAATGCCCAATGCAAACATTTATTTGATAATCGTTATGGGACAGGCCAATCGGTTTGGGACGGAATCAACCGGACGACCAACCTCTCTGTTTCCGGCAAAACTGTTGTTGTCGCCGGTTACGGCTGGTGCGGCAAAGGTGTGGCAATGCGGGCTAAAGGTTTTGGCGCCAACGTTATCGTCACTGAAATCGACCCGGTTAAAGCTATCGAAGCATATATGGACGGTTTCGCAGTTATGGAAATGGTTGATGCCGCCCCGCTTGGCGATATCTTTGTAACCGTAACCGGTTGTGACGATGTTATTGGTGAAAAACACTTTAACTTGATTAAAGACGGCGCAGTTATGTGTAATGCCGGACATTTCGATGTTGAAGTTAACGTCGCAAAATTAGCTGAAATCGCTGATGAAATTAAAGAAAAACGGAAAAATATCGTTGGGTACCGCCTCGGTGACAAATGGCTCAATGTACTTGCGGAAGGCAGATTGGTAAATCTGGCCGCCGGTGACGGGCATCCCGCCGAAATCATGGACATGAGTTTTGCGATTCAAGCTTTAAGTGCCCGATATATGGTTAAAAATAAGGGAAACATTGATAAAATGATTATCGATGTGCCAACCGAAATTGATAGCGAAGTTGCTTTACGTAAGCTTCATTCGCTGGGAATTACAATTGACAAACTTACTGAAGAACAAGCAAAGTATTTGGGAAGTTGGGTAGTATAAAGAGTTTGTCTAAGATATTGGGCAAAAGCCCAAAACTGAAGAGATTTTCTTAAAGCGGCAAAATGCCGTTTAAGAAAATCTAATGCTTCAGTTGCAAAGGCAAGCTAGTCCCGCTTTGCGGGCATTCTTTATACGGGAAGAATGGCACAAAATTGTGCCATTCTTAATTTTAGTGACAACTATCTTAATTCATCTGTTCCGGCATAATCAGCGCAATGATAAAGTAAGCAATTATCCCCATTCCAGCGCTCGCAAAACCTAAGATTACCCAAAGGATACGGATAATAACCGGGTCAATCCCCAGGTATTCGCCGATTCCGCCGCAAACACCGCAAATAGTACGGTTAGTTCTCGAACGAAACAAACGCTTCATATTATTATTGTCATTCATATTTTAACCTCCGTTTCATTAAATAACACCTGTTATTAATCATCTCATAATGCCTGTGGTTTAACCGGAGACAAAATCCGGCCAATCAGTTTGAAGCACGCCATCCCTACCGGGATAAGGACGACTGTACAACATAGAAGTACCCCGAATAGCAAAAGCGGTAATCCTATTATAAAGAATAATACCAGTTTTAGCAACCATCCAATTAACTTAAAGCAAAAACATATAATCAAAATAGCAGCAATTACTAATAGGATAAACAATCCTTCAATCATACAGTGTCTCCTTTCTTCGTTTAATTTAATAGAAACTGACATCAATATTGCCAATTGAGCAACTAAGGCGCATTTCTCTTCCGGCATTATTCATAATCTGGCTTTCCTGCGCGAGTGAGGTATATGAATAGCGGTCTATACTTATATTACCAAGCGCACAATTAATAAAGTAGTCAAAATCTTCATATGCCCCTTTTATTCTAAGGCTGGTACTTCCAATACTATTTTCTATCCTGATATCGTTTTTTACTTCACCTTTAAAAATCGTTTCGCCGACACTGTTAGAGATATTTAAGCGGTTAACAATCATATCATTCATCGTTAATGAGCCAACCCCTGAATCAGTTTTCAAATTATCTACCGATAAACGGCTAATATCCAATGCGCCAACACCAACCGCGATTTTTATCTCATTGAAGTAAATATTTTCCGGTACATAAATAGTAAACTTATTATTATTTGTGTCGAAACTTGTTATACTTCTGCCATTAAAGTCAAACCCTTCCAGATACAGTGTACTGCCACGGTTATAATACTTACAACTTCCGGCTCCGGTAATTTCAATTTGAAATTCATCTTTATCCCATGGAATCACTTTGAAGTCACCAACCCCAACCGAAATATCCAAGCTGTTTATATTATTATTACTAAAAACAGCACTATATGACTTGCTTGAGATTGTGGCTCCGTTAACAGTCAGATCAAGATTCCTGCTCCAGTTATCGGAACTATTTGACCGCTCCCAGTTCCGCCCCCATGGCCGCCCCCAGCTTCGCCCCTCGTTCCAGCCCCATGACCAATCCCAAACAGTGAAACCCCGGGGGCCGATATTTATCATACCCTCATTTGCGGCATTGCGGACCAGCCCGCGCCCGCCGATTGCGGTAACTAGTGTGCCGACAAAAAGGCCAAGGCCAATCAAAATAGCTGCTGCTATCAAACAAACTTTTGCAAATTTACCCATTTTTCACACCTCTCTTTCCTCCAAATAAACTATCAAATAAGTATCCGATTCCTTTAAACAATCCCGGAATTGCTTTCATTACGATAAACGCTGTTAATAATAAGAATAGTAACCCAACCCCACTCAAAATCAAACCGGCAGCCACCATCGCAAGCCCGGTCAGCGGCCCGAAGAATATCCGGAATAAACCGACAAAAACCAATATAATTCCCGATATCAATAAAGCAAACGAAGTGATTCCAAATGAAAGAAGTAAAGCAAATAATACTGCAAAAATAGCAATCATTATGCCAAATAAGGCACAGCATAAGGCAATAATTACCGGTGAAAATATAATGCACAGAATAACTATCACCGCAATCGCCCCGCCGGACATGCCACTTTTTGCTTGTGACGATGCCTTATTTGTATCATAGGATTTCGGGGCCTGGTAATGGGCAACCGGGTTGGCATTTTGCGCGGCTTTACTTTGGAAACCTGATTCGGTAAATTCACCGGCATTTCCCTCAAGCCCATCCTTGATAATCGCGGCAACCTGCTCGGGTGTGCCTAATGATTCAAGCACTTCCGCTTCGTTTTCTTTTCCGCCGTCATTGATATAATCATTGTAGTACTTTAGTGCTTCTTCGCGTTCACCGGGAGAAATTTCGGAAAGCAACTCCTCCAGCTTGCGCATAAATTCCCATCTACTCATGTTTTTTTCCTCCCTCAAACATCATTGTGATTTTGGCTGAATAATCCCGCCATTCACCCTCATATAGGTTTAACTGGCGGCGGCCTTTTTCAGTTACCTGGTAATATCGCCGGTTCCTTCCGGCACACTCTTTGTCATATACATCCAAACATTCGTCTTTTTGTAAGCGTCTTAGAACCGGATAAAGTGTGGATTCTGATAATTCAATTGCCGTGCGGACTTCCTGCGTAATCTTGTAACCGTAAGTTCCATCCGTTTCTCTTGATACAACGGCAAGGACGATACCATCAAGTAGTGCCGCTCCTGTGTTAAATACCATTTTGTGTCTCCTTTCGTTCGGTTTTTAAGAACTGATATGGTTATGACACCATTTTTTACTGGCTGTTTGCTTGGCAAACTTTTTCTAATATAATACTATACGCGCTATAATATTGTTTTATATTGATACTATATGCCATATAATATTATTTGTCAATAGATATTATGAAAAATAAAAATATTTTTTTGCAATCGAAAAGGCATCACTTTTCGATGCCTTTTATTATCGTTCTAAAACTTGATGTAGATCCATTAGGTTTCTCTAGGCCTGCCTAAATAATTCATCATTGAATTACTCAGGCGCGAAAGTCGTCTCCAGTATTTTTGGCTCAGCAGCACGAGCAATAAGAGTAAGTTCATTGCCGTTTACCGGGATAGTCATGCCAGATAAACCATATTCCTCATTGCAGATATATTCAGGTTTTTTTATATCGTCATCTTCATGCCGGGTGGTTAGCCAAACATGTGTTATTATGTATTCATTGCCATTAAAAGCGACTGTATCCCCATTATTAAATTTATTTTTCGATTCCATTTTCATTCCTTTCTATATTAAACATTCCAGACGGGAAAATAAATTCTCGTCACATTAGTTGCATTTCCGTGACCTTGATTGCTAAAAGCCATTGCCGTAAGCGATAAAACATAGGTCGTTAAGTTATATGATATATTTGAGATACTGCGCGCGGATACAGAAGAATCCGAGTTATGAATCCCCGAGCTTGAAAATGTATGCCCGGAAAATGATGATGCCACTAAAAATTCTCTATTTGGAGCTTCTGTCACAAGTATTGCTGTGCTGACCGTTGGAGTGGAGGCTGCATTGCCATTATGTGTTACATCTTTAGCTCTTATAGTAACCGGTTCAGTATTTTTTATTATAACTGTTATTGATTTAATATCCCCAAATCCTACAACAACTTTTTCTCTCTGCACTTCCGCAACCGAAGTCAGCCCAACCGTATATTCAAACTGTCCCGCTACATCAAATGTAACCCTGCCCGCAGCCATGTTTCTTACAATTGATGTCATCCCGGGCCGGGAAAGGGTCACACTTGCGGTCTGCCGGGCCGGGTCATCACTACTTACAATTATCCTTGCCATCTTCAACTCATTTGCCATATTTTTAACACTAGTATCAACGCCGGTAACTGCCGTTCTAATTTCAGTTGCATTAGTTCTTACACTAGTATCAACCCCGGTTATTGCCGTCCTAATTTCAGTTGCATTAGTTTTTACGGCATTATCAACTCCGGTAATTGCATTCCTAATTTCAGTTGCATTAGTTTTTACAACATTATCGACCCCGGTAATTGCCGTCCTAATCTCGGTTGAATTATTTCTTACGCTGGTATCAACCCCGGTAACTGCCGTTCTAATCTCGGCTGTATTAGTTTTTACGACATTATCGACCCCGGTAATCGCCGCCCTGATATCAGCCGTATTAGTTTTTACGACATTATCAACCCCGCTAATTGCCGTTTTAATTTCGGCGGCGTTGGTTTTTACGGAGTTATCAACCCCGGCAACTGCGGCTTTAATTTCATTGGCCGATTTTATCATATTAGCATCAATTTCATCAACTGAATTTTGAAAAATATTACCAACATTATCAATAATATCTGCGTTAGTATTAAAAACTTGGACATCATAAAATTCGTCCTGATCTGGTTTTGTTAGCTTTAAATTTGGTGTTAATGTAGCCATAACTAATCTCCTTTAGTTTTCTATGTTTAATAAGAATGCAAAGTGCTCTTGCCCCGGAAGCTTGCTTCCGTTTTTACCACTTAAACGGTTTCCACCGGGCCGATTCAACTGCTGTTACCGGCGGGGCCGTCCCGGCGGTATTATCCGCCTTAGCGATGAAGCCAGAACCCTGTGCCGATACCACATAATCATACTCATCATAATTGATAGTGTTTGAGTAATTTCCCCGGTGCCGGATACGGACAACCCGCCCGTTGTGCATCATTTTTAGCTGCACTTCGTCACTCCCGGAAACAGCAGCGTGAACATCTTCCCACGGTTGCATTAAAACCCGGTTTATATCCGTACCTTCAGCGGTGATGCTACCCGGCCCCGGGTCAGGAATCAGGCGGAACCGTCCGCCGGGCAGGTCTTCCCGCTTAAAAATATCGTCTTGAGAAGCAACCCGGTCCCTAATATCTCTCTTTTTGTATGCCATTTTAAACCCTCCTTCGTGGCAAATATGAATTTTTGCCCGCTTTAAATCCTGTTTGATTGGATTTATGAAACCCCGCTATCATATAATCAAGTAACGTTTTGATTAATAATAGATTCGTTTCCAAATCATTTACATCTTGATACCCTAATGACTTTTCTGCCAGATATTTTACATCAGCAAATTCATTAGGCCGGTAAAAAACATCTGCAAAGCTGTCAACATTGTCACAAATCCGTTTAATATCAGCAGTGGTGGGGATTTTTACTTTATCCCATTTTTTTGACTGTATCAGGATTGGATAAAGGTATAAATTAAGTAATACGCTGATATAACCGGCATTACTTTCAATCCGGCTCAAATCTTCCGCGTTTAAATATGCTTTGGCTGATTTGTTGACAATATCTGCCGGTTCCCGGTCAGTTACCGGTGTTTTCCATTCAATACTCATTCACTTCTACTCCTTCACTTTTTCCTTTGAATGCACCATTAAAACTAAAACTGGAAGAGGTAATACGCATTGTATTAGCTGCCTGTATCAGGGCAATATCCCCGGCATCCACCCGCGGGTCAGCCCGCCAGTCTACGGTGAAGCTTTTACGCCGGTTGGTATTTTCCTTAAGCCAAATACCAACATCTTGCGCATGGCTTACCGTGGTAATCAGATCATTTTTAAATGGTAGAATTTCACCGGCGGGCAGGTTGGGGACGGTAATAATTGTTTCGGCCGGTTTAAAAATAGTTCCGCTGATATTAACTTCACAGGATGTCCCGTTTATCGGTGATTCAAGAACCAGCCGGGTAAATTTGGCAAAACTTTCCCTTTCAAGAACCCTGATACCAGTCCCGTTTACGGTAATCTCACAGGCCTTTACCAAATCGGAATGTTCAAGCATAAACTCGTTTTCGCCTTTATTTAAGGTTAAAGTCCCTTTATAGAGTTCTTTTTTACCCTCTTCCCGATACCCGAACATACTAATATCGATTTGCTTGACCGGCTTGGTCAATGAAATTTCAGCCTTAGAATAACTATGGTCGGCATCAATGGTAATTTCATCATTTGAATCCCGTTTATCAAGCGGGTTGATATTTAAACGGCCGTCCCGGGTAAAATAAATCGCAGCGCGGGCCGCATTGGCGATGAGCTGGAGGCATTCAGCTACCCGGCAGACCGGCAATGGCGACCAAGTGAAAATATTATGTAAACTTGCATCGATTTTCCAGAAATCTTTACCGTCTCTATCTTTTGGTAACTTTGCTTCATTTAATACCCGTTCGGCTAATTCATATAAACTAATGCCACCCGGCCATTCTTCCGGATTAGGAAACACACCTTTATAATAAGCAGCGTTCATGAATCCCAACAAATCCCGCGCAATAAAGGAAGCGGCAAGCCCGTTTTGCGGGGCACTCCAATCTGACAGGTAATAAATCCCGCCGGGAATCCATTCAATTTCTTTATTTTCCAGCCGATAACCGTAACTTGTGCGTATTTCCTGGCGCTCCATCATATATTTAGTCAGCCCCTCCGGATTAGCCGGGTTAAATTCATTAAACCGGTTATCAATTGAAAATGATATTTCATTTTTTGGCAGAGTCATGGATAGCGGGTCAACTGTTTCCTTACCGGAAAAATTAAGCAAATCCGCTTTTTCATAAAACTTATGGATACCTAAAAGGATTTTGCCAATTCTGGCCCGCCGGAACGGATCCTTCCACTCCTGAATTTCGATTTCCACCCGGTCAAATTCTTTCATCTCAAACGCAACCACGGTAATCACATTTTCATTACCCGTAATCAACTTGGGACTGTAAGCTATTTTATCCTTAAATGCCGTGACCGAAAATTTCGTTGGATAATCTTCATGCGCCATACCCCATGTGATAGTCAGTCCCGGAAGAATGTTGATTATTTTGCCGAAATCAATTCTTATCAGCGGGCGGGGACTAAAAACCCGGTTTTCCCCGCACAATACTTTGCTGATGAAACCGCTGTAACCATAGTCGTCCGGGTTAGCCGGAACCGTAACCTTACTGCCGTCCAACAGCCACAAATCCTGTTCCAGGGTGGCATAAGGGACAATCTTATTTTCTCCGGGTACTTCACGGTCAATGTCTTTGGTAATCTCACAGGCCCGGGAAAGTAGGTCAAGTTCGCCATTCGGTTGTGCTTCGGTGGGAGGCAGGTCGGGGTCGCTTATTTTGTACTCCAACCGTACAAAACCTTCGCCGGTTATTTGCTTCTTTTGGTTAGCCGCCCATGCTTTATCCTTATTGATATCTTTTATTGCATACATGAGTTATACCTCCATAAGTTGCAGGTTGCAGCCTGTCCAGCCCAAAATATTGTGCTCCGCATCTCCGGTTTCCGCCGGCCCTTGCCAATTGGGGTCACGCCGCCACATTCCGGCGCTGCGGTCATTGATATACATTTCGCGGGTAATCCAATCATTAGCCGTTTGGTCAAAAAAGCAGACGGTATTAATATAATGGTCTTTAAATATTTGATTGATGCTTGACCAGTCGGCAGCGGAAAGAAAGTTCCACGACAGCGATATTTGCGCCATATCTTTTCGTACCACCGAACCAAGCAGTTTCCCGCTGACACTTGTCCCGGCATCCACCATCGTTTGCGTAGTACCGCTGTAGCTGGTTGGCTCCGGCAGGGCATATTGGCCGGTGCCGTTTTCATCTTGCCAGATGATTGTTACTAGTGCGTTATTTTTTGTCATTTTTACCTCCGTTTTGATATTTGTTTTACTTGCGGATAATATGTCATGAACTCCCCTTAATCCCCTAGTGACTTTGGGGGGGAGTTTTTTACGATAAATACAAAAAATACCCCCTGAGGATAATTAATCCACAGAGGGTAATGTGATAAAGGCTATTTCTATTTTAGTTAAATACCAAATGCCAAATACGGTTATCAAAGACTATATGCTACACCATCGCCCATAAGATTCAGCCCACGTTCTTTCTGCACGCGCTCTACCGAGGATGTAACTTGTCTTCCATCAAGATAAAGATTAAACTCAGCCGTGCTGTTATTCCCGGATTTTCCACCTGCCATAGCTGCTATTACGGCATTATAAACACCACGGGATACTGACTCAACGATTTGGTCATTATTGACAACCGCGGTCCGGCCGCCTAATGTACCAACAAGCTCGGGGCCGGCCTCACGGGCAATGAACATCTGGCCTTGAGCGGGAAAGCCCCCCCGGGCAAATCTAGGTGGTGGTGCCGGCGCGGGTAGGGTAGGAATGTTATCGATAAGCGGAACATTATTAATCCCTTTTATAACAGTATTAATTGAATTTGTCAGCCAAGTTACCAAACTGCTCATGGTTCCCGCAATCTCATTCGCCATCTTTTTCATACCATTCGGAATATCTGTCCACAACTTTGAAAAATCGTTACGTATATCATTTATAAGCTCGTCAACATTTTCCTTTGTAGCTGACCACAAATCACTATTCCCCAAATTTACTATATTCCACATATCAGCGAATTTTTCTATTACCCTGTCTATCAAGCTAGAAGAATCAGTGTCTGTTTCACTCCACAAGCTTAAATTACCACTCCTTATATTGCTCCATAAATTATCAAAGCGTTTGCTAATCATATCCCATAGGTTTGTAAAACCCGAGGTTAACTCTAACCATAGTTCATCCGCATTTATTCTGACAGATTGAAATAAGATATTTGTTCCATTGTCAATTCTCGTCCATAAATCAGCAAATCCTTTGTTAAGTTCTGACCACAATTCGGTACTGTTTTTAGTTATCAAGTTGTATAAAGCTGCGTTTCTTTTTTCTATAAAAGCCCATAACTTACTAAAACCATTTTCAACATCCGCCCATAACCTGGAAAAACCTTCTTTCATCGCTGCTAAAAATAAAGCGGTAATTTCGCTTATGCTATTCCATGTTTCCGAAAATCCTGCTTCCATTTCGGCTAAAAATAAAACTGTACTTTCACTTATGCTGGCCCATGTTTCTGCAAATCCTGCTTCCATTTCGGCCAAGAATAAAGCAGTGCTTTCACTTATACTGTTCCATGTTTCTAAAAAGCCCGTTTCCAGTTCTCCTAAAAATAAAGCAGTGCTTTCACTTATTACATCCCATGTTTCTGCAAATCCCATTTCCAGTTCTTCTAAAAATAAAGCGGTGCTTTCACTTATTACATCCCATGTCTCTGCAAATCCCATTTCCAGTTCTTCCAAAAATAAAGCAGTGTTTTCACTTATTATATTCCATGCTTCTGCAAATCCTGTTTCCATTTCTGATAAAAACATGGTCGTGATTTCGCTTATTTTGC
Source organism: Lachnospiraceae bacterium (assembly GCA_009780115.1). Taxonomy (GTDB): domain Bacteria; phylum Bacillota; class Clostridia; order Lachnospirales; family Lachnospiraceae; genus UBA935. The sequence goes on from WRAQ01000030.1 coordinate 23,333, forward strand.
CCCATGTTTCAGCAAAGCCAGCTTTCAATTTTACTAAAAACGCAGCAGTAACTCCGTTTACACTATTCCATGTCTCTACAAATCCGGCTTTAATTTTTGCCAAAAATGTGCTAGTGCTTCCCCCAATTTTGCTCCATGTTTCAATAAAACCAGCATCCAGGTTTGCCCACAAGATGGCGGTACTTCCATTTATATTACTCCATGCCGCAGCAAAATCTGTTTCCAGATCTGTTAAAAAAGCGGCAGTTTTTCCGTTTAGGCCTTCTAAAGCATTAGTGAAGCTTTGGTCTAATCCGTCAAACGCTGTACCAAAAGACTCTCTCATTTGCAAACTTGTACTTTGAAAAGTAAGACTAATTTCCTGAGAAAATTGCAAAAACTTTTCGCTCATTATTTTTGCTGTGGATTCTGCCGCTTTTATTACTTCCGTAAATGTATTATTAGTACTCTGTTTAAATACTTCTAAATTTCTTAATGACTTATTAAAATCTAATATTATTTCCATATTTTCTCCTTTATTTTTTGTGGCTAAACTTGTTGCGCTATAGCGATTTGTTTGCCATCAAGAAAAACTCTGGCTATCGCCGGGATCTTGGAATTATTTTCGCAAAGCGCTGACATAAACGCTCTGTAAACTCCTCTTTTTACTGCTTCAACAATTTGATCATTATTGACCACTGCATTGCAGCCATCCACCATGCCAACAAGTTCAGGGCCGGCCTCACGGGCAATGAACATTTGACCTGTGGAAGGAAATCCGCCGTTTTCAAAAAGGGAAATGCTGGGCGGTTTAATTTTGGGAATAGGGGACACATTAAAATGCCATCCCCAATCTTGTCCCACTAACCCTCCGGCTGCCTCTGCAATCCTACTCATTCCGTTAATAATCCCCATAACAATATTTATTAATAAATTTATCATGTCAATTATGCAATTAATAATAAGCGAGATAGGGGACCATATTACTAACACAATACCATATATTAACTTAAAAACACCACCAACGAGGATTTGCGCGAGATTTAAAGAGACTATTCCCTTGAATATATCCGCTATTCCGCTGCCAATATGCTTAAAACCCATACTAATAGTAGTGGAAAAGTCTTTTATAGTCTCAATTAAATCGACTACTAAAGTCGCGATTGCTGCTGCTGCCGAAATCCCGATTGCTACCGGAATTATCGCAATATCTCCAAATGCTGTACCATTGAATATGGATAAATATCTGCTATGCGGGGCAAGTGTACTTTGAATTGCATCTATTACAGGGGCAGCAATTATAACAAAAGCACCTTGTCCTAAATAATTCGATACATAAGGAAACAATGATTCGATTTCTATGTAATAACCATCGTCATCAAATGCGGCAGAGGTAATGTCATGAGGTTTGAAAAATCCTTGCTCACCAATATTTTTAATATATCGGACCTTATATCCGGGAAAACCCAGTAATCCAACTACATCACCATCGATAATAACAGCATCGACTTTAAGACGTAATGCAATAATTTGGTCTAGCCTAAGTTTTTTAATATTGATTGGTTGGCCGTTAATACCATGGACTTTTTGAATTTCATTATAATTTTCAATAAAAATATCCAATGAAATATTAAATCCCTTTGAATGGGCATAAAGAAAGTTATTACCATCTTCATTTTTATATTTATGATAGAATTTATGTCCGGCAATTTTTTGCGGGGAAGCACCAAATAGAGATGCCGCAATATTATCAAGCATATCGATGGGGTCATTTAAAAAATCATCTAACCCTTCGGTGCCTCTGATGCTGAACCCCCTGGCCCCGTAAGAGTCCTCAAAAACTATCCCGCAGAACCCGGTTCTGTGGTTGTCGTCCTCATAAGCGACTATTGTTAAATATTCAAGACCGTGTCTTTCAAATTCTTCAGCTAAATTAGCTCTATCAGATGCTTTTAGCAATTTAATAATACACGTATATTCTTTCCAATTTCCAGGTAAATTAGCATAACCAAGGTCGGCAAGAAGGCTTTTATGCTTATCATTTAATGTACTTAGGTTAACACTCATCTCTTATCCTCCCAATTTATTATTGCATCAGAAAATTCATTCAATGAAAGTCCGGGGCCAAAATGATAAGCGTAATGAGAAATCTTTGGGGCAAATTCTTCCCAAATTTTTGTTATGTATAGCGGATAATTTTCAACAAATTCTTCAGATTTTTTATCATTAGCGGAAAAGGCTATTTGAACGCTAAACTCATGATTTGTAGCCTCAAGTTGTTGATAAACTTGGTAAATTGAATCCAAATCACTTTCTGACAATGTTGTTTTGATAGCTATTAAACAATTAAATCTTGTATCTTTATCACTAAGGAAATCCATAACATTTTCGCGCAACTCATTTAAATGTCCCAAATCCAAATCATTATCAAATATAATTATATGCGTTTTTGCATAACTCAAATTTTCAATCATCGAATAGTCAATTTCTTTATCAAAGTACCATGCTGCAAGAGCATTAAAATAATTATCCCAAAATTCACCTCGATTTCTATTACTTTCTCGAACATTTACATAAAAACCTTCCGGACTTTTAGTCACCAGTATACTTTGATAATGGCTAGTATTAAATCCCTGCGGGGCAGGGATAAACTCAACTTCCGTAAAAGTCTGCCCATACTTTTCATATAAATATTTCAACATCGCTTGCTTGGTAATTTCCCATTCTTGAGCACGTTTGTTATCGTTAATATTACCTATCGTTCCGATACTCAATATTAATACAGAAAATATTACCAGAGACAGGATTATACGGCGAACTTTTATGAAAACAGGGTCTATTTGCTCTGTATTATCTTGTTCTTGATGTTTTTTGAATATCTTCATTATATTTTTCATTTTTTCTGCTCACTTTCATTTGTTTTAAGTAAGTATTATTTTTCTCATTTATCTAACAAAGCAAGGTCACTAAGAAGGCTGCTTTGCTTATCATTTAAGGTACTTAGATTAACACTCATCTCTTATCCTTCCAATTTATTATTGCATCAGAAAATTCATTCAATGAAAGTCCGGGGCCAAAATGATAAGCGTAATGAGAAATCTTTGGTGAAAATTCTTTCCAGTTTTTTGTTATGTATAGCGGATAATTTCTAATAAATTCTTCAGATTTTTTATCATTAGCGGAAAAAGCTATTAGTATGCTGAATTTATGGTGATTTATTGCTTCAAGTTGTTTATAAACCCTGTAAATTGATTCCAAATCACTTTCTGGCAACGTCAATTTCATAGCTATTAAGCAATAAATCATTATATTTCTATCAGTAAGGAAATCCAAGATATTCTCCCGCAACTCTTTTATATGTTCCAAATTCAAATCATCATATATATATATTTGCGTTTTTGCATAACTCAAATTTTCAATCATCGAATAGTCAATTTCTTTATCAAAGTACCATGCTGCAAGAGCATTAAAATAATTATCCCAAAATTCACCTCGATAGCTATTACTTTCTCGAACATTAACATAAAAACCTTCCGGACTTTTAGTCACCAGTATACTTTGATAATGGCTAGTATTAAATCCCTGTGGGGCAGGGATAAACTCAACTTCCGTAAAAGTCTGCCCATACTTTTCATATAAATATTCCAACATCGCTTGCTTGGTAATTTCCCATTCTTGAGCACGTTTGTTATCGTTAATATTACCTATCGCTCCGATACTCAATATTAATACAGAAAATATTACCAGAGACAGGATTATACGGCGAACTTTTATAAAAACAGGGTCTATCTGTGCATTATTAGGTTCTTGATTATTTTTGAATATCTTTATTTTATTATTCATTTTTTCATTATACTTCAAAATTACTGGAAAAAAAAGGAATTTCAAACCTGACTCTTTTTCTTCTCTTTTGCATAATCCTCCACACGCTGTTTCATAATCTGCCAATCTTGCTGATTTTTCTTCTCAAACAAATCGGGGAAAGCATCTTCTAATTTTGGGAATTTCTTTGGATTGTTAACTGCTACCCCTGTAAGGGCTGCTCCGTTGTAAACAATCCAAGCAAGCAGTTGTGAAAAATCCTTTTGCTGTTCTTGTTGCGTTTGCGCTGCCAAATTTATGTCTCCCATCGTCATATTGCCGATAGACGGCCACGGGATACCAGCATTTAACGCTCTGTGACATAAATAAAACGAATAGTTTTCCTTCGGGTCAGGCGTTATTACACCTGACCCTTTTTGAAAAAACCAGACACTTCAAATAGTGCATTCACTTCCCACATAAGTTCTTCAATAGAATGCCCTTCATCAATATACTGGTCAAACAAATCGGCCGCTTTTTCAAAAGGAAAATTCGCATTAAGCGGCTGCATCGCCCCCCAAAGAATAGTAATGATTGTTTCTATCATATTTTCTTGGATTCCCTCAAGCGCTGTAAAAAAAGATTTGCCTAATTTTTTTTCGATTGACATAATTGCTGATGCGGTCAAGCGTAACTTATATTCTTCTCCGCCGATTGTTAGTGTGTAAAATGTTTTCATAATATTTTTTCCCTTTCAAAAATAATTTTATAGTGTATGATTACTATTTAATTAAGGCTTCGGGGCCGCAAAGCGGCCCCTTGCCAAGTACTTGGTACCCCTCCCTATGCTCACCGTACTCCTTTATACCAGGGATGTAGCGTTTAACCGAGTCAGAGAGGGTGGTGATATGATTTTCTCCGGGGCGCCGCCCAGTTCGGGTACTGTACATATTTTTCTTTACCTCCCGCTTAATACCCTAATGACATTAAAATGAAATTTTTTACGCTTTATTGCCAAACTTTTAAAAAAAGTGACTTTGGCGGGAAGTTTTTACAGTTATTTTGCCATTGCTTATTTAGTGCTTTTCAAATATAATGAGAAATGGAAATATTTGGTATAATTTAGAATGAAATCAAGGAGATATAAATGAAAGAAAAAGCAATTTATAAAATGATAGTAATAATGCCAGGTGGTATCAAATGTGATTTATTAATTTATGAGGATCGGTTTAAGATCAAACCTAATTTTTTCTTATTTAACGTTACTGCCCCAAATTTTAGTAAAACAATTTATTTCTCTGACCTTTCAAATATTCATTTAAAAAAAAGTGATTCCACGCCAGGATACTTCTTAATTTCCGGAAAAGGTCCTGATTTCCGATTACAATTCAATGAAAAGTATAATTGTATAGCAGAGCAAGCTTCTATATTCATGAATGAAAAATGCACTTATAATAAAATATAAAGGATAGAAAATATAATGAAAAAAACTATTTTGAAATTTTTTATGGTTGCATTTTTACTTATAGGCCTCATTGTACCAGTAGCTTGTCACAACGATAGCTTTAGTTCTATCCCTTTATTTTCAAACTCAAATCAGTCTGAAGTTATAATAGGACTAAATCAAACATATGAAGGTCATGGGCTAAAAATAACAGCTATTGGTATTAGAGCTATTCCAACACTAGAAATAGGGCGATACCAAACAGATTATGAAATTGTAATTGGCATTAACTTACTTGTCGAAAACACATCTAATAAAATGGTACATTTTGGAACTGATATTTCTGTATATATTAACGATTTTGAAGCCCCTCATGCCTATTTCGGATATTTTGATGAAGGAGGCTTAATAGGAAGCATTATGCCCGGTAGAAAAGCAGCTGGTTATTATCCTGTATATGCTCTAAAAAATACAAACCAAATCGAGTTAGTTATTGAAGTAAGTTATTCGCCAGCACGATATGTTACTTTTATCCTTGATGTCCCACCTATTGAGGAAAATGATGAATCATCAATTATATATTAAGCACTTATCAGATATAATTTAAAAAAGTACTCAAATAAATTATAAAATTTAAAAGGATTTTTCAAATGCTAAATATCATATACATATTTATAGTAATTATGTCACTTGCGGTATCAGGGATAGTTTTCTTTCTTCTTTTCTTTATCCTATTTCACATACTCAAAAAACAAAAATCTCAATTATCTAGAAGAATAGTTGATTTTGTAAATGTACAAGGTAATGTAGTTCTCTATGTTGACGGCAAAATCGCGCATGGAGAAATGGGCTTCTTCAACTTTAAAGTTAACAATATGGAAATATTTCAAGTGTTTCCCCGTTCTCCAATCGGAATAGATTTAGAGCCAGGAATGCATACTATTCTTGTATCATATCCGCATATGGGCAATGATAAGTATCCAGCAACTACACAGATAGAAGTAAAACGAGGAACTAAATATCAGGTTTTATATACATATCCAAGTATAGTTTTATCACCTGCAAATATTTCTATTAGAGAAATCATTTAATGATAATCAAGCTAATCTTTACATATTAAGTTAATTTATAAATGATAGTCCCCTTTCTTTTTGCACACGTTCTATCGCACTTGTAATTTGCCTTCCATCCAAATATAGTTTCACTTCTAAAGGATTGTTCTTTCCAGAGCCATTACCCATCATTGCTTCACGGACAGCCCGGTAAACACCGGCAGATACCGATTCGACAATTTGGTTATTATTTACTACAGCATTTCTGTTCCCGATTGTACCAACTAGCTCCGGTCCAGCTTCACGGGCAAGGAAATACTGTCCCATTGCAGGAAATCCGCCTTCTGCAAAACCAGGTATGAATCTTGCAGCAATTTGAAAAGCCAGTTGCGCCGCCGCGATAGCGACTCCTAGTGCTGCGATAATATTGCCTGCATGAGCAATATCATTACCTCTTTCTGCAAGCTCATTTGCTTTTTTCGCAACAGGATCATTTTTTTTAATTCTTTCGACAATATTTCCTAAAGTGCTATTAATCAAAAGAGAATTAGAATCTAACTCCGTTATCAAAGTTGCATTCAAATCATCAAAAGATGATTTCAATAATTCTGATAAATCAGCAAACGAACTAGTCCAAAGCTCCATTTTTTCATTATGAGATTCTTGCCCGAAAGTCATCAAATCATCAAATGACCTCTGCCAAATAATCATTTGCCTTGTGAACGATATCGACCATAATTCCATCTGGGCGATGAACTGCAACCTTAACTGCGCATTTTGCACCGCAAATGAACTGGTCATAGTTTCGTTTAGTTCTGTAAAAAGGTTTTGTAAATTCGCATCCAATATGTCAAACACTTCTCGGATAAGCGCATTTTGAAAATTCGATAATACTTGTAAAAGCCCATTCTGTTCAGCGAAGGACGTTAAGAGCCTGTTATTTAGATTATCTGACAATATCTGCGACAATCTATCTTGATTAGTAAAGGATTTTGTGAGCATCCCATTTAAATTATCTGACAAATTTTGCGACAATTCATTCTGAATAGCAAAAGATTCCAACAGCGTTTCGATTAAATTATCTGATAAGCTTTGCGATAATTCATCTTGAATAGCGAAAGAATCCAGCAATGTTTCGTTTAAAACATCTGATAAGCTTTGCGATAACTCATCTTGAATAGCGAAAGAATCCAGCAATGTTTCGTTTAAAACATCTGATAAGCTTTGCGATAATTCATCTTGAATAGCGAAAGAATCCAGCAGTGTTTCGTTTAAAGTATCTGACAAACTTTGCGACAATTCATCCTGAATAATGAAAGATTCCAGCAATGTTTCGTTTAAAGTATCTGACAAACTTTGCGACAATTCATCTTGAATAGCGAAAGAATCCAGTAAGGTTCCGATTAAATTATTAGATAAACTTTGCGATAATTCATCCTGAACAGTGAAAGATTTCATCAACATTCCGGTTAAATTACTTGACAAACTTTGCGACAACTCATCTTGGATAGTGAAAGACTCTGTCAAGGTCGCGTTTAAAGTGTCCGAAAGCGCTTGCATCAATTCATCCTGTACCGCAAATGATTCCAACAGCATTTCTGTCAAACCGTCTGTTAACGATTGAGATAAATCATTCTGTGCAGAAAAAACTGTTTCAATATGGCTATTTAAGTCACCCATTTGTTCAGGCAAGTCCCAGTCGGCAATAGCCTCGGATATCTCACTTGAAAAGGTTAATGTTTCAAGATTGCTTTGGGAAAGTGCCTCTAATTGTGGTAGGCTTCCGGCAAGGATATTAGCCAATTTGCATAGTTCTTTTTGCACTTCATTGTTAACTGCTATATTTATCATAAATATTTTCTCCCGTTTTAGAGTTTGTATTTTTTACTTTTGCATAATTTTCTACCCGCGCTTTTATTGCCCGCCAGTCCTGTTGTTCTTTGTGTTCAAACAAGCTGGGAAAAGCATCTTCCAAACGGGGAAATCTTTTAGGGTCGTTAATAGCGACACCTGTCAAAGCAGCACCATTATAAACAATCCATGCCATCGCCTGATAAAAGTCCCTTTGCTGCTCATTTTTAACATGAGCAGCGACAGCGATTTCAGCAGTAGTTAAATCATCTATTTCACCGAAAGTAAGTCCGGCAGACAAAGCAGCAAAATACATATGCTCAAGAAAATTTTTTTTCGGGTCAGGTTTTTTTAAGCCTGACCCTTCTTGAAAAGGCCTGAGACCTCGAAAACATCAGTGATAATCTGCAACATATTATCAATTGAGTTATCCTCATCAATATATTCATCAATCAAAGTTGCGGCATCGTCCTCGGTAAATCCAGGATTAAACGCCTGCAAAGCCCCCCACAAAATAGTAGTAATTGTTCCGACACTATCGTCTTTAAGATTTCCTAATGCTGAAAACATTGAGCTGCCTAATTTTTCTTCAGTAGCCCTAATTGACTTGATTGTTAAGCGTAATTGATATGATTTTTCACCAACTGTAAGAGTATAAAATTTTTTCATAATGATTCTCCAATTCTTAATCTTTAATTTAAGGCTTCGGGGCCGCAAAGCGGCCCCTTGCCAAGTACTTGGTACCCCTATGCCGTAGGGTTGCTGATTTCGATATCGCTCTGCAGCATCATGGTAGCCGAGAAGGTAAGCGCACCGTTGATGGCGCCGGCATCCAGGGTGACAGATGGAATTGCATCAAACTGATGAGAAGTACCATCGGGATAAGCGAGCTTGAAGGTAGCAGTCGTGCCTTTGTCATCCATATCTTTCAGCACGCGGAAGTTGGCGGTTTCGCTTAAGTTATCATAGAGGAACTTAAATACTAAATCACCATACTCCTTTATACCAGGGATGTAGCGTTTAACCGGGTCAGAGAGGGTGGTGATATCGATTTTCTCCGGGGCACCGCCCAGTTCGGGTACTTCCATCAGGAAGGGGATCTCGATAAAGGCGGCGTTACCGACTTTATAAGATATTTTTGTGTTGTTAGCTGAATGTGCCATTGTTTAAATCTCCTTTTCATTGTTTTGTACGGGAAATAAATTCGATTGGGACTGCGATGAAATTATCATTGTCGTCCGGCATAACAATCCCTACCGGGATTAGCTTGCCGGAACCGTCTTCGTCTGTCTGAGTGCTAATTTCAAGCAAAACACCATCTAATTCTTTTCCGCGCCATTTTTTCGTTGAATGATCCCAGTAACGGTCAATCAGGCAACTTACTTTAATTCTTTCATTACTGTACATATTTTTCTTTACCTCCCGCTTAATACCCTAGTGACATTAAAATGAAATTTTTTACGCTTTATTGCCAATCTTTTAAAAAATTTTCAATTTCTTTTTTTAAGGCCGGTAATTTGCGGTATAAACGTTGGTACAATGCCTTTTCAGAAATTTCCGGTTTGTTTTTCGCTAATTCTTTTGCGTAGGTACGAAGGCTTTTCCCCTTAAGAAATAATTCGCGCGCAAGGATCCACATTTCATCACTAAGGGTTTGGTAAAGATTAATAAGAAGCAATTTTTCTTCCACAGCTAACGACATATCAACTTTGTCAACCGGTTCATTCTTAGTGCCGATAAAACCACCAAGCGACAACGGCCCATGATTTTTTCGTTCATAATTCCTTTCACAAAAACTGCATACACCAGTACAAATTTTACCGTTTATGCGGCAACGTGTATCACGCTCACGCTGCTTGGATTTAGCATCTTTATCGCGTTTGTTAACGCGGTATACTGCCTCATTGCGCTGGTTTCTTGGCAGCAAGATGAAGAACCCTTCATCAGCATAGTGAAAATACAAACGTTCTTCCCCTCTCTTTGCCCGTGCTTGGTCTGCTTTGAAAATTTTGCAGAATTCCGTTTCACTAAGGCACCTCACCTGGTCATTTTCAGACAAGATAAAAAAACTTTGTTTCATAAAAATTAATCACCTTTCTTTTGTATTTTTAACTTCTCCTTACTCCCCTATTGACTAAAAAGAAGAAAGTTTTACCATTTTTCCGCAAAAAAAAGACGGCATAAGCGTGCCCCCTTCGGAAACATTCAATATTGCCGTCATTATGGCGAAAATTGTATTAATTTGCCATATTTTACCATTTTTTGCTTCTAAAGTCGCTGGTTACGAGAGATGATTATTTGTAGTTATAGATAGTTATAAGTGATTATGAGATGGTATTTAAAAAAAGCACCGCTTTTTCAGCGGTGCTTAAGTGATAATTTTATTTATGGAGCGGCCGGGCGATTACCGGAACAACCAATAACAGTTCCCATCTTCACCACTGTCTCGACGTTAATTTCCGTATTAGCAAAGATTACTTCTTCTATTTTAACCGCATCTTGCTTGAATAGCATTACAATCGTTGAACCGCCAAATTCAAACATTCCTTTTTCATCGCCGCGTTTAAATGACTTGATTGATAAGTCATTCTTTATCCGGCCGACGAATAGGGCACCGACTTCCATTTGTACTATTGTATCAAAGTTTTCGGTCTTAAGGACAGCATATTCGCGGGCATTTTTTTTGTAAATCCGATGTTTTCTCAACGCAATCGGGCGTACCGTATGGAGTACCCCTCTAATCTTTTTCCGTGAAATAACTTCGCCGTTATCAATAAAGCAATAGCGGTGATAATCATTCGGCATCAGGCGAAAAATAAGACATAACCCGTCAATAAAATCATCAGCCAGCTTTTTATCTTTAAGTATCGTTTTTAAATCATATACCGAATTTTTGATTTCGAAGATACTGTCTTGCGTAATCCGGTAAGCCGTCAGCTTGCCGTCACATGGCGCGATAACATCGTGAGGTTCAAATGATACCGGCCTGGTGCCGTCTTTTACTTCTCTGACAAAAAAATCGTTAAATGATTTGTACTTTACATCTTTGTAATCACTTAAATCAATATTATGATTCTTGATAAAACGGGGGATAAAAAGTTTTGTAAAACCGCTATCCATTATCCGGCCAACGATTTTTGAATTAGCCGGCCGGATTAATAGTTGAAGTAATAACCGGCCTGGTAAAAATTTGTATAAAAAGACAATACCGAAGCTGTCTTTTTTGTTCATGTCATAGGTCTCAAATCTTTTGTTGTCCATTTTGTCATACTCCAGTAAAAAGGATATAAAGAATTATTGGTATGCCTACTATACAAATGATGATTTGGGTACGCATACTAGGTTTGGGTATTTTGATTCGTACAATAAACAATATCGATATCACAATCAGTAAAACATTGTAAACCGGGAGAAATGCTTTATCCAAAATATTGCAAATCGCATAGGTAATCGGAATTAAAGCAGCCACATTTGTGGTTGGCAGGCCTTCGAAATAAGTCCGCTTTTCTTTTTTGTGATGCATTTCCATCTCGACAGCATTAAAATATGAAAGTCTTATTAAAGCGGCAAGAACTATTCCAGCCGCAATTAGCGCATTAATAAGGCCAAGTGTTCCCGCTTCCAAAGCTGCCGCATACATAATTGCCGACGGTAATATCCCGAAGCTAATCAAGTCAGCCATCGCATCAATTTGCATCCCATAATTCAATTGCCGTTCATCCCGCTTGGCGCAACTTGCAACCCGTCCGTCAAAAGTATCGCAGATTCCCGAGATTATCATGCATAAAATAGCGTTTCTGACACTTCCGTCATATGCGAAATATATACCAACTCCGGCGGCGAGGATGCTCATATAAGTTAAGATAACCCAATATCCATAATAACCTATAATCGGTTTTTTCATTTATAACCTATGCCTTTCTATATGAAGAATGATACGTCGACTTTTTAGTCGAATCCAACCGTTCTCGGTTGGATAGTGCCATTTCTTCCAAAACGAAGTCTTAATAATTCTTAGTCATGGTATTTTCATGACTTTGAATTATTCTTCGTTTTTCCACCATTTACCGAATTCTTGTGAAAAATCGGTTAAATAAACCAGTTCACCCATCATCGGGGTAATAATATCATAACCTTCTTGCTCACGAAGCCCCGCCACAAATTCCAACGGTTCATACCACGGATGCCGTGCGAGGACAAATCTGGCGTGATGGGTGGTTAAGTTCCGCTTTGCCCCAAGATCATCAATAACAAGTGTTATTTCTTCCGGCATAATATGGCTGTCGCGCCATGCTTCATTGTATTGGCCAAATTCTATTATCGCAAGGTCGATATCAAACCGCCGGCCGATTTCAGCAAAATGAGGGCCATAACTGGTATCACCACTAATGTAAATGGCCGCTTGCGGGGCTTCAATCATAAATGAGACCCACAAGGTATTATCTACTCCAAAAGATGCCCGCCCCGAATAATGCCGGGCTGTCAGGGTATGGATAGTGATATCGTTTAGAAGTTCTGCTTTTTCATTCCAATCAAGTTCAATAATATCTTCATCAGCAAATTTCCAGCGGCGGAAATGCTCACCGGTCCCCAAACCACAGACGACTTTGCCAATCCGGTCACGCAAGCGCTTAATAGTATTATAATCCAAATGGTCAAAATGGTCATGGGAAATTAATAAGTAATCAATCTCCGGGATATCCTCCGGCAGATAATTCCGGGTTGCCGGGTAGGGCCGGTTGATAAAAAAGACCGGTGAGCCGCTTACCAAAGCCGGATCCACTAAGAAGCGGACACCATTCACTTGGATAAACAAAGAAGAATGGCCCAGCCAAACCAGCACATCATCCTCCCGGTTCAGCGCAAATAAATCGATTGGTTTTGCGGGAAGCGCATCTTTTGGCCTTAAATTTTCTACTTTTGCCATCATCCGGTGTGATGTATCCGGACTCCTTGACAAACGCGGGACGAAATTGTGAAATCTGCCGTCACGGTAATGTGGTGAAGCTTCTATCCGTTTTAAAATTTCACCACGCGGCGCCCTGCCAAACCGCGCCGTCCTGAGAAAACCCAAACCCCCTAACCCTAAAACAAGGATAACAACTACTATTATTAATAAAACTTTCATTATTCGTTTCACTAAGCCTATCATTTCTCCATCAGTAAAAGATAAGCACTGTATGGTTCAAGCGTACTTCCGCCGCCAAAGTCAAATTTCTGACCGGTAATCATATCGATTGCCATTCCGCAACCGGCATCGAAATGGGCAGTAAACGGCACGTTATCCATATTAATAGCGACCAAAACCCGCTCACCATCAGTTTTCCGCTCAAAAATACATTGTTTATTTGTCAGGACGACCGAACGAAAACCGCCATAGTTTAAGGCGCGCGACCGCTTTTTTGCTTCCGCAAGCTTCGCAATAAACTCGCCTAACTCGTTAAAAATTGGCTTTTCATAACTAAGCCTTAAACCGGGGTCGCCGTCTTTCTTGTCCCCGCGCGCCCCCCACTCACTGCCATAATAAACGCATGGAATGCCGGGCATCCCAAAACATAATGTATAAATAAGAGGGAGATGCTTTTCATTTTCAAGATTCGTTGCGATACGGGAGACATCATGGTTGTCAACAAAGGAAAACATATGCAATCCTTTGTACAAAGTCCAGTTCTCCGGCCCGAACTGGCGGAGCAGGGAATGGACGATTTCAAACATATTTTCACTGTTAAAACTGGAAAACAGGCCTTTGTAACACTCATAATTAGTTGCGGAGTGAAGCATTTCGGGATTGACCATCCGCGTATAATCACCGTGGAGCATTTCGCCAAGCAAATAAAAGTCCGTTTTAAGCCCGGTGGTAAAAGTACGTAAACGTTTCAAAAATTCTATATCAAGGCAATAAGCAACATCTAAACGCAGGCCATCAATATCAAATTCATCAACCCAATACTTAACCGCATTGAAAATATGTTCTTCAACTTCGGGATGGCGAAGATTTAGTTTGACCAGGTCATAATGCCCTTCCCAACCCTCATACCATAAGCCGTCATTGTAATTCGAGTTCCCGCTAAGGTTGATATTAAACCAATGGTAGTAGCGGGAATTTTCCCGGTTCTTTATTACATCCTGGAAAGGCGGGAAACCGCGCCCGACGTGATTAAAAACACCATCTAAAACGATACGGATACCATTTTCATGTAATTTTTCGCATACCCGTTTGAAATCAGCGTTGGTGCCGAGGCGGCAGTCAATTTTCTGATAGTCTCTGGTATTGTAACCATGAGTATCCGATTCAAATAATGGTGAAAAATAAATGGCGTTCATCCCCAGTTTTTTGAGATGCGGAATCCATTCGGTAACTTTTTCAATCCGGTTGACCAGGATTCCGTCATTTTCAAAAGGTGCCCCGCAAAAACCCAGAGGATATATTTGATAAAAAACACTTTCATAAGCCCACATATTGATTCTCCTGTTGCCGCTGCGCGGTCGCTTGTTTTCCTGCTGATTTAACGCTGTATTACTTTTCACTACAACTCTAGACCTGCGGTCTTTCGTTGAAGAATCAGGTGAAAACAAATGCCCGCTGCGCGGTCGCTTGTTTTCCTGCTGATTTAATGCTGTATTACTTTTCACTACAACTCTAGACCTTCGGTCTATCGTTGAAGAATC
>WRAQ01000031.1 GCA_009780115.1 Lachnospiraceae bacterium
ATCTTGAATATGAAGGCTGGCCGCCACAGCTTCGGGGCTGTCCCCGCCGATATCAACCAAATCCTCGGCATAGAGGTTATCCAGGATAAAATCCTTTACCCCCGTTGCCCGGTTCATTATATCTTCTACCATTGCGCTGTAGGATAAAACAAAAACTGTCGTAAATACCCCGCCGGCAATTACCAATACGGTGACAAGCAATATCACATACATGCGCAAGATTAACTTGTTCTTCATTAAAATAGCTCCTGTGTACCTTGTTTATTATGCAGCAATAGAAAGCTGATTATTGACCGCAGCTTGTGCTTTTGCTTTCTCTTTCTTGTCACGTTTTAGGATAACCATAATTGCCGCGGCTTGTGAAGCAATGATAACCATATGCGTAATCGTCCACATATCAAGGGCAACCATCAACTTACCCATATCTTGTATTAGTACAAACAGGAAAGCGCCGGCGATTCCCATCCCGATTGCCACAGTAAGCCATACCTGACTATAACTTTTGCCCTCGGTTATATTGTGAAAATCCAGAACTTCCTTTAACTCACGCCGCTTTTTAATCAAGGCACGTAAGGCGATGATAACGGCTAATAAAATCCCGATAATACACCCAAACACAAGATTTAACAGTGACCATGCCTCCGCACCCATCGGGGCGAAAAGTAGAATTGTCCTGCCGGCAACAGTAATGCTTGGGATTGGCCTTTGATAAATACCTGCATTCCCCATCTGCGAAAGAGGAATGGTTCGGTAGGGTGAATCAGCAGCAGATATTCGGGCGGGCCGACTGTTTACGGCCTCTTCGGTGAAACTAAAGTTTGGCACTGTACCCCGGCCGGTTGCGCCAATTGCCGCTAATCCCGTAGCACCCGGTATGGCAGGTATAACCGGTTCGGATACGAAATAAGGAACTTCTGGCATGATGACTGCCGGTATTAATTCATTGTCGCCGCTTCCGCCGCTGTTCCCGCTGCCGCTTCCGCCTGATGCTATTACCGCCGGTGTATATGCGATGGCAAAATTGGAGAAAGCGCCCGCTTCAAAAGTAAGCGTATGAAGCTGCGGGTTGTATACCGCCGGAATTGATTCTACATCTCCGGTGATACTGTCCGCATGGAAAATCGTATAGGGTGCCAACCCCCGGATTGCCGGCGGAAGTTCAACCGTAATAGCAATCGTATCGCCGAAAAGGTACGGTACTGTGACCGGGGGGCCGTTAATAGGGTTTTTGTCTTTGTCGAGATGATATTTGATTACCGATAAATTCAAAAACAGCCCGATATTTTGCCCCGCCGCCGCTTTTTCAATATCCTCTTGGACAGCCGCGCCGGGAGAATCCAGTTTTTCAACCCTTAGCTTGATTACAACCGAACCGCCGGTATTGATGACAAGCATATCATATGTATCACAAAAAACATCTTGGTTTTCAAACAAACTGCTTAAGCCGCCGGCTGTTGTCGGTGGTGCATCGTTTATGCTTATTACCCCGCTTTGCTTACTTCCGGTCGGGTCTGACTCTGCCGGGCCGGTGAAATTTCCGCTGGCTGTCACCGTGACCATAATCGCCTTGCCAACATCGGAATATTGCATAGTGTATTGATTGCTATCAGTCCCGATATTTTGGCCGTCAGCCTTCCATTGGTAACTGAATGTTGTACCAATATCGCCATGCGCATTGAGGGATGTCGTATTTGCCGTAAGAATCGCATTTTGAATCAACAAGCCGCCGCTGGCTGAAATGACAGGTTTCCCGGTTAAGGGCGCGGGGGCCAAATTGAAATTAACTGCTGCCGCCGCCGGATTATGATTAGTAGTTTCCGCCGAGGTTGCCCGAACCGTATAACTGCCTAAAGCACTTGGCACCGTTGATGAATAGGTACTGTCGGCAGCACTTTGCAGCTTATATTCAAAAGTTACCGCACTGTTACTTATATTGGTAGTGACCTGCGGGTTCGGGGCAATCCCAAACGTAATATCATCCTGACTGATAACCAGCGTATTATCTGCCCTGTTCAGCACCAAATTATTCGTTGGCGCAGTTATTGAGCTGTTATTATATGTCACCGCTATGGTGGTATTATTGTGAGTTGCCCGCGAAAGTGCTGTACCGCTTGCCGGAGTTGCTGTAATATTATTAGCCGCAAAAGCGGTAAACGCAACATCAAGTACCGAGGTATCGTCATAGATAAGCGCGGCAACAAGCCCGTCAAGGTTAAGTGCTTCACCATGCGTATAAGTCAGCGCTGCCGGTTGGGTTATTACCTCAATTGCGGTGACAACTTTTGCCGGGAGTGTGGTAAATGCTGCCGTAAAAGATACAGTTTTGCCGTCCGGCGCGACAACGATATTGTCTACCGTTGTACCAAATACCGTTGGTACAAAATCGGCATGGAATAAGATCGGGTCAACTGCCGAAAGTATGATTGCCGCTGTGTAAACCTCACCGCCGGCGAACCGCCCGCCAATACCTGTCGTTGTTAAATCACCGTTCCATGTTATTAGTCCGGTATAATAATTCGTTTCGGTAACTGTTGTATATGCCGGGGCCGCAAGCGGATTGCCGCCCTTCACCGGCGCAGCAGCAAGGACTTCAGCATTAAACAGTTCACTATTGTGGTTAAATTGCGGGTTAAAGGTTATTACGCCGCTTACCGCATTGGAAGCCGCCACCGTGTAAGTTACCATCCCTGTATGCGGAGTTGCGTTTACACCATATGGGGCATTGATATTAGCAATCCCGTTGCCAAGGGTTAGCGTATTAAAACGGTCGGTACGCGCCACAGTATAGCTGATGGATATTGTATCGTTTGCCAGCAAATAAAAAGTAAGAGGTGCTGTTTCGGTATTAAAAGTTATCGCATCGCCGGTGACATTGCCGGCCGGCGCATTAACCGTAATTGTATAAGGTATCACCGCGGTTGCGGAAGAAGTCAGCATACCGATAAAATTATTATTGTCAGGTATTGCCGTCACCGTGATTGTTTTACCCGCATCCGCACCTTCTACGGTGTAATTAACCCCCGTCCCGGCCGAAAGGCCGCCAACGAACCATTCATAAGTCACGCTGGTATTAAACGTACCGCTTGCGGTAAGCTCCGCCCCAATCTTAAGTACGTTGCCGCCGCTACCGTCATCAATATTTATTGCCGGGGCCCCGGTAAGGTTGGCCGGGTTTATCGTGCCGTTTGTCCCGCCCATTGTGCTTGCGGTAAGGTTATAGTTATTTGCCCTTGTTGTATCCTGCATCGTGACTGTGTAGGTGTAATGCCTGTTGCCGGTTCCGGTATCGGCGTTACCCGCATCAAATACAGCCGAAACAGTATAATCGGTGTTTAATACTAAGGCTTGCCCGGCTATCTCACCATTGAAAGTGACTGCCCCGGCGGTGGCCGTGAGATTTGCATCATAGGTTTTGGTAAGCGCAGTGATAGTTGCTATACTGATGTCTTTTCTTGTGATTGCCAAAGTGCTTGCCGCATTTGTTAGTGTTGTTGCGGAAAGTACGTAATTATCGCCCCATGTGCCGTCTAACGCAATGCTTGTTGCGTTGATGTTTTTATTTGTCCCGGCGTTTTCATTGGCATAAGTGATTGTTGCCGTTGCCGTAGGGGTTTCGCCGGATACGATACTTCCGGTGAGCGTAATCGTTGGTTGATTCCCGGTAATATTTGTATTACCGTCAAAGATTTTTCCGTTTACGTTAGTAAAATCGATTGACGGCGTGAGGGTAATGCGGGTTATTGTCCCGGCGATTGTACCGTTAGCCGGGGCGGTATAATTAGCCGCATCATTTCCGCTAATAGCATAAACAATAGTGATTGTGTTTGCCAGCGGTACAGTGCTTTGGTTAAATATAGCACTATTAACCGATACATTCACATCATCGCTTCCGGCAATATTTGTGAGTGCGCCGATGTTTACACCCGTGCCGGTATATGATGTATTTCCGTCATATATTTTCGTCGGGGAACCGGACGGAGTGCCGATAGTGAGTTGCCGCCGGTTTGTGACGGTAACCGGTACCGCCGCAGTTATTTCACCATACCCGGTTTGGTCGGCAGTATTGGTTGGGACAAATACGGCGGTATAGGTGTTCGCCGGGGTGCCGTTGGCAGTATATTTAGGAATTGTCGTCCCGGCATTTGCCGAGGAAATCCATATCCATGAACCTGCGACTTCCGCGCCGTTTTGGTTCGTGACCGTACCGCTTAACGTTGAGCTTGACAGCAATCCGCCATAGATTGGTATAGCAGATGCGGTTGGTGTTCCGGTAGCGGCAGTGAGCGTACCGGCATTTACCGTCAGGTTATCTGTATTTGCCCGGATGGTCATACTATTATTAAATATCACCGTTATAGGATTACTGTTATGGCCGATGAGCGAAAGTACCGTGCCGGCCGCAGGGGATGTTGTGATATTTTCAGCCGGAAAATCCGCAAGTTCCACAATTTTTGTTGTACCGTTATTATAAGTAAGCGTAACGGTAAGCCCAGCAAGGCTTAGCGTATCACCATGTGCGTAGGTCAGATTTGACGGTTGCGTTGTGACAGCGATTCCGCTAACCTCGGTGGCGGTAAAATCCGCTGTAACGCTTGCGTTTGCCGCTATCGCCGTAATTGTCCGGGTATTCTCTGTCCCGCTCCCCGCCCCGCCCCATGATACCCGGCGGCCGGAAGCAGGGGTTGCCGTCAGCGTGACCGTAGTTCCGCCAAAGGCGTATTCCGTATAGCTTACCGTATTGCCGTTTACGTTGTCTGTGCCGTTTCCATCTGTTATCGTTACCGCGACAGAGTAGACATTGACCGCATTGCTTGCCGCTGATTCTGCGCTTGCCGCTGTATAATTTGTGTTCGTTGTATTTGCTGTAACTTTGATTGTATAAACCCCGGCGGCTTCAAGCATTTTTGCTACAATGCCGGTGGGAATTGTATCGCTTGTAACGGAAATATTTTCAAAGCCGGTTACGGCAGTAGTTCCATTATAAAGGGTAAACCGATAGGAAGAACCGGCCGCCGCATTGTTTGCACCCGGTGCAAATGTCACTGTCCCGTTTTGATTTAAGTCCGCACTTGCCGGGGCGGCAAGGGTTTGCGGAGTTATTGCTGCGGCGATTGTGCCGTTAGCCGGGGCGGTATAATTACCTGCATTATCTCCGCTAATTGCATAGACAATGGTAATTGTATCGGCAAGCAAAACGGTGCTTTGATTAAATACAGTGCTATTAATAGAGACGGCCACATCGTCGCTTCCAACGATATTCGTAAGCGTGCCGATATTTATTCCGGTACCGGTGTAGGATGTATTGCCGTCATATATTTTTGTCGGGGAGCCGGACGGATTGCCAATAGTAAGCTGCCGCCGGTTCGTGACGGTTACAGGCATTTCAACCGTTAGCACATTGTATCCGGTTTGGTCGGCCGGGTCGGTTGGCGTAAATACGGCAGTATAATTATTCGCCGGTGTGCCGTTTAAGGTATATCGCGGAATTGTCGCCCCGGCATTTGCCGCGGGGCTCCATGACCAGGTACCCGCGACTGCCCCGCCGGTTTGGCCTGTAACCGTACCGTGGTTGGTAAATGCGGATGTATTCAGTAAACCGCCGTAGATATCTATCGCACTGACAGCCGGTGCGGTGACAAGATTAAATGTTGCCAAGTCAGTAGCCGGGAATTGATATGATAGCGTTACTTGTGAGCCGGTATTGTTGGTAACTGCCGCCGTTTGCCCGTTGATTGTTGCGGTACTCAAACTCGTAAAAATATAACCATCGTTCGCCGTAAGTGTAACTTCGGCGGTATATTGCTCGTCACCCCGGAACGGATTGTGAGCCGGTGTCCAAGTCACCGCACTGCGGGTAAAGTTCGTACCGCCGTTCGCGGTATTATTCGGAACATTGCCGGTTACCGGGGTGGTGACGGTGATTTCGGCCGTGGTAATTGGGGTCAACACAAAAAGCCGCAGCACATCACCGTCCCGTTTAATTAATTCGCCGTCGCGGTCCGGAATAAATACACTGCGCCAAAACGCTTCATCACCACCCGCCGTGTTAATACCGGTTGCGAAAGTGACCGGGTTAGCCGGGGTGGGGATTGCCGCGGTGGTAATTCCGATTTTTGAACCGGCGGCCGGTTGGCTTAAAATATTGATTGTACTTCCGGTATCTAAGCGGATATTACGGGGGCTGCCCCCAAATATATTTCCGGTCATATTGATTTCACTGCCCGAACTTATCTGGACTATGCCAGGGCCATTAATGGCGAAACCATTCGTGTTACCGGCGCTAGTACCGGTAATAGTACCGCCTTCCAGATGGACAATTCCGGCGGCATTATTCCATATTCCGCCATTACCGTTGTTTTGTAATACGGCACCTGTTTGCATTCTAATCATCCCGCTATTGGAAAAAACATGGCTGTTTGATGATGTTGGGTGGCCGTCCAAAATAATATTTCGGAAAATAAGGGCTGTCCCGGATTGAATATCGTAATCGGCAGTCGCCCGGCCGGAAGCACGCGTAATAGTATGCCGGTTATTCCCGGTTTGCGGGGTTTGCCCCGTCGCCGCATCAAATGAGCGGATGGTGATTGTTTTATTGCCGGAAAAGTTTTGGGTGGTTGAGGGGCTATTCAAATTGCTAAGCACACGAATGTCGGCCACCCCGCTTTCTAAAACGAGCAAATTTGCCCGGTTTAACGTCGCAAAAGGATTAGCAAAGGTACCGTTTCCGAAAACGTCGTCGCCGGTATTACTTACATAAACAACATGCATTAGTTGCAACCGGTCATCATCTTGCACCACAACTAAGGGGTCCCTATCGCCAAAGAAACGCGGCATATGGGCTGTAGTTGCGCCGTTTTGCACAAATATACCGCTGTTGGCGGTCTTGTTGACACCCACTGTCATACCCGCCGCAGGTGCTGATACGCCGTGGGTACCTGTACCGAGGGTGATGTATTGGTCGGTACTTAGGAAAACATTGTCGCGGGTACTCGGTACAAAAGTTGCTGTATTAGTATTATTTTGAATAACTGCGTTGCCGCCAAGACGTAATGTCCCGCTCGTTACCGCGACACCGCCGCCAAGCTGTAAGCCAACGGTGCCCGTATTGTTACCGTTACCCGCCGTATTACCCGTGATACTCCCGCCGTTCATATTAAATGTGCCGTTGCCGCTCACATGCACACCGCCGCCTCTGCCGTTGGCGTGGTTTCCGGTGATACTTCCGCCGTTCATATTGAAGGTGCCGCCGCTAGCAAGGACTCCGCCGCCATTACCGGTGGTACTTTCGCCGGCCCTTCCGGCCCGGTTATTGCTGATGGTGCCGCCGTTCATATGGAAGGTGCCGCCGCTAACGTTGACAGCGCCGCCATCGGTAAACCGCCAACTGCATTCCGTGATTAATGAGCCGGTATTCATAATAAGGGTTGCATTGGACTGCATTGAAACCGCCGCCCCATTACTTCCGGCTGAAGTATCGATATTGTTGTTTCGCAGGGTTGCGCGATTATTCAGCGTAAGAACAGCATTCGAACTGTTTGCTCCGAGAATAGCCAGCACACAGGATGACTGCATACCGCCAATCGGCCCGATCATATTGGCAAGAGGTGCGTTTCCATCAATGATGATGTTTTCCAAGGTCAAACTTGCGAATGAACTTGCCGCAGAACCTAATATGAACATACTGCCTAAAGCATCAGGGACTCTGTTGCGGCGGATTGAATGTGCCGTTCCGGTAGTAAGGGGAACGTTAGTCGCGTTATTGTATGAATTAATGATAATGCTTTTATTTTCTATTCTTAAACCGGTCGCACTTCCGCTGACACCACCCATCGTCACATCTAAGTTACTAAGCACCCGGATTTCACCCGCGCCGCCCACCGGGATAGCATCATATGCGCCCTGAAGTGTCAGCTTGGGAGCCGCAAATGTTCCGGCATTGGCGTTATTGCCATTATTACGCACATAAATAACCTGCGGTGTTACCAGACGTAAGCCCGCTCCGTTTAGCTCAACATGCAGATTGGGCAAATCCGGGGTAAATTGAGCCATATTGGCAGTAGATGCGCCGTTTTGCACAAATATACCGCTTGCCGTTTGCGTTTGGATACCCACGTTCATACCTTGAATAGGGGCATGCAGCCCGGTGATTAATGTTATCATCCGGTTGTTGGCAAGGAATACGTTGTTGGCCGCTGTGCCTGTGCTTGGCATATTGCCGCTGATTAAAGCATTACCGCCAACGTTCAATACTCCTGTCGTAGCCGCCACATGAACACCGCCGCCTTGGTTTGAGCGATTATTGATAATCGTGCCGCCGCGTATATTAACTGTCCCGCCCGCGAAGATACCTCCGCCTTGATTTGCGGCATTATCGCGGATAAGGCCACCGTACATATTCATCGTACCACCCGAAATAACCGCAACGCCGCCGCCGGAGTTGACGGAGGAATTGCCGGAAAGCTCGCCGCCGTACATATCAAATATGCCGCCGCTTGATACCCGCACCGCCGCACCGCTGTCGCCCGTGCTCATATTACCGTTCCGAAGTTCCGCACCATCACGGATAGTCAGGCGGGCATTGTTCTCTACCCGCACAAGATGATGATTGCTTTCCAGATGATTTCCGTCAATTATAATATTTTCCAAGAAAAGATTCGCATTTGTCCCCAAGGTAAACAGACTGCCGTTTATACCGCGTGTAATTACCCATGGGGCATTAATACGAGGGGTATCACCCGTACCGCTGTCCTCAAATGAACTTATCGTAACGTTTTTATTTTCGGAAATAACAGTTGTTATCAATGTATTCATCGTCAGATTGCTTAGGACACGGATTTCACCCGCCATACCTACAGGGATGGCATTGTACGCATCTTGAACTGATGAAAACGGCTGTTCAAAAGAGCCGTCGGGTATACTTGCTTTTGTCGCGTGAACATAAACAATAGAGGACTGTAAAAAAGATACGGCCGTACCAACTGTTGCCAATTCATGCCCGGTTCGGGTTATGCTTCCATGGCCGCCGAGCGTAAAGGCAACTGACCGTAAAGCAAAATTGGTAAACAAAGACATGCTTCGGGCAGATGACAGATTGGGTGTTACTCCCTCAATCTGTCCAAACGGCGCGGGTAACAAAACTCCGGCCCGCAGGTTAACTGCCGGAGTTGCCGAAAACGTTACCGGATTACCCAGGACCGTACCGGGGGCAGTTGCACCGGTTCTCAAATTTCCCGCCGGAAGCATGGCAAATACCTGACCCGCCGTCGGATTAATACTTCCCCGGCCGATATGCTGGGCATCAGCATTTCCGCCCGTTGCCCTTACGACTGTGTTTTCACCGTAAATAAGGATGTTTCCGCCGCAGCCGCCGCGGCCGCCAATGCCCGCCGCACTGCCTGAGCCTGTGGCTGTAACATTACCCCCGGAAATAATTATCGTCGGCAAAACATTGTCACGAACGGCATTACCGATACCGGAAGCATTACCGGCCGGAGACCCGGTTGCTGTTACCGTGCCGCCGGTGATTAAGATACTTCCGCCCGTACCGCCGCCGTTTCTTCCTTGCCCAATCCCGGCACACTGTAAAGCGCCGCCCTGGGCATTGATTATACCGCCGTTAATAATTACGGTGCCGCTGTTTTGACTATTTGCCCCGCCGATACCGGCACCGCTTGTGCCACCCTGTGCCGTTACTCTGCCGCTTTCGATAATCAGCGTACCCGCTGTGGATTGGATACCTGCTCCGCCGGCGGCAGTAGAGGTTTCTAATAAATTCGATGCCCCGGGGTTCGCGTCCATAATAGTCAGGATGGAATTGTTATGGATTCTGATTCCGCTTGCCTCCGGAACCGGGGCAGCGGGTACGTTTATTCTTAAATTATAACCATTGAGATTGAGGATAAAATCCTCGAAAATATCCAATTGAGAGGTGAGTTCGCCGGTACCGGTAAAATTATTTTGCAATGTAAATGTACGCGTTGCGGCATTCCAATCGCTGCCATAGGGAATCGTTTCCCCGGCGGCGGCCAAATATAAGCGGTCGGCAGGTGTTAATACCTGCGGGGTCGCCGATACCCGCAACTGGCCGCCCGTGTGGGCTATAAATGTTCCATTGTCGGCAAAAAAGTACGCCGTGTGGGCGGTTGTTCCATTACTTTGCACAAAAATGCCGGTATTAGCCGTTTTGGTGATGCCAATGCTCATTCCGGCTAAAGGTATTCCCGGTTGCTGAAATTCCCCTATTCCCATCGTTAGGTAGGCATTATTGTCCAAATGGATATTATCGGTAATTGTTGCCGCACTGCCCCGCGTATTTTCGTTTATCTGCGATGTTCCGCCAACCCGTAACGTGCCGCCGGCCTGCACGAAGATACCGCCGCCGCGCGCTGCATTGTTCCCCGTAATAGCACCGCCATTCATATTGATAATGCCGGTATTTTGCAGCAAGATATTACCGTCAGCCCCGGTTACATTTCCGGTAATTAAGGCTTGATTATTAATAGTCATTGTCCCGTTTTGCACCCTGACCGCCGGGGCAGTTATACTTCTATTGTTTTGCAGCACTGCCCCGGCATTCAGCGTAAGTGCGGCGGCTTCGCCATTAATCGATATAAGTGAAGCAGCGTTGGTGACAATACCGCCGTTACCGTCAACCGCAATCCGTAAGATAAGTAAATGAGCAAAATTACCCACCGTAAACAGATTACCCGTTACGCCCGCCCCGCGCAGAATCGTTATATTTGTATTAACCGCCCCTTCAAGCCGAGTAAATGTAGCATTGGGGCCAGAGCCGCCAGGTATCGTGATTGGGGCGGTCAAAGTGATAGTTACCGGCGTGCCGTTGGCATGATTTACGTTTACGAATGTGATATGGTTTAACAATTGCTCAAGAGTAGCTGCGGTAAAGTTTATTGACGTTTCCGCAAAACCAAGCGGCTCAACTTCTACCGTTATCACTGGTAAGTTCACACCGCCGGCAAGGCCGTATTTTTCGCCGTTTTCCATTAGGGGAAGTACAGCGGTGAACTCGTATGTACCCGCGAAACCTTCATATATCATATCTTCCGGCGCGGGCTGCCCGGGCGGGTTGCCTTCATCACAGCAACATTCATAAACCGGCACAGACGTAAGCCGCCATGTCACACCGGTTATTTTGTAGTCAAACTCATTTTTGCCGTCATAGACGGCCGCATTGAGTATCCCGGGCAAATTTAAGTCCGCAAGCGGCGTTTCAAACGCCACGGTTTGGTTTGCGATATGCGCCGCAAGAGGCGTGAACGTTGTGATGATATAGGCATCCGCGGTAACCTGTTCGTCTGTTTGGCAATTTTCGCAATCACAATCTTCACCACAATCAGTACAACCTTCGCAGCCGCAATTTTCATCGCAGTTTGTACAATCACCGGCACAGCCATTCTCACTGCAATCGCCGCAAGTGAAGGGTGGAACCTGTGAGCCGTTACAATCGCCGCCGCAGTCATAGCTGCCGCAATCACCGCAGGCGGTATTTGGAACCTGTGAGCTATTACAATCGCAGCCATGCTGGCCGCAATCATCACAGGGGGTTTTATCATCAAACAAACCTAAACCGTCATCGTTAAAAGCGGCAGCAAAATTATCTTCTGCCGCCGCTTCATCAAAAGCGCCGCTTAACAGCGGGCTTGCACTTGTTCCAAACATCATAAACACGGCTAACAAAGCCGCGATAATTCTTGTATATAATTTTCTTCTGTCCATCGTTTTACCTTATCAAAAATCCATTAGGCTATGATAGTGTTATTATAATATAAATAACCACACCAAAACCAGTAGCATAACTACATCATTTCTACATCAGCATAGCAGGGGTTGTTTTATTTACGATTAGCGAATATAGTGTTAAGATATTCGATATTTGTATCTGCCCATTTGTAATTGGACATATATTCGCCCATATATGAATTGACTGTCTCCGGGATGCGGTTAAGATAATTGTAATAATCACAGTCGACTTTTTTTATATCAACGGCAAGGCTGTTGCGTTTCCTGACAATGAGGCCCTCTGCACCGGCTTCGTTTAAGACTTTCATCATTGCTGAAATCTGCGTTTGAATTTGTTTGTCAATGGTAGCGATAAATTCATTTTTGCCATATAAAACTTCGCCTATTTCCTTTGTTGTACAACTTGTACCCCTTTTGTGGATCAGGTAAGCGAATAGCTCCTTTGCTTTCTGGCGCGGGAAATGAAGCGGTTTGCCTTCCGCGAATACGTCAAAATTACCAAAACATTTAACCTGCAATTTATTTGCGGTTTTTACAACAGGTGTCCGAAGATGTTCTAAAGATTCCGTTATCGCTTTTGCCGTGACCGGTTTCAACAAATAATCGCTGGCATGTACCGAAAACGCATCAAGTGCATATTCGTTATGGCCGGTGGAAAAGATGATATTTATATCTGATTGTGCTTCGATTAGCTTTTTAGCAAGCTCAAGCCCGTTCATTTCCGGCATTCTGACATCGAGGTAGGCGATATCGGTTTTGTTATCCCGTACATATTCAAGCGCGGCAAAAGGGTCATCAAAACAGAACAGCTCTGCTTCCGGTAATGCACCGCGAATTGCCCATTCTATATCTGAAAGCGCCAGGCGCTCATCATCTACTGCTATGATTCGCATGATTTTCCTCCCGCTTTGGTATCGTAATAACAACCACTGTACCTTTATCTATTTCACTTTTTATCTCCAGCTTTCCGCCAACCATAACGGCAAGGCGGCTGCTGACATTCTTTATCCCCGCGTGTATGCTCCCGTCCTCATCCGGTTCTTTGCCTGTGTCGAACCCAACTCCATCATCAGCCACTATTATAACGATTTCCTCATTTTCTTCCCGGGCCGTAACCGTAACCGTTCCGCCCTTTCTGCGTTGAGTAATTCCATGGCAGACCGCATTTTCAACGATTGGTTGTAATGTGAGGGCGGGCAGGGAAAAATTATGCGCTGAAATATCGTAAATCACATTGAGTTTTTCGCCAAAGCGCTTTTTTTCGATTGACAGATATGTCTCAACATGTGAAAGCTCCTTTTCGAAAATTATTGGTTCCTTGATGGAAAGCGAATCAATATTGTGGCGCAAATAGTTTGCAAATTCACCTACTGTTTCAGCCGCAAGCCCGGGGTCAGTACGGCAAAATGATTTGATTGCGACTAATGAATTATAGATAAAATGCGGGCGGATTTGACTTATCATTATGGAAATCCGGCTATTTGCCAGTTCCAGTTCATTTTGTTTGATTTGCTCTGACATGCTAAGCATTGCCGTATTTTTAGTTTGCATAACAAAGGCAACAAAAAGGCTGATGGATAGTGCGCCGAGGACCAAAAGCCATGTTTCAGAATGCTGATACCACGAACGTAAAGGATAAAGACGAAAATACCATTGCGCGTGGTGGATATTGACAGTCCTTTCAATATATGAGGCCCTAATGCCGATTTGTTCGTTATTGGTTGCGATGACCTGTTTTTCATTCGTATCCGGATTGATTCGCCAAATTTCATATGAAAGGCCTTTATATTCCAGCACTGAAAGCCCCACGCTATCTAATGCTTCCGGGAATTTGAGCGAAACGGCGACCATACCCCAAAAAACGCTTCCGGCCCCGGTATCAATATATACGGGATATCTACCGGTCAACCCCATTATTCCGCTGCGTAATACAAAGGGCCCGCCCATTACTAATTCGCCGGTGTCTCTGGCAAGTATTGCCTCCCTGTTTCCGTCATGGTCAAGTTCGTCAAAAAAGTTTAAACCTATGACGGCCGGATTTTCTTCGAGAGGATAAGCATCTACAACTATGCCGCCGGGAGCGAGAAGAAAAGCAGCAAGAGCCGGTACATCCCCGGCAATTACTGCTGCAATCTCTTGAAAATTGTCAACCGCACCGTCCCCTTTGATGACCAAAGCAGCTAATGCCTGGGTTTTGTAGATTTGTCTGGATATGACCTCATTTAATCTATAGCTGTGTTCGAGGATGAGAAGTTCCATCCGCTCTCGTTCAACTTTGAGGATATTCTGAATAGCGACAAAACCGACAAAAGCGCAAAGAGATAACGTTAATAAAAAGGCTGCTATCGTCCGGATATGGAGCCGCTGGTATTTTTTGAATTGTTTCATGGTACAATCATATGTTATTGTATCCAAAGTGTCAAATGGAAAGGCAGAAGAAGGCAGGTAAAGATTCCGTAAACGGCGCCCGCGCTATCCCATGCTCGGTAATAATCCCGGCAATTAATTCATTGCTTGTGACATCAAAAGAGGGGTTAAATACCTTGATATTTTTCGGGGCCATCCGGTTTTTGTACCACATTTCAGTTACTTCACAGGCCGGGCGTTCTTCAATCGGAATCCCGGCACCGGTTTTTGTGTTTAGGTCGATGGTTGAAGTCGGGGCACAGACATAAACGGGGACACCGTACTGCTTAGCAACTGCGGCTAAAACGGCCGTACCAATTTTGTTGGCGGTATCACCATTTAAGGCAATCCGGTCAGCCCCAACCAATACCGCTTGCACCAGCCCTTTTTGCATTACTGCTGCCGACATATTATCACAAATCAAGGTGACATCAACCCCGGCGGCCATCAGCTCATAAGCGGTCAGGCGTGCGCCCTGTAACAGCGGCCTTGTTTCATCCGCAAAAACCCGGAAGCGGTAATCCCGCTCCTGCCCAAGGTAAATTGGCGCGGTAGCAGTGCCATATTTGCAAGTCGCAAGCTGCCCGGCATTACAATGGGTCAAAATCCCATCGCCGGGTTTGAGCAGGGTCAGGCCGTGTTCACCGATCCGCCGGCAAACTTCAATATCTTCGGTTTTGATGGTATTGGCTTCCTGACGGAGGATTTCTTTTATTTCTGTCACCGCAAGGTGTTTATTAGCATCACAGACAGCCTCCATCCGGTTAAGCGCCCATGCCAGATTGACGGCAGTCGGGCGGGAAGAATTAAGATACTCTTTTTGCTTTTTGAAGCCGGTATAAAATTCCGCATAATCCGATGTGTTTATATTATTCGCTAATATATAAATACCAAAAGCAGCCGCGACCCCGATTGCCGGGGCGCCCCGGACTTCAAGGCGGTAGATAGCTTCCCAAATCTCTTGAGCCGTATAAAGTTTCTTAATAACAACATCAGTCGGTAATTTAGTCTGGTCGATGATTATGACACTGTTGTCATTTTCGTCTAAGGCGACGGTTTCGTAGTTTAGGATATTTTTCATGGTTGGCCTTTCTGCGATGTTTAAATGCACATTGATTTTTCTTTCCTCATCAACAATCATCCGTAAATTGCCGGAATGCTTTTTAATATTCCTCTACATCAACTAATTCCGCATCGGCCTGCTCGTCCATAAAATTGATTACTTTATCCAAAGATTGCTCTACATGACTTACATCACCGGAAACTAAAGCAATCCCGATGGTCAAGGTTTGATATATATCCTGTGTATCAACTTCGGAAACTGACACATTAAAACGATGCCTCGTTTTGTCAATAAGGCTGCGGCAAACCTTTCGTTTTTCTTTCAAGGAAGCCGCATAGGGGATGTGGAAAATTAGTTTTGCTGATATGGTGTGCATAATTAAATGTAGCAGTAGAGGGTAGGGAAGTCAAGGGGGGGGTAATTAATTAGATTTAGAAAGCCATTCATTTCTTCTACGGCTAAAATAACCTTTATATCCTCTCATTTCTTTTGGAACATCTTCCCATAATCGTTCATAAACTTTTGAAAATAGAGCATCATCTTCCAGTAAATCAATATTACCTTCTTCAACAAGAAAATAAGCAATATTTTTACTATCTTCTACATTTTTAATTTCACCCATGACCGATAAGTAATACTTTTTTTCTTTATTACTTATTAATATAAATAAATATTTAACAAAATCAAGCGTTTGCTTTCCTTTGTATAAAGGCCTTAAATATTCAAGAAAATCCCATTTGATATACTCTTTTGTTTCTATGAGATAACTGACAAAATTAAAATTGCTTGCTAAAAACTGAAATATTGGAGAATCAGGAAAATATAGTTCAACAATGAACTTTGAATCGACTTCTTCCATCGGAAAATTAAATGAACCATCTCTTAATATTTTACCGATAAGATATTTGTCGTAAACATTATTTTTAATTAATTTACTAGTTACTTTATCTGGTAATTGGAAAGTTATTTCTGTTTCTTCAATCCATTCCATTGTATAATCGGTTGGGTCATTAAGCCTATTTATTAAATCTATATAAAGCTCTACTTCATAGTGGTTAATAATAATTTTTTCTAAACTTTCAATTTGGCTTCTAACTTTATTCATGAAATCAATGGCATTAGAAGGATTATTGAGTTTTAAAGGAATTTTAAGTAAATCAGCAACTGTATCCTTTTGTTCTAAGGTCATTTCGTAAAAATTAATATTAGAATAATCCAACTCATTTACTATTTTTTCTATTATTTTATTGTCATTAATGCAACTGATATACCCACCACTAAATAATGTTTCAAAAATATCGCAGCATTCTTGAGCAGTTCTTTCTTGACTATTAATAAAATCAATAATAAATTGATAATTTTCAGCTTCTACTTTACTACCATTAATATAAGAAAGTGAAAAAGAGAAATTAATAAAATTATCTAGCTCATTTATTGTGACAAGTGGATAATCCCCATAAAATAAATCATAATAACCTGCATATTTTTCTTCAAATATATCTTCTCCGCACTTTACAATTATCGCTTTACGAATTTTACATATTATTTGATCATTATAATTATTTAATACGGTGCAAGCTAAAGCAATTGATTTAATTAAATTAATATCTTCAAATGAAATTTCATTTAGGCGATTATTATGAGCATATGAAGCAAGAACAGTGCAGTAATAATTTTGTTCTATCAACTTATTTAAAACTTCATCGTTTAATTCTTTTTCTATAATTAATTGATCAACTAAAGATAAATATAATTCAGTCAAACTATCAATTGATAAACTATTTATATATTTACATATTTGCGATTTAAATAAATCTTCATTATTTAAATAATTATTTATAGCAAATTCAAATAAACTATCATCTATTTTTTTATTATTCGCTAAAAATGATATGATTAAAGATGACAGAATTGTTTTATTTGATACATTAGATATTGCACATTGAATAATCTCACGGCCAATATTATAACTCTCATCGTCTAATTTATATTTATTTATAAAATCAATTATATACTCTATATTATTATTTGATATTTCCTTATAATTTATTAATTGAATAGCGATTCTATAGTCGCTTATCAACGATAATTCATGTTCGGTAATAATAGGATAATAATATTCATCATTCAAAACATCTATAGATTTAAATAATTCTGTAAAATTAATAATATACTCTCCAAATATATTAATTAATTCAATTCTTACTATTATTATATGTTCCTCTTCAAATAAAGAAAATAAATCTAAAAGCTTTTTCTTGTAATCATCCCAAAAAATTGTACTATCATCAATTTTATAAGTAAATATTTTACTGACTATATCTTTACTTTGTTTCATCTTTTCTAAATCCCATAATGCATCTTGTTGAACAGTATTTAAGGTTTTTGCTGCATTATATTTATATGCAGTAGAAAATAGGAATTCATTTTCTATAATTATTTTAGGGAAATTATTCCGGTTGGAATTACTAATTTGCATAAGTATATCACTTATTGTTTTGTCTTTTTTATTTTCAATAATTCTAGTTATTTTTTCATTTAAATTTTTGTCTGATGGAAAATCATATGGAAGCAGTAATAAATTACTAATATCTTTTTCATCGCTTGTTTTTATATAACTTCCCTTAGGATAACTATAAAAATACATTCTGAAATCATCATCAATGTCTCCATCAATGAGCATTTTATTCAAATTACTTTTAAGACATTGCAACTCATCTTCATCTATTGAATTTATTTTTCCAGCAATAAAATTGTCGATAGCGCCATATAAAGCCTCTTTTTTTTCATTCTCATCAACTATATTCCTTATTTGATATGACTGTCGTATCAGTTCTGCAAATGAACTTTCTTCTTTAATAATTAAATAATATTCTTCTGCATACCGCAACTCAAGATATGTAACAGCCGCGCATGAAGAAAAATTTATATTAGATTGATTTGAATATTCTTTATTTATTAGGGAAGCCAATAAATTAATCGCATGATTTAAACGATCCTTCAATTGTCTAATTGTCAGATTGTATCCTGTAATTAACCAGTTAAATGATTCAGGCAATATATTATCAAGTATCTTATCCTTGTCGCTAAGTATATTGTTTAATAATTCTCTGGATTCTGAAGATTCTTGTCCGATAATCGCTAACAATATATCACTATAATCTTGATAATGAATAGGTTTTAAAACAACAGTAAAATCAAATAATTTTGCATATATATTATTATCATCAATTATATTCCCACTAGGGTTTTTGTTTATTACCAATTGACTTTCAGGTTTAATCGCTATAATAAAAACAGGTTTTTTTCTTTGAGAATTTAATGTTAGATTATTAAAACGATATATTTCTTTTAAAAATCCAATAACTATTGCTTTATCTACCACTCTATCTAAATCTTCTACTATAATTAAGCGGGGATTACTAAAACTCAAAAGTCTTTTATATATATATCTATAAGCTTCAAAAATATCATTAATTTCTGTTTCCCTTGCTGTTTGGTTATTCCAATGCGAGAAGGCAATACTTGTTTTCCTTAAACCAATGATAACAATAGCTATACTAATGATAATAAGTAACGGGGCAATATTTTTAACTATATTGGCAATCAAGTCAATATAATCACTTATATCTATTTTATCTTTTGAAATAATACTAGATAGTTCCTGAAAAATATATTTCAAGTCATCTAGTGTTATATTATCTATAAATGAATAAAACAAATAACATAAGCCTGCTGCTATTAAATAAAACCAAAACTTTATTGAACTCAAGCTAAAAGAAATTATTCCATGATTTTTGCTTAATTTTTTATTAATATGTTTTGCTATATCTTCAGAAATTCCTGATGCAATTTGAAACAATAACGATTTTATTAATATATAAATATTATCTTTTGAATCTTCCAAACCATTTATCGTTGATAGAGAATCCCACATATTGATTCGAATTGCTTTTTTAAATCTTTTTTTTGATGCCAAGTTTCTGTAAGACTTGATTTCCCGGAGCCATAATCCGCAATAACACCTATCATCCTTGCCTTTTTATTAATTGCATAAGATATAGAATTAACAGTTGAGTTCAACCCAATAATATCATTTGATTCATCTGATATCGGAGTGTTCATGAATATAATTGGCCTGATTTTATCTTCTTTACTACTTCTTATCTTTTTCCAATAATCATCAAGTATTTTAATCAATTTATTAAGGTTTAGTATCATTTTCGACATTTCCACTTTTCATCATTATACATTCATATGTATTAAGTTTTCACTTCATTAATTATTATAACGCAATAACTATTTTTTTGAAAGAGAATGTCGATTATTTTGTTATTTAATAATACACTCTCATAATCTTTTTCAAAACATCCTTTTTATCACCACCGACCCCAAGAGACCTTAGGTCAATATCTTCATCTTTCATAGCAGCAAAAAACTCGTCCAAGTCAGCTTTTATCGTATCAGTTATATCAATTTTAAGCCCCGCGGTCAAAAGCACCGATAAGCGAAAAATATCATTTTTATGTTTACGGATATGTTTACTGTCAATTACTTCACCCGCCTTTTTCCTTACCGACAAATCCAGCCATGCTTTTACTTTAAATGCAATTAAGTATGCCGTATCAAGTAAGGGGATACCATCAATAACAGTTTTTCCTTTTCGCATGAGGTTATAATATTCATCATCAACCAAAATCGCTGATAAGCTGGAAAGATCATCATCAAGCGGCATTGGAGTCAAAACAGCATCATCAGGAAGACTAATTAAATCAATCTTCTTTGAAAACAATTCAATCATAATCGGGAATCCCGATTTGCTCGGATTCGTAAAGCGATAAAATTGAGGTTCGCCATTACTTTTTTTCTTATTCCGGTAATCTCCCGTTTTCACAAAATCCCAAAACCTTTGCCCAAAGTCAGAGGTCAATGTTTCCGCAATCAAAATAATATCAATATCTTTTGTGGCTCTGAAAGCTTGCTCATATTCGTCCATTAAAATATCACAAGCTGTTCCACCGATAATCACATACTGATTATCGTATCCTGTAAACCACTTCTTGAAAATATCAAACCCTCTAATCATTCATTACCTTTCCATAAATTCTCCAGCATTTCCTCAATTGCTATTTCTACACGCTCATCTCGTATGCTTCCTAAACTAATCGCTAATGATAAAACGTCAGCGGTGCCATAAAATTTTGTCGGGTCATATCGCCATAATTCCAAAATACATTGCATTTCACTGTCTACAAATTGCATTTCTACCATTTTTTTTGGTATTTTAGTTGTTCCATATACATAAACCTTTGGAAAGTTCAACATCGTTTTTTCTGATAATGCACTCTCTCCTGCAAGAAAATAATCGCTCTGCAAATCGGTTTTATTAATGAATATTTTTCTACGTACCGGATTTATTAAAAACGGTTTTGCCTTATCGAAAAGTTCTTTTGGTGTAAGTGGAGAGGTTAAAACCTTTTGAACACCCTTTTTATACGTTTCAAGTAATCCCGCTTCAAGCAACTGAATCGCCGCTCTCGTAACTCTCATAGGTTTAAATCCAAGCTTAAGCGAAATTTTATTGAGATATAACGGCTCGTTTTTTCCGTAAATAAATAAAAATAATAATACTTGTGAAGACGGTGAAAGTTTTTCAACATTAACGGCTTTTTCGTTATCATACTTTTCTTGTAATGCTATACCCATAAAAGGTAGGTAAAGCTGTTTTCCTAATACGACAAATGGAATTTTCTCTTTGATAAGAGTTTCTTTACGCTGATGGCTCAAATTCTGCAACTCAAGCACAATTGGGTAATCGCATTCGCTCTTTATCTGTCTAATATGCTTTTTTATCGCAGAAATTGTTCCGAGTTCTCCTTGTGGTACAATAAAAATACATTTTTGTATTCCAATCGTCACTTGCGAAAATTGATATGCGGAGTGAAGATAATATGGCAAATTATCAATACCATCCCAAAAATGTCGAATAACAAGCTCACCTAAAGTTTTTTCTATATAATCCATTCTTCTGACCTCAATTATATCATTGTTCTTTCATTTTATCATTCATTATGATATATGTCAATTGTAATGATATTTTAAATTTTGAACCAACAATTTCCGTTTTTTGAAATTTCTGGAATTTCTCTCTTGACAAACCCAAAACTTTATCGTATTGTTTGACTTGTAACAATTTTTTTTAGTATTCCAGAAAGGAGGTAAACCATGAAGTTGAATTTTTCCTATGATTCTAAGAAAATAGCTTTGAATGAAATTACCTCCGGAGTTTTCCCGCACTAATACCGTAAATTCGGTATAAGTCTGTCTGCAAGCCCGTTATGGTAATTTCCAAAAGAAAATTTCCATAGCGGTTTTTTATTATGTACAGAGCTGCGAACTGGAATTTTCGCCTTGACACTCGGTTCCATGAGTAAATCCTGAAACCTCGAAGGCGAACGCGGCTCGCACAGCGCAAAGAGTTTGCCAAAGCAAACTCTATTATATATAAATATTGACAATATAGAGGCATAAAAAATGAAAAAATTATCTTTTTACATCTGGAAATACAAATTTGCATATCTGCTGGCGATTACAGTAATGATTATCGCAGTTGTTTTCGATATGATTTCCCCTTTAATTAACCGGCGGCTGATTGACAATGTCATCGTTGGCGGGAAAACAAACGAACTCGGCGGCCTTCTATTGATGATGCTTGTAATCGGAATTAGCCGGGCAACCTTTAATTACATAAAAGAGTTTACTTTTGACGTTGTCAGTGTCAAAATTTCCGCTGAAATGCGCAAAAACCTTTTTAATCATATTCAGTCTTTAAGTGCAAGCTTTTTTGACCGCACCGGCACCGGCGAATTGATGGCGCGGGTCAAAGACGATATCGACCGGATTTGGGACGGTATCTCTTATGTAGGGATGTTAATGATTGAGGTTTCCTTTCACACGGTGCTTGTGCTGTTTTTCATGTACCGGCTTAATTGGAAGCTGGCGATTCTGCCAACCGTTTGTATGATTCTTGCGGCTACGATTGCTATTCTTATGGAAAAAAAGCTAGGGGGCGTTTATGAGGCAATCAGCGAGCAAAATGCTGAACTTAATACGGTTGCGGAAGAAAATCTTGCCGGTGTCCGCGTGGTGAAATCATTTGCCCGTGAGAAATATGAAATTGGCAAGTTCCTTTCCAAAAATAAGCGTTACAAAGAACTAAATATGAAACAGTCAAAAGTTTTCATCAAATATTACCCTTATCTATCACTGATTTCCCGGCTCTTACCTGTCATTGTTTTACTGCAAGGCGGTTACATGGTTATTAATGGGGAAATCACGTTGGGGACATTAGGTGCCTTTGTTGACTATTCAATGAATATCGTCTGGCCGATGGAAATGCTTGGCTGGCTGACGAATGGCTTAGCTTCGGCTTTTGCTTCGAACAAAAAGATTAAGAAAATTTACGCCGAAGAACCAACGATTACCGAGATTGCTGAACCAATATCTATCGAACCGGTCAAAGGCAAGATTACTTTTGAAAATGTTTCCTTCCACAAAGAGGACCAGTTTGAAATTCTCAAAGGGATATCTTTTACCGCCCTTCCCGGTCAGACGATTGGTATCATGGGGGCGACCGGCGCTGGAAAAAGCTCAATTATCCATCTCTTACAGCGGTATTATGATGCTACCGGTGGTGCGATTTATATCGATGACGTTGATATCCGCAATATGTACTTGAAACAGCTTCGCGGAGCCGTTGCCCAGGTTATGCAGGATGTTTTCCTCTTTTCCGATACCGTTATAGAAAATGTCCGGCTGGGTAAAAGAGACATCGTTGATTTGAATGCGGTCCGTAAAGCTTCACGTGATGCTCAAGTCGATAACTTTATTGAAAAGATGGATGACAAATATGAAACCGTCATCGGTGAACGGGGAGTCGGCCTCTCCGGCGGCCAGAAGCAGCGGATTACTATCGCCCGCGCCCTCGCGCGCAAAAACCCGATTCTGGTGCTTGACGATTCAACTTCAGCCTTGGATATGGAAACCGAGCTGATGATTCAGGAAACACTTAAAAAAATGCCGTCAACGAAAATTATTATCGGCCACCGCATCAGTGCCGTGCGCCATGCACATGAAATTATTTTCCTTGATAAAGGGCAAATTGCCGAACGCGGTACTCATGCCGAACTAATGGAGCAACGCGGGCTTTATTATCAAACATTCCAAGCGCAGTATGGGGAGATAGTATGAAACAATGTCATTAAATTAAGCAAGCAAGGAAGGCAAAAATAACTCGCAGGAACCTTAGGCCGCCTTCTTCCCATATGAAAACTTGTATTTTACATTCAATTAGGCCGTAGTGACAAAACCAAACAAGTTTGGCTCGAGTGTTTATTGCCTGACTTGCTTATCTAAAAGAATAACAATACTAACACAGAAAGGTAACATCATGCCAATAAATGCAATCAAAGACGACGAAAAAACAGTAGACGTCAAAAAATCCATAACTATCATGCGAATGTTGAGCTATATGCTTGTTTATAAGAAAAAAATATTATTCGTTTTCATTATCATGGCTTATATCGTTGGTGTTTCACTTGTTAACCCGCTGATTATGGAAGCGGCAATTGATGATTATATCCGTCCCGGAAATTTTCGCGGCCTTATTAACCTGTTGATTATAGCTGTCGGGATTAATCTTGTGATGGTTGTTTTTGTCCGCATCCGGATGTATATGATGGCTGATATATGCAATAACATCCTTGTCACAATCAGGCAGGAACTTTATACTCATATTCAGACTTTGGATTTCCATTTTTTTGACAGCCGCCCCACCGGAAAAGTACTCGCCCGGATTATTGGTGATATCAATTCCTTAAAGGATGTGCTTTCACACTTTGTTACACTCTTGATTCCGGAATTTATTACCGTCACGGCAGTAGTTGTAATTATGTTTGTGAAAAACCCGCCCCTTGCGGCGGCGGCCCTCTGTACAATTCCCTTTATGGCGGCCGGAATTTTCCTTATTCAATATTTTTCGCATAAACGGTGGCAGACTTTCCGGAAGAAATCATCAAACTTAAATGCTTTTATCCATGAAAATTTGTCCGGAGTCCGTATTATCCAAAGCTTTACTGCTGAAGAAGAAATCCGCACCGATTTTGACGAATTAATTACCGAACACCGGCAAGCATTTGTCAGGGCGGTACGCTTAAATGATTTCTTTTTCTCAATAGTTGATATTTGCTGGGCGGTTGGTTTGATTTCAATGTACTTTGTTGGTATCAGTATTATCGGGACTGACAAAATATCCTTGGGTACGTTTGTCGCTTTCGGCGCTTATGTGGCAATGTTTTGGATGCCGATTATGCATCTTTCCAATTTTTACAATCAATTGATTACAAATATCGCCGGGGCGGAGCGGGTTTTTGAAATTCTTGATACACCCGCAGAGATAAATGATGCGGCTAAAGTATCCGAATTGGCACCAATTCAGGGCGCTGTCACCTTTACCGATGTCAGCTTTTCTTATGATGATGAAACAATCATCCTTGATGGTGTCAGTTTTTCTATTAACCCGGGTGAGACGATTGCTTTGGTCGGGCCAACCGGGGCGGGCAAAACCACCGTCGTTAATTTAATCAGCCGTTTTTATGATGTACAACAAGGAACCGTCGCCATCGACGGTACTGACGTAAAAACAGTGTCTATTGAAAGTTTGCGGCGGCAGATGGGGATTATGACCCAGGATAATTTCTTATTCACCGGAACAATCCGCGATAATATCCGCTATGGAAAACTTGATGCTACCGATGAAGAAATCGAAGCAGCGGCTAAAGCAGTCTGCGCCCATGATTTTATTATCTGCCTTGAAAAGGGTTATGATTTTGAATTAACCGAAAGAGGCGGCGGACTTTCAATCGGCCAGAAGCAACTATTAGCTTTTGCCCGGACGATGATTTCCCAGCCGCGGATTTTGATTTTGGATGAAGCAACTTCAAGTATAGATACAAAAACAGAACTTGCGATTCAAAAAGGAATCGAATCTTTGTTAAAGGGGCGGACCTCCTTTGTTATTGCCCACCGGCTATCGACGATTCAAAAAGCCGACCGGATTTTTGTCATTGATGAAGGCCATATTGTCGAAGAAGGGAACCATAAAGAACTGATGGCGATGAAAGGGATTTACTATAATCTTCAAAGGGCGCAAATGCCGGCGGAAGGGCTGTAAAAATTTTATTAAGTCTAATCGACCGCTTGAAGGTAAATCTTGATGAGCTTAACAAGTTTGAAAAAAATATACTATCGCATCATAAACCCGAGAACTTCACAGCCATAGGCAAAATGTCTTCCTTATTCGCCTCCATAAATAAATCGCGGCAAATTTCCATTTCATTAACGGAAATGTTGCACGCGATTTTTTATTTCCAGCTCATTCAGACATTTTATGTCTGCTTGTTCCAGGGTTTATTATTTGCTGATAGTATATTTTTTTCTTAAGCTTTTAACCCCAAAACATTTACATCAAAGCCGTTAACCCCAGCCCTTCTTTTTTCCTGATGGTGCCGCCGGTTTGGCGCCAAACCGTTCCGGTTTCCCGCCTGCTTTGCCAAAAACTTTCCCTTTTCCAGACCCTTTGCTTCTGTCCTGGCTTCCGCGATAAGAATCTGACTTTCTTTCACCGGAACGCCGGACACTATAAGGGTGCGCCCCCGTTTTTTGACGATTACTATCAGAGCGGGAACGCTCGGATCTAAATAACGGCTTTTCATCTTTTATCTCGGCAAGTTCATCGCCCATTTTTTCTTTCATAAAAGCGGCGGCAAGTTCAATCGCCGTGAAGTCATACTGTTCCATCGCCCGGCTGATTCTTGCTATCGCTTCATCAAGGTTTTGGTTTTCCATAACTTCTTTAGCTTCAAGAAAAATTACATCAGCTTTAACCCGGGTAATATCTGCCGCTTTGGGAATCGTACGCTCTTTTATTTTTGTGTGGCATAAACGCTCAATATCACGGATTTTGTATATTTCGCGGCCGCTAACAAGCGTAAATGAACGGCCTTTCCTTCCGGCACGCCCGGTCCGCCCAATCCGGTGAACATAGTATTCAATATCATCCGGCACATCATAATTGAACACCGCATCAACACCACTTACATCAAGCCCACGGGCGGCTACATCAGTTGCAATCAAAATCTGGCAAGTTCCGCTGCGGAACATGTTCATGACATTGTCACGCTGGTACTGCGACAAATCACCATGCAAACCTTCGGCTTGATAACCACGGCTTTTCAAATCCTCGCTTAAGCTGTCAACCATCCGTTTCGTATTGCAAAAAACTAAAGTCCGCTTCGGTTGATAAAAATCCATCAGCCGGCACAATACTTCATTTTTGTCCTTGCGTTGAACCCGGTAATATGCTTGTTTGACTAAATCAATCGTAATTTCTTTAGGGGTTACGCGAATAAATCTTGGTTCTTTTTGATAATTATGGGTAATATCAAGAATCGCTTGCGGCATTGTTGCTGAAAATAACGCCATTTGCCGTTCGGTGGGAATGTCCTTTAGAATCGTTTCAATATCCTCGCGAAAGCCCATATTAAGCATTTCATCGGCTTCATCAAGGACAATCATTTTAATAGCTTCAGTTTTAATCGTATGCCGGCGCAGATGGTCCATTACCCGCCCCGGGGTCCCGACAACGATTTGTACGCCGGTACTTAAGGCTTTAATCTGGCGGTATATCTCCTGGCCGCCATAAATCGGAAGCACTTTGATGCTGTGCATATATTTTGCTAATTTGCGGATTTCTTCCGCGGCTTGAACTGCCAATTCCCTTGTCGGGCAAAGGACTATCGCCTGTAAACGACGGTCATCCGGATCAATTTTCTGAATCATCGGAATGCCGAAAGCGGCCGTTTTGCCGGTTCCGGTCTGGGCTTGGCCGATGATATCGTGCCCGGCCATCAAAATCGGGATTGCTTGTTCTTGAATCGGGGTCATTGTTTCGAATCCCATTCCGCCGACTGCCCGGAGAATGCGGTTATCAACTTCCGCATCATGATAATTTGTTGGGGTTGGTTCTGTACTTATTGGTTCACTGTTCGAAGACTCACTATTTAAAGGCTCCGTTATCTCATTTGTTTCGTTCATTTTACTCACTTTCTTTTTGAGAAGGTAAAAACTCCTGATTTTCTTTCCGGAGATACTCTTCTATTATGAAGCGGGGACGGCGCTTCGTTTCCATATAAATCTTCCCAATATATTCCCCAACTATTCCGATTGAAAAAAGAATCAAACCGCCGATTGCCCAAAGAGACACCATCAGAGTCGTCCACCCGACAATCGTCTCCCCGATAAAATACCTGATGATGCTATATACAAGCATCGCGATACTGATGAGAAAAATAAAAAAGCCAAGCATAGTAATTAATCTGATCGGGCGGGTACTTAAAGACGTAATCCCTTCAATCGCAAACGCAATCATTTTCCGGAGCGGGTATTTACTCTCACCGGCAAAACGGGTTCCGCGTTCATAAAAAACAGTATCATATGAATAGCCAATCATCGGGACAATACCCCG
Source organism: Lachnospiraceae bacterium (assembly GCA_009780115.1). GTDB lineage: Bacteria > Bacillota > Clostridia > Lachnospirales > Lachnospiraceae > UBA935. The sequence continues at coordinate 27,813 of WRAQ01000031.1, forward strand.
AAGAAACAAATTCACTTCGTTAAACTCACTTAAGCCGTTTAAAGCACGTTTACTCATCAAACGATAATCAGCATGATTGAAAAGTGTATTTGCCCCCATTGCATTCATTAAGCGGTAAAAAGCTTCCGCAGTTATTTTTTTGAAGAAATTATCTTTCTTCCGATTGTTTCTTACACCATAAACAATATCAATACCGGATAAAAATTTGTCCACCATCTCATCAATAGCATCAATATCATCTTGTAAATCGGCATCCATTGAAATAACCATGTCGGCATCATCTTTTACGGTCATAAGCCCAGCTAATAGTGCATTTTGATGGCCTTGATTGCGGCTAAGGTTAATACCGCCGAAAAGTGGGCAGCCATGGTTTAGTTTGCGGATGATTTGCCACGTTTGGTCTTTTGAACCGTCATTTACGAAAATAATTTTGCTGCTGCTGCTAATCTTCTGCTTTTCAATCAGGTTATTTAATTTCACTTTAAGCCGCTCAGCGGTTTCGCTAAGGACCTCTTGCTCATTGTAGCAGGGGATGACCACGTATAGGGTATTGTTCATATTTTTTTCTCCGCGTTTGACATCTCTGTACTTCGCCGTAAAACAGTTCTCACTCCGTGAAAAACGTAGCGGCCACTAAAGCGGCACAGTACGCCGCCAAGTGCCGACGTTTTCAAGGGTTTTACTTACGAAGTCAGAATGTCACTCACGACTAAAGCGCAAAATCAATTCTGTCTACTTATTTGTAGTTTACAATCTTTCCGAAATCAGGTTTAAGGGATGCGCCTCCAACTAAACCGCCATCAATATCAGACTGTGAGAACAAATCGGCGGCTGAATCGGCGGTAACGGAACCACCGTACTGAATACGGATAAGGTCAGCAGTCGCTTGATCATAAATTTCGCCAATGCAAACGCGGATTGCCGCACAAACTTCCTGGGCTTGTTCAGTGGTAGCAACCTTGCCGGTCCCAATTGCCCAAATCGGCTCATAGGCAATAACAGAAGCTTTGGCTTGTTCGGCCGTAACATTCTGGAAAGCGATTTTGATTTGCTGGCGGACAAAATCAATCGTAATGCCTTGCTCACGTTGAGTGAGGGTTTCACCGCAGCAAATAATCGGGGTCAGATTGTGGGCAAAAGCTTTAAGGACTTTTTTATTAACGATTTCATCAGTTTCACCAAAATATTCACGGCGTTCGGAATGGCCGATAATAACATATTTTACCCCGGCATCAACCAGCATCAGCGGTGAAATCTCACCGGTAAAGGCACCGCTGTCTTCAAAGTACATATTCTCGGCACCGATATTGATATTTGAACCTTTAGCTGCTTCCATCGCCGGAATAATATTGATAGCAGGGACACAGAAAACAACATCCACTTCGTCATTTGCTACTAATGGTTTCAGGGTGTTAACTAATTCGACGGCTTGGGTCGGGGTCATGTTCATTTTCCAATTGCCGGCAACTATTTTTCTTCTTGACATAATTTTTCTCCTTCTTTAAATAAACAATCTTGGAAGAATGGCTTTGCCATTCTTCCCCCACGATACTTTAATGATTCTTAGTCATGGTTTTTTCATGACTTAGAATCATTCATCGTGTTCTTACAGCAGCAACGCCAGGTAACTCTTTTCCTTCAAGGAACTCTAAAGAAGCACCGCCGCCGGTAGAGATATGCGACATTTTGTCCGCATAACCAAATTGAATAACAGCCGCCGCCGAATCACCGCCGCCAATAATCGTGGTCGCATCGGTTTCAGCCAATGCTTTCATAACAGCTATCGTTCCATTTGCCAGATTTGGATTCTCAAAAACACCCATCGGCCCATTCCAGACAACTGTTTTAGCTGATTTAACAGCTTCAGTGAAAATTGCTTGTGATTCTGTGCCAATATCTAACCCCATTTTTTCGGCTGGAATATTTGTATTAGGTATATTAGTTACTATAATTTCAGCATCAATCGGATTGGGAAAAGAATCTGTGACTGAGCAATCAACCGGAAGAACTAGACTTTTGCCCAATTTTTCAGCTTTTTCTATCATTTCCTTACAATAATCAATTTTTTCATCATCAACTAACGATTTACCAACTTCCAGCCCCTTAGCTTTTAAGAAAGTAAAGGCCATTCCCCCGCCGATAATAAGAGTATCACATTTTTCGATAAGATTGGAAATAACGTTAAGCTTGTCGGAAACTTTTGCCCCACCGAGGATTGCAACAAAAGGGCGAACCGGGTTTTCCACCGCATTTCCGAGGAAATTGATTTCTTTTTGTACCAAGTATCCGACTGCTGATTGTTCTTTAAGATTGGCAATACCAACATTTGAGCAGTGGGCACGGTGAGCGGTGCCAAAAGCATCATTAACAAAAACATCACAGATTGAAGCTAAATCATTTGAGAACGCTTCGCCCATTTTGCCTTCTTCGGGACGGAAGCGGGTATTTTCCAGTAAAATAACATCGCCATTTTTCATTGCTGCGATAGCAGCACGGGCATTTGCGCCAACAACTTCATCATCAGCGGCAAATTTTACTTCCTGCCCTAAAAGTTCGGTTAATTTTTCCGCAACCGGAGCTAATGAAAGTTCCGGGGTCGGCCCTTTGGCTTTGCCTAAGTGCGAACAAAGAATTACTTTTCCGCCGTCGGCAATCAATTTCTTGATCGTCGGTAAAGCTGCAGTTAAACGGTTTATGTCGCTAATCGCACCTTCTTTCATCGGTACGTTGAAATCACAGCGGCATAAAACGCGCTTTCCATTTACATCTAAATCATCAATTGTTAACTTGTTTAACTCCATATAACTTCCTTTCTAAATTAAATCGGGTAATAAACTCTCTCTATTGCTACGTTCTAATTGATACCGCGAGATGTTTTTACCCTCATTTTATTAAACTAAACAGAGTATCAGGGCCCGGTCCAAAGACCGGACCCCGATATAAAAACGAAGAGATTTTCTAAGTCAGCAGAATACGCCGACTAACAAAGCCTAAACTTCGTTTACCCTAATTTTGCAAAATATTCAATCGTTCTAACCATCTGATAGGTATAACTTGCTTCATTATCATACCATGAAACTACTTGAACCAGGGTATTGCCATCTTCCATCGGAGAAACCATGGTCTGTGTTGCATCGAACAAAGAACCATAGGTACAGCCGATTATATCACATGAAACGATTTCATCTTCAGTATATCCGTAAGATTCGTTGGCAACCGATTTCATTTTGGCATTGATTTGTTCTTTAGTGACAGCACCTTTAACAACAGCAATCAAAATCGTAACTGAACCAGTGATGGTCGGTACACGCTGGGCAGATCCGATAAGTTTGCCGTTAAGGGCCGGAATAACTAAGCCGATTGCTTTTGCAGCACCGGTGGAGTTAGGGACAATATTTGCAGCGGCAGCACGGGCACGGCGTAAATCACCTTTCGGATGAGGGCCGTCAAGAGTCATCTGGTCGCCGGTATAAGCGTGAACAGTAGTCATGATACCTGATTCGATTGCCGCAAGGTCATTTAAACCTTTTGCCATCGGGGCTAAGCAGTTGGTAGTGCAGGAAGCGGCGGAGATAATCGTATCTTCGGCTTTAAGAATATCATGGTTTACATTAAAGACAACGGTCGGAAGGTCATTTCCGGCCGGAGCGGAAATAACAACTTTTTTTGCCCCGGCGGTTAAATGCGCAGAAGCCTTGTCCTTCGAGCAGAAGAAACCAGTACATTCTAAAACAACATCAACATCATATTTTGCCCATGGAAGATCTTTGGGGTCACGTTCGGCATAAATCATGATTTTTTTGCCGTCAACGGTGATGGAATCTTCACCGGCGATTACTTTGCCGGCTAAGGCATAAGGCCCTTGTGCAGAATCATATTTAAGCAAGTGCGCCAACATCGTGGGGCTGGTTAGGTCATTGATTGCTACTACTTCATATCCCGGAACACCAAACATCTGTCTAAAAGCCAGACGGCCAATCCGGCCAAATCCGTTAATTGCTACTTTTACTGCCATTATAATTTCCTCCTGATTTTAAATGAATTTTAATAGTTGCTATCCACAGCCACTATCCCCGCGAGGTGTTTTGCGCTTATTTTACGCAAAATCCCGAGTTGTGATTTCACCAAATCGTTTTCTCAATTTGTGTACATCATATTTGCTATGAAAAGCTTCAGCTGTGAATAGTAAATTTTAACACAGCATTCATATTCTACCTTTTTTATCCAGATATTTCAAGATAAAAAAATATTTTTTTCAAAAAATATTTTTTCCGGTCGTTATCTCATAGAAAAAACACCAGCAATACGAATCCTTGAGTTTCGTGATTGTTTCATATATAATCAGTGCATAACGATAGAAAGGACTATCATATGCCGATTACCAGCGACTACCACTTGCACTCTTCTTTTTCCGGCGATTCAAATACCCCTATGGAAGACATGATTTTGCGGGGGATTGAACTTGGACTCAAAAAAATCTGCTTTACCGAACATATGGATTTTGATTATCCGGCCACCGCGAAAACTCCGGAAAATTATTTTGTAGTAAATACTGATTCTTATCTTTATGATTTGATTCGCTTACGGGATAAATATGCCGGGCAAATAGTTGTAAATTTTGGTATTGAACTGGGATTGCAGCCGCATTTGACCAAGGAAAATGCCAAGTATGTGAAGACTTATGATTTTGATTTTGTCATTGCTTCCTTGCATATTTGCAATCGAAAAGACCCTTACCTTCCAGCATTTTTTGAGAGCCGGCCGGATAAAGAAGGATACCGCGAATATTTTGCCGCGGCGCTTGACAATATCCGCAAATTCACCAACTTTGATGTTTTTGGCCATCTTGATTATGTGGTCCGGGTCGGTATGAATAAGGATAATGATTACTTTTATGATGATTATCGTGATATATTGGATGAACTATTGACCGCATTGGTCAATGCAGATAAGGGCCTTGAAGTTAATACCGGGGCAATTAGTTATGGCTTGCGGGAATTAAATCCAAGTAATGCAATTATTAAGCGTTTCCGTGAATTGGGCGGCGAAATCATCACTATCGGTTCCGATGCCCATACCGGTCCGGATATGACCCGTGGTTTTGACCGGGCGGCCACGGTTTTGAAGGATTGTGGTTTTAAGTATTATGCGGTATTTGATAAGAGGGTGGCGAGTTTTATTTCTATCTATTAGCAAATCGTCCCGCCCCCAAGAACATAATCACCTTCATAAAATACCACTGCCTGTCCGGGCGTAATTGCCCTGACGGGGTTTTCAAAAGTACAAAGTATTTCATCCGCTGAAATCATTTTGATTTCGGCTTTTTCACCTTGGTGGGCATAACGTATTTTGGCAGTAACTTTTCGCGGAATAGGCAAATCTGCCATGCCCATGAAATTTAAGCGATTGCACTTAAGAACCGCCGAAAAGACATCTTCATTTTCACCAATCACTACCTCATTTGTTGCCGGCCGGATTTCGGTAACAAAGACATGATGTCCCATTGCAAGGCCAAGCCCTTTTCGCTGCCCGATTGTATAATGGGTGATACCTTTATGGATTCCTAATATTTCTCCTGTAGTTGTAACAAAATTCCCCGGCGGCGGAACAAGAAGATTTGATGATGCCGCATTTCTGGTAATAAAACCGGCATAATCATCATCGGGAATGAAACAAATTTCTTGGCTGTCCGGTTTATCCGCGACCGGAATATTCTTATGTCTTGCGATTTGACGGACTTCATCTTTAGTATATTCGCCCAACGGCATTAAAGTTTTACTGAGTTGTTCCTGAGTTAAATTATAAAGGGCATAGGTTTGGTCTTTGGCAGTGGTTGATGATTTTTTTAGCGTGTAACGAGCGGGCGGGTTTGCATCGAATGGTGTTTTATTCACCGGCGATACTCTTTTCGCAGATGATGTTTTGCTTATTAGCGATATTCTTCTCACTTGTGCGTAGTGACCGGTCGCAACATAGTCAGCACCTATATCATGGCAATATTTCAGAAGCGACTCCCACTTAACAAAACGGTTGCAAACCGTACAAGGATTAGGAGTTCGGCCATTCAAGTATTCCGCAACAAAATAATCAATGACTTCTTTCTTAAATACATCATTATAATCAATAATAGCATGAGGAATATCAAGGGCTTCAGCGACTTTTTTCGCATCATTAATCAAAGCTAGCCCGTGAACGGCTCCAACTTCCCATGTTTGCATAGTCACGCCTTTTACGTCGTAACCTTGTTCTTTAAGTAAAAATGCCGTAACGGAAGAATCCACCCCGCCCGACATTCCGACAACTACTTTTTTCATTGATTCTAGTGGTCCTCAATATTTGATTCCGGTTTAATCAATCCTTCAATCGTTATCCCATTTTTTTCGGCATAATCCCAAAGTGCTGACCGGATTGCATCTTCAGCAAGCAAAGAACAATGAACTTTTTCTTCAGGCAAGCCGCCTAATGCTTCGACCAAAGCATTGGTATTAACAAGCATTGCTTCATTAACTGTTTTTCCGATTATCATCTCGGTTGCAATACTACTGCTCGCAATCGCAGCACCGCAGCCAAAGGTCTTAAATTTACAATCTTTAATAACCTGATTTTCATCAATATCGAGGTATATGCGCATAGTGTCGCCGCAGTGCGCACTACCGGCGGCACCATAACCGGAAGCGTTTTCTATTTCCCCGACGTTACGGGGATTTTCAAAATGATTCATTACTATTTCTGTATACATGTGTTCTCTCCTTTAATAAAATCTTCATACAACGGTGACATACTGCGTAATTTTGTTATTATTTCTTTGAGGGCTGTCACGACCATATCAGCTTCCGCAAAAGTATTTTCTTCACTTAATGACAAGCGCAATGAGCCATAAGCAATTTCATGAGGTAAGCCAATTGCAAGCAAGACATGTGACGGGTCAGCCGAACCGGAAGAACAGGCCGAACCGCTGGAAGCAGCAATTCCTTTCATATCAAGCATAATTAATAGCGCTTCACCTTCAACGAATTGAAAACTAAAATTTATATTATTGGGTAAACGTTTTTTATAGTCGCCATTCAAGCGGCAATAAGGTATCTCAACTCTTATTTTTTCTATCAAATAATCACGTAACCCGGTTATTTTTTCTGCTTTATCAGACATATTGGCTAATGCAAGTTTCACAGCGGTACCGAACCCAACAACCCCGGGAACATTACCCGTCCCGGCCCGAAGTTTGCGTTCCTGCGCCCCGCCATGAATAAAAGAACCAATTTTCAACCCCGCACGGATATATAAACAGCCGACACCTTTTGGCCCGTTTAATTTGTGCGCACTTGCGCTCAACATATCAATATGGCACTCTTTCACATCAATTGAGATTTTCCCTAAAGCCTGAACGGCATCTGTGTGAAAAAGAATCCCTTTTGATGATGCCAATTCACCGATTTCGCGGATTGGCTGGATAGTACCGATTTCATTATTCGCAAAACAGACTGAAATTAAAATCGTATCGGGACGAATCGCCTTTTTTAGCTCATCCATAAGGATTAGGCCATTTTCATCAACCCCGACATAAGAAATCTGATAACCTTTTCCGGCCAGATATTCGCAGGTATGCAAAACCGCATGATGTTCAATGGTTGAAGTAATAATATGTTTGCCCTTATCAGCATAAGCTTCACAAACACCTTTAATTGCCCAGTTATCGGCTTCTGTCCCGCCGGCAGTGAAATAAATTTCACTTTTTTCCGCCTTTATCGCCCCGGCGATAATTTCACGGGCTTCCATCATTGCTTTTTGAGACTTTTGCCCCAAACCATAAATACTATTGGGATTACCATAGTTTTCGGAAAAATACGGTAACATTTCTTTTAAAACTTCCGGCGCTGCTTTTGTCGTTGCCGCATTATCCATGTAGATGATATTGCTCATAAAAACTTCCTTTTCTTAATTCCTACTATTCCAGTATGAATGTAGGTGATTATAATATACACCTTGGTTTTTTTGTTGTCAAGATTTTTTTAATAGTTGCAATTTATCTTGCAATTTACTTTCGTGAAATTAAAATTTATTAAATCTATTGAAATTTAGCAAAATTTTAGAATTTTCGCTTGATTAAAGTAATAATGTGTTATATTATAACTAAAGAGGGGGATTTTTCAATCCCCTTTTTATATTCAAGGGGATTTTTTATTATATTGAGTATTTGTGATAGAAAAATCATAACTTAAGGAGAAAAAATGGGAATGACCTTTACAACGATTCAAATACAGAATCGAAACCAACTCAAACCGGAACAATTTATCAAAGGTTTATCTACATATATGAAAGCAAACAATTTTGTTCCGGCAACAGAAGAAGATGCGGAAGCCTCTTTTGAGCTTACTTTCTCAAAAGACAGGCGTTGGGTCAGCTTTTGCTTACCTGAAAATGAATACTGCGGAAAAGAAGCAATTGAAACGGCACAGGAAATAGCAAAAGCAATTAAATCAACCTGCATAACAGCGGATGTTATCGACAGCGACTTTGTCGAAATCAATTTGTTTAACGAAATCGGGCAGGATAAAGTTTATGTCGGTACTCCTTACGGTATGGAACCCGAAACTAAACAGAGAAATCTTGACTTTTGGAAACCGCTGCTTGTTGAAAACTATACTTTAGAGCAATTACAGGAAATATGGAACGGCGATTATATTTTCAAAGAAGAAGCGCTATTAAAAATGGCTCCCTTACTTGGTTTGGATAAAGAGCTTATGGCTGAAAGCCCAAAGATTAAGCCGGAAGATTTCGACACTTTGACCTTGCATTTAAAGAAAGCCGGAAATAAGCAAAAGGGTAAAGCCCCAACCACATTGAATGCCGCTTTCAAACAAGTTTTTGGTGAAGCATTGGCACCGCTTGGATATATGAAAATAAAAGGGAAACAGCCGTATTTTGTGCGGGTGATTGATGGAGAAATTTTGCATGTCATAACTTATAAGAATGAGGGGTCGGGGGGAGAATCAACATATAAGGAATTTAATATCTTGGGCGGGGTCGCCACGGTCTATCGGCAGTCTATCGATTTAAGCATCAGCCCACGGGATAATACAAGTTGGCTTGATAGAAATTTTAAATTTTATTCAGAGGTAACTACGTCTGGTTTTGACCCCATTTTTAGAAAAAGCATATCGACTTTTTCTTATACAAACGGTGATAGTCAATCAATCCTTGGTGAAGTGAAACGTTCGCTTAAAGTAACCAAACAGATTATGCTGCCGTTGCTTAATAAAATGACCAACTATGAATCATATTTAAAATACCTGCGCAAATATAATCTTAACCGTATAGTTATTTATGGGGATGACGAACAATTCGGCAATAACTCTTTCGGCAATTCTGATAATGAGGGGCTATTATATGTCAAAGCTAATTATCGCGGTGATTTTATGGAAACCATTAAAAGTCGCGAAGAATATGCTATTTCTTGTCCTTATGGTTTTCGCGGTAAAAGTGAAAGTTACGAAGAGTATTATGAAGTATTTTGCAAACGTTTAAATGAAATAAGAGTTAAACTTGATGAAATCCTTGATAATCCTGATAAATATGCAAACGCACTAGCAGAGTTAGAGCGGCGTAAAGCCGCAAACACCGAAATACTTAGGTCTTATGGACTTAGTATATAGCTTAATAATTAAAGATATATTTATGAAATAAAAACCATCATAACTTAAGGAGAAAAAAATGGGAATGACCTTTACAACGATTCAAATACAGAATCGAAACCAACTCAAACCGGAACAATTTATTAAAGGCTTATCTACATATATGAAAGCAAACAATTTTGTCCCGGCCACCGAAGAAGATGCGGAAGCCTCTTTTGAGCTTACTTTCTCAAAAGACAGGCGTTGGGTCAGCTTTTGCTTACCTGAAAATGAATA
>WRAQ01000032.1 GCA_009780115.1 Lachnospiraceae bacterium
ATCTGCCTTACGGAGTAGAGTTTATTATCTGCCTTACGGAGTAGAGTTTATTATCTGCCTTACGGAGTAGAGTTTATTATCTGCCTTACGGAGTAGAGTTTATTATCTGCCTTACGGAGTAGAATTTATTATCTGCCTTACGGAGTAGAATTTATTATCTGACTTACGGAGTAGAATTTATTATCCGACTTACGGATTACATTTACTATATATTTAGGAGAAAAAAAATGGACACACACGAAATAAACCGCCGCCGTACTTTTGCCATCATCTCGCATCCCGATGCCGGCAAAACTACCCTGACCGAGAAATTTTTACTTTACGGCGGCGTAATAAACCAGGCAGGAAGTGTAAAAGGCAAAGCCACGGCCAGACATGCTGTTTCAGACTGGATGGAAATTGAAAAAGAAAGAGGTATTTCCGTTACCTCTTCCGTAATGCAATTCGAATACGATGATTTTTGCATTAACATTCTCGATACCCCCGGCCATCAAGACTTTTCCGAGGATACCTACCGGACTTTGATGGCGGCCGATTCGGCAGTGATGGTAATTGATGCTTCTAAAGGTGTTGAAGCACAAACCCGCAAACTCTTCAAAGTTTGTGTTATGCGGCAGATCCCCATCTTTACTTTTATCAATAAACTCGACCGCGAAGCTTTAGATATCTTTGATTTACTTGATGATATTGAAAAAGAATTAGGGATTATGACTTGCCCGATGAATTGGCCGCTTAGTTCAGGGCGGAATTTTAAGGGGATTTATGACCGCGAAAAAGCGGAAGTTATTACCTTTTCCGACACAAATAAGGGGACAAAAGAAGGCTTGAAAGAGAAAATATCTATTGCTTCTATTGATGAACTCGAAAGAAAAATAACAAGTGTTATTTTTGATAAATTAAACGATGACATTGAATTACTTGATGGTGCCGGAGTAGAATTTGACATTAACAAAGTGAATAAAGGTGAATTGACCCCGGTTTTTTTCGGTTCTGCATTACAAAACTTCGGCGTTGAAGATTTTCTTAACTATTTTCTGAAACTGTCAACGACACCGCTGCCAAGAAAGGCCGATTGCGGGTTGATAGAACCAACAATGCCTGATTTTTCCGCTTTTGTTTTCAAAATACAGGCCAATATGAACAAAGCCCACCGTGACCGGATTGCTTTTATGCGAATTTGCTCCGGAAAATATGAGGCCGGGATGGAAGTCCGCCATATTCAGGGCGGGCGTAATATCCGCTTAATGCAACCTCAACAAATGATGGCAAGTGAAAGAAAAATCTTAAGTGAATGTTTTGCCGGTGATATTATCGGTGTTTTTGACCCCGGCATCTTTTCTATCGGTGATACCTTGAGCATACCGGGTAAAGAGTTTTCTTATGAGGGTATACCAACTTTTGCACCGGAACATTTCGCCCGTGTCCGCCAGCTTGACACAATGAAACGCAAGCAATTTGTGAAAGGGATTACCCAAATTGCCCAGGAAGGTGCGATTCAGATTTTCCAGGAACCAGCCGGCGGGATGGAAGAAATCATCGTTGGAGTGGTTGGTGTTTTACAGTTTGACGTTCTGAAGCACCGGCTTGAGAGTGAATACAACGTAGAAATCAGGCTGGAAAATCTGCCCTATGAGCATATTCGCTGGGTTATAACAAGTAAGACTGATTTTAGCCTTTTAACCGGGACCTCGGATATGAAAAAAGTTATGGACCTTAAGGGGAACCCCTTACTTTTATTTATAAATGAGTGGAGTGTCAGGATGACACTTGACCGCAATGAAGGGTTAGTACTTTCCGAGTTTGGCCGGACTTAGTATGAGCCCGCGGAACTTCGTTCCATTTTGGCTCAAAGTTTTGCAGAAAGGGAGATTTACATGAAAATAAGATGGTCAAAATTGATATGGTTATTATTTGCACTGCTGATAGCCGGGTGCGGCCTATATACGGAACCGGCCGGGCCCCCCGCCCCCGCATCTGATAGCCCGGTTACCGAAACGCCTTTTATTGTTGAAGAATCCTTTGCGCCGGAAGAGCATCATTCGTCATTTCAATTATTATTTGAAGAAAAGACCAAAACAGAAAATGAAACAATTGATTTTACTGCAGACGATCTTATCGCGCGGGTACAAATCGGCTTAACTGATGAGTCAATTGAGCAAATGAAAAAGGGGCAAAGCGGGCGTTATCATTTCGACCGGATAAATGCCGGTGAACAACGGCTTTATGTTGAATTACTTAAAATAATGGAAGAATATGGTTCCGGAATTGCTATTTCAACACTCGACCCGGATAGTATCGAGAAAGTATTCCAATGTGTCTTAAATGACCATCCGGGAATTTTCTATGTTGTCGGGTACCGGTATACAAAATATACGCTTGAAGATATTACGAAAAAAATTACTTTTACCGCAACATACAATGTCGGGGAAATAGAAAAGAAGAACCGGCAGATAAAAATCGATGCTTATGTCAATCGCTGCCTTAGCGGAATGCCGGCAGGTGCCGATGAATATCAGAAAGTCAAGTATATTTACGAATATCTGATTAACAATACCGAATATGATGCAATGGCAGAAGATAATCAAAATATTTGTTCAGTATTCTTAAGGGGCCGCAGTGTTTGCCAAGGTTATGCCAAAGCAACCCAATATTTACTAAATGAGGTTGGCATCCCGGCGACGTTAATTATGGGTAAAGTAATATCAAGCGGTGAAGGCCACGCCTGGAATATCGTTATGGTTGACGGGGAGTATTATCATGTTGATACCACCTTTGGTGATGCATCGTATATCAGCGAAGGGCATGATGAACCATCAGGCACAGCGAATATTTGGCATAATACCATCTGGCCGATTAATTATGATTATTTATTAGTAACGACTGCCCAGATTGAAAAAACTCATAAAATTGAACCGATTGTCCCCCTTGCAGACTGTACATCCACCAGAAATAATTATTTTATCCGTGAAGGTTTGTTCTTTACTGCAGTGGACGAAGAAAAATTACAAGTGTTATTTAATCGAGAGTATGAACGCGGCAGCTCTTATATCACCATCAAATGTGCCGATAGTCAAGTCTTTGGGGAGATGATGGATTATTTAATTGAACAGCAAAATATTTTCCGTTTTTTAATTAACAATGAAGGTATTATTAGATATGTTGAAATGGAAGATCAATTAAATATTAGCTTTTGGCTTTGATATTGCAAATGGTATAAATCTTTGTTAAGATAATAGTATGAAAGATAAATCTTTCATACTACGATTAACTTAAATTCAGGAGGTAAAATGGAAAGGGCATATATCGAAAAAACATATACATCAAAGGATAATGAGGCAATTGGCAGCGTAAAAATAGCTGATGATGTTGTAGCAATGATTGCCGGCCTTGCCGCAATGGAAGTTGATGGGGTATCGGCAATGGCGGGGAATATTTCCAAAGAACTGATGAGCAAAGTGGGTGTACGGAACTTAGCTAAAGGGGTTAAAGTAGAAATCCTTGGTAAAAGGGTTATTGTCGATATGGCGATAATTGTTAATTATGGGTACAATATTCCGGCAATCAGCCAAAAAATTCAGTTAAAGGTTAGAGCGGCAATCGAAAATATGACTGGTTTAAATGTAACTGATGTAAATCTCCGCATCGCCGGGGTCAACAATATAATCTGATACCAGTTCGAAAAGTCATGTTTTTCATGCTTGCATGAAAAAACATGACATTACGAACCGCAAAACATGAGGAAGTAGCCCGGTTAGGGCGGATTCCGAATGTTTTCAGGGCTGCGAAAGCAGAAGTGCGGGGCAGTCCTAGGTATCTTTAGCAAAAAGGTATATCATGAACAGAAGAGAAATACGTGAACAAATTTTCAAACTGCTTTTCCGGGCGGAGTTTAATAAGCCATGTGAGATGGACGAGCAAGCCGCCTTTTTTTTTGAAACCGATGATAATAGGGCGGCGCTTGCGGATGCTGATTATATAAAAGAAAAATTATTCAAAGTCTTGACTTATATACCGGAAATAGATCAGGAACTTAGTGACAAAGTTGAGGGCTGGGATGTTAACCGGATGGGAAAGGTTGACTTGACGATTTTGCGGCTGGCGATTTATGAAATAAAGTTTGACAATAGTATCCCGCAAGGGGTAGCGATTAACGAAGCCGTTGAATTGGCGAAAAAATTCGGCCAGGATAATTCAAAGGCTTTTGTTAATGGTGTTTTGTCCAAGTTCGCCGATAAATTGCCGCCCGGCAGCGACGATTCTTAGAGAATTGCGGGCAATTCTCATTAAATGGTTTCTTTAGCCCGCATAATATGAAAGGTTAACATGAAAAATGCTTATACCGTATCGCAAATCAATTCTTATATCAAAAATATGTTTTCCCAAGATTACTTACTTGGTTCGGTTGCGGTTAAAGGCGAAGTCAGCAATTTAAAATACCATACCTCGGGTCATATTTATTTTACCCTAAAAGATTCAAAAGGTTCAATAACATGCGTTATGTTTGCCGGAAACCGCTCCGGCCTTAGCTTTCGGATGACTGATGGCTGTCAAATCGTAGTGACTGGTGCCATAGATATTTATGAAAAAGATGGAAAGTACCAACTTTACGCAAAAAGAATTACCGCCGACGGACAAGGCCTTCTATATGAACAATTTATCCAGTTAAAAACAAAGCTTGAAGAAATGGGGATGTTTGACCCCGGATACAAGCAGCCGCTTCCGCGTTATATTCATACTTTGGGGGTGGTGACATCACCTACCGGTGCGGTGGTTCGGGATATCATCAATATCAGTAAAAGGCGTAACCCTTACATCCGGATAATTATCTATCCGGCAATTGTTCAGGGGGAGAATGCGCCGGAAAGTATTATCAAAGGAATCTACACTCTTGCTAAGGAAAATGTCGATGTAATGATAGTCGGCCGCGGTGGTGGTTCTCTTGAAGACTTATGGGCTTTTAATGACGAAAGAATCGCCCGGGCTGTATTTGATTGCCCGGTGCCAATTATATCGGCGGTCGGGCATGAAACTGATACGACGATAATTGACTTTGTTGCCGATAGGCGGGCACCAACCCCGTCAGCCGCCGCCGAACAGGCGGTTTATGATATTACGGTTCTGGAAAATGAACTTAAAGCGGCCGAAAATAGCTTAAAACGTTTACTTAAAAGTAATCTTGAAATGATTAAATACCGGGTGTTATTTTATCAAAACCGCCTTCTTAATTTAAGCCCGTTAGCAGGGATTAGAGAAAAGCGTACTTATGCGCTTACTTTAGAAGAACGCTTGCAGTCATTAATGAGCGCACAATTAAAAACCAGCCGTTATCGCTTACTGGTTTATGCCGAAAGGTTAAAGGGCCTTTCGCCGCTTTTAAAATTAAATCAGGGTTATGCCTTTGTTCAAAATGAAGCAGGACAGGCAGTCACCGATATCGGTCAGGTAAAATACGGCGAAAGCCTTCGTATTAATGTGAAAAATGGCCGGATTAAAGCGATAGTAGAAAGCATGGAGAAACATGAAAAATAATTTTTCACGGGGCAAATTTGTGCCTGGCGGTTCAAAATTTGCGGTTTGCGGAAAGGCAAAGTTGTTAATATGAAATTAGAAGAAATTTTGGTGGATTTAGAAGAAACAATAACCTCGCTCGAACGTGAAGATATCTCTTTGGAAGATTCGTTTAAAGAATATCAAAAGGGCATGGAAATGATTAAGCTGTGTAATACTACAATTGACAAGATTGAAAAAGAAGTCCAGTTAATTATGGATGATGGTAGTATGAAGAGTTTTTCTAATGGTGTCGGGGATGAGTGAGATTGATTTTAAAACGGAATTAAAACAGCGTACCCGGAAGATTGATGATATCATTGCCGGTTTTATGCCGGAAGAAGAAGGTTATCAGAAAGTTTTGTATCAAGCGATGAATTATAGTATAGCCGCCGGGGGCAAACGGATTCGGCCAATTTTGCTTTGGGAGGTATACCGTTTATTTTCTGATACTGATGAAGCGGTTATTTATCCTTTAATGGCGGCAGTGGAAATGATTCACACTTATTCGCTTGCTCATGATGACCTTCCGGCAATGGATGATGATGAATATCGCCGGGGGCGCAAGACTACGCATATTGTTTATGGTGAAGCAATGGCGATTCTTGCCGGTGACGGTTTACTTAATTTGGCTATTGAAACAGCATTAAAAGTTTTAAATACAGAAGATATTGAGATAATGGCGCGGGGGGCTAAAGCGCTTAGGGTCCTTTTCGATAAAGCCGGAAGTAAAGGTATGATTGGCGGCCAGACAGCAGATATCTTGGCCGAAACAGGCACATTAACCCCAACGACAGAGTTGCTTTACTTTATCCATGCCCACAAAACCGCCGCCCTTATCCAAGCAGCAATGATGCTGGGCGGGATTCTTGCCGGGGCTGATGAAAAATGCTGTGAAAAACTAGAAAAAGCAGCATACAATATTGGAATTGCGTTTCAGTTTCAGGATGACATCCTGGATATTACCGGTTCGTTTGCGGAATTAGGTAAACCGGTTGGCAGTGACAATGAAAATCAAAAATTGACCAGTGTTTCACTTAAAGGCCTTGAAGAAGCAAAAGCAGAAGTGGCCGTATTAAGCCGTGAAGCAATTGAAATACTAAGTTCATTCCCACGGAAGAATGAGTTCTTAATCAAACTTGTTGAAAGTTTGATTTATCGGAGTAGATAGTGTCGCCCACAGCACACATGATGAGAAAGCTTCGCTTTCTCATTAAATGATTTACTTGGCTCGTGTATTTTTAAAAAGGAAAAATTATGCTTCTTGATCAAATAACCAAAGCAAATGATATCAAAAAAATCAGTCCCAAGGATTTAAAGCCACTTGCGGCGGAAATCAGGCAGTTTTTAATTGAGTCAATCAGCAAAACCGGCGGCCATTTAGGGTCAAATCTTGGAGCGGTTGAACTGACGATGGCTTTGCATCTTGAACTCGATTTTCCGGAGGACAAGTTAATTTGGGATGTCGGCCACCAGTCTTATACTCACAAACTTTTAACCGGCCGCAAAGATGGATTTGCCGAATTACGCAAATACGGCGGTTTAAGCGGTTTTCCGAAACGAAAAGAATCGGACAGCGATTGTTTTGAGACCGGCCACTCATCAACCTCGATATCAGCGGGCCTTGGATTGGTAAAAGCGCGCGATTTGCGGGGCGAGAGCCATACCGTCATTTCGGTTATCGGCGACGGTTCACTGACCGGGGGGATGGCATATGAAGCCCTCAACAATGCCGCTCACTTAGAAACAAACTTTATTATTATTTTAAATGACAATAATATGTCGATTTCCGAAAATGTCGGCGGCGTATCAAAATATCTTAATAGCATTCGTACTGCTGATGCTTACCTTGATATCAAGGAAGGTGTTTACAATAATTTGATGAACGTACCGAAATACGGTGACAAAATGGTGCGCGGTATTCAAAGAACCAAAAAGGCATTTAAGCAATTGGTTATCCCGGGTATGTTTTTTGAAGATATGGGCATCAGGTATATGGGGACGGTTGATGGCCATGATATTGCCAAAATGGTGCGTTTAATCCGGGAATCAAGACGGATTAATCAAGCGGTTTTGATTCATGTAATGACTCAAAAGGGCAAAGGGTTTAGCCCGGCGGAACGTCATCCGGCCCGTTTCCATGGCGCCGAGCCTTTTGATATCGAAACAGGTCTTCCGACCATGCAGCGGGTGGCCAATTATACCGATGTTTTTTCAACAGTAATGGTGAAATTGGCTTCACGTGACGAAAGAGTAGTCGCGATTACGGCAGCAATGCCTGATGGTACCGGGCTTAAGCGTTTCCGCAACATGTACCCTGACCGCTTTTTTGATGTTGGTATTGCCGAAGAACATGCCGTTACCTTTGCTGCCGGCCTTGCTGCCGGTGGTTTAGTACCAATCGTTGCGATTTATTCGTCATTTTTACAGCGTTCTTATGACCAGATTCTTCATGATGTCTGCATCCAGAATCTGCCGGTGGTTTTTGCGATTGACCGGGCCGGACTGGTTGGAAGT
This sequence comes from Lachnospiraceae bacterium, assembly GCA_009780115.1. Taxonomy (GTDB): domain Bacteria; phylum Bacillota; class Clostridia; order Lachnospirales; family Lachnospiraceae; genus UBA935. The sequence continues at coordinate 8,065 of WRAQ01000032.1, forward strand.
GACGGTGAGACCCATCAGGGAATTTTTGATTTGTCGTTTCTTTCATCAATACCGAATATGCACATAATGGCACCAAAGAACAAGTGGGAGCTTTCCGACATGCTGAAGTTCGCCGTTGGTTTCGGCGCACCGGTAGCGATCCGTTATCCCCGCGGTGAAGCATATTCCGGGCTTGCCGAGTACCGTAAACCAATTTCCCTAGGCCGGGCCGAAGTGATTTATGAAGAAGCCGATATTTGCTTAATTGCGGTTGGAAGTATGGTAAAAGAAGCTGAAGTTATCCGAAAAGCCATTAAAGAAGCCGGCTATTGCTGTTCACTAATAAATGCCCGCTTTGTCAAACCAATTGACGAAGAATTAATTCTAAAGGCTTCACAAGTACATAAGTTATTAGTTACAATGGAAGAAAATGTTTCAAGCGGCGGGTTCGGTGAAAAAGTGTTACGTCTCTTAACCGATATTGAAGCCGGTGTGAAATTATTAAGTATCGCAATCCCGGATGATTATGTTGAACATGGCAATGTTGAAATACTAAAAAAAGAAATCGGGATTGATAATGAAACCATTATTGCGGAAATTTTGCGTTTGGCAGGAGCAGAGCTAAAAAAATGACGAACTTCCATATTGTCACGAATGACCTAAAGGATCGTGATTTTAAAGTTACGAAGTTGATTGCCGATTATCTGGAAAGTCATGGTAAACGGGTTACTGATGATTCCGGGCCTATTGATTGTGTATTAGTACTTGGGGGTGATGGGACTTTACTTCGGGCGGCTGTCAGTCTGGCTCACCTTAAGGCCCCTTTTCTTGGCATCAATCTTGGCAATCTTGGTTTTCTTGCCGAAGTTGACAAAGTTAATATTGAAAGCGCTTTGGACAAAATCATCCAGGATGAATACACTACCGAAAAACGGATGATGCTTGATGGTGTAACTACTGTATTCAATGAAGAAAAGCAAAAAAACAGTGCCTTAAATGATGTTGTAATTATCGGACATGAATCAATGCAGCTTATTTATTTTGACCTTTATGTTAATGGCCTTAAGCTGACTAACTATGTAGCAGACGGGATGGTTGCCTCAACCCCGACCGGTTCGACCGGTTACAACCTTTCTGCCGGGGGGCCCATTGTTGAACCACGGGCTGATGTAATACTTCTTACCCCGCTTTCTGCTCATTCAATGCGGAGCCGGAGTATTATTTTATCATCCGATGATGAAGTGAAAATAAAGATTACTAAGGGGAAAAATGATGAGCATCAGAAAGTAATCGCCGTTTTTGACGGGCATAAACGGATTGTTCTTCAAACCGGTGATTATATTACCATCACCAAATCGGAGAAATCCACTTCGATTATTAAGTTAAGCAAACTGAATTTTTTTGAGATTTTGAAGCAAAAACTATGATATCAGGGCCAAAAATATGAAAAAAAACCGCCAGGAGAAAATTAAAGAATTAATTAGGAATCATGAAATCGAAACTCAGGAAGAACTTGCTGCCTATTTGAATGAAGCAGGTTATCAAGTGACTCAGGCAACAGTTTCCCGCGATATCCGCGAGCTAAAATTATCAAAAATGGCAATCGGTTCCGGCCGGCAGAAATATATATTTTTATTTAGTGAAGTGGAAGCAGCCGAGCCGCGTTTATTGGAAGAAAAGTTTATCAGTGTTTTAAAAAGCGGCTTCATTTCTGTAGAAGCGGCAGGTAATATTATTGTTGTGAAAACAGTCGCCGGAATGGCGATGGCTGTTGCGGCGGCAATCGATACGATGAAATGGGATAAGATACTTGGCTGTATTGCCGGAGATGATACAATTATGATTGCCGTACGTTCCCCTAATGATGGAAATACTGTGTGCGAAAAAATTTATGAAACATTAGAAAGGATTTAAATTGTTAATAAGTTTACATGTGAAAAACCTTGCTTTAGTCGAGGAAACCGAAGTTTTTTTTACTGAAGGCCTTAATATTTTAACCGGCGAAACCGGAGCCGGGAAATCAATTATCATTGGTTCGATTAATTTGGCCCTTGGTTCGAAAGCGGATAAAGATATAATCCGCAGCGGTGCCGAATATGCCCTGATTGAGCTTACTTTTACGATAGATAATCCCGAAATAACTGCTCTTTTGAAAACAATGGATTTACCAATTGAAGACGATGGTTCAATTATTCTGCAAAGGAAAATCATGCCCGGACGAAGTGTCATCCGGTTAAATGGCGAAACGATACCGGCAGTACAGTTGAAAAGCCTTGCCGGAAAATTACTTGATATTCATGGCCAGCACGAACATCAGACCCTCCTTAAAGCGACTAATCATCGTGAAATCCTTGATAGCTTCGGGGCAGAGTCATTAGCCCCCCTCAAAAATGAATTAAAACAAATTTATCATGAATACAAAACGATAAGTTCTGAACTGGAAAAGGAAGGGCTTGAAGAAGCCGGCCGAAAAAGGGAAATGGAGCTTCTCGATTTTGAAATCCGGGAAATCGAAAGCGCTTCGCTTGTTATCGGAGAAGATGAAAAAATTGAAAAAGAGTTTCACAAAATGAACAATGTCGGTAAAATCCGGAAAGCAGTAGCAAATGCGCATGGTATCACCGGTTATGACCGCGCCGGCAGCGCCGGTACCGATATTGGCCGCGCCTTAAAAGAAATTAAGGCGATATCCTTAATGGATGAAGAATTAGTAACTTTGTCCGAACAACTTCGTGATATTGATACATTGCTTAACGATTTTAACCGTTACGCCGCCGATTATTTAGTTTCGCTTGAATTTGATGACGAAAAATTCAATGCCGTTGAGAATCGTTTAAGCCATCTTTATAATTTGAAGAATAAATACCAAAATACTATTGAAGGCATTATTATCCTGGCTGAAAAGAAAAAAAAGCGGATGGCAGTTTTAGCCGACTATGAGAATTACCGGGCCGGGCTTCTTAAAAAGCAGCAGGAATTGAAAGAGAGTATATTGGATAAATGCCGGCAAATTTCTGCGATTCGGGAAAAGCTTGGTGAATTTTTACAGGAAAATTTGATAAAGGCTTTGATAGACTTAAATTTCCCTTATATTCGTTTTGAGACAGCGATTACTTATGATGAGGAAAATTTTGGGGCTGATGGTTTTGACCAGGTTGCTTTTATGATTGCCCCGAATCCTGGTGAAGAATTGCGCCCGCTCAATCAAATCGCCAGCGGCGGTGAGTTATCGCGGATTATGCTGGCTCTGAAAACGCTTAAAGCGGATGTGGAAGATAAAGAAACGCTGATTTTTGATGAAATTGATACCGGGATTAGTGGGAAAACAGCTTGGAAAGTCGCGGAAAGACTGGGCATTTTAGGAAAAGGCCATCAGGTAATTTGCATTACTCACTTATCACAAATCGCCGCAATGGCCGATACGCATTTCGCAATAAAAAAAGAAGTGATAAATGACCGGACGGTAACAAAAATCAATAAATTAGCGGAAAAAGAAAGTATTAATGAATTAGGCCGTTTACTTGGTGCAGAGAATATAACTGATGCAGTTCTTAAGAATGCATTGGAAATGAAAGAATTGGCACTTAAATTTAAAAATAATTAAAATAAAAATTCATTTTATCCGCATAATAGAATGAAGAGATTTTCTAAGTTTACGTTCATTGGAACGCAAACAAAAAAAATCTAGACTTCATTCGGGAAGAATGCCGTTTATACGTCATTCTTCCAAGTATTTGGTACGGGAGGTTAGAGTGAATTTTTTAAATTACGAAAAACGCAGACGGATTTACCGTTATTTTTTATATGTCCTGCTGTTTTCCGGGATAATTGCCATAGCAACGAGTACCTGGTATATGTATTTTAACCGGGTACCTTCAACGATAAAACTAAGAGCCGAGGCACATGAAACAGTTGATTTCAGAGTCCCGGCAACTGGTGATATTTTTAATCAAGATGAAACAGTTGAGGCCTTTAGTAATAGTATCAGGCTTGATTTTAGCAAGCCGGTTACTTTTAAGACCGGAACAACGGATAATAATTATATTGTAGATTTAAAATTATTCGGAATTATCCCGCTTAAAAGTGTGCAAATTGATATTATCCGCGATACCAAGCTAATGCCGGCCGGTATCCCGATTGGAATATATGTAAAGACAAAAGGGATTCTTGTTGTTGGTATTGGCGAATTTGAAGGTGATAACGGAAAAACATTGTCACCGGCGCGGTACATTTTGCAGCAAGGCGATTATATTATGTCAATAAATGGCGAAATGGTTGATGATAAAGCACGGATGATCGAAATCATTTCTAATGGTGATGGGGAAGCCCTGGTTTTTGTAATTAAGCGTGATGAAGAAGAAATCGAATTAATGATTAGTCCGGAGTTTAATAAAGCCGGTGAATACAAAATCGGCGTATGGGTAAGGGACAATGCACAAGGTGTCGGGACGATGACATATATAATGGAAGACGGGACCTTTGGTGCTTTGGGCCATGGGATAAATGATGTTGATATCAGTACCTTAATGATTCTGGACAGCGGCTCTCTGTACCGGACCGATATCATTAATATCACCCGCGGAGTTAACGGCGCCCCCGGTGAATTAACCGGCTTTATTGAATACAGCGAGCATAATATACTTGGTGAAATCACTGATAATACGCCCTACGGTATCTTTGGCAGTATCAATGTAAACAGCAAGGCAATTCGTGACGGCGATTTTATCCCGATTGGTTTAAAGCAGGATATCCGCCGCGGCCCGGCCAAAATAATTTGCAGCATCGTCGGCGAGCCAACCAGCTATGATGTAGAAATCACCGAGATTTTTCTCGAAAATGACAATGTTAACCGGGGAATTGTCCTAAAGATTACCGACCCGGCCTTATTATCATTAACCGGCGGAATTGTGCAGGGAATGAGCGGAAGCCCGATTATTCAGGATAATAAACTAATCGGCGCGGTCACGCACGTCCTTGTACAAGATTCAACCAGCGGGTATGGGATTTTTATTGAGAATATGATTGTCCGGTGATAAAAAACGAAAGATTAGGCACTTGACAACTTTACCAAGGGTTGAAAACGGCAACGTTTGTATTGATGATATAAAATAAAAATATTCCATCTTGAGTATTCCCGCAAAAAAGTGTAGAATCAATGCAATACACAGTTCAAGAAAGGAATACCAATGTCCCTTAAAAAAAAGCCGGTTAACGGAATGAAAGATATTTTACCCGCCGAAATGCAAATCCGCGATTATGTCATTGGTTTAATTAAAGAAACCTACCGCAGTTTTGGCTTTACTCCTATTGATACACCTAGTGTTGAGCATATCGAAAACTTAAGTAATAAACAGGGCGGTGAAAACGAAAAGCTGATTTTCAAGATTCTGAAGCGTGGTGAAAAGCTGAAATTGGAAACAGCAAAAAGCGAAGATGACTTGGTTGACGGCGGTTTGCGTTATGACTTAACCGTACCGCTGGTTCGTTATTATTCGAATCATGCAAATGAGCTGCCGGTTCCCTTTAAAGCCCTCCAGATTGGTTATGTCTGGCGGGCCGACCGTCCGCAACGGGGCCGCTACCGCCAATTTATGCAATGTGATATTGATATTCTTGGCGACGAATCAAATATGGCGGAAATCGAATTAATTCTTGCGACAAGTGCTACTTTGGTAAAGCTTGGTTTCAAAAATTTCCAAATCCGCATAAATGACCGCCGGATTCTCCGGGCGATGGCAGCATATAGCGGTTTTACTGAAAACGAATATGACAGCGTTTTTATTACTTTGGATAAAATGGATAAAATTGGCTTGTCAGGAGTAACGGAAGAACTTAAAAATAATAATTTCTCTTCCGAAAAAGCGGACAAATTTGTTAAGCTTGTTGGCAGTTTTTCCGAAGCAAATACCCGCGGGAATCTTGATTTGCTAACTGATATTCTAGCAAATGATTTAGATTCCCCAGTTATACAAAACATGACGGAAATCCTTGAAAGCACCGAAAACGCAAAGTCGGGCGAATATGAAATTATTTTTGACCCAACCCTTGTCCGCGGCATGACATATTATACCGGTACTATTTTTGAAGTTGCCATTCCGGAGTTCGGCGGAAGTTGCGGCGGCGGCGGCCGTTATGACAAAATGGTCGGCAATTTTACCGGAAAAGATGTCCCCGGAGTTGGTTTTTCAATTGGGTTTGAGCGGATTATCCTTTTATTGATGGAAAGCGGCTTTGTTATCCCTGACCAGGCAACAAGAAAGGCTTATCTGCTGGATAAAGGCATAGATAATAAAATAACAGGTGATATTTTATTAAAAGCCCAAATGGAACGTGAATCCGGCGTGCAAGTTTTAGTGACAAGAATGAACAAAAACAAAAAATTCCAAAAAGAACAATTAAGTAAAGAAGGATATAACGAGATTGTGGAGATTTGGAAAAATGGCTGAATTAATCATAAGAGAGATTGAAAAGGATGATCTGCAAAAGTTGCTGGAACTTTATACTCATCTTCACGATAACCCTCTTCCTCCGGTTGATTCGCGGATTAATGACATATGGTCAAATATTTTTAACAATCCCGGCCATTATATCTTGCTAGGGTTTATCGAAGAAAAATTAATTGTTTCATGCGTTATAAATATCATTGAAAATCTTACCCGTACCCAAAGGCCATATGCGGTGATTGAAAATGTCATAACTCATCCTGATTACCGGATGAAAGGTTATGCTTCGGTGATTCTTGCAAAAGCAAAAGAAATAGCGGAAGAAAATAATTGCTACAAAATCATGCTGCTGACCGGTTCGAAAGAGGAGAGCATCCACAATTTTTACCGCAAAGCCGGCTTTAACTCACAGGATAAAACTGCCTTTATAATTCGATATTCGTGAGTGACATTCTGACTTCGCAATGCAATCAAATTCAGCTACGCCGGGCGTGGAAAACGTCGGCACTAGGTTTCTATTGCAGAAACCATAGTACCGCTACGTTTTACATGGAGCGTAAACAAAACAAGTTTTGCTCGCGTGTTTTGCGGCGAAGTACAGAGATGTCACACGCGGAATAATTGTTCCTTAATACGGAATTACCGCCCCGTCATAGGTTGCATTAATGTGATTGCGGATTTCTTCCGACTTAAGCACCTCAACCAAAGCTTTAATTCCCTCATGGCCTTCATTACCGGCTTTTATTGCGATAATATTTACATATGTACCGGCCGCTTCGGAATCAGGGCTTTCGTAAGCAACTGAATCTCTGGCCACCGAAAAACCGGCCTGCAAAGCAAAGTTTCCATTAAGGATAACAAAAGCGACTTCATCTTTAATGCGGGGGATTTGCGCCGCTTCCAATTCTATGATGACCACCCCGAGCGGGTTATCCAGAATATCATTAACCGTTGCCGCTACCCCGGCCCCCTCTCTTAAAGTAATAATTCCATTAGCCTGCAGCAAAAGCAGCGCCCTTGCTTCATTAGTTGTATCATTCGGGATAGCGATTTCATCACCGGCAGCCAAATCGCCAAGGTCTGATTTTTTACCCGGATAAATCCCCAGCGGTTCATAATGAATCCCGCCGGCATTAACCAAATTCGTTCTTTGCTCTTGGTTAAAATTGTTTAAATACGGAATATGCTGAAAATAGTTCGCATCAAAATCACCGCTTTCAACAACCAGGTTCGGCTGGATGTAATCATTGAAAATAGTGATATTCAAATCCCAACCCTTCTCTTTAAGAAGCGGTTTTGCTATTTCCAGAATTTCCCCGTGCGGGGTTGCAGTCGCCGCGATGTTGATTGTTCTTTCATCACCGCTTTGGCCGGAACCGGCACAACCGGCTAAGACCCCGGTTAATAATGCTGCTGCCAATACACTTACTAATACTTTTTTCTTCATAACTTGTTCCTCCTTGTGGATAATATTATAATGTAACTATGTGAATCATTTAAGGAGAATTTGCAAAAACTCAGCTACGCTTAGTTCGCAATTCTCTTAGAAGCGGCACGGCAGCGCGCCGCTTTTCACACCTTTTTCCGGTCAATTTTTCGTGAAATCAAAAAGCCGATATTTTGAAAAATCTGAACCAGGACAATTAACAAGATTACCGTGACCAACATAATATCCATTTGATAACGATGATAACCATACCTGATTGCAATATCACCTAATCCGCCGCCGCCAACGACCCCGGCCATTGCCGAATAGCCCAAAATCGTCCCGACCGTGATTGTTGCACCATCAATCAGTGGTACCCTGGCTTCAATAAGAAGCACTTTTCTAATAATCGCAAAAACCCCGGCCCCCATGCTCTGGGCGGCTTCGATAACCCCCTTTTCCACCTGAAGTAAAGCCGACTCAACCAGACGGGCGATAAAAGGGGCGGCGGCAATTATCAGCGGGACAATTGTTGCGGTTGGGCCAAAACTTTTTCCAACGACAAAACGGGTAAACGGAATCAGCAAAATCAAAAGTATCAAAAACGGGATACTTCTCGTGATATTAATGATGAAATCCAAAATCTTATAAATAATTTTGTTGGGGGCAATACCCTTGTTTGATGTCACCGCGAGGACAATACCCAGTGGCAGGCCAAGCAGATAACCGCCTAATGATGATGTTAATGTCATATAAACGGTCGTATAAGTTCCTTCAAATAACATCCTGATGATATTTTCATTCCACATAATCCGTTACCTCCTCTACCGCAAGCCCCCGCCTTTTTAAGTATGTAATCATTTTATCCGCTTGCCCTTCTTCCTTAGGCAAGCCAAGCAGCATTTCACCGCGGGCAATCCCGCCGACATTTTTCGTATTTGCATACAATATATTAACCGGATAACCGCTGTCAAGAACCATATTGCCAATCACCGGCTCAAAAGATGAATGTTCGGTAAAAACAATCCGGATTACCCGCCCCCCTTTGATAAGCCGGGGGTTCCCGGCGGAATCGGAATCAGACCAACCGGTTTTTTCCCGGCCCTCATCCATAATCAGCTTTTTTGCTTCCTTGGTTTTCGGATGGCTGAAAACATCAATGACTTTTCCATATTCACTGAGATTACCATCATCAATTATAGCAACATCGGTGCAAATTTCCCTTACTACCGCCATTTCATGAGTAATAATAACAACTGTTATTCCAAATTCTTCATTTATTTCTTTAATCAATTTGAGAATTGATTTAGTTGTTTGCGGGTCGAGGGCACTGGTTGCTTCATCACAAAGCAAAATCTTTGGTTTCCCTGCAAGGGCCCTTGCGATAGCAACTCTTTGTTTTTGGCCGCCGGATAGTTGGGCAGGGAAAGCTTTCTCTTTGTCGGTAAGGCCAACGATACTAAGTATTTCCCGGGCGCGGGCCCGGGCTTCTTTTTTTTTCATACCCCAAATGGTTAAAGGGAAGCAGACATTATCCAGTACATTTTTTTGCATCAGCAGATTAAAATGCTGAAAAATCATTGCACAATCCCGCCGCTTTTCCCGTAGTTGAAAATCTTTTAACCCGGATAAATCATCGCCGTCGATAATGACCGTACCTCTAGTCGGTTTTTCCAAAAAGTTGAGACAGCGCACCAAAGTACTTTTTCCGGCACCGGACATTCCGATAATTCCATATATCGTTCCCTTACCGATATTAAGGTTGATATCGCGGAGTGCCTCCAACTTTCCGTCTTTACTAGCGAAAGTTTTACCAAGATTTTTGATTTGGATGAAATTATTATCCATATTTTCTCCTTTTCCACTTGTCCCGCATAAAGCGCTGGATGGGGAATTGCGAAGCAATTTCCTATACAGTAAAAAAGCAGATGCCGCACTGTGACATCTGCCTAAAAGGTTAGTTTCAGAAACACTAGTGCATACGCTAAGTTAAACTGTATTCATAAATACAGTCTGGTCAAAACACATGCACATGTTAATTCTTTTTGTTTGAATCATCTTAAGTCTCCGCAAATTCTAATTATCAAACATCGTACACCCTATTAGTGTGCTTGTCAAGTTTTTATTTTTCAAAATTTTATCTAATATCATGAGTATGCTTATTAAGCGAAATTCTTTTCTGTTACAATTTCATCCGGTTTAACTTTTTTGAGTAAAATAAATCCTACAATTATAAAAGGTATTGAAACTAGTAATGTATTTATAATAACCGCCAAAATATCTGATTCAGGTTGAGTGTCCGGCTGTAATGCAATCGCATTAAATATTTGGCCGGATAAATTCACAAACCCATGAAGCAGTATTGGAACGATAAGTGTTTTAATTCGCAGATAAAGTGCCGCAAAAAGCAAACCAAGTGCAGTTGCATAAATAATTTGGGAAGCCACCGACAGAAAATCACTATGTGTTATATTTACAATATGAATTATTCCAAAAATTGCGGAAGAAATAATACAAGCATTAATGATTCCTTTTTTAGAATATCCCATTTTTTTAAGTAGTATTTTTAATATTAAACCTCTGGCCAATACTTCTTCAAGTAACCCTGTGCCTATAAAAGGGTGTAAAACAACTATAAGAAGATTTAAGAGGTTCGGTTTAATTAAGCTGTCTTCGGGTAATTGCGTGAAATTTAAGAAGAAAAGTATAACCGAAAGCACTATAAATAGCCAACCGAGAAGAAAACCTTTCCCTATGTTCTTGAACTTGAAATCGCTTATATCAAAAATATGCAATTTCCGCATAAGAAAAACAGCTACGCAAGTCAATACTATCTGCCATGCAGTGAAAAGTATCAAACCGATTGTTGATTGCATATTAAGCATTGTCAAAATACCGACCGCTAATATTGCAAGCATAAAAAGTATCCCCAATAAAGAAGTAGATAATACGACGTGCGAATGAACGAATTTATTGATTTTCTCCCACATTCGTTAAACAATCCAACTTTCCATTTTATAAATACCATACTTTACGATTTATCGAACAATTTAATCATTATAACATAAAATGGCTGATATTGCAACGCCTTTACGCTATCTTTATGAAAATATAGGAATAATTATTAGGCATTGATTTTGGGAAAAATGTGCATTATTATAATTAGCAAAGGGTTCGGCAAACAATAATAACAAGTGTTATTTAATTAGCTAAAAGGAGGCTCGGAATGACAAAAACAACTGCACTGGAACTATTAGCAAAAAAGCGTGAAGCTATCTATGCTTTGAATATGGCGGCAGCCCTGATTGATTGGGATGCCGCAACTACAGGGGTACCGGAAAAATCACTTGAAGTCCGGGGTAATGCTGCCGGATGGCTGGGCGGTGAATCATTTTCCCGTTTTATCGCTTCCGATACGATAGAGGCAATTGAAACTTTAGAAGGCTGTTTAAGCGAACTTGATGAAAAAGAGCAAGCGATGGTCCGCGAACTTGGAACCAAGTATCGCAAAGAACGTGCCGTACCACCGGAAGAAATGCAAGCATTTGAATCATTAACCGCCCAAGCGCAAAATATCTGGGAAAAAGCCCGTGAAACGAATGATTTTTCATTGATTGAGCCGTATTATGAAAAGGTTTTTGATTTTAGCCGCCGTTTGTGTGACTGGTATGGTTATGAAGACCACCCTTATGATGCGCTGCTTGATGATTATGAAAAAGGCGCAACTGTCAAAATGGCAGACGAATTTTTTTCACTATTGCGGGAAAAAATTACCCCCTTGGTAAAAATGATTAATTCAAGCGAGAAAAAACCACGCGAGATTACAGGAAAATTTCCGATTGAGAGACAGCGTGATTTAACTAAGTGGTTGTGTGATTTTACCAGGTATGATATTAACCGGGGCAAAATCGGCGAAGTGGAACACCCGTTTTGTACGACAATTACCCGCAATGATGTCCGTATTACAACGAAGTATCATGAAGATAGTTTGCAATCATCACTTTTTTCGATTATCCACGAAGCAGGACATGCGATATACGAACAAAATATAGCCGAAGAGCTTGATGCTTATTATCTGGGTGATGGTGCTTCGATGGGAATGCACGAAAGCCAGTCCCGGATGCTGGAAAATATGATTGGCCGCAGCCAGGCTTTTGCGGAGATCCTTTTACCCAAACTTAATGGTTTGTTTGACGGATTTGCCGATTGGGATAATGAAATGTTATACCGGGCTATTAATATCGCGCGCCCGTCACTTATCCGGATTGAAGCTGATGAATTGACCTACTGCCTGCACATCATTGTTCGTTATGAACTGGAAAAAGCTTTGATTAGCGGGGAGATAAAAGTCAAAGATTTACCCGGGTTATGGACGGAAAAATATGAAGAATTACTTGGGGTCCGCCCCCCTGATTATGCAAAAGGTGTTTTGCAAGATGTCCACTGGAGTGCCGGGTTAGTCGGATATTTCCCTTCCTACGCCATCGGGAACGTTTATGCGGCGCAGTACATGCACGCGATGAAAAAAGTAGTTGATGTAGATGCATCAATCAGAGGTGAAGACCTCACCCCGGTCGTTGGCTGGCTTAAGGAAAATGTCCATCGTTATGGTGAGCTGTATTTGCCGGATGACCTGGTGCGCCGTGCTACCGGAGAAGGGTTTAACCCGTCATATTATGTGGATTACCTGGAGAAGAAATTCACGGATTTGTATAAGTAAAAAAGCGGGCAAGCCCGCTTCTAAGAAAATCACTGGCAATTCTTCCGAGATGATTTACGCCGGCAGGAGCAATTTCCTATTCAATAAAAAAGTGTCGCTGTGGGCGACACTTTTTCTGCAATAAATAATTGCGAACTCTGCGAAGCTGAGTTTTGTAATTCTCTTAGAACTGACACCGCCGGGTGTCAGTTTTGGCAACCACAGTCATTATTCATATTTTCGCGGCAGTTGTCATCTTCACAATATCTCGGGTTATATGGTTCATGGTCATGGTGTTTCACAACATCGCGGACTTTTACAACATCACGGTAGAAATAATCATGTTCATGGACGACATCATACTCATTGATAATATCATGACGGTGTTTGATGATATGCTGATGCTTGAAAACTTGGTGATCAGACGGGCAGTTATAACATTTTCGGTCCATAGGTTCAAACCTTCTTGGACAGCCTATATTTCTTTCATTTCTATCATTTCTATCACACATTCTATCACAAAACATTTTATTTTTTCTCCTTTCGCGGCTTATGCAACGCATAAGGTTTTATGCACAACGCATAGCTTTTCATTTTTCGATAAAAATTGCCATCTATTGCTATAAAATATGCGCGAAAGTTAGTGCATGTGAATATAAACGACAAATTTCGCTAATTCATTAATTAGTTCCGGATTTTCTTCCAATTATTATTAAACTATGGTAAAATATACCTACTATTAATTTTTCTGATAAGGAGTATTCAATTGAAGAAACAGTTTATCAAAATACTAAAAAAACACTTATGGGAGATACTAGTCATTTTCTTCATCTTGGTTTTAATGATGGTGACTAGTTTTTATTTTACTGAAAAAAGTATCAAGCAACAGGTTAATTTATTAGGTGAAGAAAAGTTAGATTCAGTTGAAACAGCGGTGACGGCAAGCCTTAAGCAAGCCGAAATCCAGTTTGAAATCATCTTAGAAGAACTGCAATTTTTCATATCACTTGGTGCAGATAACAATGATATCCTTTGGTTTCTTAAACAAATAAGGGAAAAATATTTGGCAGCAGACAGCCGGATGCCGGAGTTTATGTCAACTTACGGATATTTAAACGGTGAAGTATTATTTGATGATGACTGGGTCCCCGATTCAGATTTCGACCCGGTGAACCGGCCATGGTATATCGGGGCAATCCAAAATAAAGACCAGATTTATTTTTCCGAGCCATATATTGATGCCCATACCGGCAATATGTGTATTTCATTTTCGCACCGGCTTGTTGACCGGGACGGCGATTTTTTCGGTGTTTTTGCAATGGATTTGGATTTATCCCGTATTATCGGTTACTTATATAAGGCAAATATCAACAATCAAGGCTATGGTGTTTTAATTAGTGATGATTTGAATATTATCTATCATCGTGACAAAAACCTGATTGGTAAAAGATTAAGAGATGTCGGTTATGGAAATATATCGGATTTGCTTGAAGCGGGCCGGATTATTTCCGTAGAGCGCCTTACCGATATTGACGGGAAAAATAGCATTGCGTTTTTCCGGACTATTTTCAGCGGCTGGCATATTATCATGATTACCCCGGGTAATATTTATTACCAGCAAATTTATCAAATGATTATTATTCTAAGTATTCTTAGTTTGGTTTTAATAGTAATGCTCGGTTATATCTTCGTGAAATTTATGTATGACAAAATCCGTTCAGATGAGAAGAATAACCAAAAGCGCTTATTTGTCGAGCGAATAAGTCATGAATTACGGACACCGGTTAATGCGATTATTGGAATGTCCGATATCGCAAAAAATACTGACGATATTCAGAAAAAAGCTTATTGCTTAAGCAAAATTAACGATGCTTCTCATTATCTTTCGGGTATTATCAATGAAGCGCTTGATATGTCGAGAATTGAAGCAGGTGATTTGGAAATCGACCGGACCGATTTTGCAGTTGCGGAATTAATGGATCGGGCGGTTGCTATTTTGGGTTATGATATAGCTGAAAAACATCAGGAACTTACTATTCATATCGGCACCCAAGTGCCGAAAGCGATTATCAGTGACATGCAGCTTTTAACTCAAGTTCTGACTAACTTGTTGGGTAACGCTCATAAATATACCCCTTCCGGCGGCCGGATTAGCATGTCGGTTGAAGTGGCCGGGCATATCGGGGAAGAGCTGATTCTCCGGTTTTCCGTTACTGATAACGGGGCCGGTATCTCTGAAGAACAAATATCGCATTTGTTAGATAACACGGTATATAGCAGTGCAAAGCTTTTTGGCAGTGCCGGGTTGGGCCTTCCGATATCCCAGCATATTGTGTCAAAACTTGGCGGCGAAATTTGGGCCGAGTCAGAGTCTGATGAAGGTACCCGTTTTATCTTCGATATCAAAGTCCTTGCGGGTAAATCCGTTGAAGAGGTAAACGAAGAGAGGGCAGGGGAAAAAGATATTGCCCTTATCACGAAATTCCCCGGTAAATGTATCCTGCTTGTTGAAGATATTGAAATAAACCGTGAAATTGTGATTGAACTATTGCGGGATACGGAAGTAACGATTGAATGTGCGGAAAATGGCCGCGAAGCCGTTGCAATGTTTACCGATGCCCCGGACAAATATGACCTCATCTTTATGGATATTCAAATGCCGGAAATGGATGGTTATGTAGCAACGGCCAAAATACGGGAAATAGATGCAGTTCAAGCACGCAATATCCCGATTGTTGCGATGACAGCCAACGTCTTCAAAGAAGATGCCGAACACTGCATCAAAACCGGGATGAATGGCCATATCGGCAAACCGATCAACAAAAATGAGGTTCTGCTTGCAATGCAAGAGTTTATAGTATGAAAAACGAAGAGATTTTCTAAATTTGCGTTCATTAGAACGTAAATAAAGAAATTCTAAAGCTTCGTTTGGGAAGAATGGAAAAGCGCCATTCTTCCAAGTTGTGAAAGTTAAAGGAGGGTTAAATATGCGATTTATTAAAACAAAAGACTACGAGGACATGAGCCGGAAAGCCGCCAATATTATTGGTGCCCAGATTATTTTGAAGCCAACCAGCGTTTTAGGGCTTGCCACCGGTTCGACGCCGGTTACAACTTATGCGAATCTAGTAAAAGGTTATCAGAACGGTGATTTGGATTTTTCCCGGATTTCCAGCGTAAATCTTGATGAATATAAAGGGCTTACCCGGGACAATGAACAAAGTTATTACTATTTTATGAATCATCACTTATTCAAACATGTTAATATTGACCCTGCGAAAACCTACCTTCCTGATGGCACAGAACCAGATGCAAACAAAGCTTGTCAGGATTATGAAGAAGCTATCTTCGCTACCGGCGGTGTTGATTTGCAGTTATTAGGAATCGGTCACAATGGCCATATTGGTTTTAATGAACCGAGTGATAATTTTGCCGATAAAACCTTTTGTGTGGATTTAGCCGAATCAACGATTAAAGCTAACCAACGTTTTTTTGCTTCTTATGAAGATGTACCCAAACAGGCTTATACAATGGGTATTGGTACAATTATGGCCGCTTCCAAAATATTAATTCTAGCCAGCGGCAAGGATAAAGCGGCAATTATCAAGGAAGCTTTTTTCGGCCCGGTTACTCCGGCAGTGCAGGCCTCGATTTTACAATTCCATCCCAATGTAACGATAGTTGGTGATGAAGCGGCTTTTGCAGAATGTGAAGAGATTTTCTAACAACTTTGCTTCTACCGGAATCAAGATTCCGTTATAGCAAAGTTTGCAATTTACTGAAAGACATTACCTTATGAATTGTAAAGAATTTGAGAAGCAAATTCCGGACTATCAAGCGGATAAACTATCAACTAAAAAACTGACAGAATTTATGACTCATCTTTCAGGATGCAGTGCATGTCAGGAAGAATTAGCGATTCATTATTTAGTTCATGATGGAATAATGCACTTAGAAGATGGAAAAGCTTTTGATTTGCAACAAATAATGGATGGGCACAAAGAAAGGTCACTGACTCAATTAAAAAAAAGGCGGTTTGTCAAAAAAATCGTTTACGGCTTGGAAGTTTTAATTATTGCCGCAATAATTACCGTTATATATTTAATCATATCCCAGTGACGGCCGCGCTCGGCGCAAGGGTTTGCATCAGCAAACCTATTATATCAAAATGGAGTTTCTAATATGCAAAAAATAGTCTTACTGGATGGTCATAGTATCTTAAACCGGGCTTTTTATGGTGTTCCGGATTTGACTAATTCCAAAGGGTTCCATACCAATGCGATTTATGGTTTCTTGAATATTATGTTTAAGATTCTGGAAGAAGAAAAACCGGAGTTTCTGACAGTCGCTTTTGATGACCGGGCACCAACTTTCCGGCATGAAATTTATAAAGATTATAAAGCAACGCGGAAACCGTCACCCACAGAACTGCGGGAACAAGTGCCGGTTATGAAAGAAATCCTTCAGGCGATGAATATTTGCATCCTGGTAAAACCGGGCCTTGAGGCGGATGATATTCTAGGAACTATCGCAACCCAGGCAGAAAGTGATGGAATGGCCGTCAGCTTAGTCTCGGGCGACCGCGACCTTCTTCAAATTGCTTCCGACATTATCAAGATCCGGATTCCCAAAACCAAAGCCGGGCGTACCGAAGTGGAAGACTACTATGCCGCTGACGTTAAGCGGGTTTACCAAGTTACTCCAGCCCAATTCATTGATATTAAAGCCCTGATGGGCGATTCATCAGACAATATTCCCGGTGTCCCCAAAATCGGTACGAAAACAGCAACGGATTTAATTGTCAAATTCGGTTCCTTAGATGGGGTTTATGAAAATCTTGAAGATATTTCTAAGCCCGCAATCAAAGAGTCACTTAAAAATAACAAAGACCTTGCGGATTTAAGCCGTGAGCTTGCCACAATTAATATCAAAGCCGAAACAGAGTTTAGCTACGAAAAAGCGAAAATCGGCGATTTTTATACTAAAGAAGCTTATTCGATGTTTAAAGAGCTTGAATTTAAAAACTATTTAAGCCGTTTTGACAGTTACCAGTTTGCCACTGAAGAAGCGATCGATTTACAATCATTTTTTACGATGGTTTCCGATTTTGCCGAAGCGGAAGCTATTTTCACCGGGCTGGAAAAATTAAAGAGCGGTGATGTAGTTGGAGTTATGGTTTTTGAAGAAAGTGAAGCCGATGATGATTTCGTTGGAATCAGCCTGGCGGTTTCGGCTGAAAAAGTTTATTTTTTCCCGGCCGAAGGTTTCCTGACTAAAGCTTACCTTGTCGCCAAACTTCAAACTTTAACCAATACGGCATTAAGCCTGGATTTGACGATATCGGCTTTTGATATCAAGAAAAAATATGATTATTTCATCGCCCCCGAGCAAGTTGCCAACAACGGCCTTAGGGAAACGGATTGCTTTTTTGATATTTTAATCGCCGCCTATCTTTTGAACCCCCTTAAGAATGATTATGAAGCTGACGATATTTCCGGGCAGTATCTCGATTTGCAGGTTGAAAATTATACCCAGTTATTTGGCAAACTGACGGTCAAAATGGCGGCAGTAAATGCCGAAATATTCACGAAATATGCTTGCACCCTCGCTTATATTTGCCGTGAGGCCGCACCGGTTTTACATGAGAACTTAACCACTGCCGGAATGAATGATTTATTTAATAATATCGAAATGCCCTTATCATATGTATTGCATGATATGGAGAAAATCGGTATATTAGTCCGTCCTGACGAACTTAAACTTTATGGTGAAGAGCTGGTTGGGCGGATTAATGAACTGGAAAAGTTGATTTATGAAAAAGCCGGCTGCCATTTTAATATTAACTCCCCTAAGCAGCTAGGCGAGGTTTTGTTTGAACAGATGAAACTTCCGGGCGGTAAAAAAACCAAAACCGGTTATTCGACGGCGGCCGATGTCCTTGAGCGTTTGGCCCCCGAGTATCCGATTGTAAATGATATCTTGGAATATCGCGGCCTTACGAAACTTAAATCAACTTATGCCGACGGCTTAAGTGCCTTTATCCGGGGGGATAACCGCATCCATACCAACCTGAAGCAAACTATTACCGCAACCGGGCGGCTTTCTTCGACTGAACCGAACTTACAAAATATCCCAATGCGGACAGAACATGGCCGTCTTATCCGCAAGGTCTTTGTCCCCGCCCCCGGGTATGTGCTGATGGCTTCCGACTATTCCCAAATCGAACTAAGGATTCTCGCCCATTTATCCGGTGATGAACATTTAATAGAATCATACCGGATGGATGAAGATATTCACCGGATTACAGCGGCAAAAGTATTCCATACCCCTTTTGACGATGTCACCGACTTACAAAGGCGCAATGCCAAAGCGGTGAATTTCGGCATTGTTTACGGTATCAGCTCTTTTGGTTTGAGCCAGGATTTGACGATATCACGCAAAGAGGCGGAAAGCTATATCGAACAGTATTTTACAACCTATCCGCAAGTTAAAACTTTTCTTGATGAAACAATCAAAACAGCAAAAGAGAAAGGCTTTGTAACCACCCTGTTTGGCCGCCGCCGCCCGATTCCGGAACTGCTTAGCAGCAACTTTATGCAACGCTCGTTTGGTGATCGGGTCGCGATGAACTCACCACTTCAGGGCACCGCCGCCGACATCATCAAAATCGCAATGGTCCGTGTTTGGGACCGGATAAAAAAAGAGCGCCTAAGGTCACGGCTGGTTTTGCAGATTCATGACGAACTATTACTAGAAGTAGCCGAGGATGAGGCGGATAAAGTAAGGGCCCTATTAAACGAAGAAATGCCGGGGGCGGCCTCGCTTAAGGTAAAACTGGAAATAGGCCTTAATAGCGGGGTGAATTGGTATGAAACTTAAGGACAAGCCAATGCGTATCATCGGTGTGACCGGCGGGGTTGGCAGCGGCAAAACCGCCTTACTCGGCCGGATTAGCAAATTATACAACTGCAAAGTAATCAGCGCTGATGAGGTGGCCCACCTGCTGAAAGAGCCGGACGGGGCATGTTATCAAAGTATTATTGACTTGCTCGGTCAACGAGTGCTTGATGAAGAGAACCGCATAAACAGGGCGGAAATGGCGAAAATAATTTTTGCTGATGAAAGTCTTTTAGAAAAAGTCAATTCAATAATCCATCCGGCGGTAAAGGAATATATTGAAGCCGAAATCACAATCCTAAAAGAAAAAAACCAAATTGAGCTACTTTTTATTGAAGCGGCATTGTTAATTGAGGATGGATATGATAAAATCGTTGATGAACTATGGTATATTTATGCTGATGAACTGACACGGCAAAACCGCTTGCAAGAAAAACGCGGTTATCCGGTCAAAAAGGCGCGGCAAATTATCAAAAGCCAATTGTCGGATTCCGAATTTCGCGCAAAGTGTAAGGTGGTTATAGATAATAGTTTGGATTTAGAGACGGCGATAAAGCAAGTTGAGGACTATCTTAACCAATTGAGATAGCTTGAACTTAGTTAAATGAGTAAGTCAGATAATATATTCTTGCAGTCACCTTAGGCCGCCTTCTACAGAAATAGAATATAAATTAGAACCAATTAGGCCGTAGAGACGGAAAGATTATATTATCTGACTTACGTAGTAGTAATAAAGAACTCAATGTATTATTTGATTACGTAGTAATAAAGGACTCAATACATTATCTGACTTACGGATTTAAACAATTATTAACTATTTTGATTTAGATAGGAGCAACCCTGTGGCAGAAGCAAAAAAATACCCCGGCAAAACAGTTTTTGGCCTTGATATCGGAACCCGTAGTGTCGTTGGCACAGTGGGTTACAAAAACGGCAAAGAGTTTCGCGTAATTGCCCAACGAATCAGTGAGCATGAATCGCGGGCGATGATTGACGGGCAAATTCATGATATTATCAAAGTCGGTGAAACTATCGCCGATATTCGCCGCTGTTTAGAAGAAGCTACCAAGATGGAATTGCACGAGGTTTGTATTGCGGCGGCCGGCCGGGTACTCAAGACCGTCAGTTGCCTGGTTGAATGGCCCTTTGTCCCGGAGCGTGAAGTTACCAATGAAGATATTTATGCCCTTGCTTCGATGGGTGTTGAAAAAGCATATGCCGAGTTTGAGGCGGGTAATGACTCCGAATCAAAGTTTTATTGTGTCGGCTACAGCGTTATCCGTTATTATTTAAATGGTTATCAAATCGGAAACCTTGAAGGGCATAAAGCTAAAGTAATCGGTGCCGATATT
The DNA here is from genome assembly GCA_009780115.1 of Lachnospiraceae bacterium. Lineage (GTDB taxonomy): Bacteria > Bacillota > Clostridia > Lachnospirales > Lachnospiraceae > UBA935. Next base: position 28,861 of record WRAQ01000032.1, read on the forward strand.
ATCGCAACTTTTCTTCCCGATGATGTTGTTAACGGTCTTTACAAAGCCGTCGAATATGCCAAGCTTAATATCGTCAGCCTGACCCTTGAGCCGATTGCCGCTATCCAGGTGGCGATTCCGGAAAAATACCGGATGCTCAATATTGCCCTCGTTGATGTAGGCGCCGGAACCAGTGATATTTCGATTACAAAGGATGGAAGCATTATTTCATATGGTATGATCGCGATTGCCGGTGATGCCCTGACTGAAATAATTGCCGGTCATTGCCTTGTTGATTTTGCCACCGCCGAACAAATCAAACGTGATGCCGGAATTAATGATATCGTAACCTATACCGATATCATGTTTTTACCGCAAAGTATTCCGCGGGATGAGGTTCTGAAAATTGTTGAGGAAGTTTTAAAAACTATGACCGCAGAAGTTGCCGCCAAGATTCGTGAACTTAATGGAAATAAATCAGTAAGTGCGGTTTTTGTTGTCGGCGGCGGCGGAAAAATTCCCGGTTATACTGATTTCCTTGCTGATGAACTTGGAATAGCGCGTGAGCGTGTTGCTTTACGTGGTGAGGAAGTAATGCAGCAGATTGTTTTTGAAGAAGGTACCCCCAAAGATTCATTGCTGGTTACGCCGATTGGTATCTGCCTTAATTATTTTGAGCAAAGCAACAATTTCATCTTTGTCAGTTTTAATGGCGACCGCTTGAAAATTTATGATAATAACCGCCTTGCTGTTGTTGATGCGGCAATGCAGGCGCAATTCCCTAATGATGCCCTTTTCCCGCGCCGCGGCCCGGCCCTTACCTATTATTTGAATGGCAATAGCCGCATGGTCCGCGGACAGTCCGGAGATACATCAGTGATTACGGTTAATGGCGAAGCGGCCGATATTTATACTTCAATTCATAGTAATGATATTATTGTAGTGAAAGAATCAACCGCCGGTGAAGCAGGCCGTTTATCGATTGGCGAAATCAAGGAACTACAGGACATCATTATTGTGAATGTTAATGAAAAAAAAGTCGAATTACCGGTTTACGCCTGGGTAAATGGTGAACTCCAATCAATTTATTATGAGATTCAGGAAAATGATGAAATTGAGTTAGCTGATTTTTATACTGTTAAACAAATCGCAGAATTTATGGATATAGTTCTAGAACCGGATTTTAAGATATATGTTAATAATAAAGAAGCTGATGAATCAACCCCGGTTTATGAGAACTTTTCTGTGGTTTGGTCGTTGAAAGAGTTAGAACTAACAGATATTGTGCATAAAGATGATAACAGAAAGCAGAAGAGTGCCGCTTTGTGGCCGGGGCAAAAAAAGACCGGCGCAGAGGTAAATACCGGGACGGAAATAAATAACACCGCAAAAGTAAATACTGCCGCCGGGCTAAAAGCTTCCGGGTTAAAACCATCTGCCGAATCTGCTGAATACGATGAATATGACGAAGATAATGATTATAGTTATGATGAAGAAAATGATGAAGAAGAAGTTAAATCTTCACCGCAAAATCCCGATGATGCCAGATTGACTGTGTCAGTCAATGGCGATACAATCTTACTTTCAGGGAAACCCAAATATGTATTTGTAGATATATTTGAATATATTGATTTTGACTTAAATAGCTCCAAAGGCCGGCATATAGTGACGAAGATAAATAATCGTGATGCCCAGTTCATGGAACCGCTTAGGGCAAATGACATGATTGAGATTTATTGGGAATAGAAGTATGAAGAGTTTTTCTAAGGAGTCGGGTAATTATCGGCCACAAAAGAAAAACTAGACTTCATACGGCAAATTTTGTACCAAAATTTGTAGACATGGAGCTTAGAATGAGATTATGTAGTATAGCAAGTGGCAGCAGCGGAAATTGTGTTTATGTTGGCTCGGATGCTACCCATATCCTTATTGATGCCGGCATCAGCGGCAAACGGACGGAAGCAGGGCTTAACAAGCTCGACATCACCGGTTACGATATAGACGGTATTTTTATTACCCATGAGCATAGTGACCATATCGGCGGGTTAGGTGTTTTAGCCCGGCGTTATGGCATCCCGATTTATGCTACCGGCGGGACGGTAGACGGAATTTTGTCAAGCAGCAGCCTGGGGAAAATTGACCTTGATTTGATAAATGTAATCAAACCCGATGAAAAGGTTATCGTAAAAGATTTGATTTTTAACCCGATGCGGATTTCACATGATGCAAAAGAGCCGGTTGCTTACCGGATTCATTATGGTAATACGAAAGTAGCGGTAATTACTGATTTAGGCAGTTTTAATGATTATACCGTTGAATGCTTAAAAGGGATGGATGCTTTACTTCTTGAAGCTAACCATGATGTCAATATGCTTGAGGTTGGCCCGTACCCCTATTATTTAAAGCAGAGAATCCTCAGTGAACGGGGCCATCTTTCCAATGAATTAGCCGGCCGCCTCTTAAGCCGTCTTTTACATAGTCAATTGAAAACGGTATTACTTGGGCACTTAAGCCAGGAAAATAATCTGCCCGAGCTTGCTTATGAAGCGGTTAGAGTTGAAGTTAATATGGCGGACAATGAATTTAAAGCCGCGGATTTCCCGATGATAGTTGCATCACGAAGCGAAGTATCACCGGTCATTAACATTTAAAATTTGCAGTAAAGAAAGGTATAGGTTATAAAAATGAATAAAACAATCATCACTGTTGTTGGTAAAGATACGGTTGGAATTATCGCAAAGATATGTTCCTACCTGGCTGGAAATCAAATAAATATCGAAGATATTTCTCAAACCATCGTCAGCGGATATTTTAATATGATGATGGTGGTTGACATAAACCAAAGTGAAAAACAATTTGCGGAAATCAGCGAGGAACTGGAAGCTATCGGCACAGAAATCGGTGTGATTATTAAATGTCAGCGTGAAGAAATATTTGACAGCATGCACCGAATCTAATAAATAGAATAAGGGAGCAATGATTAATCTATTGATTTGGTTTGATAACTCGTTATTTTATTGCCTATTATTATGTTAAACCTCCACCAAAATTTCCATTTCCATCCCGGAACCTTCGTATGCATTCGGGCGGCAGTCAAAGCCCAATTTCTCATAAAAGCCTTCTTTACCTTTCGCACACATAAGATATAAAGCATGATAACCTTTCGGGGCATTTTCTTTGATATACCTTGAAAGTCTCTCTACCATTGCCTGGCCGATACCTTGACCTTGGTACTCCGGCAAAACCCAAACATCAACGATAAGCCAAAAAATTGCCGCATCACCGAGTAACCGGGCCATTCCGACTGTTGTGCCGTCTTTAACGGCTGAAACAGAAAAAACTTGATTAGTTATCGTAAGTTCTGCCTGTTCCTTTGTCGTTTCTTCTTCATCCATTTCTTCAATGAAAAAAAGGTAATCATCTGCTGTTAGCACATTATCTTTGTACTCAATATTCATGTCAAACACCTCTCGCATTTTTTTGATTGAGCTGCATTACTATGATACCATACAAACAGTTTTAAGCAACGAGTTATTTTATCCGCTCAGCTTTTATCTATATCTATATGATTCAATTACCTTAGGAATATTGTCACGGATAAGTTTGTTAATTTTATTATATAAAATAATATAATCTATGCAATCAGTGGTTTGGAAATTGTAGCGATTGCTTATAAGCATACTTGATTGTTTGTGATTTATGGTTATAATATAATTAGGATGAAAAATGTAAAACCAAATGTTTAAAAGGAGTTTAACCCTATGACCAAAATCCTCTTCATCTGCCACGGCAATATCTGCCGCTCACCAATGGCTGAATTTGTTATGAAAGAAATGGTGAAAAAGGCAGGAATAAATGATGAATTTTACATTGCTTCAGCGGCTACCAGCACGGAAGAGCTAGGTAATCCGGTATACCCCGGGACGAGGAAACGTCTGGCGCAGGAAGGTATTTCTGTGGCGGGGAAACATGCTGTGCAAATCAAGCGTTCCGATTACGAAAAATATGATTATCTTATTGCGATGGATAATCGAAATATTGTCAATATGATGCGTGTTTTTGGCAGTGATTCGGAAAGAAAAATTTGCCGTCTGCTTGATTATACAGCTAACCCGCGAGACATTGCTGATCCGTGGTATACGGGCGATTTTGATACGACTTATGATGATGTCTGCGCAGGTTGTGAAGCGTTATTGAAGGAGATACTGGGGTGATACAGAAAAGCCCTAAGGAGATTTTGCTGACACAAAACCTCGCTTGGGCAGAGTGCCCTATAAAATATAATAGGCATATACCGTACAAGCAAGCTTGTACGGTATATGCCTATTATATTTTGCAGGCTTTTTCTAGTATCAATAGTATTCACGCACCGCCCACATGCACAGCCCGGTCTGGATGAACTGGCTGACTAAAAGCCCCCAAAGATAACCTTGGATTCCCCAAATCGGCACCGCGGCAAAGATGAAAACCAGACGGACTGAAAGACTTATGATACTATATACGAAGTTTGCCCCGGTTTTTCCAATACCATGCAAGATGCTGGAAAGTGTGCTGGCAATATACATAAACGGGCAAAGAAAACTTAAGGTGATGATAAAGCTGCCCGCAAGAGAGTTATTATAAAACCACATTCCCAGAGTCCGCCCAAACAATAGAAAGAAACCAGTACAAAAAACACCAAGAGCCGCCCCCAATTTTATCGATTGGCGAATGGCTCTTTTTATTGTAACATTGTTGTCGGTGGCATCAGCTTCGGAAACTATTGGCAGAAGTAATACACTGATTGAATTAGTAATCGCCGAGGGGAAGAAGATAAGCGGCAGTGCCATTCCGGTAAGTACTCCGAAAACACTAAGGGCGCTTGAATTATCCATCCCATATGCCATCAATTTATTAGGGATAAAAATATTTTCGACACTTTGCAAAATATTAATAATAACCCGGTTTAGTGAAAGAGGGATAGCCAGGGATAAAAGCAGTTGGCTTGATTTTATATATTGGTATTTTACCGGTTTGATTTGCTCGCGGGTTAATGATAAATTGTAGAAGCGATGTCTGATTGCTACAAGTGAAACAATCATCGCTGCGCTTTCACCGATTACTAAGCCAAGCACGGCAAAGCTTATCGTTGGTGTCATACCTCGTGCCATCGCAATATAATAAATCAAGAAAACAGAACCAACCCTGACGACCTGTTCTGCTAGTTGGGCTAAAGCCGGGACAGTACTTTTACGGACACCATAAAAATAGCCATTAATACAAGAATGGACGGTTGCCATCGGAATGGAAAAAGATATAATTCGCAAAAGGGGCGCAGTCCGCGGTTCCAAAAGAAATTTGGCGGCGATAAAATCAGAATAATAATAAATACTCCAAGTACAAATAGCCGAAAGAACCATTGAAATAACGAAACCGACGACAAGATGTCCTGATGAAGTACGATAATCTTTTGTTGCGGTCTCGCTTGCAACATATTTGGAAATTGCGGTCTGCATACCGGCGACAGTAACCGAAAATGTAAGGGCAAGAATAGGGGCGGTTAACTGGTAAATCCCCATCCCTTCGGCCCCAAACATTCTTGATAAAAAGATGCGGTAAAAAAACCCGATAAAACGGCTTAAAAGACCGGTAATCGTTAGGATTAGAGTGCCGGAAATCAAGGGGTTATTCCATGACAGATTAGCCGGAAGCAAATCCCAGAAATTTTGTTTGGTAAATGATAAATGCGGTGTTGAAGATGGTTTCTGATTCATATATAGCCTATGCTTTTCCTATACCTGCAAAATTTATGAGGAGGAACAAATTTGCCAATTGAAAGAAGCAATTCCTTCAAGATATTATCCTCTGTAAAAAATATATGCCTACTGGACAAAAAACAGTCCAGTTGATACAATATAGAATCAGCAGGAAAACAAGCGACCGCGAAGCGGGCATTGTTTAGTATTGAGGAACTTATGAATCGGGAAAACAGTACTCTTCTTATTAACGGAAAAATACTTGTAATCAAGAAACATATTGGTAAAGGAAAAGGCGGAAACTCATATCTTGCGGCATTTGGTAATCAAAGTGTTGTTTACAAGGAAATGCATTATGAACCAAATGATACATATACTTTCGAAAGTAATAAATTGAAGTCAGAACTTCGTGACTACAAACGGTTAAAGGCCGTTGGGATATCAATGCCGGAATTGCTTTATTATAATGATGAAAAGCAATTTTTAATCAAAGATTATATAAGTGGCCCGACAATAGCAGAAATTGTCGGTGCGAATAAGCTGAAAGATATTTATGTCAGGCAAATGTTTGACATGTGTGAGCTGTTGTATGCCCAAAATTTAAATATTGATTATTTTCCGCCAAATTTTGTTGTTGAAGATGAAAAACTTTATTACATAGACTATGAATGTAATAGTTACATGGCTGAATGGGATTTTGAAAATTGGGGTATTTACTTTTGGGCAAATGCAAAGGGAATGGCAAAATTTTTGGAAACGGGCCGCCATCAGTATTTAAGTGAGAATGCCAAACCACACCGGCAGGGCTTAGAAGATACTGTCGCTAGGTTATTACAATTAAAAGATAGGGAACCGATATGAAAATAACATATTTAGGCCATAGCGGCTTTTTACTTGAATTGGATAAAGTTTATTTTTTATTTGATTATCATACCGGACAAATACCACCGCTGAATCCGGATAAAGAATTATACATATTTGTCAGCCATGCTCACGGCGACCATTATAACCGTGAGATTTGGGGAATAAGAAAATCGCATTTTCGGGTTCGCTTTATAGTATCAAAAGATATACCTTTATCCGCTTCGCAAAAGCTAAAATTAGGCCTGACAGAGCAAGATGAAAAAAGAATAACCAGAGTAAAAGCTGATGAGATGTACCGGCTTTCATCAGATTTAAGTGTGGAAACTTTACTTTCTACCGATGAGGGTATTGCTTTTATCATTAATTACGGAAAGAAAACTTTTTTTCATGCCGGGGACTTGAATCTTTGGACTTGGCCTGGTGATGAAGAACAGGCTAACTGTGACCGTTTCCGGCGTTTTATGATTGAGATGGAAAAGATAAGAGGGCGGGTTTTCGATGTTGCATTTTTCCCGCTTGACCCAAGGCAGGAAGAAGCTTGCGGGGATGGATTTAGGATTTTTCAGCAAATTACGGAAACGGAAGAACTTTTCCCGATGCATATGTGGGGCAATTTTGCGGTAACTAATTCTTATATAGAGAAGTACCCGGACGAGAGTGACAATGTAGTTATAATAGAATATGAGGGGCAGGTTTTTGGCGGGGGTTAACCCCCGCCGTTTTATATTTATGCTACATGATTCCTAGTACAAATTCATCTGCCATCATCAAAGCTTCTTTTTCTATCATACCGAATGTTTCGATTTCTTCTTTATGGTTCTTTGCAAGGCGCGCACCAACTTGCTTTTTGGTCAGGTCAAGGTGGACAAAAAGCATTTTCCGGAGTTCACAATAATTATAACATGGGTTTATCCAATGGAACATCTTCGCCATTTGGTCGGCGTTTAGATACCATTGGTGATCTAATTCAGATGCCTTTTCTTTATCACCATCGCGTGAAGCGGTAATCAAACCGGCGCCGATTGTTAGATGTTCGGTTAAGAGCCGGTCGATTTCATTTGCTGCTTTGCAAGAATAAAACCGGGCAAAAATAGCAGCGATATCTTTAGGATTTTGTAATAGGCGCGCTGTTGTTTCTTGTTGGTCGTCCAATCTTTCTGTTATACTTACAATTAATAGCCGTGTCCAGTAGACATGCTGCAACCATGCTAAGCGCATATCTTCTTTTAAAGTAGCGCATCTGTATTGATTAGTCATTATTAAACACCTCATATTTTAAATATAATATGCGGCGGCATGATTTTTGATATCTTGTCTTAATTGCATTATAGCGATATAATGAAGAATCAGCAGGAAAACAAGCGACCGCGAAGCGGGCATTTGTTTTCACCTGATTCTTCAACGATAGACCGCAGGTCTAGAGTTGTAGTGAATAATAATAGAACTTAAATCAGCAGGAAAACAAGCGACCGCGCAGCGGGCATTTGTTTTCACTTGATTCTTCAACG
>WRAQ01000033.1 GCA_009780115.1 Lachnospiraceae bacterium
GGCCCGGGTAATACCACCGCCATCAACACTAATTTCATTATAAATTGCATCATTAATATAATCCATCTCAACTGCGCCCATATACATTTCTGTAGCCGGGGCCATATATGCCATATCATAAGATTCTCTCATACTGGTATTTGCAGCCGTACCACAGGCAATAAAAATAACACTTGTTATTATAATTAATACACTGATTAAATATTTTTTCATAATTTTCCTCCTTGAATAAATTGTCTAAACCCAGCTTGCCGGGCAGGGTGAAGCGCAGAGATGTCACACGTTGAACAAATCATGCCAACAAGGGCATTATCGTTTTAAACATTGCCTTATTTTCTTTAATTTTCTCTTCCGCCCCAACGACACACAAGCACTCATAACCGATAAATGCTTCAACATAGCGGGCTAAACCGCGGATTGTTTCCAGGTCGGCTAAAAGCAGTTCATCACGCTCCTTCTGGATTCTTTCGAAGGTAATCCCGCTCATATAAGCCGTCATCGAATATGCCCCCTTCGCCGCCGGGTTCATCGGTGTATCAAGGTCGCCAACCGCGCCGATTACGAATTGCGTAATTGCCCGCTCATCAGATTGGTATTCGCGGATAAATTTTGCCGCCTGTTCAAAAACCTCATTCGTCCGCGCAAGGTGCGGGTCACGATATGAGACAAAAAAGCTGTCGCCGGTTTTCGTAAAGTTACACATACAGCCGTAAGCACCACCAAGGACCCTGACTTGTGTCCACAGATATTCATAACCCATCATCACTTTGAGTACCTTTAGCGCGCCGGTATAAGGTAATCCTGCGGTGATGAAATTCCCGGCCCGGCAGACATACTGAACCTGCCCTGCGGTCATGAAACCTTCATTTAACTTCTTTGCTTCATATTGATAGCTACCAACTTCAAGCGGAGTTTCATATAAGCTTCCGGCGAAGTTTTGGACTTCTTCTCCGATGATATAACCATCTTCGCAAGCTGTATAATCAATCAGCAAATTTTCCGCTCTAAATAGATACGTCGCGAGAGTTGCTAGTTTATGGCTAAGTTCTAATTTTTTTTCATCAAAGTTTTCCAGCAGATCAACCAGCAGCCGGTATTGCTTAATTCCACTCATTCCATCAGCAAGGGCGGCGGTTTCACTGAAATATGATAATGCCCGCAAAGCCGCAAGGCTATGGCCGCTGCTTTGCATTGATGCTTCCATTTTTGACTTCATCTCGGCGATAATTTCATATATTCTTTTACTATCATCAAATTTTGATTTTGTTACAATTTCATTAATTAAGGCAAAAGCTTTATTAATATTTTCATATAAAACCTTCACACTTATTTCCAGGTTTGCTTTGTATTCAGTAAGCTTATTCGCATTTACATAAGTAGTAATTGACGGAATAATACCGCCGGTATGAATATTTATTTCATTAAACAAATCGGCGAAAGCATAGTTTTCCGTATCAACTAAAGCAAGGGTTGATTTCAGAATGCCTAAATAAGGGAACAAATCCGCCGGGATTTTAGTAATATCAAAAACAAAACGCAAATAACCAATGCCATTTGTAAATATATTGTGGAATAAAATCGTTGTATCGCCGGCTTTGCGCACTTCATTGATAAAATCATGTGCTTCTTTACGGATATCTTCGCGGTTTAACATTGGGATTTTCAGCAAATCTTCCGGAGAACTTGGTTCCTCTTGATAAATCGCCAATTCTTCGGCACTTCTCATTAGGTTACTAATTTCTTCCGGATTAAGAGTCTCTTTGTAAATCTTCAATTTGTTTGCCAGTTTTTCATCATTTTTTGCGGTAAGGCCAATAACCGGCTCGATTTTCATTATCGTTTTGTGAGGATTATCAAGTAAATATTTTTGGATAAGGCTTTCAAAAAAATCCGTCTCGATATCGGCTTTCAATGAAGCAAACGTATCCAAAACTTCCAAATAAACAAACGGTTTACTTTCGTCATAAATCCAACTGTCCAAAGCTTGCAAACCATAAATCAAACCCTTAGGATAAGCGCCGAAATCTGCTTCACGATAACGGAACTCATACAAATTTAAACCGGCTCTCAGGGCTTTTTTATCAAGGCCGTCATTGGCCAATCTGGTCAATGTATTGATAATTGTCTCAATAAACTCTGCTTCGTTTTCACTTTTCGCATCCTTGGCAATGACACTAAAAAATGGCTGGCTAATGCCCATTTCCATGATGCTTGAGATATCTTTACCCAAACGTTTGTCTAAAAGTGCTTGTTTTAAAGCCGCCCCCTGCGCAGAACAAAGCGCATAATCAAGAATTTGAAAGGCAAGATAAAGCCGTTCGTTTACCCCGATATTTAAAGCGGTATTATAAGTAAGATACGTACTTTCCCCGGTATCGTCATCTTCAAGCACCGGATATTTTTTGCTTAGATAAACGGGTTCTTTAAAACTTTCCTGATGGACGATGGTCGAATCAATTAAAAGACGTTCAAAACGGGATAAATACTGTTCGTCGAGGAATTTAAGCCGTTCTTCAACATCAACATCACCGTACAAATAAATGAAACTATTCGAGGGATGATAAAAACGACTGTGAAAATCCAAAAACTGTTCATAGGTCAGGCTGGGGATAACGTCGGGGTCCCCGCCGGATTCAAGGCCATAGGTGCCGTTAGGGTAAAGGGCCGCCGTTATTTCTTTCTCAACAACATCATCAGGAGTCGAAAAAGCCCCTTTCATTTCATTGTATACAACACCATTCAAGGAAATCGGGTCATTTTCATTTTCCAACACATAATGCCAGCCTTCCTGCATGAAAATCTTTTTTTCTTTGTAAATATTAGGATAAAAAACGGCATCAAGATAAACGTGCATCAGATTGGCGAAATCTTTCGCATTGCAGCTCGCAACCGGATAAACAGTTTTGTCGGGATAAGTCATTGCGTTTAAAAATGTATTAAGTGAACCTTTTACTAATTCGATAAAAGGGTCCTTTACCGGAAATTTTTCCGAACCGCAAAGAACACAATGTTCCAAAATGTGGGCAACCCCGGTCGAATCGGCCGGCGGGGTGCGGAAAGCGATATAGAAGACTTTGTTTTCGTCATCATTTAAAAGTAGGGTAACACGCGCCCCGGTTTTTCGGTGGCGTAGCAGCAATCCCTGGGATTTCAGGTCGCTGACCGGACGGTTTTCGATGATTTCATAGATAGCAGAGTTAATATTAGGGATTTTCAAGAGGGCCTCTTTCTTGTTAGATTCGACTCAAATAAGCTATAAAGAACGCGTTTTTGCGTTCTTCCTGTATGAAGAGTGCCCGCGAAGGGGGCTGGATTTTCTTTGTTTGCGTTCCAATGAACGCAAACTTAGAAAATCTCTTCATCCTAGTATAGCATGAGTATTTTTACCCGACAAGAAAAAAACATAATTTATTTACCTTATTATTTTTCCTGACTGTACCAAGCACCAACCCCGCCGGCTATTGCCCCGAACAAAATTCCCGATACCGGCCATACTAACCAACTGATTGTCCAGGCTTCGCCAACGAAACTCCAAATCAGATATACGATTGTCGCCATCGGCCAATAGACACAGGCAAGCGTACCAATAATTTTTCCCGCTTTATTGAAACCAGCCTTATTTTTGTGTTCCCCTTTAGTTAAAAGCAAATCATATGCCCCTTTTATCATACCGGCAGTGATAAACAAAAATACTGCAAACCCAATTATCATTAGGAAAATTGTTGTTGCCATATTTTCAAAACGAAACTCATCAATAATCGTAAAAGAGCCTACACCTAATAAAATCATAGCCACACCACCGGCGATATGGATCGTATAACGGGTATTAAAACGTTCACTTTGATTCGTTATTTCAGTTTGTGTCCGGAAATCCAAGCGGACACCTTTCGCAACATAATCCTCATATTTACCCATCCGAATGCCATTTACAATAAAGAATATCACCGCTACCGCAATAAAACTAAAAAATATCAAAGCTCCAAAAGCATCCAATTTTGCCCAAGCAAACCCAAAAGAATTGTTTGATAAAAAATTGGTAATACTTACTCCTATCAGAATCAGCCAAACCCCTGCGCCAATCCAAATACTGCTTTTCTTAATCTCGCTCAAGTATTCTTTTGCTTTTTCATTTGATATTAAAATGCGCTCATCTGAGGTTATGGTTTCATTTTTTTCAATTCCAAGTTCGCCGATGATTTCTTCAATGCTGCCGAAATTGGCAATAACGCTGCCAACGGCTTCATGTTCGCTTTTACCCTCATTTTTGAGTTCTTGATATTTCTCAATCATGTCGGCTTGCATTTCATTTTTTAATTTCCATAACTTTTCATTTTGCGGAAAGGCGGCAAAAATATTATCGAGATATGTTTTAATTGTATCCATTCAAATCCTCCTCACTTAAAATAAATTTTTTGACTAAATTTTTTGTTAATGCCCATTCCTTGCATTTCCAGCAGTAATGCGCACGTCCTTCGTTGGTTAAATTGTAATAGGTGCGTTCCCGGCCGCCGGAATAAGAACCGGGGTACGAATGAAGAAAGCCGAGTTTCTCCAGGCGGGAAAATGCCGAGTATAAGGTCGTTTCTTTCATTGTGTAGCTATTATCGGAAATATCCGTAATTTTTTTGGATATTTCATAACCATATGAATCACCTTCATAAAGTATTCTCAAAATCATCACATCGATGTAACCGCGTATTACATCGCTTGAGATAGTTGCATTATCCAATATTTCACCTCCTTTGAGTAATTCGGTACTACGTCTGACGATGTAGTTATCATAGCATTGACTACTACGTCATGTCAAGTAGTTTTTTTGCAAAAAAATAAAGGCATTAATTGCCTTATTTTTTTATATTTATATCTATTTAAGTTGAAAAAGCAAGCCCGGTAATAAACACTCTCCGTCACTACGGCCTAATCGGTGTAAATTATAAGTTTTATCTCGGGAAGAAGGCGGCCTAAGGTTCCTGCGAGTTGTTTTTACCTTTCTTGCTTTTTAAATTTACAATCCTATCTACTTTTTTCTTTGTATTCAAACGCTCTGCGAGATATTTTTGTCTGTCTTGTCTTACTTTTTTTTGTATTCAAATGCTCTGCGAATGTTTTGCCCGGCTTGCCGATGCTTTTTTAGAAATATACCCACAGAGCCGGGCGGATGCCGGCGGTGCTGCAGACACTTTGGCCATGTACGCTGATATAACCGCCGCGGTGGACAAGGGCAGCGTAATTTGCAAGTTCGCCGGGCGACCGCAGCCACCATAAGTTATATTTGCCGGTATTCCGGCATTTTGCACTCCGTTCCCTGCCCAAATCAAAATAGTGTTCTACTTCACTTATACTAAGTAAAAATATCTTATCAACGGTTTTACTTCCGCCCTCTGTATCCCATTGCGGGTTAACGCTGTTAGTAATATAATTTTCGGCTATTTTATTTCTCTCCCGGGCCGTAAAAGTTGTTTCATAATATAATTCATTTAAGTATTTTCTAATTTCACTTTCTTCCCATGTGACAGCTCCGCCCGGTGGGTGGTATTTCTTGTTTTCAAGAATTTTTTCGCTTAAAAGCAAAGCTTTGCCATCTTTTATATCCAGGACAAGCCATTTTTCCCCGCCAAATTTTATTATTTTTCCTACTTCTGCTTCTCTTCCGCTGAAAGTTGATATAAAAACTATTAGAAGCAATAGAAGAACCGTACCCGTAATAACACAATATTTCATTTTATACCTTTGCCTTATTGTAAAATAGACCGCGGCAAGCACCGCAGTCTATTAAACCGCTTCCCACCAATTACCCGGAAAGGCATTGCTGCCTTTCCGGATTTTCAGCGAGAATTCAAGAAATGAGGTGTAAGCATGCGTCCACACTTAACACCTCATTAATATTCAAAGGTCAGATATCTTTTGATAATTACATTTTCCTTGTAAATGCAAAATGATTACACTATAATGAAAATGTGTATCGCAGAGTAATCTGTATTGTGTGGCAGGGTCTTGCCATCCTTGCCTGGTGGGGTTCCAGCCCCATCAGGTGGTACACTCTATTCACTTAAATTCTCAGCATAATTTTATCATAAATACTGTTTTAATACAAGCATATATTTTGCTTTTTGACCTTTTTGACATTTTCCCCATCCCGAACATCTTCTTAGAATATTAATATTTCAGTACTTCATAATTAAGCTCTGCTATTTTTCTATGTCCTGAAACATTCGGATGAATGATATCGAAATTCAGGTTCATCTGTGCCAAATCAAGGTGATAATTCATAACTTCACTTAAAGCAGCTATATTTGCAAAGGTATTATATACATCAGCGATTAAATAATTTTCTTCATATTGCCGGGTGAAAATAATCTCATTTATTATTCGTGTATAAGTCTCCGCCTGTCCGGACAGCTCTAACTTTAACCCAAGCACTTCTTCAGGAATCGGATTATAAAGAGTATTAACTATTATCACCGCATTCGGGGCATTTTCGTTAAGCAAGGTAATAATTTCAGCAAATTCAGTCGTGAAATCAGTTATCCCTTTCTCCATCTTGGCCTCAAGCTCCGGCGGAAGGGGCCCGGATAAAACCGCAAGCGGGTTATTAATATTCAGTTCATTCATCTGCCCAAACATTTCAATTGATTCATTAAATATAGCGGTTGCCCTTTGCAAAAATTCCCCGACCCGTAAAAGGTCAGAAATAGTGAAATTATTTGAAATACTATTTAACTCCGCATTTAATTCATCTATTTTTGCTGCTAAGCCCATTGCATCACCGGCGATACTGCCGACTTCGGCAATCATATCGATTATTTCCTGAAAATCCGGAAGATAATTAATTAAAGGTTTAAGAATATTATTTCCGCCGATATTAAGCGAAATAATATGGGCATTTTGAAGAGCTCCCAAGTCCTCTCCGCTTAGATTCTCAAGTTGAGCCAGAAGCATGCCGGTGGTAAAGCCGGTTATACTAAGATTTTTGTATTTATTTACTAAGTCATCCTCTTTGAGTAACGCAAATAGCAAGTCGGGATATCTATCCGTCTCGCTGACTCCATAACCTTCCGAAATCGAATCTCCCAGCGCGATATAAAAACGCGGCTCCGGAGCCGGAATGGGTTCAGGGGCAGGTTCCGGAAGCGTTTGTTCTGGTTCTGATGATTGTTGCTCATCTACCGCTTCAATTTGACCATCGTGAAAATTCTGCCTTTCACCGCTTTGCGTTACTAATACTGCAATAATAACACCTGTTATTAAAAGGCACAACATCAGAAAAATAATTATTGCTTGGTAAGAAGATTTTTTCATGTACGCAAGTTCTCCTTTTGCGGAAATAATTTTTTTATGCTATATTAAGGTTACATCAAAATTCACAACAACTCTAGACCCTATCGTTGACGAATCAGGTGAAAACAAATGCCCGCTCCGCGATTGTTGTTTTCCTGCTGATTCTAAGCTGCATTAAAATTTACAACAACTCTAGACCTTCGGTCTATCGTTGACGAATCAGGTGAAAACAAATGCCCGCTCCGCGGTCGCTTGTTTTCCTGCTGATTCTAAGCTGCACTAAAATTTACAACAACTCTAGACCTTCGGTCTATCGTTGACGAATCAGGTGAAAACAAATGCCCGCTCCGCGGTCGCTTGTTTTCCTGCTGATTCTACATATATACGGAGGTAATATATGATTTTTAAAAATATCGAATTAGCGGTTAAGCATATCCCGCCGCTGGATAATGATTTTATCGCAATTGCTGCTTTCAACCGCGAATATTTGAAGCTGGCTTATGAGCCTCTTGCGATCGCGATTGAGCGCGAAAATTCACAAAGATTCGTTTATGATACAAAAATAATCAATGACGGCAATCATGATAGTGCCGACGAGTTCTATATCGAACGTTTGGTGAAATTATTACTTTGGGCAGTCGGCGGTTTCCGTATCACTATCTGCGGCAATGAAAAAATCGCCGGTTTTATCAAAAGTATATACAACACCGGCGGCAAGCGCGAATTTGATGCTGACTTTATGAGTAATGTTTATGAAAGCAAATTCGAAGTTGTAAACCTCGCTTATGAAGAAAAACCAGAAAGCAGTGAAACTCCGGTTTCCTTAAGCCGTGATTTAAGCGGCTGCCGGATTGGTTTTGATGCCGGGGGCAGTGACCGCAAAGTATCGGCGGTTATTGATGGTGAAGCTGTTTACAGCGAAGAAACTATCTGGCATCCGAAAATTACGGCCGACCCGGATTATCATTATAATGAAATCGTTACCGCATTGAAAACAGCGGCGGCTAAAATGCCGCGCGTTGATGCGATTGGTATTTCTTCCGCCGGGATTTATGTCAATAACCGGACGATGGTTGCTTCATTATTCCGGCAGGTTCAAGCTGATGATTTCCAGCGGGTTGTCAAAAATATTTATTTGAATGCCGCAAAAGAAATTGGTGATGTCCCGGTTGTTGTTGCTAATGATGGTGATGTCTCCGCCCTTGCCGGTGCGATGAGCTTAAACGACACAAATATCCTGGGTATTGCGATGGGTACAAGTCTTGCTGCCGGTTATATTGATAAAAACGGTAATATCACCGGCCGCCTTAATGAACTTGCTTTTGCCCCGGTTGACGGCAAAGAAAACGGGGCCTGGGATGAATGGTCCGGTGATCTTGGCTGCGGGGTCAAATATATATCGCAAGATGCTGTTGCTTTACTTGCCCCTTACGCCGGAATCACTCTTCCTTCCGCTGCTACCCCGGCTGAAAAACTAAAATTTGTTCAGGATTTACCCATTGAAAAAACCGCCGGGATTTATGAAAGTATCGGCTGTTATCTTGGCCATGCCTTAGCTTTGTGGCGGGATATCTATGATTTGCATCATGTCCTTTTATTAGGGCGGGTTATGTCCGGTGCCGGCGGCGACCTTATCATCGCAACTGCCGAAGCCGTACTGTGCGATGATTATCCCGGGATAAAGGGTATCAACTTACATCTTCCCGATGAGAAAAACCGCCGGGTTGGTCAAAGTGTTGCGGCAGCGGCCCTGCCGAGGGTAAGGTAAAAAGCAAGGCAAAAACATCTCGCAGTTGCCTTAGGTCGCCTTCTCCCCGGGATAGAACGTAAATTAGTACCATTTAGACCGCAGCAACGGAGAGAGTTTATTGCCTTGCGTTATTATTAGACACCCGCGAGCGCCGCGCCGATAATGCCGGCATCGTTACCGAGGGAAGCAATCCTTATTTCCGTATTGCGTGTTGGATGGCGGAATGTAGTTTTTGCGACCATTTCTTTGATTGGAAGTAGTAAGGCATCCCCCTCATTGCATACTCCGCCGCCGATACAAACCACTTCCGGCTGGAAAATATTAATAACATTACTAAGCCCGCTGGCCAGATATTCAAGATAAAGCGCAACCACCGCTTTTCCGGAAGCATCCCCTTCACGGGCAGCAAGAAAGGCTGTCCGCCCATCTACTTTGTCAAGTTCAGGGGCAATCCGCCACATCGCACTTTCTGTGTCCCGCTCCATTTGTTCTTTGGTAAGGGCAATCAAACCGCTCGCCGAGGCATATTTTTCCCAACACCCCTTACGCCCGCAGTTACATGCCCGTCCGTTATGTTCAACAATGACATGCCCTATTTCACCGCCGATATTATTAAAACCGGTACTTATTTTTCCATCAATAACTATACCGCCGCCAAGCCCGGTCCCTAATGTAATCAATACCATGTGCATACAACCCTTGGCACTTCCGGCATATGCCTCACCAAAAGCCGCCGCATCGGCATCATTCAATAAGTGGACTCCGACATCCCATTTTTCTTTGATAATTGCCGTTAGCGGAGTACGGTTAAAGGGCAGATTAGCCGCAAAAATTACTTCACCGGTACTATTATCAATCGGGCCGGGAATTCCAATCCCAATTGAAATAATTTCCTTTTCATCCAAACCGGCATTTTTACATGCTTGTGCGATAATGGTTTTGATATCATCAATTACTTTATCCGCACCTTTATCAATAACCGTCGGACATTTTGCTTTCGCAAGAATCTCGCCTTTTTTATTAACCACACCGGCGACCAAATTCGTACCGCCTACATCTACTCCTATGTACATATCTTCTCTCCTTAAATGAAGTCTAGTTTATCCTTGATATCTGGTCTTTGCCCAACGCTTTAGTTAAACTCTTCCCAAAACGAAGTATTAGATTTTTTAGCCGTCGTTTTTAGCCGGCTTAGAAAATCTCTTCGTTTTATTATACCCCAACTACTAAAAAGATAAAAGGGGTTTTGTTTTGATCGGTTTTGTGTTACAATCTAGAAAATAACCGTAACGGAGTGACTTATGAAAAACAAGAAAGAAAAAAGCGCATATCTAATCAATTTTCTTGAAAAGTATTCAAAATTATTTGAAGTAGCAATTGCCTTTTTGCTGCTTGCTGTCATCACTATCAAGCTTATTGACGTAGTTTTCGTATTAATTGATGTGAATATAGCTATTATGACAATGGACTTTGAAAGTATTCTGACTTTAGTCTTTAATCTTGTAATCGGTATCGAGTTTACCAAAATGCTTATCAAGCATACCCCGGAAACGGTTCTTGATGTCCTGCTATTCGTAATTGCCCGGCAAATGGTGGTTCTTGGCGAAGGAAACTTTAATATTTTGCTAGGTGTTGTTGCGATTATCGGAATATTTGCCACCAAAAAATATCTCGTTGATGCGAAGAAATACCGCGATGCCGAACTGGTGCTTGAGGAAGCTTCTTTGGTTCCCGATGAATCATTAGAAGATATTTAGAGTTTGCGTTCAAATAACGGGGCTTCGCAATTATCTCTATTTTCATTTATTTCACGGAAAATATCAATAGTTTGGGCAAAAGCATTTAAAACGTCCGGACTAAAATGCTGCGGTTCGGTGCGGCCATCCCCATTCAAAATAATATCGCAGGCAAGCTCATGTTCGAAGGCATCTTTATATATACGTTTGCTGGTAAGGGCATCATAAATATCAGCCAGCGCAACTATTTGTGCGGAAACCGGAATTGAATTACCTTTCAGCCCCTCCGGATAACCGGAGCCATCAAATTTTTCATGGTGATATTTTGCGATTTCAATCGCAACCCGGATTGTTTCAGTATCTGTCACCATTTGATGCTCTGTTTGCGTTAAGACATCACCGCCAAAAGAAGTATGACCTTTCATCGCATCAAACTCTTCGGCTGTTAATTTCCCCGGTTTCAGCAAAATTGAATCAGGAATACTGACTTTGCCAATATCATGCAAAGGCGAGTAAAGAATAACCTGTTCCATTTCCTCTTGTGAGAGTTTCTCACTATCATTTTCATGAACTTTTCTAGCTAAAATTTCCGTATATTGCTGAATGCGGCTGATATGGCTTCCGGTATCTTCGTCCCTTCCTTCTGCCAGCAGTGACATCCCCAGAATAACCGAGCGGCGTGATGCAACTTTAGCCCGGTTAACCGTAGTCGCCGAAATCACCCGAAGCCGCGTAATTTCCCAGGTGACAATCATACCTAAGCAGCCGGCCATCAGAACATTAATAATATCAAGTACCCACAAAGAAGTTTCTTTATAAAGAAAAGTTGAAATACTAAAGACTACCATTGCCCCGACTGTCATCCAAAAACTAAATTTTATCGGACAGATAAAAAGGAAAAAAGCGCAAATCATCAAACACATAAATGTTACGGCCGCCCCGTCCCGGTTTGACCAAACCCCCAGCCATAATCCGAACGTAACGATATTTATGTAATAAAGTACTATCATCGTATATATAAATGATTTGCTAATTAGATGCTTACTTTTAGATTGCTTTGATTTCCATCTCACAATCAATGCAAAAACCGCGGCGATTATTGCTGTTGAAATATATACAGCGCCGCGGGGATAATTTTGTTCAATTACAATTGGGACAAAAGCAAAACATAATGCAAGAACCATAACGACACGGTTAACCAGATGCAATGAATAAAGATTATTTTTAAATATCTCATTCATGCTTTGTTGATACTCTTCCTTACTCAGTGTAAAAAAATTCCAATCATTGAGAAAATTTTTCATTACAAACTCCTTTGTAAACTGAATTTTCATGACTAAGAAGACTTATGTAAAGTTGTGCATTTTATGAAAAAATCTTAATCTTTAGGAAACTGTACTGTGCCTTAGCATACTATATCATGATTTCTAAAGAAATCATGAGCCTCCGGCGGATGCGCACAAAAACCGCGCTGATATAATGTCTTAACGACATCATACCATGTTTTGCGCAAAAAATCAATGAATTAACGCAAGCTTTATTATACTAAAGTACATATGGCGTTTGCTGATAAACATAATAATTAATCCAGTTACTGTAAAGATTATTACTATGTGAACGCCATTGCAAATCCGGTTTTCTGGTACTGTCGTTCTTGGGATAATAATTGTGCGGAATTTGAATGGATAGGCCTTTATTCTTGTCACGGATATATTCATTATGGAGGGTCAGCCGGTCATATTCAGGGTGGCCAAAGACGTAAACCTGTTTCCCTTCACTAACTTTGCATAGATAAATACCTGCTTCTTTCGACTTTGCCAAGACCTTGATATCTTCACATTGATTGATTGCTTCTTCATCACTGATTGTATAACGGCTGTGAGGGACCATAAATAAATCATCAAAACCGCGGACTAAAGGGACTTTACGATGGATTAATTCATGCTCATAGATACCGGACAATTTTTCCGGTAACAATTTTTTTTCAATCCCATGATGATAATAAAGGGCCGCCTGGGCACCCCAGCAGATATGAAAAGTCGAGGTCACGTTCTCTTTCGACCATTCCATTATCATACATAGTTCAGGCCAGTAATCAACTTCTTCGAAATCAATTTGCTCAACGGGGGCGCCGGTGATAATCAGGCCGTCAAATTTTCGTTCTTTCAAATTTTCATATGTATCATAAAATTTGTTCAAGTGACTTCCGGAAGTATTTAATGAAATATGGCTGTCAATTTTCATAAAGGTTACATCTATTTGCAATGGGGTATTTGACAATTCGCGTAATAGTTGCAGCTCGGTGTCTTGTTTTACCGGCATCAAATTCAGGATGCAAATCTGTAAGGGGCGGATATCCTGGGTGACAGCACGCAGCTCGTCCATAACGAAAATATTTTCATTTTCAAGGATGCCTTTGGCTGGTAGTTCGCTTTGGATTTTGATGGGCATGGTTTCTCTCCTGTAATGTTATAATGGTTAGTCCGTAAGGGAGATAATAAGCACTCTTCGTCACTACGGCCTAATTGGTGTAAAATATAAATTTCATTTCGGGAAGAAGGCGGCCTAAGGTTCCTGCGAGTTGCTTTTATCTTCCTTACTCATAGAAGGCCTTAGTTAACATGCTTCCGCTACGGTCTAATCGGTGTAAAAAAGTTTCATCCCGGGATGAAGGCGCCTAAGGTTCCTGCGAGTTGCTTTTATCTTCCTTACTTATAGAAGGCCTTAATTAAAATAATTCTTTAAAAATTCCTCTTCCGTTATAATCACAACCCCCAACTCTTTAGCGGTTTTATTTTTCGATGAGTTGGAGGTATTATCATTATTGATTAGGGCCGCAGTTTTTGTTGTGACTGAACCGGTTACTTTGCCGCCGCGTTTTTCAATTTCTTCTTTTAATTCATTACGGCTATATTTATTTAAAGTTCCGGTTATCACAAAGTTTAATCCGTTAAGGTTTTGTGAAATATCTGCCGGCGTTATAGTTTCAATTGTAAGTTCGGCGAGAAGTTTGTCGAAATCATCATTGTATTTTTCTTCATTGAAGTAATCACGCCATGAGGCGGCAATTATTTCGCCGATGCCTTCAACATTACTAAGTTCTTCACTTGTAGCATTACGCAGTTTTGTGATATCGTAACCAAACTCACGGCATAACATTTTCGCATTTGCCGCCCCAATATTGGCAATACCCAATCCATAAATCAAACGGGGTAAAGTAGTCTGGCGGGATGCCTTAACGCTTTTCTGGATATTTTCATACGATTTTTCCCCGAAACCATCCAGCGAAATGATTTCATCCCGGTATTTCTCTAAATGAAATAAATCGGCATAGGTGCGGATAAAGCCTTTGCTAATAAATTTTTCCAAAGTTGCTTCACTTATCCCGGCAATATCCAGGGCATTACGGCTCACAAGCAAGGTAAAGGATTTTATTTTTTTGACCCCGCAATCGGGATTTTGACAATATAGCGACTTAACTTCATTCACACTGTTAATCTTTGTCGCCTTACCGCAAGCCGGACAGTCATCCGGTACTTCTACCGTATCGGAACCAGTCAAATTTTCGGCTATCTGGGGGATTATCATATTTGCTTTGTAAACCGTAATCCGGTCGCCGATTCCAAGCTTCAAATTTCGCAAAATACTAATATTGTGAACCGAAGCGCGGCTGACCGTTGTCCCTTCTAATTCGACCGGCTCAAATATCGCAACCGGGTTAATCAAACCAGTCCGGCTCGGGCTCCACTCAATTTCTTTAAGAACTGTTTCGCGCTTTTCATCTTCCCATTTAAAAGCAATCGAGTCACGGGGAAATTTTGCTGTCGCCCCAAGACTTTCACTATATTCAATATCATCATAGCTAACCACCAAACCATCAGAAGGGATGGGATATTTTTTAACTTGCTTTTCATATTGTTCAAGGATTAAGTTAACGTTATCTTGATCCACTATCTCATGCTCAACTACCTCAAAACCCAATTTTTTTAGAAATTCAATTTGCTCACTACGGTATGCAAATTCCCGGCCATGAGCTTTAACTAATGAAAAGGCAAAAAATCTGACCATCCTCGTTGCCGTTATTTCATTGTTAAGTTGCCTGACTGAACCGCTGCAAAGATTACGCGGGTTTTTGTACTGCTCTTCCGTCTCCGGAAGCGCGGCATTTATTTTTTCAAAATCACGGTAAGAAATGACTGCCTCACCCCGGATAACCAATTCCCCGTTGAACGGTATGGTCGAACGTAACCCATAAAATTGCTTTGCGTTGTTCGTAACTACCTCCCCAATTTCTCCGTTACCTCTTGTGACAGCTTTTGCAAGTTTTCCGTCAATGTATGTCAAAACAACCGTCAAACCATCGAGCTTCCATGACAAAATTCCCCGCTGATTTTTAAGCCAATCTTTAAGCTCTTCACGGCTTTTTGTTTTTTCCAGTGAAAGCATCGGTTTTTCATGCGCCTCTTTTGGCAGTTCTAAAACAGCTTCATAACCTACATATTGTGTCGGGCTGTTAGCCAAAATAAAGCCTGTTTCTGACTCAAGTCTTTCCAATTCATCATACAGCTTGTCATATTCGTAATTACTCATCAGTTCACGGTCCTCGGCATAATAAGCACGGGCAGCGGCTGAAAGTACTTCGGTTAACTCTCTTATCCGGGAAATTTTTTCAGTATTCAAAACCATTAAACTCCATCTGCCTGCCTTAGCAGGCTTATAAATCAATAACACATGTTATTAATCTAAATCTTGTGGTTGACATAAATCGGCTTTCGCTTAAGGATTCAAATCCAAACCGCAACTATGATACAAAGATGCCAACTCTTCTTTTTCAATTCGGCGGTACTCACCCGGTTTCAAATTTGCAAGTTTGATATTTAGCACCCGCATTCTTTTCAAATTCTTAACCCGGTAATTACATGTTTCGCACATTCTTCTTATCTGACGGTTGACCCCTTGAGTCAAAATAATTCTAAAAGTATACTTTCCCAGAGCTTCAATCTGACATGGTTTAGTTGTAATATTAAGCTCCGGCAAAAAAATACCGGCCGTTAATTTTTCAATCATAACAGGTGTTATTTCTTTATCTACCTTAACTTCATATTCTTTCTCATGGGCATTGGAACCACGCATCATTTTACTGATTAACAAACCATCATTGGTCATCAGTAATAAACCTTCGGAATCTTTGTCAAGGCGGCCGGCATAAGCCAAACGGTCAGGGTAATTTAAAATATCGTTAATTATTTTCTTGGCATAACGGTCTTTTTCCGTACAAGTTACGCCGATTGGTTTATAAAATGCCAAGACTATCTTTTCGGTTTTTTTATTAATCCTTTTTCCGTTTACTGTAACAATATCATTATCCTGAACAATCATTCCAACGTTAGCTTTTTTACCCCCTACCAGAACCTTTCCTGCGGTAATTAGCTTGTCGGCATCCCGCCGGGAACAAACCCCGGCAGCAGCAATGAATTTATTAAGCCTTTCGCTCATAATTTTTGTACTTCTCCTTGTCTGCCTTATGACACCTTACCGTTAAGCTAACCCCGTCTTCTAAATACTCACGGGATTTGACTTCCGCATTTTCCATAAAAAACGAAGCAACAGTACCCTCGCTATAGGGAATCAATAAATCCATCACAATATAATCGGAATAAACCTTATCCAATATCATTTCTACTAACTCTGTCAAACCTATCCGTTTACTTGCCGACATATAAATCCGGTTTTCATCCATTTTAAAAGGGATGTCTTCCATACATTTATCTGCCTTATTATATATCGTAATCATGGGAATATGAGCCGCCCCCAACTCATTTAAGGTCATCATAGTATCATTAATCTGCTCTTGATGCTGGTCATCGGCAAAATCAATAACATGAAGCAACAGGTCGGCATTTTTGACCTCTTCAAGTGTTGAATGGAAAGCTTTAACTAAACTATGGGGTAAGTGGTGGATAAAACCGACCGTATCTGAAAGTAAAAAATCCTGATTATTGCCGGTTTCAATCCGTCTGATTGTCGTATCCAAAGTCGCAAAAAGCATATCTTTTTCCAAGACTTTTTTTTCATCGTTTTCCATATAAGTATCAACCATTGCATTCAAAATCGTTGATTTTCCGGCATTGGTATATCCAACAAGCGAAACTAACGGAAGCCGGGAAGCCATCCGCTTCTTGCGCTTCACTTCACGGCCGGCGGCGACTTCTTTTAGCTCTCTCCTTAGTTCATCAAGACGGCGGTTGATTTTGCGCCGGTCGAGTTCCAGCTTTTTCTCACCAATACCGCGGCTCGATTTACTGCCGCTTGTCCCGGCCTGTCTTGTTAACGCTTCGTGCATTCCAACAAGACGGGGAAGCAAATACTGAAGTTTGGCTGTTTCCACCTGCAACTTCGCTTCACTACTTTCCGCCCTTTGTTCAAAAATATCCAAAATCAAGGCGGTGCGGTCCATTACCGGCAGGCCGATCTCTTTCTGCAAGTTACGTAATTGGGTGGGAGAAAGGGAATCATAAAAAACGATAATATCTGCTTCTAAGGCCAGGGCCGCTTCGCGTATTTCATCGACTTTTCCGCTGCCGACATATAATGAACGGTGCTTTTCCGGCATGTTTTGGGTTAAAACACCAACGACTTCCATTTGATTTGCGCAGGCCAACTTTTCCAGTTCGTTCATGCAAGCATCAAAATCAGTCTCATCCCCGGTATTCACCCCGACAAGAACTGCACGTTCATATTCTTCATTATTTTCGATAGCAAGGATTTTTTCATTTTGGTTCATTTAAGCCCTCCAACGCAGATGTCTAAATCAATTTTACAAAGAATTGTAAACAATGCTTATAATGCGCCGCTGCCGGGCGGCGCTATTTTATCAATAACCGTAAAATAGTCAGCAAATGTTTTCGCTGAACACCCCGGATTTTTAATCGAAATCCGGCCGGTTTTTAAACCAATCAGCGTAAAAGCCATCGCTATTCGGTGATCTTCATATGTCTCTATTTCAAAATCATTATTAAGTGTTTCAGAACCTAACGGTTTTATCAAAATTCCGGTTTCATTTTCGATTAAATCACAATCTACCCCTAGCAATTGCAACTCTGTTTTCGCGGCTAAAAGCCGGTCGGATTCCTGGTAGCGGATATGCGCAACATTGGTAATCTTTGTTTCCGAACCGGCAAAAGGGGCAATCGCCGCAAGGGTCAAAACCTGGTCGGAAAAATCCTGCATATCTACTATCGCTCCGTTATAATTATCTAAATCTTTTCCGTCTAAACAAATACCGGCTTCGGTTTCATAAAATTTGCATCCCATTTTCTCAAGCAGATATAAGAATTTCAAATCACCTTGTAATGAATCCCTAAAAACATTTTTTACCAATACCTTAGATTTAAGAAGCGGAGCCATTGCATAAAAATAACAAGCTGCTGAAATATCCGGTTCGATTAAATATTCATTAAGGCCGAAAGTATTATTATGGCTGATTGTATATGTTTTATCATCTTTTTTGACATCAATTCCAAACTCCGCCATTATCTTAAGCGTTAAGTTTATATAAGCGCCCCCGGTACGTTCGCCGCAAAGCTTGATTGTAAGCCCCGGCCTTACAACCGTTCCAGCCATTAATAAAGCGCTGGCAAATTGACTGCTTTTATTTGTATCAACGGAAATCAGAGGGAAATCTTTATATATTGGGGAATTGTCCTTGCCGTCAAATTCTGACAAAATTTTAAGCGGGAAGTACCCTTCTTTTTCCAGGCACTCTACCCGGGTGCCCAAAGAACGCAAAACCTCTATTACCGGGGCCATCGGCCGCTTTTTCATCTGCCCCGATGAGTTAATAACATATTCGCCGCCGCAAACCCCCAAAACTACTGTAAGAAACCGCGCTGCCGTCCCGGCACTTCGAACATTAATCTCCGCCTTATTGTTTGGTATTTTACCCCCGCCGCCATATACTAATACTTCTTTTTCTGCTTCATTTATCTCAAGCCGGAAACCAAGTACTAAAAGGCAATCAAGCATTGCGAAAGTATCGTCACTAAACAAAACCCCTTTCAATAAACACCTCTGTGCCGAAAGGGCGGCAAGTAATAACGCCCGGTTGGTAATGCTTTTCGAACCCGGCACCCTAACAATAATATCACTATTCCCCACATATTTTTCTACTTTATATAAATCATTCACGAGCTATATTATACATGATTTAATAAACTAAGGCAACTTGACGTAGATAACTTGTCATAATATAATATTCAGATACTAGTGCGGAGCAGTCCGTAAGTATCTGGGTCAAAATGCTTTCTGGCCTCAACACTAAAAACGAGATTTGATTGGAGACTTAAATGGCATTTGAATTTATAAAAAAACTTCCTACCCCTGACATCATCCGGACCGAATACCCCCTTCCGGAAAATCTGGCCCGTCTGAAACAGGAACGGGACGAAGAAATTAAAAAGGTTATTACCGGAAAAAGTAAAAAATTTCTTGTTATTATTGGCCCTTGCTCGGCCGACAATGAAGATTCTGTCTGCGATTATATCAGCCGCCTCGCCGTGATAAATGATAAAGTAAAAGAAAAATTAATTCTTATTCCCCGTATTTATACTAATAAGCCGCGTACCACCGGTGACGGGTACAAGGGCATCAGCCATCAACCCGACCCGGAAAAGAAACCCGACTTTCTTGCCGGCCTTGTCGCAATGCGCGAAATGCACATCCGGGCAATCAGGGAATCCGGGCTCACCGCCGCCGATGAAATGCTATATCCGGAGAATTGGCGTTATGTCTCCGATATTCTTTCTTATGTGGCGATTGGGGCACGTTCCGTTGAAGACCAGCAGCACCGCCTTACTGTCAGTGGTTTTGATGTTCCCGCCGGAATGAAAAATCCTACCAGCGGCGACTTTACCGTGATGCTTAATTCGGTATATGCTGCTCAGCAAAGCCATTCCTTTGTTTATCGCGGCTGGGAAGTGAATACTACCGGAAACCCTTTGGCCCATACCGTTCTTCGCGGGGCGGTCAACAACTTAGGCCAGAGCATCCCTAATTATCATTACGAAGATTTACATTTACTTTTAGATCTATATAATGAAAGAAACTTGGCTAATCCGGCCTGTATTATTGACTCAAACCATAACAATTCCAATAAACAATACAAAGAACAAATCCGGATAGTTAAAGAAGTAATGCACAGCCGCAAGCTAAGTGCCGAAATTCATGATTTAGTTAAGGGTGTTATGATTGAAAGTTATATTGAAGAAGGTTATCAAAAGATTGGTGAAGGGGTTTACGGGCGCTCAATTACCGACCCGTGCTTAGGTTGGGATGATACCGAGCGGCTGATTTATGATATTGCGGATTATTAAATCATTTCAATAAGAATACGAACAAGTTTACTTTATTTTCCCATTAATATATAGCACCACATTTGCAAACGTTTTATTTAAATTATCTTTTAAAAAAATAATTCGTTCATCACTTATTTGATTATTAGCCTTTAATATTAACTCTATTGAATATTGAATAAGTTCTTTATCGAAGTAAATTATCGCATTTGCAGTTTCTATATTTTCTTCATTCATGAACATATCTTCAATTGTAATTTTAAGATGAGTGCGATATAAATCATTTGTGAATATCTCTATATTTCTAAGTACTAAATAATTTTCATGTTCCTCACAATCACAATTTTCATCATGCTGACCTACCTTTTCGAAATTTATATTCCATAATTGGTAGATATTAAGACCAGCAATCAAAATAATGAAAGTTACAAATAAAATCCATAATATGTTTTTTGCTTTTGAATTTATTGTTTTCATATCGCACCACTTTTTTAAGTATCCTTAGTTTATTTCCTTAAGATAAAGACTGACCCGGTTCTGAACCACCACCGCAACCTGTTCCGGGGTTTTCTGTCCGGTAAAATAGGAGTAAGCCTCTTCAATAATGATATTCATAATAAAATCATCAGTTAAGTTAATGTAATCCAAAGAATGAACCAACTCTAAAACCCGCTCAATTTCCCGGTCAGTCGGTGGCAATACACCCCACGTCTCGTAAGTATCCTTCTTTTTAGCCTCGCGTACTAAAAATTCCAAAGCTGAATTTTTCACCGGAAATCCTGAAAGAGAACTCATTAATCCCGCTCCGGCGGTTTCTTGAAAATCAATCAGTAAGTATTTAGCAAATTCCCATGCCCCCCCTTTTTCTTTAGCACTTTCAAAAATCGCGAAAAGGTCGCGGGGATTACAAATAGAACCGTTTGAAACTACTTCATCGGTTGGGACTCCGATGTAAATTATTTCCTCACCAAAGCTATTGGCTTTTATTGACTGCGGATGAAACCCGCTCATATTATCAAAGGCATAAAAATAAGGCAGCCATAAAAGCGGCGGATTACTTGAGTGAAAATCCATCGGAGCTGTATAATCCTCACGATTAAGCGGAAAACGGTCAGTCTTCTTAAGCAATTGTGTGAAGCTTAAATTTTCAAAAGAACAGGTGCCGGTTTCAAAATTGACAAAATCACCCATCTTCTGGGTCAGCATCGTGGAAAGAAACTCTTCTTTAGTAATTGCATGTCCGTCATAAGCAAAATCCGGAGCGGTTCCTATTGGCAGGATATTGTCCGGGCGGCCTTCCAAAAAGGCATCGTATTCATTCCATGTAAAACTTAATCGCTCACCCCATTCAGAAACCCTACCCATTAAGGTAGTAATGCTAAATGAGGTGGTGCCAAAATTAAGTTTGCCATTGGCTTCCAGTAGTTTGAATATATTGGTCAAGTAATCATTTTTATCAAAATCAGGGTCATTATCCATCAACTTATTTAAGTCAGCGAATAAACCTTTCGCGGCATAACCTAAGTTCGGCGAATTGCGAGCGAGAAATACCATGTCCGGTATATATCCGGCAGTAAGATCGATATTAAAGGCATTGATGACATCGTCCTCAACCCGATTAGAGCGCGAATCTGAATAAGCTTTTACTTCAACACGGTAATCAGGGTTTGTTTTATTAAAATTAGCAACTACGCTCATAAACTTTTCATCTGTATACAAAGTAGCGACATTTATGATTTTTTTGCGGTTATTATCATTTTTTAAAGCCCCCGCTTTCGTTAACTTGGTAATGATCGTCTTTCCATCTGATGGATTAATGCTGGTGGAAGATGGAACATATGTAAGGGTGTATAACAAGTCGTCAGCCATAATAGTATGCTTGTATGTCGAAGTAATATTAACACTTTCAGCAGTCCAGTTTAGCAGTTCCGTACGTTCCCCCTTTAAGTTGGAGCCATAGACCTTGAGTCTTGATACCATAATCATATCGTAATCACCGCTTCCGCCAAGAAAAGTATAACTAAACGTATTAGCAAGTTCAGCCGCTTTAGCCCTTTGTTCCTTATTGCATATATCTGAACATTCGATACAGACACAAGATATTGACATTTCTGCTTTTGGGTCTTCTAAGGCACCATTATCAAGAGTCCTGACAAAGACACGCCCATCTTTAAGTCTAAATAAATCCATGATATTATCATTCGATTTATTATTCAGTTCGATTTTTTTACCATTCTCATTAAGAACTATAAGCTCACCAAGCCTACCTTCAATACTGATAAAACTTCCTTCTAAAAAATAGAAATATACTTCTTTATCATAACCTAAGCCAACAACAAGAGAGTCCTTATAATTAGCATAATGCAATCCATTTTCCTTATCCAAATCAATTGTTTTGATAAGGTTTCCAGCATGATTGAAGCACATTATTACGTATTCATCTTTCATGCCGTAAACTTGATTTTTTTTGGAACCAATGACCCATATTCTACCCAATGAATCTACATTAGCAAGATAGCCATTGATTTCATCAAGTTTAACATCGCTTATAATATTACCATCTATATTAAGGGTAATCGCTCTAATAACCGGATATGAAAACCCATCTACTTCTTCACTACCGATACCAACAAGAATTAACTTATTTTCAAAAAAAGTAAAATCAAGAACCTGACCGACTTTTAAGTCAGTAGCAATTTCATCATAGGAATATAAAAAACCGCGGTCAATTACATCGTTTTTACATCCTGATATAATGAATACTGTTAATATAAAGATTACAAAAAGGACTACTTTTTTCATCTTTTGCTCCATTCTATCATATAATCTGATACATCATTAGGTTTTACGAGGCAGCATAAATACTCAACTCTGCCGCCTCGTAAATCGAATATTAACATCTAAAATGACGTGTTGAAATCAATACATTCTTTGTGCCGGTTGGTGCGTGGCAATTACCGCAAAAGGCATCCCTATTTTCATAGGTTGAAATAATATAGCAAAGTGTTTCCTGAAGCCAGCATGTGCTATTAAGGGAAAAATCATAATTCTTACTACCCGTTAAATTCTGGTTATGTGGCGGATGTGGGAAAGAGGTTTGAGCATGTGCAAGTAATGACATACTAAAAAGCATTACTGTTACTGCAATGATTGTCACTATTCTTTTCATAACTTCTCCTTTCATTGATTTTTTTGTCAGCATTTGCAATTTGCAAATATGTTATTAATCAGTTCCCCTTTTGCAATGACTGATATTGTTGTAAGGTTATTATATATCATAAATTCCATTAATGCAAATGTTTCATAGGAAATTTTACAGTTAAAGGGTAAGGACTATAACAGTCTTTGCCCTTTAACTATTTCATGGGATAACAATTCCAATAAACAATACAAAGAACAAATCCGGATAGTCAAAGAAGTAATACCAGCCGCAAACTAAGTGCCGAAATTCATGATTTAGTTAAGGGTGTCATGATTGAAAGTTATATTGAAGAAGGTTATCAAAAGATTGGTGAAGGAGTTTACGGGCGCTCAATTACCGACCCGTGCTTAGGTTGGGATGATACCGAGCGGCTGATTTATGATATTGCGGATACGCAATAATTCGTACTCAAAAGGTATTCTTTTTTCGTAAAGCATTAGTCAATATATTGCTTCACCGGCGCGGGTGCGCTTTAGCATATACATCACGCAACCGGTTATGATGCATATTCGCATAAATCTGGGTCGTTGATATATCAGAGTGGCCGAGCATTTCTTGTACAATATGCAAATCGGCGCCATTTTCTACTAAATGAGCGGCAAAAGAATGCCGCAATGTATGCGGAGTTATATCGGCACTAATCCCGGCTTTTTTCGCATAAAATTTTATCAGCTTCCAAAATCCTTGCCGGCTCATTGGCTGCCCTGAACAATTCACAAACAAAAACTCATTCTCCGGATTCTCTATCATCCGCTCACGGCCTAAACTTATATATTTCATAATCGCTGTCCGTGCGGCATTACCAAAAGGGATAATCCGCTCTTTCCCGGCACTTTTATTGCTGTCAAAACATACAATATAACCCATTTGCAGGTTCAAACCCGTAACTTTTAGCGTGATAAGTTCAGTCACCCTGATACCGGTGGCATAAAGCAACTCCAACATCGCTTTATCACGAAGCTCTTTTGGGGAAGTTCCTGTTGGTTGCTCAAGTAAGCGGATTATTTCTGATGTTGATAAAACATCCGGTATTTTCTTTTCAATCCTCGGCGCCTTTAAAACATCAGAAACATCGGAAGCAATCATTCCTTCTTTCATCATATAATAATAAAAGGCTTTTATTGAAGCAATATTGCGGGAAATAGTTGCTGCCGAAAATTTATTTTTCTCTAAAAATAAAATATAAGAATTAAGATTTGTCACCGTAATTTCTGAAACCTTATCAATCCCCTGCTGTTGCATATAATGATTCACTTTATTCAAATCACGTCGATAAGACATAGCTGTATTAGCGGATGTTTTCTTGACATTATGTAAATAAGAAATGAATGAATTGATTACTTGTTCCATAAAGTGTTTAGCTCCTATATGTTTCATTATAATCAGATTCCACTAGAAATGCAAACACATTTTTCCTTTATTTTACGCTATTTCCAGCCATTTTTTGCCAAATACAATATGTCGTTATTATTTCAAAAAAATACACCAGATATAGATTTATCAAAAAATTTTAAGTAATTCATTCAAAATAATAGGGTTTACATAACTTTCTAAAATACAACCAATTATGACAACTCCAATTATCCATAACAAAATAATCCCTTTGCGGACTAAATAATGCTTTTGATTTGAAACAATTTCCAAATCTTTTTGAGGAAAATAAAATTTACAGCATAACTGGCAGCACCAGTTTAATAACATTACCCATGCCGGAATTAATAATATTTGCTGCGGGAATATTCCGGCAAGTAACAAGAGGATTCCTTTAAAACCATACCGGATTATTGCCGCTGTAAAAAACATTCCCGCTAAAACCCCCTGCCACATCACAAAAATATAAGATGCCGCAATACCAATAAAGGTAGTTGAAAAGATAATCAAGATAAAGGCAATCTTAACTCTCTCAAAAATTATATATCGCAACAGCATCGTGCCGTCAACGTTAAGATATTTTATTCGGCTTAAAATAGTGGAGTTTAAGATTCCGCCATCACTTATGAAATAATTTTTGGTGATGTTCATGATTAAAATACCGGCAATAAAACTGCCGGCAAATGCAAAAAGCCATTTAAGATAACGTTCGGTCTCTCTCCTACCCATAGCGTTCCCTTATTTGTTTTTACATTATATGCCGGCTTGTCTTTAGAAATTCGCTTGTTGTAAGTTTATATTTATCGATTGCTATGCACTTTTTTTATTTGGATAAATGCCCCGGCAATCAGCATTAGAACCGCTGCAATTGATATTGATAAAGAAATATTATGGCCATGGCCGGTGCTAAAAAAATCTTCCCATATCCATCTTGCAACAATATTAAGGGAATTAAGTAAAAATCCGGCAATTATTAATGGCGGAAACGGCCTTTTTTCATTTTCGCCAAACCGGCCTTTCAATTTCATAATTTTTATATTTGAGCGGATGGCCTGACGGATAAAAAAGAAAGCCAACAAGCCAAATACTAAAATATTCAGCAAATAAATTATCTCATTGCTCTGAAATAAAATAAATGTATAAATTGTTATGAAAATAATCGTAGCTATAGTAAAGACTTTAAAGAAATTACGGATACGGGTATAAAAGGCAATTAGTGATGCATCATCAGTATACAAATCAAATGCCCCCTCAGCTTTTTTCTTCCGCAAAATTAACCAACGGAACCATTGCTGTATCAGTTCGATGTTCATTTCTTTCAAGAATTCTTTATAATCCTGCCCCCCTATGCCCTTTAGCATATCTATTTGATAAATATACTCACCCGGCTTACAAGGCTTAAAGGTGCAGATACCGAAGCAAAAGCTTTCAAGCGCCCAGCCTTTTTCACTCATTTCATTAAGCCACTTCTGCTCTAAATCTTTGTCAAAAAATAATCTGAATTTCTTCATATCTTCCTCCTCATTTTCCTCTTTTTCTTTAATAATAACACTCGTTATTTAATTTTTGATTAATTCCCCGTGTTTTAATAATTCCTTAAGGCGTATCCGTTCTTTTTTAAGCGCATCAATCCCCTGTGAAGTTATCCGGTACTCTTTCTTCTTCCGGGATACGGTCTCTTCGCTGTAAAGTTCAATCCATTTCTTATCAAGCAGCGATTGAATTGCTCCATAAAGCGTTCCGGCTCCAAGTACCACTCGCTCATTCGTCAAACTACTTACTTCCTGTATGATGCCATAACCATGATTCGGATTGCGCACAGCAATAAGAATATAGTAAATTGCTTCAGTTAAAGGATTATTATCCAACTTTTACCTCCTATTTTTGCAATAAAATATATCGTCCGGCGTTATATCTACTTATAATATATCGCCGGACGATATATTTGTCAAGACTTTTTATTTATTTGCCATCCTTTGTTACTTGAAATTACTGTTAGTGAATTATTGGATTTCAAATAAAATAAAATTCTTGTTTCCCACGAAAAATACCCACGAAAAATAAAAATTGTTATTTTACGGTCTTATATGATAAAATATAAAAAACATGAATAAGATAATTTATATTTTGGACAGGAGAAAAACATGTCAGAGCAAAAAAGCAACTTGAAAATGGGGACGTATGTATTTGACGGTGAAAAATACAAGCAAGCATCAAGACATCAAAAAAAGGGCGGATTGAAATTAATTTCCGAAATTAACATTCGGGGAGATGAATCCATTTTAGATTTAGGTTGCGGTGACGGATTTTTATCGGACGTATTATCAAAACTTGTGCCTGACGGAAAAGTAATTGGAATTGACTCGTCTGAAAGCATGATAGAAACAGCCAAAAAATTTGAAGCATTCAATTTGTCATTTGAGTGTAATGATATAAATGATATAAATTATGAAAATTGCTTTGATATTATATATTCAAATGCGGCTTTGCATTGGGTGAAAAACCATCATCGGCTTTTAAATAATAGTTTTAAGGGATTAAAGCCAAACGGAAAGTTGGTGTGGAGCTTCGCTGCTGACGGCACTTGCTCTAATTTTTTAGCTGCTGTGGATGAAGTAATGAATATTTCTATGTATCAGGAGTTTTTCGTAAATTATGAATGGCCATGGTATATGCCGGATAAGAATGAGTATATTTCACTAATAGAAAGAATTGGTTTTAAGCAATTTGATGTTATATACGAAAATGTAGATGGAAATGAATACAGACATTTTACTGATACTGAAGAAATGATTAAATGGTTAGACCAGCCGACCTTAGTTCCTTTTCTTTCATATCTTCCTGATGATAAAAAAGAGGGTTTTCGTAACAAAGTTGTAGATATTATGATAGATAAAACAAAACAACCGGATGGAAAATGTTTTGAAACATTCGGGCGATTGAAAATCAATGCAATTAAATAAAGCTAGTTTGAACAGTAACTGAAAAATAATCTAACAGTACTTATTTTTGTACGCCATAACCGCCGCCACCGTCTTTGAATCCTGAATCTCACAATCATATATCATCCGGCAAAGTTCTTCAATATCATGAACCTCCACATTTATATACTCATCTTCATCCAAATCCTGCTGACCTGCTTTGAGCCCTTTTGCCACGTAGATGTCAATTTTTTCATTGCAAAATGCTACTGTTGTATAAATAGAAATTAAAAGCTCAAACGAATCAGCGGTAAAGCCTGTTTCTTCGGTTAGTTCGCGTTTCGCCGCTTCAACAGTCGGTTCACCTTTATAATCAACACAACCCGCCGGCAACTCCAAAGTATAACGCTCCAATGCATTACGGTATTGGCGGACCATGATTAATTTGCCGTCATCCCGTACTGCTACTACCGCCGCCGCCCCTTGGTGCTCAATAAAATCCCATTTGACAACATTTCCATTCGGAATCTGCATTGTATCTTCATAAAAATCAATAACATTACCTTTATGAATTAAGTCACGTTTCAAACGTTTAATTTCTTCCATAGAATCTCCATTATCCTTGCAATAATTTGCGGACACCGGCAAGTTTTACACATAGGATAAATAAATCCATCGCCTGGTTAAGCTCTGCCACTGTTGGAAAAGACGGGGCGATGCGGATATTGCTGTCATTTGGGTCAATTCCATACGGATATGTTGCCCCGGCTTCCGTCATCGTTACCCCGGCTTCCTTGCACAACGAAATAATCGTTTTTGCCGTCCCCGGCATTGCTGCAAATGAAACGAAGTAACCTCCTTTTGGATTAAGCCATTCCCCAATCCCTAAACCGCCGATTTCTTCCGCCAATTTCGTTAACACAATTTCGAATTTTGGTTTAATAATTGCCGCATGTTTTTGCATATGCGCTTTAATTCCGTCTAAATTCTTAAAAAAATGCACATGGCGCAGCATATTAAGCTTATCAGGCCCAATCGTTTGAATTTGCATTGAATTTTGAATGAAATCAAGATTTGCTTTTGATGCACTGGTTGCTGAAATACCGGCCCCGGAAAAACTAATCTTGGAAAATGAACTAAACATCAAAGCCAAATCAGGATTTCCTGCTTTATTACACTCATTAAAAAGGTCAAGAATTTCATCTTGATTATTATCATCAAAATGATGAACAATATATGCATTGTCCCAATAAATGCGGAAATCCTTCGCCGCCGGCCGTAAATTGGCAAACCTTCTTACTGTTTCATCACTATAGCTGATGCCTTGCGGGTTTGAGTACTTCGGGACACACCAAATCCCTTTTACTTCTTTATCCCCGTTTACATATTTTTCAACGGCATCCATATCCGGGCCTGTTTCTGTCATCGGTATCGTAATCATCTCAATCCCGAAATGCTCA
Source organism: Lachnospiraceae bacterium (assembly GCA_009780115.1). Classification (GTDB taxonomy): domain Bacteria; phylum Bacillota; class Clostridia; order Lachnospirales; family Lachnospiraceae; genus UBA935. The sequence continues at coordinate 29,069 of WRAQ01000033.1, forward strand.
GTAATCTTAAAATGCCGGTCATAACCCGGGGCCGGACAAAGGAATTTCACCTTTTCAAGACGGCACCACGGGGTAGAACCCATTACGCCATGGGTCACCCCACGGGAAATCATATCATACATTACATTCAAACTAGAATTGCCATTAATAATCGTATTTTCAACCGGGACACAAAATAGCTCCGCAAATAAAAGCTTTGCTTCCGGAATGCCGGTTAACCCGCCATAATTACGGCAATCAAGGCCATCTTTTGATATATAGCTGTCATCGATATTAATATTAAGCAAACCATTACTTAAATCAAGCTGCTCCGGTGCCGGTTTACCCCGTGACATATCAAGTTTTAACCCTTTTTTCTGTGCGGTTTTATAACTTGCTTCCAACTCATTTAATAAAGTTTCAAGTTCTGGTTTTGATAAGCTTTCGTACTTTTTCATTTGAATCTCCACATTATTATTTCATGCTTTTTTATTTTACTATAGATTATATTGCTTCGCAACTATATTTAGCTACTGTTCAGCGAGGGTGCACCTTTGTTGCTATAAACAGCTTTTCTGTGAATCAATGTCATTTAGATAAGCAAGTCAGGCAATAAACACTATCCGTTACTACGGCCTAAGGTAACTCCTAGTTGTTTTTGCCTTCCTTGCCTGCTAACTAAATGACATTGGCTGTGAATAGTAACGCGCAACTGCTTCCGCAACGCGTACCCCGTCAATTGCCGCCGACATAATACCACCGGCATATCCCGCCCCCTCGCCGCAAGGATATAATCCCCGGTAATTTGTCTGACAGGATTCATCACGGAGAATGCGGATTGGTGAAGATGTCCGGCTTTCAATACCGGCGAGCAAGATTGAATCGTCGTCAAAACCGGGGATTTGGCGCCCAAACTCATTCATTGCTTTAAGAAATACTTTATTAAAATTCTCATCAAGAATATCATTTACCGGGGCATAAATATAATTACCTTTGATACTTGGAATATTCTTTGCTGGTAAAGATGAACCCCCAAATACTGCTTTTCTGAAATCACCTAAGTATTGCACCGGAATTTTACCGCCGCCGATTTGATAAGCCTTTTCCTCTAACCGGCGTTGGTAAGCGATACCTGCCAAGGGATGAATATCGTTAGCAGTCTTAGCTGTTGCCGGTAACCGGTTATCACCAAATTCACTTGGATTTACCGTCACCACAATTGCACTATTAGCGCTTTTCCCCGCCCGGTCACTATAACTCATCCCATTGATTGTCAAGTGCCCTTTTTCCGACGAAGCATCAACAATAAACCCGCCCGGGCACATACAAAAAGAATAAACCGCCGGATTATTTTGCTTACTGACCAACTTATAGTCAGCAGCACCAAGTAATTCATGAATTTCCGCTCCGTATTGGGCTTTGTTGATTAAAACTTGCGGATGTTCCACCCGTAAGCCGATTGCAAAAGGTTTTGCTTCCATTTTTATCCCGGCTTCATATAAAGACGAAAATGTATCGCGGGCACTGTGCCCAATCGCAAGCACGACCCTATCAGCCCCAATCTCAATATTGTCATCAACAATAACACCTGTTATTTTATTGGCATCAAATGAAAATCCCGTCACTTTCTGTCCAAAACGTATCTCACCGCCATTAGCGATAATCTTTTTACGTAATTCGATAATAATTTTCTTTAGCACATCAGTGCCTAGATGCGGTTTTTGCTCATAAAGAATTTCTTTAGATGCACCGGCGTTTACGAAAACCGACAAGACCGCTTTTTTTATTCCATCTTTATCCTTCACCTGCGTATTTAATTTCCCGTCGGAAAAAGTTCCGGCCCCGCCTTCACCAAATTGCACATTTGATTCGGGATTAAGTACTCCTTCCCGCCAGAAACGGTTAACTGTTTCGGCCCTCTCTTCCACCGCTTCGCCGCGCTCCAGCAAAAGCGGGCGAAAACCGGCTTCCGCTAACATATAACCGCAAAATAAACCGGCCGGCCCGGTACCAACTATAACCGGGCGGTTTGCGCAAGCGCCAAATCGCGCTTTTTGCGATTTGTGTGCATCATTGTTGCGAAAACACTGCGAAAGCTGTGATTTTTGAACTGCTTTCGCTGTGAATGGAAATGAATATTCACATGACTCATGATATACTATCACCGGATCAGCAATTTTCTTGCTTAATTTTTGTTCAAATTTTACCTGGCTTTGTTTATCCTTAGCCCCAAAATTTATATTCACATCAATGACATAATTATAAAAAATTTCCGGTTTTTTCCGCGCATCAATTGAACGTTTAATAATTTCGTAAGTAAAATTAAGTCCCGGTTTTAATTTAAGCTTCTTGGCAATTTTATCTTTTATTACCGCATCATTTCCAACTAATAATCGTAACTGGTTTATCCTAATCATCTTTATACCCATTTTCGCCTGTGGCGGCCTCAAATTCAATAGTTGAAATATCTACTTCAACCTCTTCCCCGATTTCTTTCCCCTGGCTTATGACCAGCGATTTTTGCTTCCATTTCCCGGCCGCGAAAAAGAGTGTTGCCGCTGTTAAACTTACGACCCAGCCAATCGGGTAAGAAAAGAAAATATAATCAAGGCCAAAATAAAACCCGATGATATAAGCTGCCGGGATACGGATTGCAATAAAACCGGCGATAGTAGTAAATACCGGTACCATTGCCTGCCCGGCGCCCCGCATGACCGAATTAAACATAAATTGAATGATGATAAGAAAACTAAACGGGATAACCGAAAACAGATAACGCATCCCATAGTCAATTACATCTTGGTCAGGGTTAAATAATCCAAGTAAATGCCGGCCAAAGGCCAGGGTAAGAAAAGCTATCACCGCAAATACAATTAAAGCAAGAAAAAGCGTGGCTTTTAAGCCATGCGAAACCCGCTCAATCTGCTTTGCGCCGATATTTTGCCCGGTAAATGTAGTTAAGGCATTGGCAAAACTAAAAACCGGAAGAAAAACAAACGCATCAATCCGGTTGGCATTACCAAACCCGGCGATAAACGCCGGCCCGCCTTGGTTTATCAAATTTTGCATTGAAAGCATACCAAGCGAAAAAAGTGAGTGCTGTATACCCGAAGGCAAACCAACCTTAATAATCTTAACCAGGATTTCTTTATCCACCCCGAAACGAAAGATATTTAATTCAAGTTCCGGATACCTCCGCCGGATAAACCATACCCCGTATAACCACGAGAAAGCTTGGGCAATAACCGTCGCCACCGCAACCCCGGCTATACCCCAGCCAAAAACGATAATAAAAAGCAAATCAAGGGCGATATTTATTACTGTCGAAATACCGACAAAAAGCAATGGGGTTTTGCTATCGCCAAGGCCTTGCAATATTCCGGCATTAAAGTTGTAACCAAGCGAACCAATCAATCCGATAAAAGTTATCGTTATGTAAGTTACCGCCATCTCCATCGTCGAATCAGGCACACCAAGAAGCCTCATCAAAAACGGCGTAATCAAAATACCAAGGAGCGTAAGCGGGATACTTATCAGCATTACAAAAGTATAAATCGTTTGAATGGTTTTCCGTACCGTTTCCATCTCTTTTGCGCCATAATTCTGGGAAAGGATTATGGTTGCCCCCATCCCGAGCCCGATAAATAAAGCGGTAACCAGAAAAAAAATCGGCATCCCGTTATTAACCGCTGCCTGGGCATCGGTACCAATCGTATTACCAACGATAATACTGTCGGCGATATTATAACACTGCTGAAAAATATTTCCGATTAATAAAGGAATGGAAAATTTGATAATATGTTTAAGCGGGCTGCCAACCGTCATATCGGTTAACCCTGTGCTTTTATCTGTCATTTACTGGCCTCATTTCCGGCTGCATATCCGCTTGACCAGGCCCACTGCAAATTGTAACCGCCGCAACGCCCGTCAACATCAACTATTTCTCCAGCAAAGAAAAGGCCGGGCAGTGTTAGCGATTCCAAATTATCACTTAATTCCGCAAGTGATACCCCACCGGCACAAACCTGCGCATTTTCAAAAGAATCGGTCTGGACTACGGTAAAACTTAGTTTACGATATTCATTAAGCAGCCGTACCATTTTTTCTTTGCCGATATCATTCACTTTATCACTTTGTTTCAAACCATATAAACTTATCATCACTTGATTAATTTTTTTATTTGTCATTCCCAAAAGAAAATCAATTATAGTTTTATCTTGAAATGAATCTAATCTATTTAAGCAAAAATCTTCATATCCGGCATCAGTCATTTCCGGGAAGAAATCGGCTTTCACTGTTACCGCCGAATCTTTTAATAGCGCATAAGCCGCCGTCCGTGATAATTGAAATATCGGTATCCCGGAAATCGCATCCGCAACAAATTGCAACTCGCCTGATTCAGCCTGCTTCTCAATTCCATTAACGAATAAAGTCAATTTTGCCTGGCAGCGGACTCCGGCTAATGCTTTTAAAAAGTCTTCCCGGCATTTAAGCTTACAAAGCCCCGGAACTACTTCATTAACTTGATGCCCCAACGATTTGACAAGCTGATAGCCGCTTTTTCCCGCACCCTTCTTTTGTCCGGCCAAACTGCCGCAGGTTATAATAACTTTATCAAAAAGATTTTCATTTCCATGTACGCAAAAACCGCCGTTTTTCCTTACAACCGCCTCAACTTCATACTCACATTCAACCTTTATCTTAAGTTCTGAAAGCGTAAGCCGGAGCGCATCCAAAACTACCTGGGCCTGTTCGGAATAAGGATAAAGATAACCTCCTTTATCCCTTATCATTACCCCCAGCTTATCAAAAAAGTCAATCGTATCATTTACCGAAAATTTATGTAAGATTTTCTCAACCCGTTCCGGAAATGCGGTATAAAATTCCCCGGCATCCATCTTTTTATTGCTTAAATTGCATTTTCCGTTTCCGGTAACTAGAAGTTTTTGCCCGACCCGTGCTTTTTTCTCATACAAGGTCACTTCACTATCATAAGATGCCGCTGTTATTGCCGCTACCATTCCCGCCGCCCCGGCCCCGACTACTGCGATTTTATTCTGCCCCATTTTACGCTCCTCGTATAATATCAATTTCTCGCAGGTAAAACTGCTCATCAAGACGAGTAAGCCTCAAGAAACCCAAACAACTCTTCTTGCCCTTCCACGTACTTACTAAACATAATCTCCTCCTGCAAAACTGCCGGAAGGCTATGAAATTCTATGCTTGTATTCATAAAAACAGTTTTTAAGTCACTTAGATAAACCGTTACCAGACCATTATCATTAATCAAATAATAACCCGGCTTCATTTCTTCTGTCGCATCATCATAGGTTTTCCGGATAACTACCCGCGACGGGGAAAAAGAAATTACCTCGCAACTAATCATCCCTTTTTGCATTTCACTTAAGGTTGGATACCGGTCAAAATCCGCCATTACCTGGCTAAAAATTGCATGGTCCATTCCGATAAAATTTTCCGGGACCGGAATTATCTCTTCTGTAAGAGTCCGTGTACTTCGCGAATATTCTTGGATTACATAGATAGTATCAGCATTTATCGATGACCCGCCAAGAAGCGAAACCAAAACCGCATCACCAACCGAATTATCTACTAGGGAAGTTTCAGCGGCCGCAGTATCAGTTTGCATATCTTCGTTCAAGCCACCTTGTGTATTCTGCATTCCCGGCTCTTCCGGTTCCCCTATACCGGCTCTGGTTAAATCAGATGCTTGCACCGAAACCGGCCAATCGGCTTTAAGCCAGTCTTCATCTATTCTTTGGTCAAAGCGGACCTGTCTCATTAAATCCTCGGTAGTAAAATTTCGGCCCGGATAAAAATAATCCATCGCAATTGTTCCAACAGCAAAGCCGCCGCCAAACATAAATGCCGGTAATAATATAAATGCGGTTAAGCCTTTTACAATCTTCATGTAAATAGTATCAACCAAAAACCGGTATGTTATCCAGTAATTCTAATTTTAATCAGCAAGTCAGGCAATAAATACTCTTCGTTGCTGCGGCCTAATTGGTTCTAATTCACATTTTCTCTCGGGAAGAAGGCGACCTAAGGCAACTGCGAGTTATTTTTGCCTTCCTTTCTATTCAATAATTTCTCAAGGTCTGCTTGCGAAGTCAGAATGTCACTCACGGCCAGCCTCAATAATAAAACCGGAATAACCTGCCTATTTTTATTAGTAGCTGCCCGCCGGGCAGGCGGTCAAGCTCACCAACTGTAAGGCCCCGGAAAAGCATCATCAGGATAAAATAAGCAATTATTGAAATAACCAGGCAAATCAAAATTGTCACCGCCGGGCCAACCAAATTAAGGATTCCTTTACTAAGGAACAAAGCCATCAAGCCAGCTATTGCACTACAAAGAATCGTTATCGCTAATGTCCGTATATTCTTATTTATCCATTCACCTTGATACTTAAGCATCCGGGCAACCAAGAAAAAGCCCAGGACAAAACTAAATGAAGCGCCAATAATATTAGCCGCAATTATTCCCATAATTAATTGTTCAACGTCATTAATCAATGGCATTATCACAATAAGTGATATAATATGTACTAAAAAGCCGCCGCCGGCAAGCAAAAGCATTTGCACCGTCCGCTTAAATTGTTTTAACAAATCAAACCAAAAATAACTAAACGCAAAAAGCACAAGCAAAACACTGCCGCTTTGCAATAGTTTCATCGTTATTTCTTTGTCCCCTATCTCAAGCAAAGAAGCAATTGGTTCTGCCAGGACCGCCGTCAGGGCCGCCAGGGGAACCGCCGCGACAATTGTACCGGTTATTGCCTGCATTAATTGCTCTTTTCCGGCCCGATGTTCTTCGCGAACCCAAGAAGCGGAAATCGCCCGGGATGATTTCATAAAAATCATACTGACAAAAGCGGTTAAAATTCCGATAATAACCAAAAATATCCCGTAATAATTTCCCCATACCTCTGCTTTACTAAAAATAAACTCATTATTTTCATTCAGCCGGTTAAAATAATAATAATATATGCGCTGGTTAATCAAGGGATTAATTTGATACAAAACAGCAAATAAGCCGACCGGCAGCGCAGAAGTTAATAATGATTGATAAATAA
>WRAQ01000034.1 GCA_009780115.1 Lachnospiraceae bacterium
GGCTTCCGGCCGGGTTTAAATCTTCTCTTTGGAATATCGGTAATATAATAGTAATATCTTTCTTAAATTTAATTAATATTATGTCCGCGGGGATTTATACTTTAATTTTCTCATTTGAAATGTTGCCAAACATAATATATATGGGTTTTGCCAGATCAACATTAACATTAGTTGGCCAAAAAACGGGGGAAAAGAATCATAAACTTGCAATAAGTATAGGCTTCAGATGTATGTGGATTGCCTTAATCATTTGTGCTGCTATTTCTGTTATATTCTTAGTTTTTAAAAATAGTTTACTCTCATTGTTTACAAATGATCAAGTAATGATTCAATCGGCGGCACAATTTATGCTGATTATTTGTATAACAATGTTTCCAAGATCAATCAACAATGTAATCGGGCTTGGGATACAGGGTATGGGTGATACAAAATGGATGTTATACGGACAAATCTTTGGAACAACTCTGGTTGTATTTATATCATATATACTTATTTTTGTTGCTGGATTTGGGATGATAGGTTTATTTATAACTTTCCTTATTGATGAAACTATTCGCAGTATCATCAATGTAGTAAGATTTATGAAAGGGCGTGAGTTTTTCGGTTTAAAACCTTTTGAAGGGGTTGTGGATAATAAAACTGAAGATTAAATATTAAGGAGGTACCTATGAAAATTTATTTTGCAGGTTCAATAAGAGCCGGAAGAGATGACGTTGAATATTACAATCAAATTATTGCTGTATTAAAAGAATATGGTGAGGTATTAACTGAACATGTTGGTGACTATAGCCTTTCATTAGCAGGACAAAGCCAATTCACTGATAAATATATACATGATAGAGACTTAGATTGGTTATTAAGTTCAGATGTAGTAGTTGCAGAAGTGACTTATCCGAGTTTGGGCGTTGGATATGAAATCGGTATAGCAGTTAAGGAAAAAGTTCCGGTTGTTGCTTTATTTAGAGAGAACAATAAAAAACAGTTGTCGGCAATGATAAGTGGATGCGACAGTATTAATGTAATTAAATATTCTGATATTGATGCTTTATTGCCGAAATTGCATGACATAGTTAGGAGTGTTTTATGAAAATTAATATAACCGTTGCTTTTATTGATATATTGCAAAAAATAATGAGAAACGGTACCCGTATCGTAACAAGAGGAAATGAACAGACAGAAATATTATCGCAATTATTAGAGATAACGCATCCTAAAGAAAGAGTTCTCGTTCTAAAACATCGGAGAAACAATATCTTTTCTCTTATAGCGGAAACAATGTGGGTTTTAGGCGGACGGGATGATATGGCATTTCTTTCGCGATATTTACCAAGGGCAACTGAATTTTCTGATGATGGAATAGTATGGAGGGCAGCTTATGGCCCTCGCCTTAGAAACTGGAAAGGTATAGACCAATTTAAAGAAGTCGCTAGATTGATTAATGAGGATTGTAATACCAAACGAGCTGCAATGGTTATTTTTGACCCTGAACGTGATTATATTGAAACCAAAGATGTACCCTGTAATAATTGGTTACATTTCATGGAGCGGGACGGCAAATTACATTTAGATGTTGCCGTAAGGGCAAATGATGCCGTATGGGGCTTTGGCGGTATCAATAGTTTTGAGTGGTCAGTTCTTCAAGAAATGATGTCATTTTGGACAAGCAACGAAATTGGAACATTATCATGGTTTGTTGGGACTTTCCATGTATATAGCAGACATTATGGAACTTCTGAAAGGATACTGGATGCATATCAAAATAAAACGCTTTATGATTTTGGTATTTATAGTCCGGTTTTCAGTACCCCGCTTAATGATTTTGATAATACCTTGAAAAAATGGTTTAATGTTGAGAAAAAAATGCGGACTCAAGCAGATTTATCCGTTTTTTATGAAATACAAAGTTTTACTGATGAGTTGCTAAGAAATTCATTAGAAATGCTATATATTTATAATCGCCATTTAAACCAAGCTTCGCAAGATGAAATAGCTGAACTGATTGAGCAATTGCCGACAAATGATTTTAAAATAAGTGCGATTGAATTTTTTTCCAGAATATATCAAGAAGATTTTTTAAACCTTACCGGTGCGGAGCAAGATTTTTTTAGATTTTACTGGAATGAAAAAACTTTAGTAAAAGTATAGAGAGGATATACCAACATGAATAATAATAGTTTGCAAAATAAAACTGAGTTATTCTATTATCTATTATCTAAAACACGTGTAAAAACAAACATCAAAAAACAAGTACGCAATGAGGGCTTAAATTTATTTCCCTTATCATTTAGCCAGGAAGAGTTTTATTTTTTAAATCAATTACAGCCTAATGACCTTGCGCTAAACTTATCTTTTGCTTATAAATTATCCGGCCAGTTAGATATAAATGCTTTAGAAAAAACTTTTACTGAAATAGTCAGGCGCCATGAAGTTCTTAGGACAGTTTTTATTGAAAATGATGAAGGAATCTTTCAAAAAATTTTATTATTTTCAAATTTTAAGTTGCCGGTTATTGATATTGAATTTAAAAATACGGAAAATCATATCGCTTATGCTCAAGAGATTTTGAGTGACCTTTCCCTAGAACCTTATGACTTTGTAAAAGGTCCGTTATTTCGGGTTCAACTAATAAAAATATCAAATGAAAAATATATTCTCTGGTGGGGAATGCACCATATTATCTGTGATGCCGGCGGACAGATTATTTTAATGAAAGAAATAAAGGAATTATATTCATGGTTTGCTTTTGGTGAGAGGCATAAGCTTCCGAAACTTGAACGCCAAATTGCTGACTTTGCAGTTTGGCAGAGAGAAAATTACGAAACGAACGGCCTAAAAGAAAAAATACTTGATTGGACAGCTAAATTATCAGGTTATGACAAAAATATAACTCTCCCGCCGAAATCAGAGCGTCCCACGATGCAAACATTTAATGGCTTATCAGAAGAATTTTATATTGATAAAGAAATCAAAAAGAAATTAAAAGAGTTGTCGGCGGTAAACAATACCACCTTATTTACTGTTTTACTTTCTGCTCTGAAAATATTGATATTCAAATTTACAAATAAAATTGATATCGTAATTGGTTCGCCTTTTTCAATACGAAACTATGATTTTTTAGAAAATTTAATTTGTGACTTATCTAATATGCTATTATATAGAACCATTATAAATAAAGATGATACTGTTTGTACAGTGATTAAAAAAGTGAAAGATACCATACTTGAAACATTAAAGTATAATGATGTACCGTCGCAGCATGTTTATTATTCAATGAATAGAAAACGTGAGCCGGCTTATTCGCCTCTTTTTCAGATAATGTTTATTTTTCATCAAATCTATACCCGCGATAATGATCAGTTTTTAGATGGGGTAATATCAAAGTATTTACATATCCCGATTAAATCATCTCAATTTGATATATCACTATTTCTTTTTGATGATGATGATATCGGCCTTTACGGAAGATTTGATTACAATACCGCCCTCTATACTCGCGAAATGATATGTGAATTTATTGAATGTTTTAAGGAAATTTTGAAAATTATAGCTGAAAACCCCGGACTTAAAATCTGTGAATTATCGGAAGAGATTAATAAGTTAGTTGGAATGGAAAGGATATGCAACAATGGATAATTTAATTGATATTAATATAGCTTTTGAGAAGAATGTTAAAAAAGCACCAAATGCGGCCGCACTTCATTTTAATGACACCTTTGTCACATATGATGAGCTTAATAAACGTGCTAATCAGTTAGCATACTATTTAAGAAAACTTGGTGTTGGGCCGGAAGTGCTTATAGGTGTTTATTCGGAAAGGACACCTGATTTTATTATCTTTGTTTTAGGGATACTTAAAGCAGGAGGTGCGTTTTTACCGCTTGACCCGGCATATCCTTCCGAACGTCTCGAATATATAATAAAAGATTCGCAGATTGATATGATATTGAGCAATACAAAATTGCAGTTACTTAATCTTCAGTTTGATTTGCCAATAAAAAAGATAACAATCAATGACTATCTGAATGAAATATCTGACGAAAGTTCTGAAAACTTAAATTTAACTATCAATAGTAACAGCCTTGCTTATGTTCTTTATACTTCCGGGTCAACGGGAAAGCCAAAGGGTGTTGAAATAGCACGGAATGCACTTAATAATTTTCTATGTTCAATGCTTAAGCATCCGGGGATGGATAGAAATGATTGCATCCTAGCAATAACAACATTTTCATTCGACATGTCAATATTTGAAACGCTACTACCTCTATATGCCGGGGCATCATTTGTAATATGTGATGATGACTGCGCCTATAACGGCAAAAAAATGATGGATCTAATAAAAAAACATGAAATAACCATATTTCAGGCGGTTCCTGCTTGTTGGTTTATTCTTATTGAATCTGGTTGGAAAGGGAATAAAAATCTAAAAGCTGTTTGTGGCGGCGAAGCGATGCCGCGCAGTCTGGCAAATAATCTTGTTGATTTATGTGGTAGTGTTTGGAATATGTATGGGCCTACGGAAACAACGGTTTGGTCTACGTTTACAAAGGTAAGTAGCGGTGAAGATGTTGTACCGATTGGAGAACCAATCGACAATACAATTGTTTATATTCTTGATGAAAATTTAAATATACTTGATAATGGTGAAATTGGTGAGATATACATCGGCGGTGAGGGTGTCGCAAGAGGTTATTATAAAAAACCTGATTTAACGAAAGAAAGATTTATTACTTTGCGCTGCGATAATGGAAATTACACCCGCTTATATAAAACAGGGGACCTTGGTAAAAAATTAGCCGACGGTTCATTTGAATATATCGGGCGGGCTGATTTGCAGGTTAAGGTTCGCGGATACCGGATTGAACTTAATGAAATTGAAGCGGTAATGGAAACTTTACAGGCTATTCTTCAAGCTGTCGTAGTTATTCAGACTTTATCTCATTCTGATCACCGGATGGTTGCTTATTATCGCCTTAGTGATGATAATACGATAACTACTGAACAAATAAAAAATGAGTTAAGAAAAAAACTACCCGAATATATGATTCCTTCCTTGTTTATTTCAGTAAGTAATATACCGCTGACTTTAAACGGTAAAGTAGACCGGATAGCGCTTGGCGGGCAGCCAATCGAAATAACCTATGATGAAAGGGAAATTATCCTGCCAAGGACCCAAATGGAAAAAGATATCTCCGTTTTATGGAAAGAAATGTTGCTTTTAGATGAAATCAGTATTTATGACAATTTTTTTGAACTTGGCGGACATTCATTATTAGCAATAAAATCGATAATAAGTTTAAATCAAAAATTTAATATCACTTTATCTTTAATAGATGTATTAACCGCAGGACAATCAATAGCCGACCTTGCAAAAATAATCGAATGTGAGATTGTTAAAAATGCTGATGAAAACGATATTCAGGAAATCCTTACTTTAATAGAGGGCATGTCTGATGAAGAGCGAATTAAATTACAGGAAAGTATAAAATAATGGCAAATATATTAATAGTTACACATTGGACCGGCGGGGACGTTATCCCTTTTATCAGGATGGGAAAAGTTTTAAAGCAAAACAAACATGATGTCACTATATTTACGCATTGTGTATATGAGAAGCTTGCTGTTGAAAGCGGGCTTCAGTTTGTTGCGTTGGATACTGAAGAAGAACATCGGGAAATGACAGATAATTTAATGCTTCTAAGTGACCCTATTCATAATTTGCAAGGAACGGTTACATTTAATGAAAAGTTTCACAATTATGAAAAACTTATTAATGAGTATGAAAAGATTATCGCGTACTGTGATAGAAGTGATACTGTTATTATTTTCCGGCACCGTTCCAGTATTTCTGCACTTATTGCTGCAGAAAAACACAATATTCCCGTTGCTTCGGTATTTCTTGCACCCAATTACATAGATCATCTGTCAATCCATGAAATGATAATGGGTGAAATAATGCTTATCGAAATTAATAAAGCTAGAATTAAACTTGAGCTTGAACCAATTAAAAATTGGACCGAGTGGATTTGCTCACCTGAAATATCAATTGGTTTGTGGCCGGATTGGTTCGCTGATAAAGGTGATGAATGGCCGTCTTCCCTAGTTACATTGGATTTTCATCAGAATGAAGACGAAAATAGCCCGCAAATACCGGAAGAACTAGCCGAACTATTTAGCACGGATGAAAAACTAATTATTATATCCGGCGGAACAAGTAAGATGATAAAACCGGAATTTTATCAGGTCGCACACGACACCTGTTATATGCTTGGACTAAAAGCTCTTTTAGTTATCCCGCATGACGAGTTAATCCCGATATCGATTAAAAGCGGTATAGCCGTACGCAAACACATTCCTCTCAAAGAAGTGATGCATTATGCGAAAGCAATAATCCATCATGGCGGGATAGGTACTTTAAGCGAAGCTGTTTATGCCGGTATCCCGCAACTAATTTTACCGTTTTATGCCGATAGGTCAGATAACGCAGCAAGACTTGCTAAATATGGAATAGCAGAATTTTTGCCTGTTGCGATGTGGAAACCGGCATTTCTTGCGGAGGCATTACTAAGGCTTTTTCAACCGGGTACGCTGAAAAAATGTAGAGATTTTTCCCAAAAGGCAAAAAATCAAAATTTCAGTGACAAAATAAATAGAATAATTGAGCAGATGGTTAAAAAATAATGAATATTATAATAACAACTCATTGGACTGATGGAGATATAATTCCATTCATAAATATTGGCAAATCGCTTGTTTTAAGAGGGCATAAGGTTACACTGTTTACTCATAGTTATTATGAGGAACTTGCATACAATGCGTCATTAGAGTTTGTGCCCTGGGAAACAAAAGAAGAATATCTTATATATATAAATGATTTAAATTCTAAGATACTATCAGTAAATGATTATGCTTCTATTAGTGCATTTAGAGAAAAATATGAAAATATTGATACTAAAATATCTGAATATGAGAAGATTGTAAGTAGCTTAACGCCAAAGGATTCAATTATTTTAGCTAAAAATCGCTCCAGCTTATCCGCATTCCTTGCTGCTGAAAAATTTAATATTCCATTAGTTTGTGTATTCATGAACCCCTTTGAAATACATAGCATGTTAGCTTTTGATCACTTGTTTGGCACCGGATTGAAACAGGAATCAAATGAATTACGTAAAACTCTTGGATTACCTCCGATAAAAAGCTGGATTGAATGGCAAAGTAGTGCTGATTTGCATATTGCTTTATGGCCGGAGTGGTTTTCGCCGGTTGATAATATTTGGCCGAAACCAATAAAAGCGGTTGGATTTCCTCTTCCAAAATTCACGAAAACAAATGAAGATGAATTTGAATACTTAAATAATAATGGTGAAAAGCCGGTCTTAATAACTGGCGGCACAGGGAAAATGCTAAAGCCTGAATTTTATCCATTTAGTGTTGAGGCATGTAAGTTATCTGGAAAAAATGCAGTTTTACTTACACGTTATGAAGAAATGGTGCCAAATAATCTTCCGCAGTCAATAAAATGGATAAAATATATTCCGGACTTAAGTAACAAGTTAGGTTCTGTTTCAGCGATTATCCATCATGGGGGAATTGGGACATTAAGCGGAGCCGCTTTAGCCGGTATCCCGCAGCTTATATTAGGAGATTATGTTGACCGGCCGTTTAATGGTGCTAAAGCAAAGCAACTCAAAATTGCCGAATATTTACCACCAGCTTTATGGAACCCCAAAACTATATCGGAACTCTTAAATAATATTACTTCCGATTCTTTCCGGGAAAATTGCATAAACTTTGCAAAAAATATTGAAAATAATGTAAATGCAATTGAAAATATGGGTACATTACTGGAAAATCTTTGCCGAAGTTGGGAATTTGAATAAGCATGTACCTTTAAAATTATAAAAAATGCAGGAAAAGGGACTTGAACCCTCATGAGGAAACCCTCACACGGACCTGAACCGTGCGCGTCTGCCATTCCGCCATTCCTGCTTACGGTTGATATCTACGGATTGTTACGTGCTGCATGAATCACATAACCTTTTGACCTAGGTATCATTCTATTCCCTTTTTCTTTTAATGTCAACTTTTATCGTCAAAATTTATTATCATGTAAATTTATTCACAAAATCAATTTAAAAGGTAAAGTTTTCCTAAAGATATACCGATATAAGAAATATATATATATTTGTCAATGTTTTTATGTTGATTTTTACCAGATTTTATGCTATTATTAAGCAAATGACTTGAATATATTTCATAATTCAACTTATATGAAAAGCTATCTTGAAGAACAGGATAGCCGGCAAGGATAGCCGCCCACAATCAAAGGAGTGAACATATGAAGATGGATATGACAGCTTTAACAGGATACAATACCAGAGGGGACTATTCGATGTTGCTCAATAGCCTGCCAACCCGTTCAGGTGTTGCCGGCGGAGCCGCGAATCTTAATTTTCTTTCCGATCATGCCAGTATCAGAAACGGTAGTTACCGCAAACTGATGAACGCCTATTACGGCCCTGACCGGGACCGGGTTAATGGAATGGTCAATAGTTCTTTATCTACTTCAAGAGACAGCAGCAAACAGCTAAGAGATGTCCAGAATAATGCGGACACATTAAAGAAATCAGCGGATGCTTTACTTGCAACCGGTTCGCGGTCAGTTTTTAGTGAAACGAATATCACCACCACAGATGACAAAGGTGTTAAAACAACTACAAGAGGGTTGGATACCGATGCTATTTTCAAAGCGGTTTCGACTTTTGTTAATGATTTCAATAATCTTATTGAAAAAGGCCGTGAATCAAATACCTCAAGCATTACCTCTCGGATTAATTCATTGACCAATATGGCCAATGCCAACAAGAATCTGCTTGGCCAGGCAGGCATAACCGTAAATGCTGAAGGCAGGATGTCAATAGATGAAAATGCTTTCAAAAAGGCCAATATGTCGACAGTCCAATCATTATTCCATGGCACCGGCTCTTTCGCTTTTCAGGTTTCGGCCCAGTCTTCATTAATCGACTTTACCGCCGCAAATGAAGCAACAAGATCTAATACCTACAATGCCAGTGGAGGTTTTACTAATAATTTCTCCACCGGTAACATTTTTGGCTCCTTTTTCTAGTAGTAATACATTGATTTTTTTCTTGAGAGAGTTGCATATCATAACACCTGTTATGTTATGCAATTCTTTTTTTATTAATTCAGCCGCTTTTCGCAACAATTAATTAGCCATTTAGCCGCATTTAGCCACTTTTCGCAAAATCTTCTTGTCTAGCCTTTATTTTTGTGTTATAATCCGAATGTTGTGAAAAAAACACGTTGCAAGATTAACTTTCTGGTGTCCAACATGAAGAGTAATTCTAAGGTGCAAAAGACTGCATTTAAAAATTATTAGTACTTCATGACTGAAGAATGCTGCTTCGCATCATTCTTCTAATGTTTGGATGGAAAGCGGAAATTACTGTAGCGGAAGAACAAACCAAATGGAGGTAAACATGAGCGTTATATCAATGAAACAATTACTTGAAGCCGGTGTGCATTTTGGCCACCAAACCAGAAGATGGAACCCCAAAATGGCTCCTTACATCTTCACCGAAAGAAACGGAATCCACATCATCGACCTGCAGAAGTCGGTCGGAAAAGTTGACGAAGCCTACCGGGCAATTTTCGAAGTAGCCTCACAGGGCGGTACAATTCTCTTCGTCGGAACCAAAAAGCAAGCTCAAGATGCGATTAAAACCGAAGCTGAACGTTGCGGTATGTTTTATGTAAGTGAAAGATGGCTTGGCGGAATGCTGACCAATTTCAAAACTATTCAAAGCCGGATTGAAAGGCTGAAAGCCATTGAAAAAATGGAAAAAGACGGTACCTTTGATATTTTACCGAAAAAAGAAGTTATTGCAATCAAAAAAGAGTGGGAAAAACTTGAAAAGAACTTAGGCGGCCTTAAGGAAATGAGACGGGTGCCTGATGCGATTTTCGTTGTTGACCCGAAAAAAGAAAGAATATGTGTCCAGGAAGCTCATTCTCTTGGTGTCACCTTAATTGGTATTGGTGATACTAACTGTGACCCTGAAGAACTTGATTTCATTATCCCTGGTAATGATGATGCGATTCGCGCCGTGAAATTAATTGTTTCCAAGATGGCTGATGCGGTTATCGAAGCAAACCAAGGTGCCGAAGCTTTAACCGCTATGAAAGAAGCATCTGAAAAACCGGAAGCCGCCGAAGAAGCCCCTGTTTCTGAAGAAGCGCCGGCCGCTAAAGTATTAGATATAGAAGAAATAGTTGCGGAAGCCGCTGAATAAAGATATGGTGCCGGGCAAAAGCTTGAAACTAAAGAAAATTTTTATGACAGTAGAGTATACCGCTTAAGAAAAACTAGACTTCATATGGCAAATTTTACATTAAACGAATCATAGATTCCAAGGTCAAAGTTTGCAGATAATAGAAATTATGAAAATGAAAGGAATTAAAGATGGAAATAACAGCAGGAATGGTAAAAGAATTACGTGAACTCTCCGGCGCCGGAATGATGGACTGTAAAAAAGCTCTGGGTGAGTGCAACGGAAATATAGAAGAAGCGATGGAATATTTACGGAAGAATGGCCAGGCAAAAGCAGAAAAGAAAGCCAGCCGGATAGCCGCTGAAGGTTTATGCCGGGTAGCCCGGAAATCAGACACAGTCGCTGCGGTGGTCGAAGTTAATTCAGAGACTGACTTTGTCGCAAAAAATGAAGAGTTCCAGGAATTTGTCATGAACGTTGCCGAACAGGCAACCGAAACAAATGCAACTGATATTGATACTTTCCTTGCCGAAGCCTGGAAAGTTGACAATTCAAAAACGATTAAAGATGCATTAGTGGAAAAAGTCGCCCGGATTGGCGAGAACTTGAATATCCGCCGTTTTGAAAAAGTAGTAGCAACGGACGGAATGGTTGCAACTTATGTCCATGGCGGCGGCAAGATTGGTGTTATCATTGAAGCTAAAACGGATGTGATAAATGATAGTATCAAAGATGCTTTAACCAATTTGGCAATGCAGATTGCAGCAATGTCACCGCTTCATGTTTCAACTGATGAAATTTCAGAAGAATATAAAGAAAAAGAAAAAGAAATTTTACTGGCACAGGCATTACTTGAAAACTCACAGTTACCGGCTGAAAAGCAAAAATCACAGGAAATCATCGAAAAAATGATGGTTGGCCGTTTGGCAAAACAGCTCAAAGAAATTTGCTTGTTAGAGCAAGTTTATGTCAGGGCCGATGATGGCAAACAGACAGTCGGCCAATATGTTGCCGCTACTGCCAAGGAAAATAATGCAAATCTTACGGTTAAACGTTTCATCCGTTTTGAAACCGGCGAAGGCCTCGAAAAGAGAGAAGAAGACTTTGCCGCCGAAGTAGCAAAACAAATGGGATAAAAAAATTTTCATTGCAATGATTTAAAACACCGTTCTTAAGCTGCGTGCGAAAAAACGGTGTTTTTTAATGCGAAAATTAGTATCAACAGAAAATTGCATATTCCGGCCCGATGTGTTATGATTTTGGTATTACCATTTATAGCTAAAATAGTTCAAAAATCAATGTTTTGCAATGTTTTTTGCAACAATAGTGCAAACATGAGGTGTAGGATGGGCAAATCACTAAAGATAATGATAACGGTGACGATAATAACCGTAGTCGCACTTTTTGCCGCCTATGCTCTTGGCGCAATCGGCGGCGATAGTCTGAAAGAAGTTTTCCATGAAGATTTTAATGAATTTAATTACACCGGCGACCTAAGGAATGGCCGTTTCACCGGCCATGGTTTGATGACTTTTATTAATGGCGGCCATTTTGAAGGTGATTTTAGCGTTGGCCGTTTTGCCGGTGCAGGGAATTATATTGGTAATAATAATAACTGGAGTTTTAAAGGAAACTTTGCTGAAGGCCAAATTGTTAGCGGGGATTTCAAGTTCAACAATAATGATATTAAGTACGAACGCGGTGAAACAAATGATGTTTTCACGGGACAGTCGTGGCGGTATGAAGGTTTTCTAGGTGACAGCGGCCAAAATGGTGCCGGGACATTCACTTTTCCGGACGGGTCGGTATATACCGGCGGTTTTGTTAACGGTTTGGCCGAAGGGCAGGGTACATATACATTGGGAAGTGGTGCAGTTGTATACCAAGGTACATTTGCTGCCGGACAGTTTGATGGAAATGGCTCATACTTTAGCCCGGAAGGCTGGTCATATGAGGGAGAGTTCAAAGATGGCCTTTTTGACGGCGTGGGCATCCTTACCAACGGGGATGAAGTGATTCACGGAATATGGGAAGAAGGGATACAGGTGACTCGTTATGCGGATTAAATGGTTTGCTGCGGTACGTGCTTATGG
Organism: Lachnospiraceae bacterium; assembly: GCA_009780115.1. GTDB lineage: Bacteria > Bacillota > Clostridia > Lachnospirales > Lachnospiraceae > UBA935. Next base: position 12,383 of record WRAQ01000034.1, read on the forward strand.
TCTTTTCCTTGTTCTTGGTTATCATTTATTTTACGATTATTTTCCCGGCGGTTTTCTTGGTGTTGATATCTTCTTCACCTTTTCGGGTTTCCTTATTACCGCCCTTATTATTGAAGAAGTTTGGAAAAGGGATTTATTCGCCTTGTTTAAATTTTACAAACGGCGGGCGCAACGGATATTGATTCCTCTTTATCTTGCCGTTATTTTTACCCTGCCGTTTTTATTATTAGCCTCACCTGATTTGTCCGTTGGGATAACGAAGCAAGTTTCATCGGCCCTTGGTTTGGTCATGAACTGGATGCAAATAGTAACCGGCGGAAGTTATGAATCAAGTTTACTTCCCCAGGTATATATTCATACTTGGTCATTGGCGCTAGAGATGCAGTTTTATCTGGTTTGGGGGTTAATATGCGCAGTCCTTGCCCTGTTTGCGAAAGCTATTTTTGCTGATGAAAGCAAAAAAGTTTTTATATGCTTCAGGTCTTTGGTTTTGATAGTATCCGGCATTTTTGCCGTCTGCTCATACTTATATTTGCAAAATATGTACAATAGCGATGTTTCACTTGATGCGATTTATTTTAATACCTTTGCCCGCTCAATGCCTTTCTTTATTGGCTCGTTTGCCGCCGCAATATGGGGGGTGGAACATCAGAAAGAAAGAACAGCAGGTTGGCAGCCGAAACATATTAAACTTGCCGTATTTGGTGCGATTATAATTACCCTAGGTTTCGCTGCTGTGATATTTTATGATTCCATCCAATACAAGTTTGCCGATGAATTTATTTATCATTACGGTTTCTTACTTACTTCACTTTTGACAGTCGGGCTTATTTATGGAACTCACGCTTTGCATTGCCTGACTCCGCCGGAGAAAGATGAACCACGCCTGCTTCGGGGGGCTGCTGATGTATCATATGATGCATACTTGTTTCATTGGCCGCTCTATGTCGTTTTTTCGACCTTATTTATTAATAATTTAATTGCTTCATTAGTAACCCTTACTTTGACTTTCATCTTGTCTGCCCTGATGTTCTATAAAGCTGAGCGGGTCTTTATCCCTTCGGGGCATGAGAGCGGTTTGAAGAACAAAGGTTTTGTAACCGCGGTTGTTACCGGCTCATTAGTTGTTGCGCTGATTCTTAATGCCGTTGTTTTATTCCGCGCTCCGGCGATTACCAGCATTGAAACTGATTTTGCGATTAGTTATGTCAAACAGGATGCCGACAATATTGCCGCCCTTGAGCGGAAAGTGCAGAATATATCCGGACAGCCGGTTCTTTATGATATTGGCCGGCCGCTTATAATGAATCTATTAACCGAAAGCGAAGCGGTTAGTGCCCCTGAGCCAAACCTAACGCAAACGGAAACAGTAGAACAAGTACCGGAAGTACTTGCCCCGCCGCCGGAACCAGCCCCGCTGCAATTAAGTGTCAGCGGGGGTGTGACGGTCATCGGCGATTCGGTACCGCTCGGGGCGGCCCCGGCAATGCAGGATTTAATTCCCGATTGTGTTGTTGAAGCCGAAGTCGGGCGGCCGGTCAGGGATGGTAATGGTATTCTGACTGATTTGCAAAATCGCGGTGAATTACGTGAATTCGTTGTTATTGCGCTTGGTACTAACGGGGCAAACAATTACGAAAAGTTATTTAATGAAATGATCGAAACTTTGAATCCCGGGCACAAATTGATTTTCGTTACCCCTTTTGACGGGCGGGCGAATGACAATTCAAAGCTTACTAATGCAACGGCGGAATGGATGCGGGGATTACCGGATACTTATGATTTTATTACAATTGCCGACTGGAATAATACGATTAGTTCACAGGTAAATCTTTTAGCTTCAGACAAAGTACATATGGGCGGGAAATCGTCGTCAGGTATATATGCTAACTGTGTGGCCGATGCAATCAACAGTGCCGCGCAGAAGCCGGCGAAGTAGTCGTTACTGTTCACGGCAAACCGCCCACACAATAATGATGCAATTCACTTTAGAAACTTTTCATATTTTTTTCGATTGATTTTATGGACAAATTTTTCAAAACCGATATAGTGGTATTATGAGGGACTCGTATATGAGAAGCTCATAATGCCACTTTTCAATTTGCTCAAGATATTATGAAAGCATAGGAAACATAATGAAAACTAAATTACCCGAAAGATTTATTAACAAGAATAAGGCCGAAAATAAAGAAACGAAGGTTAAAGTAAAACGCAAGCGAAAAATCAAACCTAAATGGATTGTCAGCGGTGTAATAACCGCCGCAATTGTTCTCTTTTTTATCCTCCGCCCCAGTGACCGCCTGCCGGATAATCTGGTATCGCGGATGGACTTAACCGAACTTTTGATTACGGATATCGAATATACTATCAATGCGACCGGCACAGTGGAAAGTAATAATTCGCATAAAGTTTATTCCGGACAAAACTATCGGATTGATAATGTTTTGGTTGAAGTTGGTGATGTTGTAACGATTGGGCAACCGCTTTTATCTCTTGATACTGCCAGTTTGGAAGACCAGATTGAATCAAAAGAAATCAGTATGGCGAATGCAGAAAGAAACGCCGCCCAACAAATCAAAACCGCCAACGATACATATCAGGCGGCACGTCATTCCATCGAAAGCGGGACAAATTCCAGTTTGATAAATGCTAATTCAAGTGTCCGGACAGCTTACGAAAATTGGCAAAGGGCTATTAAGACTTATAATGATTTTCTTGCATCAAGAGAAAATGGGACAAATTCAAGCTTAGTAACACAAGACAGCCAGGTAAACAGTACTAAACTTGCCCGCGACCAGGCCCAGTCAACTCTTGATACGGCAAGGAATGAGCGAAGTTCGGCGACCAATACCCGCAATCAGGCCCAGGCGCTTTATGAAGCGGCAGTAGCTGACCAGAGTATAAAACAGGCAGCTTATGATGCCGACCCTACTGATACAGATTTAGCAGATGCGCTAAATATAGCAAAAGACGTTACGAAAGCTGCTCAAGAAGCTTTAAATTCAGCAGTAGCAAACCTTGCGGCGAAAAGCACGGCCTTAACCAGTGCGGAAAGAGCTTTAGAGCAAGCGCAAGGTTCATATGACACTGCTGTCAGGTCGCGAAGTGCGGCTTATACCACCGCCGATACTACTCTTCAGGATTATGCGAAAAACATTGAAACAACCCGTGCGGCTTACGATACGGCTCTACAATCACAAACTGCCGCTGAAGAAGCCGCTCAAAATTCTTTACAGCAAAACCTGAATAGTTTGACCACTGCCCGCTTAAATGCCAATACCGATTTATCGGACCTTGAGTATGAAAGGATGCTGCGAAACTTAGCTGATGCTGAAGTGACAGCCGGCGAAGCGGGGACGGTGACTGCTGTTTTTGCGGCGATAGGTAATGTCGCAAGCGGTGTCTTATTCGTGATTGAAGATGTAAATGATTTAATCATCGAAACGACGATTTCCGAGTATGATGTTGCTACTGTTAAAGTAGGTATGCCGGTAGCGATTAAATCAACAAAGGATAAAGTATATGACGGTACTGTCATTTCCATTGCCCCGACCTCAAACAAAAATATGCAGGGTGATACTGATCGAATGGGCGATGCTGTTTTTGCAACCAGGATCAAGGTGACTGATACCGATACTGAACTTCGGATTGGTATGAGTGTCCGCCTTAGCTTTATCGTCGAACGCCAGGAAAGTATCCTTGCCGTACCCTACGATGCTGTTTATACAAATGGCGATGGCAAAGAATGTATTATGGTGCTTCAATTCCTCGGAAATTCTTACGGTGATATGGCTTATGAAATCGTCGAAATACCGGTAACAACCGGCCTTGAAAATGACATAAGTATCGTAATAAGCGGTGCGGGAATCAAAGAGGGCCTTACGATTATTAATACACCGTCAAACTATCGTGAATTGATTGGCAGGACAGTTAACTTAACTGACCAGATAATTTCCAGCGGGAACAATATGAGCGGAATAATGTTCGGGTTTTAGATTAGGAAGGCAAAATAAATGAATGATATTATCATAAATATGGCGGGAATCATCAAACGTTTTTATATCGGTGAGCCAAATGAACTGGAAATCCTGCACGGTATTGACCTTACCGTAAAAAGAGGTGAATTTATCTCAATTGTTGGTGCTTCCGGTTCCGGCAAATCAACGCTGATGAATATTATCGGGGCCCTTGACCGGGCGACAGAAGGCAGTTATACCCTTGAAGATACGATTATCGAAGATGCACGTGATGCTGAGCTTTCGGCGATCAGGAACCAGAAAATCGGCTTTGTTTTCCAAAACTTCAATCTTGTCCCGCGGACGAATGCGGTCAAAAACGTCGAGCTTCCAATGATGTACGGCGGAATGAGCCAGCGTGACCGTAACCACCGCGCCCGCGAACTGATGGAGATGGTCGAGATGGGGGACCGGCTTTATCATCAGCCGAATGAATTATCCGGCGGCCAAAAGCAGCGGGTGGCCATTGCCCGGGCAATGGCGAATGACCCGGCGATTATTCTGGCCGATGAGCCGACCGGGGCGCTTGACAGCAAAACCGGACGCCTGGTAATGGACTTATTCCATACCCTCAACAAAGAACAAGGAAAAACAATCGTCTTAATTACCCATAGCAAAGAACTTGCTTCCGAAACCGGCCGGGTCCTGACTATGAGTGATGGATTGTTTGTATAAGGAATAATATCATGAATATCACAGAAAACATCCGTATGGCCTGGGAAGGCCTAAAAGCAAACAAAATGCGCGCGCTCCTGACAATGCTGGGGATTATTATCGGGATCGCTTCAGTTATAGGCATTTTGACAATTGGCAGTGGCTTGAGTTCCTCGGTGACGGGGGCGATGGGTTCGCTTGGTGTCAACAACATCAATGTCGGTTTGCAAAGAAAGAACAGTGAAATGCACGGCGGCCGCCGCCTTGGCAATATCACGGAAGATGATTTAATCACAAATGAGATGATTGAAGCATTATATATCCGCTATGATGATGCAATCGCCGGAATCAGCATCTCCCAAAATGTTGGCGGCGGCCAGGCAAAAGACGGCCACCGTTATGCCAATATCAATCTGACCGGAATAAATACCGAATACCTCTTTGTTGAAGGGACGAATATGCTGAAAGGCCGCAATTTTCAAGACCGTGACATTGACCGGAACCGCAATGTCGCGATCGTTTCCGACCGACTGGTCAACAATATGTTCGGCGGTGATACCAACAAAGCCTTAGGCGAGGAAATAGTGGTATATATTGGCCGGGAAATTTATGACTTTATTATCATCGGTGTTTATGAGTTCGAGATGTCTATTTACAATATGTCAAGTGCTTCGGAACGGGATTTAACTACGTCTTTGTTTATCCCTATGACAACAGCGAAAAAACTGGCCGGTGCTTTTGACGGCCATACAAGCTTTACAGTTTCAGCCGAAAGTGCGGTTGACAGCATTGCTTTTGCCCATCAAATCGAGAGTTTTCTGAACCGTTATTATACTAACAATGAAAATTTTGAAGTCCAGACAATGAGCATGGAAAGTATGCTCGATTCACTTAATACCATGCTTAATACCGTTAGTATCGGCCTTTCGGTCATCGCCGGAATTTCGTTGCTTGTCGGCGGGATCGGGGTAATGAATATTATGCTGGTTTCCGTTACCGAGCGAACCAGGGAAATCGGCACTCGCAAAGCCCTTGGGGCGACCAACGGCAATATCCGGATGCAGTTCGTTGTAGAAAGTATGATTGTCTGTTTAATCGGCGGTTTTATCGGGATGGTGCTTGGCGGTATTTTGGGATATGCGGGGACATCTTTGATTGATACCGGTACCTTTCCTACGCTGGAAAGTATCATCATCGCCGTCGGTTTTTCTTTAGGTATCGGTCTGTTTTTCGGCTATTACCCGGCAAATAAAGCAGCGAAATTGGACCCGATTGAGGCGCTGCGGTATGAGTAAGTATCTTTATGTCTTTCCTATAAAAAGAAAAATGAGTTAATATAAGGAGGTATTGTTCATTCAAAGCATTAGCCGTACAAACAGTATAATATAACTATAAAAATAGCTCTAAAATCTTACTGGTAAGAAGTGGGGAACAAAATAACTTGGGCAAAAGAAAAATAAGTGTTGTATTATGTTTGTTTATGCTGTATAATGCGGTTTATAGCGAAAAATAGTAAAAAAATGTTTCTATACAATTTCTATGGTAAATCAAAGTAATTACATGGATCAGTAGTCGGCGGGTCGCTCTGATAAACAGTAATGAACATAAGCTTTGTTCTGTAGCGTGCCGGTAGTATAGGCAGGTCAAAGGGCGAAGCTTAGTCTTTGTCTAAAAAGGTGTAATAATTATGATTAATTGGTATGTATTTATGGCTAAAACAGGTCAAGAATATAAAGCCAAAGAAGAAATCAGCAATTTCTGGGGAATGGAAGCTGTGTTACCCTTTGTCCCAATGAAAGAATCATATTTCAGGAAAGAAAAACAATTAAAAAAAGAGATAGAAATTATGTTTCCCGGTTATGTATTTGTGCAAACTGAAATACCGGAAAATGAATTTTTAGCTTGTGCCCCCGATTACATAAAAAAATCCCGGGTGGCTCTTAAATTACTAAGTTATGCTGATTCAGATAAAATAGCAATAAAAGAAAATGAGCGTGCTTTCCTTAAAACTCTATTAAATGAAAATAATTGCATGGAATTTCTTGAAGGTATTATTGAAGGAAGCAGAATAATTATTACCAGCGGTGTTTTTATGGGATTAGAAAGTGTCATTAAGAAGATTAACCGTCATAAAATGCAAGCAAAAGTTGAGATAGAATTATTAGGCAGTATTAGAACAATGACAGTCGGATTAGAAATTGTAAAAAAGATGAAATAAATGCTACATAAAAAAGAGGTTGGGATAATGAATCTTAATTTAATCAAGCAACTAATAGAAATGTTGCAGAGTTCACAATTAACAGTATTAGAGGTGCAGGAGGAGTCTTTCCGTATCCGTATGGAGCAGCGCACGGGCCTGCAATCGGATATTTCCGTAATTGCCCCCTTACAGCAGGAACCACCTAAACCACAAGTAGTATCTCAAACTGCCGATGAATCCGGCTGTGAAGTAAAGTCACCCATGGTTGGCATATTTCATATGCCAAAAGAAAAGATAAAAATCGGGGACATACTTAAGAAAGGACAAACGGCGTGTATTATTGAAGCAATGAAACTGATGAATAACATTGATATGGCCGAAGATGGGGAAATCATTGAAATTGCTGTCAAAGAAGGCGATATGGTAGAGTTTAACCAGTTATTATTCCGCTACAATAAAACCGGTGAATAATCTATGTTTAAAAAGATTCTAATTGCAAATCGCGGTGAAATTGCGGTGCGGATTATTCGGGCATGTTATGAAATGGGAATCCGTAGCGTAGCTGTTTATTCGGAGGCAGACGGCGAAGCTTTACATGTGCAAATGGCTGATGAAGCGGTATGTATAGGTGGAAGTGCCCCCAAGGATAGTTACTTGAATATTCAAAATATTTTGAGTGCGGCAGTTCTTACCGGGTCAGAAGCAATCCATCCGGGATACGGGTTCCTTTCCGAAAATGCAAAGTTTGCCGAAATCTGTGAAAAATGCAATATTTGCTTTATCGGGGCACCATATAAAGTAATCGCGCAAATGGGTAACAAAATGCAGGCGCGCTGTTTGATGATGAATAGCGGGATACCTGTAATTCCGGGCAGCGATGGCATTTTGACTAATGTTGATGAAGCTAAAACCATTGCTGAAAAAATAGGTTTTCCCCTGCTCATTAAAGCCTCAGCCGGCGGCGGCGGGCGCGGTATTCGCCGTGTGGACACCCCGGACGAGTTGGCGGATTCGTTTTATGGGGCAAAATCTGAAGCATTAGCTTGTTTTGGTGATGATTCAGTATATATTGAGAAACTTATGAAAAAAGTACGGCATATCGAGATTCAGATTTTGGCTGACAAATTCGGCAATACCGTACATCTTTTCGAACGCGATTGCTCCATGCAGCGCCGGCATCAAAAAGTAATTGAAGAAGCCCCAAGTTTGTATATATCTGACGAGTTGCGTAATCAGATGGGGGAAGCGGCTATTCGCGCTGCTAAAGCGTGCGGTTATATAAATGCAGGTACGGTTGAGTTTTTGGTAGATTCTGACCGCAATTTCTATTTTATTGAAATGAATACCCGCGTACAAGTTGAACATCCGGTAACGGAAGCAATTACCGGGATAGATATTATTGATGAGCAAATCCGCATCGCTTCCGGATTACCTTTAAGTTTCGCTCAAGATGATGTCAGGATAGATGGCCATGCGATTGAATGCCGTATCAATGCCGAGAACCCCCGGCAGGATTTTATGCCATCTTGCGGAAAAGTCAATATCCGGCACTTACCCGGAGGTATTGGCATTCGTTTTGAATCTTTATTATATGATGGTTGGGAAATTTCGCCCTATTATGATTCAATGGTAGGAAAACTTATTGTTCATGCCCCGAACCGTGATGCGGCGGTTAAGCGGATGAAACGTGCGCTTATGGAATTATATATAGAAGGTGTTGATATTAATGATGAATTTTTAATGGAAATCATTATGCATCAGGATTTCCAGTCAAATGGATATGATACATCCTGGATTGAAGAAGGGATTATTAAATGAGTAGTTTATTTCCCAAAAAACAAAAACAAAAACATAAACGCTCGAATGAGCATTTGCCGATTCCGGAAAGCCTATGGAATAAGTGCAATAAATGCCCTAACATTATTCTTGTTGAAGATTTAAATATCAGCAAAATGGTGTGCCCAAAATGTAATTATCACTATAAGCTTGCACCATCACAGCGTATTATGTACACATTTGATGCTGGAAGTTTCGTTGAAACGGAAGCTGAACTTATTGGTTCAAATCCGCTTGATTTTCCTGATTATGAAAAAAAAATTGATGAGGCCCGCGAAAGTACAGAGTCTAATGAAGCTATTATAACTGGTATTGCCTCAATAGATAATATGCAGTGCATAACAGTCGTGATGAACGGATATTTTATGATGGGCAGTATGGGTTATGCAGTCGGTGAGAAGTTTACCCGGGCCTGTGAATTAGCGATTGAAAAACGTTTGCCGCTGATTGCGTTTACCGTGTCCGGCGGCGCGAGGATGCAGGAGGGCGTGGTATCGTTAATGCAAATGGCAAAGGTCAGCGCTGCAATACGGCATTTGAACGAAACGGGATTATTATATGTGGTTGTTTTGACCAACCCGACAACCGGAGGCGTAACGGCAAGCCTGGCGATGCTTGGTGATATAACTTTAGCGGAACCAGGCGCACTGATTGGGTTCGCCGGGCCGCGGATTATAAGTCAGACAATAAAGCAGACATTACCGGATGGTTTTCAAAGCTCGGAGTTTTTGAAAGAGCATGGTTTTGTAGATGCGATTGTAAACCGGCGCGATATAAGAAAAACATTAGCGGCAATATTATCAATCCATGGAGCGAACCCCCTGGTTGCTTTATGACTGGTATTTGAGGAGAGGTTATGGGCGCAAATACAGAATATACAGCATGGAAAAGAGTAGAAACCGCACGTAGTGCCAAACGTCCCACTTCGATAGTTTACATAAAAAAACTTTTCACTGATTTTATCGAATTTTCCGGAGATGGCCTTTTTGCGGATGATATGGCAATTATCGGTGGTATCGGAAGATTTAATGGGATACCCGTCACAATAATTGCTGAAGAAAAAGGGGCAAATACGCTTGATGAAAAAAGCAAGCGGAATTTCGGTTCGCCGCATCCGGAAGGTTATCGCAAATCATTACGCTTAATGAAACAGGCTGAAAAGTTTAACCGGCCTGTGATTTGCCTCGTTGATACCCAGGGTGCGTACTGCGGTATAGAAGCAGAAGAGCGCGGACAAGGAAAAGCAATCGCCGGCAATTTATATGAAATGTCCGGGCTCAAAACGCCGATTATATCAATTATAATTGGTGAAGGCGGCAGCGGCGGTGCCCTTGCTTTGGCGGTCGCTGACCGTATCGCGATGTTAGAAAACGCCATATTTTCAATCGTATCACCGGAAGGTTTTGCGAATATACTCTGGAAAGATAGTTCGCGGGTAAAAGAAGCAGCCGATGTTATGAAACTTACGGCGCAAGAACTAAAAAAATTGGCCTTAATTGATGATATTATTGATGAAGTTCATCACGACGGTTACATGGATATCGATAAAACGATACAATCTATTGCCGGTTATATTGAACTTAATCTTGATATATTAATGAAAATGGAAACAACTGGCTTGGTTAACGCGCGATATGCAAAATTTAGAAAGGTAGGAAGTATATAACTATTAAAGTATATACTGAAATAGATTCCACAAACAGGGAAGCAAAAGCACAAGCAATAGCAGGTGAACCGCATGGAACAGTGATATTAGCTGAGCGGCAAACCGCCGGTAAAGGGCGGGATAATAAGAGCTTTTTTTCTCCGCCCGGAAGCGGGCTTTATATGAGTATTATTTTAGATTCTGATAAATTAGGATTTAATAATCTAACCGCAATTACGGCTTATGCTGCTTTATGTGTGTGCGAAACGATAGAAAATATTTGCAATCTTAAACCCCAAATAAAATGGGTCAATGATATTTTTCTCAATGGGAAAAAAATATGCGGCATTCTGACTGAAGCAATCACCGAATTTGAAAATACCAGTAAAATTATTCTTGGGATTGGCATTAATATCACAACAAAAACCAAAGATTTTCCCAAATCGCTTCAAAATATCGCCGGTTCCTTATATCCGGACGGGGAATCACCCGTTACAAGAGACTTTCTTGCCGCAGAAATAATCAAACGTATTCTTTGTGAAGAAAAACTAAATGAAAAGCATCTGTTCGAAAAATATAAAAGGCGGCTTTTTATGCTGAATACTACTGTCACAGTGATAGAAGGCAATGACGAATATCTGGCGAAAGTATTGGATATTAATGACTGCGGCCATTTGATTATAAAGACAGGGCAAGGTGCAATCAAAACACTTATTTCAGGTGAGATAAAAGTATGAAAAATTATGAAACCCTTAATATCCGCATGACTGTTTACTGCGCGTTATTCACAGCCCTTATAATTGTTGGGGGTTATATAAGCATCCCTATCCCAATCGGGCCTGTCCCGATTGTGCTTGCTGACTTTTTTGTAATGTTGGCCGGGCTATTTCTTGGCTTCAAATATGCATTTATCAGCATCAGTTTATATTTGGCATTAGGCTTAATCGGCCTGCCCGTTTTTGCCGGGGGCACATCAGGGCTTGCCGTTATTTTCGGCCCGACCGGCGGCTTCATAATCGGATATATATTGATGGGTGTTTGCATCGGCTTTATAACAACAAAAATGAAAGTAACAATAATTTCGCTCATGATTGCTTTGATTGCCGGAAATATTCTTCTCTATTTGGCTGGTGTGCCGTGGTTAAAATTTAATATGAAATTAAGCTGGCCGGCAGCAATTACGATTGGCTTCATACCTTTTACAGCAGGAATAGTTATTAAAATTGCCGCCGCCGTTGCTTTGGGGTATGCTTTTCTCCCTCAATTTAAACAAAAAATGGTTTTTGCTTCATTTAAGCAGCCTGATGATGGTGATGAGTAAATGCCGGTTTTGGAAACGCAGAATCTAACCCATACTTTTCCCGATGGTACAACCGCGGTTACAAATATATCCTTGCGGATAAATAGCGGGGAATTTCTAATAATCACGGGTGCCAACGGCTCTGGTAAAACCGTCTTTATCCGGCATTTGAACGGCTTGCTTACTCCGACAAAAGGAAAAGTGCTGTTAGACGGAAAACCGATAACCAAAAATATTGTGGAAGCAAGAAAAAAAATCGGGTTGATTTTTCAAAATTCCGATAGCCAGATTGTCGGCCAAACAGTAGAGGAAGATGTCGGGTTTGGCCCGCTTAACTTAAATTTACCACCGGATGAAATTAAGAGGGTGGTAAAAACGGCTTTAGAAATTACCGGGCTTACGGCGTTTTCTAAGCAAAACCCTTATTTTTTGTCAGGCGGGCAAAAAAGAAAGCTGGCGATTGCCGGGGTTTTAGCGATGGGCCCGGAAATAATTATTTTTGACGAACCTTTTACCGGCTTGGATTATCCCGGTATTATTACTGTTCTTAAACAGATTGTAAATCTGCATAAAGCAGGCCATACCGTCATTGTTGTCACCCATGAACTTGAAAAAGTGTTAGCCCATTCCGACCGGCTGGTTATTTTTCACAATGGGCGGTTAGCAGAGGACGGAAAACCGGAAGAAGTAATTAAAAATTCAAATAATTACGGTGTCCGGATGCCTCTAAAAAATGGAGAAAAGGTGAGCTTAATGACATGGCTGGAATGACATTTTTCCATTATCTTCACAAAGAAACTATATTGCACAAGATGGATTGCCGGCTTAAATTACTATGTATGCTATTATTAAGCCTTTCGGCAAGTTTCGCCCTTAAACTGCCGCACTATCTTGTGCCTATATCACTAATAATGCTGGCAATATGGGCGGCAAAGCTGCCTTTTGGCGCCCTGCTCAAAGATATGCGGTTCTTTGGCGTTTTAATTCTGATTGTATTTATCTCAAATGCGTTCCTCATTCCCGGGGAACCAATCCCAAACTTCCCAATTGCAAATATTTCACAGCAAGGCGTAATAACCGGGCTTCGCTTCGCAGGGCGCCTTACGCTGATTATCATGGCTTGTTCAGTTATCTCAGGGACCACATCCCTTTCTTCTTTAAGAAATGCCGTCGAATGGATTTTGCGGCCTTTCCCATTTATCTCCGAAGTGAGAATTGCTACTATGGTAAGTCTTACTTTCATACTAATCCCCCTTATATTTGATAATTACATAGAAATTATGGATGCACAAAAATCACGATGCATTCAGCTACAAAAAAAACCTGCCTTGCGGATAAAATACATCAGTTTTCCCCTGCTTACTCAAACCTTCCGGCGGGCAGATGAAATCATTAACGCAATGGAGTCGCGGAATTATTCGGAAGTAAGGACACAAGTTGAGTTATATACAAAAAAAGCAGATTGGCTAATCCTTGCGTTATGCGCAGCGGTTTTGCTGTTTGTTTTGTTTTTTTAGGAGATGATGGATATGGATATTATAAAAGAACTGTTTCAAATTTTGGAGATGCTTGGTACAAAACCGGATATTGAAGATGAAAATTCAATATTGCAGATGTATATAGCCGATTCTTATATGCAGGTCAAATTTACCATTGAAGTGGAAAAAAAATTTGGGGTTGAGATTCCGGAACGATTACTATTAGCCGTTGAGGATATAACCCTAAAGCAATTGGCAGAAGAAATAAAAACCTTAAAAGGATAAGGAGGAGAGTATGGATTTTAGCGGGAAAGTGGTGGTTATAACCGGAGGGGCTTCCGACATAGGAAAATCAATATCCACACAGCTTGGGGACGAAAAATGTGTCATTGTCCTGATGGATATCAACCGGAAAGGACTTGAAGAATTTAAGGAAAGCCAAAAAGGCAGGAATGCCCGGATTATTTTGTTTGCCGGGGACATGACCGATGAAAAGATAGTCGAAAACTGTTTCAACCAAGTCAAAACTGAATATGGAAAAATAGATTATCTGTTTAATATCGTTGGATATGCAATGGTGGCAGATGCACGGGATATGACGGCAGAACATTGGAAAGATATCGTTAATGTAAACTTTTTTGGGGTACTATACCCCACGCAGGCAGGTTACAAGATAATGGCGGAACAAAGAAGCGGAAGCATTATAAATATGTCCTCGATCGGCGGGGTAGTTCCATCTCCCTTTAATACTGGATATGCGGCAACAAAAGCAGCAATTATAAGCCTTTCTACTTCCCTCCGGGAAGAAGCAAAGGAATTTGGGGTGAATATATCAGTCGTCTGTGCCGGGGGCATTGATACGAAACTATGGGATGATGCGCGTTTGCTTAATATACCGGCCGAAGGTTTTAAAAAATTAATCCCTCCAAGTACTCTTGCTTCTCCGGAAAAAGCGGCAAGTATTATGATTAAGGGCAGTTTAAAGAAAAAGAGAATGATATTCTTCCCGGCATCAGGCAAAATTTTTAACTTTATTTATAAGTTTATGCCAATTGTTTATTGTACCGGCGTAGAAAAAATAACCGTACGCAGCCTGCGTTCCTTACGGCAAAAATAATCTAAACCGCAGGAGATGAAAGGAGCTTTATGAGAGAGAAGAAGATACCGGTTGAAGGCCTTGACCAGACTATGTATATGGCGGAATGCAGCTCCGACCAACAGATGCATTGTCTGATTGAGTTTGATGGAAAACTTCAGGCTCACCTGTTGGAAAATGCTATCAGACAGACCATTCGTTTGGAAAAAATACTGAAGCTGAATATTGACCGGGGATTTTTCAATCTATATTGGAAGAATATAAATGGGGCGGTAGAAGACAACATCTTTGAAAAAGAGGAATGTACCGGGGATTTACAGGAGAAAATATGTGAATTTATTGCGGAGAAAATAGATATCAGGCTAAGCCCTTTATTAAAGATTATTTTAATAAGAACAGCAAGCAAGGATACTCTTATTTTCAAGGCACACCATGTGCTTACTGATGCTTCCGGTTTTAGTGACTATATCCGTTTAGTTATTTTTATTTATAACAAACTCATGAAAGACCCAACTTACATCCGGCCGGATTACAAAGTATATCATCGGTCGATTCAACCAATAAAATCCCGTTATTCTAAATGGGGCCGATTTAAGATTATGTTGTCTAGTGCCGAAGTTAAAGTCAGAGAAAAAGTGCCGTCTTTTCCTTGGGGCAGAGAAGAAGCAGAAAATAATATCTATTTCGTAAAGCATATTATTAAGAAAGAAAATGTGGAAAAAGCTATCGAATACTGCCATGAGAAAGGATTTACCTTAAATGATTTTCTATGTGCAGTATACTATAAAACTTATTATACCTATCGGAATGAGCTATTAAAAATACAGACTTCGTACAATCCTTTTTTCTTGACCTTGGATTTGCGTAATTATTGCCGGCCCAAAAATAATAATGCCCTATTTAATTATAGCACCGGAGTATTACTTCAGTATTACATTAATCCTGAAAACAGTATCGAAGATATCTTAGGGCAGTTTAGCCAGATGACTGCTGATTTAAAAATTGATTTTACTCAATACTCGAAAGGCAACATTCCCGGAATAAATACGGTATTTTTATTGGAAAAGATTTTAAAAATCATGCCCTTTGAATTGATTTTCCGCGGCTGTTATCTGAAAAGGGAATCGGTTGGATGCGTGCCCGGTTTTGGTAATGCAGGGGATTTGGAAAGAGTGGTAGATCAATGGGCCGATATTAAAGTTAAAAATGCGTACTTCATAGGGGGGCTTGGTTTATGTATGGGGGCATTCGGATTTTCAAGTTCCAGTTTCTATGATGAAGTAACGTTTTCGATGAATTTCTATGGAAATGAAAAAAATATGGGGTATGTTGCAGAGTTTTTCAAGCGCTTTGACCAGACCTTGGGAAGCATGATTTCGATAGAGAACGAAACGATAATCCATAAAATTGACAGAGGGTGAAAGGAGATGAAAAATGGCGATAATTAAAGAAGAAATTAAAGACTTCATTGAACAAAGTTTTAAAATAAAGAAAGGAGATATAGATGAAAAAGCAGCCTTATTGGATCTGGGGAGTATCTACTCCGTTGGGATTATTTCAATGATTAAATTTATCGAGGACACCTATAACATTATTGTAGAAGATGAAGATATTACGACTGAGAATTTTGGCACAGTAAAAGATATTGTTAATTATGTAGAATCCCACATATAGATTGTTAGACAACAAATAAATTGAAGGAGAAACTTATGAGTATATTAGTACAGACAAACCAGTTAGTAAAACAATTTAAAGATCATAAAGCGGTAGATTCAGTTAATTTGAAGGTGGAAAAAGGCGATGTTTATGGATTTATCGGACAAAATGGGGCCGGGAAGACAACCACAATAAGGTTACTGTTAGGTTTATTAAGCCCTACAAGCGGGGGCGTGGAATTATTTGGAGACAAAATATTCAATACAAACATTCACAAATACCTTCCCCGGATTGGCGCGATGATTGAGACACCCGGATTTTATCTAAATTTATCCGGTGCGGAAAATCTGGATATACATAGGCTGATGATGAAAGTAAAGGATAAAGATTCTATCCAAAGGGCAATGAAAATTGTGCATCTTGAAGATGTCGGAAAAAAGAAAGTAAAAGAATATTCCATGGGAATGAAACAACGCTTAGGGATAGCAAGGGCGTTACTCCATAACCCGGAACTGCTTATTCTGGATGAGCCGACAAACGGGCTGGATCCAAGGGGTATTATCGAAATACGTGACCTTATTATTGACATTGCAAAAAAACATGGGAAAACAGTATTGATTTCTTCACATATATTGGATGAAGTGGAAAGAATGGTTAACAAGATTGGTATTATCAACAAAGGAAAATTATTGGCCGAGGGCCATAAGGAGGAGTTGATTGGCGGGCATGGTAAATCCCTTGTATATAAAGTGGATAATATTGATAAAGCGGTAGAAATTATAAGAGATAATCATCTGTTTGATGGTGAAATCAAGGTCGAAGAAAATAGTTTCTTTATTTTCACAGACAAT
The DNA here is from genome assembly GCA_009780115.1 of Lachnospiraceae bacterium. Classification (GTDB taxonomy): domain Bacteria; phylum Bacillota; class Clostridia; order Lachnospirales; family Lachnospiraceae; genus UBA935. The sequence goes on from WRAQ01000034.1 coordinate 29,115, forward strand.
GATACATTAAATAGTAAAATTACCAAACTCCTTGTTGAGAATCAAATCAATGTATATGAAAGCAAAATAATATCCCCTTCTTTAGAAAATTATTTTCTGGAGCTAGTCGAGAAAGGAGAAGTGTGATGAAATATATAACCTTAGAACTTCGGAAAATCAAGAAGACTTCCATGTCTTATATTATTTTTTTATTTGCAACATTGCCGATATTATTAATGCTTTTGCTGCACATTACGTCAGACGAAATTAATAAGGAATTTTATACAATTATTGCCAATTATAGCGTAATAATTACCATGTGCTTATTTACCGTATCAATTATTTTGGCAAATTATATTATTACAAGGGAATATCAGGAAAGTACAATTATATACTTATTCATTGCTCCCGTATCAAGAAAGAAAATCCTGGCTTCCAAGTTTGGCTTATTATTTCTTATCCTGTTTACTTTAAGTATATTTACATATGGATGCATCTTTTTATTGAATGTTATGCTTGGTGAGGTGAATTCCGATATTTTTGCCCGGTATGTCGCAGCCTGTTTATCAGGAGCTTTTTTATTCTTTTTACTGATGCCCCTTATTGTTGCCATCGCATTATGGAGAAAGAACTTTATATCATCAATGCTAATTTCCTTGGTGATGTTGATTTTCACCAGCCCATTTATGTTTACTCAAAATTTTTATGCTTTTCCCCACCTTATACCAATGGCGGTCTCCAACAATATGTTAATGACAGATAACAAACTTGATATAAATTATCCCTTGGCATTTCTTATTTTAGCACTGGTAGGATGCTTGTTTACCTTTGTTTCGGTGCGCTTATTTGAAAAAAAGGAATAGGAGGCCTATATGTTAAGTGTGGTAAAGGTGGAGATCAAAAAACTTATGTCTTCAATGGTATTATGGATGATACCTGCCGGGGCCATTTTACCTGCAATCATTTCTGTTCTGGTTCTTTTAAATATAGAAGGGGTTTATTGGAAAGGATATATTCACACATCGATGGATACCTTTAACCCCCTTGCTTTCTTAATTTTTGCGTGCTTTGTAAGTTTTATATGGGCCCGTGAATATGAAGAGGGGATGATGGAAATCACGTTGTTGTACCCTTATCCCAAATATGTGCTTCTTTATGCAAAAATCATCCTAATGTTTATCATTATCGCAATTATTGTGATTTTGTGGGCAGTGAGTACTTATATTGCCGGCAGGATTTATCTGGGGGAAGTGATGAATACCGGTGATTTGAAAGAGCTAATAAAAATGCTGCCGGTTATAATAGTGACACAATTCCTATTAGTAACGATAACTTTTTTCATTACGATGGTCTTTAAAAATATTTTGGTTGGTGCAATTTTGGGCGTAATATCAGTTGTATTATGTTATCTTTTTCAGGCGAGCCCGGCTATTCAATATATCCCGATCTGTTTACCGATGGTACTTTCCCACAACCTTTATGGTTTTAATCAGGTAATCTTAGACAGCTATGCGGTGTCTTTCGGTATTCTTTCCGCTACATTTACGGTAATGCTTATCGCATGTGTCATTTACTTAAGAAAGAAATGGGAATTGCATTAATGGTTAATAAGGAAATTGTTTTTCTATTTTCAGGGCATGGTACGCAATATTACCATATGGGCCATATATTATATGAAACCAATGAACAATACCGCCGTTTAATGGATTTTCAGGACGAAATAATTCGTAAACTGTCAGGCCGTTCTGTTATTGAAGAATTGTATGGTAAAAAGAATAGGAAAAGTGATAGTTTTACCGATATCAGATATACCCATCCGGCATTATTTATGGTGCAATATGCGCTTGCAAAAAGCGTGATAGCAGAAGGGATTACCCCGGATTATGTAATTGGGACAAGCCTTGGGGAGTATGTGGCTATGGCAGTAGCAGAGATATTACCCCTTGAAAAAATGTTGGAATTTTTGCTCATTCAAGCGGACTTATTGTACAATGACTCCTCGAATGGGGGCATGTTATCCATTTTTGGTGATGTAGAAAACTATCGGAATACAGCAATGTTTAAGCATGTGGAAATTGCTGCGGTCAATTCATGTAAACATTTTGTGGTTTCCGGTAAAGTAGAGCACCTTAAAGAAATAGAAAAGGGATTGGCAAGAAAGGTTTTATATACCCGCTTAGATATTTTATATTCATTCCATTCTTCTTCCATGGATGCTTATGAAGATAAGTTCGACCGGTTTTACCGGGATATGAAATTTGCCGAACCTGCTATCCGGGTTATTTCATGTGCCCGGTGCGGTGAAATTAAAACCATCGGAAAAGATTATTTAATGAGTATTGCCCGGGATCAAATACAATTTCTTGAGACAATCCGAATGCATGAAAATAATGGAAATTATTTATATATTGATTTAAGCCCTTCCGGTTCGCTGACAAATTTCTTACACGATATTTTAAACAAGGAAAAATGGGCTTACTGCTATCGGGTCATGTCGCCATATGATAAGGAAGAGAACCGTCAATACATAGAAATGATACAAAGGCTTAACAAGGATAAAAGGGAAAGGAATTATAAGATGAAGGCGATAATATTTGCGGGACAAGGTTCACAAAGAAAAGGGATGGGTAAAGATTTGTTTGATCAATTTCCGGAACTTGTGGAAAAGGCGGATGAAATACTGGGATATTCCATTAAAGAATTATGTCTTGAAAACTCTGACAACCGGCTGGAGTCGACCGAGTATGCCCAGCCCGCTATTTATGTTGTGAATACATTAGCTTACTACAAACTAAAGCAAAATGGAATTTGCGCGGATTATTATGCGGGACACAGCCTTGGCGAATACAACGCATTGCTGGTCGCCGGGGTATTTAGCTTTGAAGATGGCCTTAAGCTTGTAAAGAAAAGAGGCCAACTAATGGGTCGGGAAAAGGCCGGGGGGATGGCGGCTGTCATTGGGCTCCATAAAGAAGAAATACTTAAAATTATGGACAAATACAATATCACTTCCTTAGATTTTGCCAATTATAATTCACCAAAGCAGCTTGTTATAGCGGGTCCGAAAGAAGGACTTAGTGTATTGGCAGAGGCAATAACCAAGGAAGAAACGGGAAAATGCATTCATTTAAAGGTAAGTGGGGCATTTCATTCAAGATATATGACAGATGCCCGCAAGAATTTTGCGGAATTTCTGCGGGAAATGAAATTAGAAGTGCCTGAATGCAAAGTAATTGCCAATTACACGGCGCTGCCTTATGAAAAAGATAGAATATATGAACTAATGGAAGCCCAAATTAACAGTTCTGTGAAATGGAAGGAAAGTGTCGAATATATGCTTGACCATGGTGTAGAGGAATTTACCGAGATAGGCCAGGCGAATATTTTGACAAAACTGGTCAATGAAATAAAGGAAGATTATGTCCCAAGAACCCCACCAACCCCTCAAACCCCACCTGCTCTCAAAACCCCACCTGCCCACAAAAAAAATCTGGAGTTACTTTATGGCAGAGAGTTCATAGAGGAATATGATATCTCATATCCTTATGTCATTGGGGGAATGTATCAGGGCATATCATCCGTGGAAATGGTGGTGCGCGGGGCCAAAGCCGGTATGCTGGCATTCTTTGGTACAGGAGGATTACGATATGATGAAATCCGGCAGGCAATTAAAGAAATCCAAAAACATGTAAGTAAAGGTGCGGGGATGAACTTTACCCCGGATTATTTCAATGAAGAACATAATGATAAGATGGTGGATACCTTCCTTACATGTGGGGTTGATATAGTGGAAGTATCAGGGACAGTACGCATGTTCCCAGCCTTGGTTAGATATCGTTTAAATGGACTTTTGCCGGGCGAAGATGGTGCAGTAATAGTGAAAAATAAAATTATTGCCAAGCTTTCCCGGCCGGAGATAGCCGAACTTTTCCTCAAACCGGCACCGGAAGATATAATCAATAAGCTTTTAGAGCAAGGAAAAATAACTGGTTTAGAAGCTGAATTGGGAAGAAAAATAGCAATGGCAGATGATATTTGTGTAGAACAGGATTCAGGGGGACATACGGATCAGGGTTCGGCATTGGTAATTTTTCCGACCCTTAGGCAAATGGCACAGGATTATTGTAAAAAATTCCAATACAAAAAAAAGATCCGGGTTGGTTTAGGGGGGGGAATTGGAACCCCGGAAGCTATGGCGGCAGCATTTTTCATTGGCGCACAATTTGTTGTCACCGGCTCTATTAATCAATGTACAGTTGAAGCGGGGATAAGTGAACTTAGCAAAGAAATGCTTGCCGATGCAAATATTCAAGATACCGATTATGCCCCCGCCGGAGATATGTTTGAGATTGGGGCAAAGGTGCAGGTACTGAAAAAAGGGGTATTTTTTCCGGCAAGGGCCAACCGGCTTTATGAGGCATACAAATTTTATGATTCAATTAATTCATTTGACCCTAAGCTAAGAGAACAAATGGAAAAATTCTATTTTGGAAAAAGCCTTAATGAAGTATATAAAGAAATAGAAGAATATTATATAGAAAAAAATCCCGATGAGATTCAGCGCGCCCAAAATAATGAGAAATACAAGATGGCATTAATATTTAAACAATATTTCCGTTATGCGACTCAGGCGGCAATAAAAGGTGATACAGCAAATAAAGCAAATTTCCAAATACTTTGCGGCAGTTCGATGGGGGCCTTTAATCAATGGATAAACAATACGGTTTACCGCGATTATAGTAAAAGGCATGTCGATGAAATTGGCTTTCGTTTATTGGAAGAAACAGAAAACTATATCACCAAACGCCGTTATTAGGGCATGAGACAAATGATGACAATGGATAAACTTAGGATTAGTACCGATGATTTATATGAATTTGCCAAGGTAAGCGGCGACTGGAATCCCATGCATATGGATGAAAGTTATGCAAGAAAATCCGCATATGGCAGGCGAATTAGCTTTGGCATGCTTGGCGTAATAAAGGCCTTTAAATTAATAAATATAGAAATGTTGAGGCTAATCAGGAATATACGGATAGACTTCATTCATGCTATGCTGCCCGAAAAAAATTATGAAATCCACATTGAGCCCGATTCTTTTAAAACCATTGGAATCCAGATAACTGACGGCGGGAATTTATGTGTGAAAATAGTGCTCTCTTTGCAGGGTGGAAATGAACGGGCGGCCGCTTCCTTTAGCCTGGATTATCAGGAAGGAAACAGGGAAGAGGCCGCCCGCCTTACTGACAATCAGCTTGAAGCAGGGCTCGAAGTCGGTAAAAAATATATAATTGATGAACAGATGCTTAAAGATTATATCCATAAGAATAATATGGATGACTCACAGGAAATAAAGCAATTTATCAAGCTATTTTGTATGTGCAGTTATATTATTGGGATGGAAGTGCCGGGCGAAAGAGCAATGTTTACCGGATTGTCACTGGATATCGAAAGTGATTTTCACAATGTCTCCGGCCAGATATGCTATCTGCTAATGATAAAAGAGTTTGACAAGAACTTTCGAATGCTTACATTGGAGCTGGCGGCAGGTTATGGGCTTAAGACGTGGGTTTCCGGTGAAATGAAAGCTTTTGCGAGACAGAATTTAGCGAGCCCGATATTATTAGATGAGCTTAAGCAGGAAAAAGGTATCAGCAGGACGGCAAAAACCCCTATCGCCCTTGTTACCGGCGGAAGCAGAGGTTTGGGGGCAGCGTTAGTACAGTGTTTGGTACGTAGAGGTTATAGGGTAATCCTGAACTATCATAAAAGCAAGGCCGAAGCAGAGCATATCTATAACAGCGTAAATATGATTGTGCCCGGGGCAGTTTCCCTTTTTCAAGGTGATATAACCCAGGAGGGGCAGTGCAGTCAATTAGCGGATTTCATTAAAGATATTGGCGGTAATTTAGATATATTGGTTATTAATGCGGCAATGCCGCCAATGTATGAGAAAAACAGCAAATTATATATCAATGAAAGTAAAAAATATTATCATTACCCCATCGGGGCTTGTCTAAACCTGTTGCGTAAGTCGAAAGGCAAAATTGTAGGAATTTCTTCTTCTTACGTTGAAGAAGGCCCGAAAGAGCTCTCACATTATATAATATCAAAAAAAGAGATGGAAGATTATTTTTTAAAGCTCTCTAAACAGCACCCTGAATGTCATTTCCTTATTGTCCGGCCAAAACCTTTGCTTACTGATATGAATAATACACCTTCTGGTTTATTACATGCCGTAAGTCCTGTGCAAGCCGCCGATATTATTACTTCAAAAATTACATA
>WRAQ01000035.1 GCA_009780115.1 Lachnospiraceae bacterium
ACTTAATCGTAACAAGCTTCTTCAGTATCTCGGCGCGGGTTGCGGAAGTGCCGATACCGCTGCCTTTTATTTGCGCCCGCAGTTCATCGTCTTCAATAAACTGCCCGGCATTTTCCATTGTCAATATCAAGGTCCCGGAATTGTACCTTTTCGGCGGGGTTGTTTCGCCCTCTTTTATCTCCAAACCATTTAATGGTGTTTCCAAGCCCGGTTTCAGAGCCGCCAAAGTTTTGATAAACTCAAGGTCAAAGCTTTCATCATCCCCCTGCTCGTATTGTTCTTCATTTTTTTGCCCCGCTTGCTCTTCGCCCCCGGTTTTCCCTTTACCTTTTCCACTATATGCGTGATTGGCGGCCTTTAGGTATCCCGCATCAGCTAATACCTTAAAACTGGCGAAGAATTTTTCATTTTTGTTGGCAAAAGTCAAGCTGACCTTTTGATAAACCGCCGGCGGATAAAAAATACTTAAAAAACGGCGGGTGATGATTTCGTATACCTTGGCGGCAACCGGTGTGAGGCTTTCCAAAGCCTTAAGGCCCTGCCCGGTTGGAATAATGGCATAGTGGTCGGTAATTTGCTTATCATTAACATAACGGGTGTTATTTATCTTCTTGTATGCGCCGTTATCTAGTATCTCTGTTGCTAAATCCGCAAGTAATTGATAACCGGTTAAAGCTTTTAGGTTTTTTTCGATTTCTTTGCCAACGGCAGTTGAAAGGACACGGGCATCAGTCCGCGGATAAGTTGCCAGTTTCTTTTCATAAAGTTCCTGGGCAATCCGCAGGGTTTCATCCGGGCTTATTTTGAAAAACTTGGCGCAATCATTTTGTAATTCGGCTAAATTGTACAATAGCGGGGCATTTTTTTGCTCTTTTTTCTTTTCCGCCGCATCAAGGATGAACGGCTCACTTTCAGGAGTTAAAAGAAAATCAATCAATTCCTGCGCTGTTTCTTTCGCTTTAAAGCCGTTTTCTTTGTACAATAATGGTGAGTTAAAGTAACGGCTTCCGGGGTTTCCTGCAACCCCCTCGACTGCTTTCCACTCCGCTTCAATACTTTTCCCCCCGATTTCTGTCTTGGCCAATACCCGGTAAAACGGGGTCTTAACAAAGGCACGGATTTCCCGCTCCCGTTTCACCACCATGCCAAGGACACAGGTCATTACCCGCCCGACCGAAATGACGGCTTTGTCAGCTTTTAAGTAAGATTTAATCGTGCTGCTATATTTCAGGGTCAAAGCGCGGGAAAAATTAATGCCCATCAAATAATCTTCTTTTGCCCTTAAGTAAGCGGCGGCACCCAGGTTGTCATAGTCCTTTAAATCTTTTGCTTCCCTGATACCACGGCGGATTTCATCTTCAGTCTGCGAATCAATCCAAACCCGGCGGCGCTCTTTACCCTGATAATTATTACCTAAATTAATTCCGGCTTGTTTTTCAACCAGGCGATAGATATATTCGCCCTCCCGCCCCGAGTCGGTACAGACAAAAATTGTCCCGACATCTTCACGGTTTAACAATAAACTGACGATTTTAAACTGCTTTTTTACGTTTTCAATTACTTCGTATTTAAACTCCGCCGGTATAAAAGGAATTGTATTAAGTGACCAGCGTTTGTATATTGTATCGTACGCTTCGGGATAACTCATTGTCACTAAGTGCCCGACACACCAGGTAAAAATTGCTTCCTCCGATTCCATATAACCGTCTTTGTTGGTTGCCCTTAGATTCAGCACCCGCGCAAATTCGCGCGCGACACTAGGTTTTTCTGCTATATAAAGATTTTTTAACACTATAAGTCATTAGCTCCAATCAAGTAAATATTTTGTTTAACTTTTGCTTCAAGATTCAATTTTTCATCAAAACGGCCCGCCGAAAACAGATAAATATAATCAACCGAAAGATTAGCTTTAGCCGCGCAAAAAAGTAACCATTCATAATCATCATAGGTCATCAGCGGTTTCTCAAAGTTGCACAAACCGATTAAGGTTTTCCCGTTTGAATCATTTGCAACAATATCAATTGTTCCAATACTGCCCTGCCACTGCCCGCAATGCGTGAACTTAAACGGCAGTTTGTCTCCCTTGTTCCACAACTCCAATTTCGAAATACAGGCTGATTTATAATAATTCGCTACATAACTTTTGTAGGTCGGGCTAATATGCTTTTGATAAAATTCATTCGGGGTTAAGCGTTTAATATCGCTTTGATAAGGATAAAGATAGGTAAAATGAAAATGGACAAAGGGGTTGGCAATCCGGTAATAACCCTTACTGCTACCGGTATTATTTTCCTTTTCGGAAGTAAAAGAAAATACTTTTTCAACCAGCCCAAGCTCCATTAGATTTTTAAGGTAAACACTAATTTTGGCCCGCGAAAAACCGGTGTGAACATACAAATCATTAAGCTTGTGATGACCTTCGGCAATTGTCGAAAGAATCGTATTATAAATACCGGTTTCGCGCAGTTCATCAGCGACAATCCGCTCGGAGTGATGGTGTAAAAATGCTTGCGGGGCTAAAATATTCTTGCAGATATTTTTTTCAACTGAAAGCGTTTCATCAAAGTACTGCCACATCCCGGGATTTCCGCCCAGAATTGCATAAGTTTCGATTGCCTCGGTGATTTTGTACTTGTGATAAATAGCGGTGATATCGCAAAAATTCAATTCTTTAACTTTCAAAAACCCTGAAAGTTCATAAGCTTGCTCGCCGATTCTTGCCACCATACAATTCTCAACCCAGCCAACTTGCGAACTTAGCAAAATTACTAAGACCTGCGCTTTTTTCCATTGGCCATGCGCAAGCCCGACCAATTTGCTGATAAAAGACGGGCTATTTTTGATAATAAATTGAAAGTCGTCGATAAGCAGAACTTTTTTAGCTTTAGTATTTACTTTGTTTTTTTCGGTAATCGCTGTGAAAATATCATCATAGTCAGGATATTTGGAAAATTTCGCATTACTTTCAGTTAATTCTTTACCCCACTGGTAAAGCTGTTCCCGCTCCGAAGCCGGGCGGGCTTTGTAATAATAAGACGGTTTATCCAAAAGAAAATCATTAAGGATTGCCTGCTTCCCTACACCTTTTGCACCGTACATGACAATGATTTGGCTGCCGGTCCGCTCATAATATGTATTCAGGTATTTTACTTCTTTATTTCGAATTATAAATGGCATAATACTTTCTTCTCAATATCTTCAGCAGGCATTGGCCGGTTAAGATAATAACCCTGAATGCCGTCACAGCCGATTGATTCCAAATAAGTGTATTGTTCCTCGGTCTCAACACCTTCCGCAATCGTTTCAAAGCCGAGTTTTCTCACCATATAAATAATGGATTCAGTGATGACTTTTGTATTTTCATCAAAGAGGATGGTATCGACAAAACTCTTGTCAATTTTCAGGGTCGTAATCGGCAAGCCCTTTAAATAGGATAAAGAGGAATAACCGGTCCCGAAATCGTCAAGAGAAATACGGATTCCGTAATCCCGCAAGACATGTAACTTGTCAGTTATTTCTTTAAAATCATTAATTAAAACACTTTCAGTAATTTCCAATTCAATTTCATCGTGATTGACACCATAACGGCCAATTGTATCAATTACCGTATCAATAAAATCTTCCTGGGCATACTGAATCGCCGAAATATTGAGGGACAAAATCATCGGGTAATTGTATTGTTTGCGCCATTCGGCATAAGTCCTGATACTCTCGTCCATGACCCAGGCCCCAATTGGCACAATCGTCCCGTTTTTTTCCGCAATCGGGATAAATTGCATCGGGCTAATCATTTTGCCGTCCTGGTCGCGCCAGCGGATCAGCGCTTCTACCCCGCGTAGTTTTTTTCCTTTAATACTGTATTGCGGTTGAAAATTGAGGGAAAAGTTTTGGCTGAAAACTGCTTCTTTTAATTTATTTTCGATTGAAATATTTTGCAAATAATCTTGTAAAATCGGTGCATCAAAATATTTGACCGAATTAGTCCCGAGGCTTTTTGCCTTAAACATAACAATTTCAGCGCAGTTAATCAGTTCAAGAGTCGAGGTTGCCGCTTCCGGGTACTCGGCGATGCCAATGCTGACCGAAAGGATTAATTCTTGCTGGTTGCTCATATAAAAAGGCCATTTAAGGCGGTCATAAATCGCGGTGGTAATAATATCAACGCTGCGATGGCCAACGGGGTCATAAACAGCGATGCAATAAGAGTCGGCATTAAAATGCGATACAACAACGTTATCGCTTTTGAAATCAGCTAAAAACTGGCCGAATTGCTGGACTACTTCATCACCAATAACCATGCCGAAGGCATCATTGATTTTACGAAATTCATCGATATTAACAAACAAAACCGCAATGATATCTTTTTTCTTTTCCGCATCACGGATAAAGTCAGCAAGCAGGCGGACAAAATAATTACGGTTATACAAACCGGTCAAGATATCATAATAAGCCATATAGGTGAGTTCATCGTTGGCGTTTTTGATTTTGGTAATATCATTAAAACGGAGGATTTTGTCAGTCGGTTCCCTCTTCTCATCGTATATAACAGTTACGCTTAATTCAACCCAAGTCTTGCCATTACGCAGCTTGATAATGGTACTATTGTTCTCAATCCCGGTTTTTTCCAAGTTGAGCATTTCCCGTAAGGGAATGGCGTATTCTATTTCGATTGCATTAAAAATTTCGGTCAAGTCTTTTACTTCTTTAATCTCAAAATCAAAGAAGTAGTTCCAATTGCTGACGGTGCTGATGGTATTATCGAGCAAATTCTGGTAGATATAAGCACGGTCGGAGGAATCGCATATCAGGCGGTACATTTTTTCTGAGTTGGTTAGTTGGGCACACTTGGCTGTCAAAAAATCGATTTGATAGTTTAAATCGTCCATGGTTGGCTCCTACTTTGTTTATAATTATTTAGTACACTAGGTTAGTTAAGTTGTGCTTTGTTAGTTAAGATACTACGTAAGCCAAACAATAAACACTCTCCGTCACTACGGCCTAATTGGTTCCAATTCATATTTTCTTTCGGGAAGAAGGCGGCCTAAGGTTCCTGCGAGTTGTTTTTGTTTAACTTACTCATAGCAGGACTAAATTTTGCAATTTAGTCATTTCCTAGTAAGTATAGGCTCTGTACTATTTTTATTAATATGGCCTTATTCTATTTCTTTGTAATATAGCCTTGTGCTTTAAGTAGTTCGGCGGATAGTACGGCGCCGCCCGCTGCCCCCCGGACGGTATTGTGCGAAAGGCCGATGAACTTGAAGTCAAAGTAGTGGTCTTCGCGGACACGTCCGACACTGATAGCCATTCCGTTTTCGCAGTCTACATCAAGTTTGACCTGCGGGCGGTCGTCCGCTTCGTGGTAATGCATGAATTGCTTCGGCGCACTGGGTAGGTTTAGCTCCTGCGGCAGCCCTTTGAAATTTTTGATTTTTTCAATTAATTGCTCCCGGGTTGGTTTATTTTTGAACTTAACAAATACCGCGGCAGTATGCCCATCTAAAAGGGGGACCCGCAAGCATTGGCAGGTGATAACCGGGCCGGCCGCCGGGACGATAGCATCCTCCTTTATTTCACCCAAAATGCGTAACGGCTCTTTTTCACTTTTTTCTTCTTCACCACCAATATAAGGAATTAGATTGCCAACCATTTCCGGCCAATCGGTAAAATTCTTGCCGGCCCCGGAAATGGCCTGATAGGTGCAGGCAACAACTTCGGTTGGCTCAAATTCTTTCCATGCCGCAAGGATTGGAACATAACTTTGAATTGAACAATTCGGTTTAACCGTAATAAAACCACGCTTACTTCCAAGGCGCTTGCGCTGTTGTTCAATTATTCCGGCATGTTCCGGATTAAGTTCCGGCATAATCATCGGTACGTCAGGTGTCCAGCGATGGGCGGAATTGTTGGACACAACCGGGATATCGGCGCGGGCATAATCCTCTTCTATCTTTTTGATTTCATCTTTGCTCATTTCAACGGCGCTGAAAACAAAGTCAACTTCACTTGCGACTTTTTCAACTTCATTGACATTTAAAACGATTAGGTTTTTAACCGCTTCCGGCATCGGGCTGTCCATTTTCCAACGCCCCGCTGTCGCATTCTCATATGTCTGCCCGGCAGAGCGGGGAGAAGCAGCAATGGTGGTTACTTCGAACCAAGGGTGGTTCTCTAAAAGGGAAATAAAACGTTGCCCAACCATACCGGTCCCGCCTAAAATACCTACTCGCAATTTTTCATCCATTTGTAAATCCTCTTTTCATTTATGGTTAAATCAGAATTTAATCTTAACATAACTCAATACTTATATCAATACATTTTTCGCATACTTTACTTTGTTTTTCGCATTATAAAATGTAAAATATTGTATTTAACCAAATTAAACCAAACCGAAAAAAGCAACTCACACAACCCTTTGCTTTTCATAAAGTATAATATGGATAATATATTAGACTGCAAAGATATAAGCTTTTCATATCATAGCCTGACCGGGGAAACGATTGCCCTTTCACATATTAGCTTTCAAGTAAAAAAAGGAGAATTTCTTGCCATCGTCGGGCCATCCGGCTGCGGCAAATCGACTTTGCTTTCAATTATTGCCGGCCTGATTGAACCCGAACTCGGCGCAATCGTTTTAAGCAATAATACCCGGATTGGTTATATGCTTCAGCATGACCATTTACTTGACTGGCGCACAATATACAAAAATGTTTTGCTTGGCCCGGAGATTAACCGGACACTGACTCCGGAAAAAGAAGAATATGCCTTAAAACTCTTAAATGATTATGGGCTTTATCGTTTTAGGAATAAACGCCCGGGTGAGCTTTCGGGCGGAATGAAACAACGTGCCGCTTTGATTCGGACGATGATGATGGACCCTGAACTTCTGCTGCTTGATGAACCGTTCAGCGCCCTTGACTACCAAACCCGCCTCCTTGTTTCCGCCGATATCGGAACGATTATCAAAGAGGCAAAAAAAACCGCTATTTTAGTAACCCATGATTTGTCAGAAGCAATCAGTCTTGCCGACCGGGTGATTGTTTTATCGCAGCGGCCGGCCACAATTAAAAGCATCTTTGATATAAAATTGACAAAACTGGAAGAAGGGCCGCTAGCTGCCCGGAATGCCCCGGAATTTAAGGGCTATTTTAAAAAATTATGGGAAGAGTTTCAATGTGACAATTAATCATGAAGAATGGCAATACCATTCTTCCCAAGCGAAGCTTTAGATATTATTAGTCATAGTTCTCAATATGACTTAGAATATCTCTTCGCTTTAATACGAAGGGATAACCTTATGAATACACAAACAACCAACACTAAAAAACAAACGTTAACTTCGCAAGAACTTTTCTTAAGGCGGCACCGGATCCGGCACCGCAGTATTACCGCATGCCGCTTCCTTATCCTCTTTGTTTTCCTTTTTATCTGGGAATTATCAGCCCAAATGAAATGGATTGATTCTTTCTTTTTTTCCAGCCCGTCGCTGGTACTAAAATGCTTCCTCGATATGCTTTATGATTTGAGCTTTTTTACCCATACCGGTGTCACTCTATTGGAAACATTGATAAGCTTCGTGATACTTTTCTTTATTTGTATGGCGGTTGCGACTCTGCTTTGGGTTTCACCGCTATTATCAGAAATCATGGAACCTTATCTTGTCATCTTAAATAGCCTGCCCAAATCAGCATTAGCCCCGCTTTTTATCGTCTGGCTTGGAACCGGCCTGAAAACTATCGTTGTCGCCGGTATTTCGGTAGCGCTTTTTGGTTCGATAATCAGTCTTTATACCGGTTTTATGCAGGTTGATGCGGAAAAACTAAAATTAATCCGGACCTTAGGCGGCAACAAAAAAGATGCTTTCATAAAAGTAGTGTTACCGGCTTCGATACCGGTAATCTTAAGCAATATGAAAGTAAATATCGGCCTTGCGTTAGTCGGGGTTATTATCGGTGAGTTTCTTGCCGCGAGGCGCGGGCTTGGTTACTTAATTATTTATGGTTCGCAGGTCTTCCAATTAAATATGGTGATAACTTCGATTATTATCCTGTGTTTTATTGCGGTAGGGTTGTATCAGATTATTCAGTTTCTTGAGCATATGTACAAAAAAAGCCGTGGGGGGCGGCATTTTTAAAAAGCCGCGGGGGGGCGGCATTTTGAAGCTTTTGACGACAGCATTATTTTTCACCTTACCGCGCACCGGTACTCCCTCTAATAGTTAGCTCCGGCATTGTTGTATATGTTTGAATTTTCAGTTCAGGCCGCTTGATTTTTTTCACCAGCAATTTCCCGGCCGAAACACCCATATCATAAACATTAATACTGACTGTAGTTAAAGCCGGGTCGCTTAACTGCGCCAACGGATAATCATCAAAAGTCATTAATGAGATATGTCCGGGGACATTTAACCCCGCCCGCTGTATTTCTTTCAAACAGCCAAAGGCAAGCAAATTATTTGCACAAATAATCGCCGGAGGTAATTTTTTTTCACTTAAAAGTTTTGCCGTCATTTCGGACCCGCTTTTGAGGGAAGATTCACCTTGATAAACTATCAAGTCCTCTGACGAAATACCCCGCTCTTCCAAGTAATATTTAATTCCTTTTAAGCGGTCGGTTGATATATGGTCTTTATCCGTTCCGCCGAAATATACTATTTCCCGATGACCTTGTTCATAGATATGAGCCGCCGCAACTTCCCCGGCGAATTTGTTATTATTGTCAATCCAGCATAAAGAATTGCCGAAGTCCGGTTTTCCAATTACGATATGCGCCGCCCCGGTATGGCCTAAAAGGACGGCTAATTCTCTAGTTACTACCGAGGCGTGCAATAACAAACCGTCCACCATTTTAGTATCAATAGCTTCTTTAACCAGATGGCAAACATTATCGGCATCACAACTATATAATTTGACGGAATACCCTTTTTCCCGCAAGGCCGCTTCAGCCCCGACCAAAATCTCAAACATATGCGGGTTCGTAAAACCAATGTCACGCGGAAGGTAGGTCAAAAAAGCTACATCGCGGTTAGCGCGGCGGGAAAAGCTCTGTGCCCTTGCATTGGGGCGGTACCCCAACCGCTCGGCTACCGCTTTTACGTGAGCCGTCATTTCACCGGAAATCGTATATGAATTGTTCATTGCTTTTGAAACAGTGCCGATGGTTGTGCCTGCTTCTTTCGCAACATCACGGATAGTGACCGCCATTTTTCAGCCCGTACCTTTCAAGTACTTGCAATCTTTATCCGGAATGCTAGTACACCGTATCCTATGTCCGTGTGCAATTATTTGCTTGGATTTCCATCTGCGTCGTTGTCGTCAATCGGCGTAGCGCCCACTACGCCTCATTTCTCCGCCTAGCAGAGTGAAAATTCATTCTGCATAATTTGCACACGGACATAGGATACGGTGCACTAGTCCCGTTTCTGCAAGCACAAATTTGCCGATTGAAAAAGTATTTCTTTCAATTTTTTGTCTTTTTGATGATTTCATATCCAAACTGCTCAATCACACGGCCTTCATAAGTAATTGCCATTTCACCGGCATTTAATATGACAGTGATGTCATTTTCTTCATAAGCCCGCCGGAAAACGAGCAGTTTTTCTGCAAAATAAATAATCTGATATTCACCGTGCATTAAGGCTTTATTTTCTTTACGCAACTTTATCGCCCACTGGTAAAAAGCAAATAACTCCTGGCCGCCATCCCATTTCATCGGCTGCCGGTACTCTTCTTCTAAAAGCCCGGTAAGTCCTTGTTCATCACCATAAAAAATACTTGGGATGCCAACAAAACACATTTGGAACAGTAAAGCTAACTTTAGCCGCCGTTTATCACCATTACATAATGAAAGAAAGCGGCTGACATCATGGCTGTCCAGGATATTAAGCTGTACATAAGTTAAGTTTTTGCGGTACCGGGTCAGGATATCAATAACCCGGGCACTAAAAGTTTCCGCATTAATAAGTCCGGTGCCGAAAAAGTCACGGCAGTGTTTGCGAAAATCATAGTTCATCGCGGAATGGAAAATCGAACCGTCAAGCCAGTAGTTCGCATTTACCCAAATCTCACCAATCAATAAAGCTTCCGGGTTAGCTTTTTTTGCCGTCCGGTAAAATGCCCGCCAAAATTCGTTATTTGTCTCATCAGCAACATCAAGCCGCCAGCCGTCAATATTGTATGTATCAATCCAATGCCGGCAAACATCACAAAAATAGGCAATCACTTCCGGATTTTCCGTATTTAGCTTCGGCATTAAACGCTCGTAGGCGAAACATTCATAAGAGGGAATCTCTTCCCCGGTCTCCGGACGGATAACCGGAAATTCCAAGCGGTAAAACCAATCGGCATATCTTGAATCCGGGCCATTTTTTACAACATCTTCAAAGGCAAAAAACCGCCAGCCACAGTGATTAAATACCCCGTCAATTATAACACGGATGTTGTTCTCATGCAAGATACCGACCATTTCCGCAAAATCTTCATTACTGCCAAAACAAGGGTCAACGTTATAATAATCCAACAAATCATATTTGTGATACTCGCCCGCGGCAAACAGCGGGTTAATATAAATGCAGTTAATTCCTAATTCTTTCAAATAATCTACGTTAGCACTGATACCACGGATTGTCCCGCCAAGCTTACTGCGGCTTACTTCATTTTTCCATGTAAGTTCCGAAGCCTTTTCACTAATAAAGCGGTTGCCGGTTGCAAAACTATCAGGAAAAATATTATAAATCACCGCTTCCCGCGCCCAAGCCGGCGCTTTTGCGATATCAGCCCGGTGAACATAGGGCATTTGGAAAAATTCCGAACGCTCAAGAGGAATCGTTTCGCCGAAAAGGCCGGAAAAATAGTATAGCTTTTTTGTTCCGTCATCAAGCATAAAATAATAACACAACCGCCGGTATTGGGATTCGAATTCGATTTCCCACCAGTCAAATAGCAAGTCAGTATATTTCAAAGTCATAACCGCTGGTGAAAATACCACCGGATTTCCCCGGAAGGCACGGTCGCCGTAATAAAGCGTACATGACTTTAAGTCATCTTTCGCCGCCCGTAAACGGAAAAGTACTACTTTTTCTGTAATTGCATGAGCATACTCCGACATCGGGATATGCAAAATTGCTTCTTTTTTCATGTAACTAAACTGCTCCTTCCAAAGTCTGGAGACTTTGTGCGGCCTGCCGCGCAAATCTCCCTGTGAAGTCTAATAATTCTTAAGAGTGGTATTTTTGTCCCTTAGATAATTCTTCACATTTTTACCCCCCCGGCGGTTAAACCGGAGACCATATATTTTTGAATCGCAAAAAAGATAACCAAAATCGGCAGGGAAACCACCAGGGAAGCGGCGGCGAAAACCGGCCAGCTCCCGCTCATTTCCGTTGCCTGCAGGGAATAAAGCCCGGCCGCCAAAGTATAATTACTTTGCCCGGTCATAAAAGTAATCGCATAAATATATTCATTCCACACATAAATCAAGACCATCATCCCCGTCACAATCAGGGCCGGTTTTGCTAACGGCAACATAATCAGGGTGATTTTTTGGAAAGTATTTGCCCCGTCAATTCCGGCCGCTTCTTCTATCTCGCCGGGGATACTGTCAAAATATCCTTTGAGGTTAAGGAGCCCGAAAATTGCCATCGTCCCCACATAAATAATAATCAAGCCAATTTTGGTGTTAATCAAGCCAAGCGGCGAAAGAAGCCGGTAAATCGCAAACATCGAAAGAATCGCCGGAAAGGAATAAAGAAGAATCAAACCTTTGACGATATGCTTCCGCCCCCGGAATTTTAACCGCGACAAACTGAAAGCCCCGGGCACGGCGACAAGCATTGAGATTGTAACACTCGAAACCGCCAAAATAACCGTATTGCCAAGCCATAATAAGACGGGTTGGTCAAATAGTACCGCCCGGTAATTATTAAGGGTAAAGGCTCGTGGAATAAAACTGAAGTCCGAACCGAGAATACTATTTCCGGCATTAAGGGAAACCGAAAAAGCATATAATATCGGCACCATTACGCCAAAACAAACAGTAATGAAAAAGATATTTAAGATAAAAAGGCCGATTCGTTCAAGCTTCTTCATTCATTTTCTCCTTTGGATAAATACCTTGCCGATAAAGAAAAACCAAGCAATAAAGCAAAAATAATCATTGATATCGCCGAGGAATATCCGTAATTATTTGTTACAAAAGCGTTTTCATAAGCATAAGTCAAAACCGTGTGAATCCTTGCGCCGGTCTTTGACCCAACTTGTTGAGTTAGCAGGTAAATAACATCAAATTGCTTAAACGTCGTAAAAATGGTAATAATAACCGCCGGGCCAATAATCGGCTTGATTGCAGGAATTGTCAAGCTAATTGAGCGCTTAAGCCAACTAGCTCCTTCGATTAGGGCACTTTCGTAATAACTCCGGTCAATGCTTTGCAAAGCGCCATCAATAATCATAATCATAAACGGCAGGGCCAGCCAAAGATTTACCACCATACTGCTAACAAAAGCGGAAACATCATTTGCCAGCCAGCGCACCGGTTCAAGGCCAAGTCGCTCAAGCCATTGATTTAATAAACCGAACTGGGAATTGAACATCCCGTTTTTCCATAACAGAATTGATACATAGCCCGGCATTGCCCAGGGAAACATCAGCAGGGTTTTGTATACTTTACGGTATTTGAGTTTTTCGATATTTAAAAGGCTTGCCATGGTAAAAGCAATTACCAACTGGAAAATCATATTCAAAACCGTCCAAAGGACAGTAACAAAAAGAGCCGTAAGAAATCCTGAATCAAACAGAAACAGGGCATTAAAATAATTCCTGAACCCGACAATCCGGAAAGTAAACCAATTAAAGATATTCATATTAGTTAAAGAGATATATCCGGTATAAAAAATCGGGAAAACTACTATTAAGCCAATCAGCACTAATGCCGGGATTGCCAACAGCCAAGCATAAAATGAGCTAAGTTTTTGGTTAGCATGTTTCATTAATCACCATCTGTTCTATCTCATCGCCCTGATGAGATTTTCGGCCCTTTTTTGCGCTTCAAAGCAAGCTTCTACAACATCAACGCCCCGCATATTTATATCTACGAGTAAATTATCAAGTACTACCCACATAACATCCATTTCCGGAATATTGGGCATTGGTACCGCACTTTCCGCCATTTCCCGCATCATCATCACCAGTTCGTCGTTTTTTATTTCATCCTGTTCGTAACTCAATAAATGCGCCGGCGCACAGCCGCTGGCTTTCGCCATTGCTACCCCGATATCAGGATTAAGCAACAAAGTCAAAACCTCTTTTATCGCGCCATTTTTGACCGGATTATCAGCCGCTACTTTTAAAACATGCAAACCTTGAATACCGGAAAAAGGCGCAATCGGAAGGCCAGTTTCAGAAACAACCGGCATTTTAGCAAAACCAAGGTCAACCCCGCTTTGCCTTATCGTTGGGACAAGCCACGGGCCGCCGATTGTTGAAGCAGCCCGGCCCTCAATAAAAAGGACGGTAACGGTAGCATATTCTGTTTCACCCGGCATCATCTCAACAAATTTTTTGCGGTATCCAAGCGCCCTGATTGTTTCTTCGTTATCAAGTAAGGCAGTCCCGTCAAGATCAATTATACCGCCGCCAAAACCATGAATCCAGCCGGCGCTGTAATAAGCCGTACTATGCTGCTCGATAAAACCAAACCGGCCCCCGGCCCCGCTTTGCATAAATTGGTAGAGTTCTTCAGTGGTTTTAGGGACTTGCTCATCTTTCATCAATGCCCGGTTATACATAAACAACAAGGTTTCAAAATAAATCGGCAATTGATAAATCTCACCCCGGTAAGTTGCCGCCGAAATCGTCATCGGGAGAAAGTTTAATAACTCATCTTCACTTATAAATTCAGTTATTGGTGTGAGGATGCCCATCTCGGAATAAACACCCAGTTTGTCATGAGCAAAAAAGTACATATCCGGTGCTGCTTTCGGGTCATTCCCGACCAGCTTTAAAGCTTCGGTCAATCCGCTTTTCCGCTCTAAATTGACTTCAATCTCCGGTTTTAATTTGTCCAATTCTTCCTTAAGGGCTGCGGCGACACCTTCTTCTTTGTCATGCCAAATCGTCAGTTTTACCGCCCGGTTTGCTTCATCAGACTCCGAACCGGACCCGCCGCACCCTACTGGAAGAAGCATAATTATAAAAATCGTAATGATTGTGATAATTCGCTTCATATTGACCTCTGTTTACTTCTTTTTCTTTGTATAAAATACGATTACTGCAATTATTATAACCGCCGCGATTATTCCTAACACGATCCATAAAGTAACATTATTTCCATCATCAGATACAATTACTTCTTGCGGCTCTTCATTTACCGGTTCGGTTTGCTCATTTTCTGCCGGTATTACTGTTTCCTCTTCGCTAACAGATGTAATCGCAGTTTCTATTTCGCTATATGAAAATTCGTAATTATCCTCATCATATACGACAATCCAAACATCTACACCGGTATCAAGTTCGGTCATATCACCGGTTTGAACTCCGCTTGCATTTACGATAAAAGAATTAACCCAGCCAGGGACTTGTATTTCATACCATAAGCCATCTAAAGTAAATGCTTCCCCGGGCCATGAAGAAAAGGCATTTGTTCCGTCCGGATGCGACCATGCCCATAGATTTGGTACGCCCCAATCAGCCGGAACCTGCGCCCGGACAGTAATATCCGGTACCATCAAATCGGGATTTTCATAAAAGATTTCGGCTGTGCTGTCATCGGCAACCACTACCCAAATATCTTTTCCTTGCTCCAATCCTTTGTAATCGGAAGTCTGATTATCACCAGCATTAGCATTGATAATTATCGAGTTTATAAAACTAGGTACTTTTATCGCATACCAGTCGCCGTTACTTTTCATCTCTCCGCCCGGCCACGCTGAAAAGGCGCCGGTTCCGTCCGGATCAAGCCACGCCCACAGGCAGGGCCCTTCCCATGATGCCGGTACCCGTGCATAAACACTGATTCTTTCCACGTATTCCGGAGCCGCGCCGGTTGTAAGAGGTTCGTATGAAATCTCAAATTCATCAGCCGAACTTACGGTTATCCAAAAAGTATTAGCTTCTGATTTTAATACGTCGGTTTGAATCCCGCTGTCATTTGCATTAACAATAATATTTACCGCCCAATTCGGCAAATATATGTAATACCAGCCCGGATTTTCCGGATCCGGTTCGGCTTCTTCACCCGGCCAGGCATTAAAAGCACTGTTTCCGGCATCATCCCATGCCCAAATATGCGGATTTTCCCACTCATCCGGCACATTAAGATAAAGTAAATTCATTCCGGCGGGTGGTTCTGCATTAACATCAAGTGAGACTATCGCTGTCGCAGAAAACAAAACAAAAAAGGCTGTTAATAGTGAAATAATTCTTTTCATTCTTGCTCCTATCCGTCTGCAAGCAGACTTAAATTATACCATTAATTACTTCAATAATATGATGGTTGATATGACATTGTCAAGAATATATTGCGAAACCGTTTTCGTTGCGGCTAATTACTTCAGCCTAAATTATTTTCATATTTTGGTGCAAAACAGCAGCCCGCTTAATGCGGGCTGTTATTTGAAATTAATCATTCTTTTAGGGGCCGCCAGGCGGCCCCTTTTTCCGTTTCTTCACACATTCTGTCAACAAGTACTCAATCTGCCCGTTCAGCGAACGAAAATCATCTTCCGCCCAGGAGTTAAGCTCCTGCCACAATGAGGCCTGCAGTCTTAACGGTACTTGCTTTTTCATATTTTCTTTTTTGTCAACTTTGTCCATACTATCCATGTTTTAATATAATGAACCACTATTTACGATTGGCTGCGCATCGCGGTTGCCGCAAAGAACTACCAGCAAATTGGAAACCATCGCCGCTTTACGTTCCTCATCAAGATTTACAATATTTGAATCACTCAAACGGGCTAAAGCCATTTCCACCATCCCGACAGCCCCGTCAACTATCATCGTCCGGGCATCAACCACCGCTGAAGCTTGTTGTCTTTGTAACATCGCCGCTGCGATTTCCGGTGCGTAAGAAAGATTAGTAATCCGCGCTTCAGTTATTTCTAAACCGGCAAGCTCTACTTTTGCCTGGATTTCCTCTTTCAAGCTGTTAGCAACTTCATCACTGCTTCCGCGCAAAGATTTTTCATTACCGTCTTCACCTTCATTACCAACAATATCATAGGGATAAAGCCGGATAATATTTCTCAAAGCCGAATCGCATTGGATTGAAAGAAACTCTTTGTAATTGTCAACGTTAAAAACCGCTTTGGCAGTATTGGTGACTTTCCAAACAACCACAATACCAATGATAATCGGATTACCCAGCTTGTCATTTATTTTCTGCATATCATTATTTAAGGTCATTGCTTTTAAAGAAATTTTCTTTTTCTTTCCAAAACTTCCGCTTAAATCAAGCGATATATCACCGGTATTTACCTTTAACGGTTTCTCCTGCGCACCAAATTGAGTGCTGTAGGCGCTGGTTTCAGCCGCCGGGTTAATCGCAACAACAAACGGATTTACCTGAAAAAAGCCAGGCCCTTTAAGCGTACCGTGATATTTTCCAAAGAAAGTCAGTACCAGAGCTTCATTCGGGCCAACCACCTTCAACCCGGCGTATATAATCGGGCCGACGACAAATGAGTAAAGTGCTGAAACTATCAGGGCCGTAAGTGCCAAGACATCCATTCCATTGCTATCCAAGGCGATAATCGACAAAACAAATAGAGCAATAAAAGCAATAATTACAAGCGAGTTCAAGATTAAGCATGGCATACCGGGTAATGATTTACAATCCCTTTCTTCATAAATTAATTTCGTGTTAGAATTTTCTGATAAGTTTGACATTACATCTCCTCCTTATGTATCTTGTGATATCATTTTGATATCATCATTATATCAGTGTTTTTTCTGGTTGTCAAGAAAGAAAATAAGAGTTTGTATTAGCAAACTCTCGCGCCGAGCGCGGTCGCTTCAGCGACATAATACCCTGCGCGCGAGTGCGCATCCTCCCAGATGGTTTTGCTGGATGGGGAATTGCGAAGCAATTTCCTATCCAGTAAAAAAAGTGCCGCATTTTGCTGCGGCACTTTATATAATGCAATTAAAATAGAACCTTAAGGAGAATACGAACTCAGCGAAGCTGAGTTTTGCAAATTCTTTTATAAGTGTCGCCGCCGGGCGACACTTTTTTACTTTCTGCGTATAATCGCAAGGTCAGCATTTAATTCATCGGTCACTTCGCCGATTGAAGATGTTTGGGCGGCAATTAAATCAGTAATTGTCGTAATAATCGCTTGATTTTCTTCCGCAACTGCTACTAATGTTTCAACATCACCGCCGATTTCATCGAACCCTTTGCCGATATGGTTAATCATGTCAGCTTCTTTTTCAACTACATCACGTACTGATTCGGTATTATTAACAATATTTGACAAGGCACTAACTAAATCATCCATTTTAACAAGGCCGCTTTTAGCTTCGGTTGCGCCTAAAATAATCCGCTTGGATACTACGTCTACCTGCTTCTCAAGTTTGGTAAGAATTTCTTGGATATTGTCAGCCGACTCACTGCTTTCTTCGGACAAACTCCGGATTTCTTGAGCAACCACCGCAAACCCGCGCCCATGTTCACCGGCCCGTGCCGCTTCAATTGAGGCATTTAATGACAACAGATTCGTCTGTGATGAAATTGCATTAATCTGGTCAAGAATCTCTTTAATCGTTTCCATTTCTTTAAGTAATTCTTCGGCGGCTTCATTGGCAGATGAAACCGTTGCTTCCATCGAACCAATTGATTCTTTGACTCCGGTTGCCACATTGGTACCTGTTTTGATTGCTGTATCCATTTCAGCAAAACGTTGATTTAACTGCTGCGATAAAACCGCATTTTCTGCCATTAAATCCATTGCATTTTTCACAACACTATTTACATGAACCACCGAATCCGTCATACTTTCCATTGCGGTTTGCATTTGCTCTGATGAAGCATTAACTTTGTCGGCATCAACCATGATTTCTTTCATATTCACTAAGCTATGCTCAAGATTTTTAACCAGCTCTACCGCCATCGTATCAGATTTTTCTTTATTCTGACTAATTTCATCAGCCGAATTTTCCGCTTTAGAAACTACCGCTTCCGCCCGTTTAGAAGCAAGGTAAAGCATCACTGCCGTCAGGACAAATACAAGCAGCTTGATAATCGCCCCGCTTACCGTCGGATCATTTTCACCTTCAATAATCGCCGGATTGATAAATATAGAAATCAATAATATAGTTGATAACGTTGCGGAAAATTGCAAGACAATTTTGCTGTTAAAATAAGCATTAGACATGCCCATCAACAAAAAGAGAGACACAAAAGCTGCCGAACTTCCGCCCATCATACCGGAGTATACAATTGCAGTAGTTCCCGTCGCCGCCAACATGCCGAATGCTTTCACTACATCATTTATTTTCAAAAAATAACTTATGACACCGATTGATGCCCCCACCGACAGACTGACGATTGCTTGTACCGATTGAGCTGTATTACCGAATTTCACGTATGCCGTTACTGCTAAAGCTACTATTGCGATTAAAATAATTGTGATATTCGTCCGATGAATTTTTTGCATATCCACTTTCCTCCGGGAGGTATATTTGTCTTTGATTATATACCCATTTTGTCTATAAGTCAATTTGAATTAAGAAAAATACTTTAAATATTTTAAATATTTAGAGGATTTCGGGATGAAGTTAGACAAATGATGTATTGATATGGTAATGAAAGATAAAATGCTACAATGAAGCTTCACTTTCGGGTAAATAAAAAATAGCCAGAGCATTTGCAATGGTTCCAGCTATCTTCTATCAAAGCTCCCGATCGGATTCGAACCTTTTATGAATCTTCAAAACCTTATAGGAAGGAGGTTTCCGGTACATTCGACAGTATGTACATGCAAAGTACATGCACTTTTATCTATTTTCGTTTCATTTAAAATCATTAATTCTTCACTGCCATGAATCCGTGATTTGATTCCTCAAAATATGACCAGTTAAATTGTGTCGCGGACGGCGACACAATTTGATTATCATCACTTTTAAGAGTTAATCGCTTTATACTAAGACTTCAAACTCTGAAAATATTTTGGATTTGGACAATAAAATTTCTTCTTTATCTTCATGAGACAAATCTTCTTTTACGGTTAATTCTACTAGCTCCTTAAGATTTGCGACAGCTTGCTCATAAGTATCGCCTTGTGTAAAGCAACCTTTAATCTCGGGACAAATCGCAAAAAAAGTACCATTGCTTTGCATTGAGCATATCATTGATAATTTAGCAATCAATTATTTCTCCTCCTATCGCCTCAAATAAGCCATCAACTCACTTTTATCTATTCCCGTTTCTCTTAAAATCATTCTGATAAAATCTTCACCAAAATCTTTACTGCCATGAATCGGAATAGGAACGGTATCTATACCATTACTATAGATATGATGGCTCCCTTTGGAACGTACTAAATAATAGCCTTTTGATTCTAAGAAACGAATCAATTCTCTTGGTTTCATTGTTAAGCCCAAGTATGCACCTCATTTTTTATAAATTTTAGCAATAAATACATGCACATTTAGACTAAATTCAAAAAATCTTCTGGCGATATAGCCTTTGTGTCAGAATGTTTATAATCATCTATATTGCGAGTGATAATATAGTCGGTTCTAACCATTTTTGCACATTCATCTTGTAGGCAATCCTCTAAATCAGAAAATTCATCATTTTCAATCGCTTTTACTACCCCAGAATGGTTCGCGCTTATGACTGTAACAATGTCGCAAAGTTCTAACAACATCTCTCGTCTTTGGCTTGCGGAAAAATTAGTTCTTAGAATGTAGTAAACATTTGGTACTGTATGAAAGGCAATATAGCCGTCAATTTCTCCGTCAACACATAATTGCATTATCTTTTTTGCGTTTTCATAGAGCCCTTCTCTTAATGAAAGGTAATCCAAAACAACATTCGTATCAATTAATACGACCATATTTTTCGTCCCTCGCTTTAGCCAGTTCCTTGTCATAATCTAAATTATTAGGGACAGAAACGCTTTTTATGATTTTTTCTAATCTTTCAAAAGCCTGTCTCCGTGAAGCGAGTTTATTGGCTTTATTAGTTGATACGTTCAATCTCTGGATATACTGTATAACTGCCGCCACGACATCTTCCGGCAAACGGTCAATTAATTGAATTGCTTCTTGTTTGATACTCGTCATTTTATCACCGCCTTTATAATAGTAATTATACTATGCTGGTAAAAATTATGCAATATCGCCCGAAATAAAAACAGTATTCAAAACAATTAAAAAAACTGCGTTCAATAACAAAAAAAGTTATTTGTATGCCTTTTATGCAATTAAAAAAGCCGTCTCCCATAACCCAAAGCAGTTATTTTGCCTGGAGTCTCGAATTTCTTTTTTAAATTTTCAAATTCGTTTATTATGTCATTGCAAAATTTAAATTTTTCTTCAGGCGTTTTGTCAGATAAATCGATCTGTTTAACCAATTCTTGTACTAGTGCTTTTACTTTATTTTCCATATGTCATCCTCCCATTGTATTCTGTATACAATATACAATGGCGGGCGTTTAACATCAAGTATTACTTATCTACAAAATGCGACATTTTTATGTCGTTTTCTGTCCAAGATGCTTTTCTATTACAGTAAATTCACATCCACTTATTCTATGTTCATTGCTCATCAAAATAATCCGAATCTATTTTTTTTATGCGAATAATATTGCTTGTACCGACACCTAACTCGTGCTTTATCATTAGCTTAGCAAGTGTCAGCCCATCTATTAGAATGATTTTGGCATTTGGTACAGATTTGGCATAATCAATAGCAGGTTTAGCAAAACTTGCAGTCGTAATAAAAACACCTTTTATCGCACCTTCGCCAAGTAATGCCCCAGCGAATTTTTGAATTTCCGGTCGTGATAAACTTCCATCTTTATCCCATCTCTTCGCTTGAACATAAATCAAATCAAGTCCTAGTTCATCTTGTTTGATAATTCCGTCTATTCCGCCATCACCAGTTCTTTTTGTCACTTCGCCTGAACCATCCAAGCCACCATAACCCATCTTCAAAAGAAGGTCTACTACTAAAGTCTCAAAAAAGACAGGCGTATTACTGCAAATTGCTTCTAATAACTCATCAGCAAGTTGTAAGTCCAATTGCGCTGAAAGTGAGCCGATAATTTCTTCTGGTGTGTTTTCTGCATTTTCTATTACATCTGTTAAAGGCATATCTGCTGACCGATTCTCGTATTGAATAAAATCCCGATAACTCGCATACTCACGCAATAGCTTAACATTTATCGACTTAGGATTTTTAGACAGCAGTCTTTTTCCCGATTCCGTAATGCCAAAAAAACCACGTTTTTCGCGAGACTCAAGTAATCCTGCTTTTTTTGTATGCGTTATAGCCCACGTTACGCGGTTATAAATCGTTCTTTGTTTTCCACTTGGTATACGTTCTTGTTTTTCTTCATCAGTTAAATGAAAAACGTTTTCTATGTGTTTAATGCAATCCTTAAGCGAGTATGTATTACCATCAGCTACAAGTTCCAAAATTGGGAGCATAACTTCTTGGTATGTCGGTATAGCCATATCTTGTTCCTCTCTTCCGCTTTTTTAATTTATTCTTAAAAATACTTTATTCGTGAGGTAATCCTCTTACTTTTTTTATATCTAAAACTTTATCTATGACAATAAGGCAACTATGTTCACAAATTCTTTTGTCAGGATATATGGGTCTTGGCTTTAGTTTGAAATTTATTTTTTCTATAAATTTCATCCCAAATATATTTTCAATTTCAATTACCAAAAAATGGTTTGTGTATTTATTTTTTTCGGCTTCTCTTTCTTGACTATTATAATCCGAAATATAATCGTATTGTATTTCTTTGCTTGTACTCTTTTCAGCTTTTAAGTGGTAAATATTCATGTATCCATCTTTTACATAATCACTTATAATTTTAGCATGTTTAATATCGTACTTGCTTATATTTGCTAATTTAAAGATAAGTTTTTGATTTAAAATTTGTGTAAGATCAAGAATGTCAATTATTGGTAAATATTGCGCTTCTTCTAAATCCAATATTCTTTCGCTAATCTTATTTGCTTTCTTATTCTGCCATAAGGCAACCGTACCGAGAAACATCGTTCCTATAAATGTTAAAAACGCTCCCAAAAATGACAGCCAATCGCTCTTATCTAATTCTGTTCCTGTAGCAATATTACCATCAGTAATAAACCATAACCAAACTCCTGCATAAATAACAGGAACTGCCGTTATAGTAAGTAATATCACCAAAATAAATCTTAATCTCCCATTCATAAACTCACTTTCTATTTTGACTTGATTTCTACGAATCTCTATAAATTTTAATATATCAACGCACTCAATCGTTGCATTAAAGTGTCAGCATATAGTGGTTTTTCTATATAAAACCCTATTTGTTCTTTAACATAACTCTTTATACTTTCTCTTATTTTAACGTTACGCGGTTTTTCAAGAAATCCAATGAAAAATGAGGGTCTGATGGACAACAGGAGATAGGCATATCCGGTAATGTCTTCCTATCGTACCGGATGTTCTTCTTGTACCTTTCTTCAAAAATAAATCGCCATAAAGAGTTAAATCCTATTTCATTTTTATTTCCTCAAATATCAATCACAATAGTTTTCATAAATCATGCGATTCCGCTCGCTCCAAGAAGCATACCCGTACCAACAAAAATAATCTTTTCAAATCTCATTTTTACTCTTTCTGCTATGATGCTTAATTTGATTTTGATACACACTATTTTTTGTAACTTCATTAATTATACAGAAAGCATTCTTGAATGTAAAGCGTTTCCGAACTTTTGTTCACTTTTGTTCACTATGCTTTGTTATTATTGCAATAGGGGCAACCAGAGCCTCTTGACCTTTTTTTTACAGTCGCTTCCCATTGATGCTCTTTTTCACATTGCCACCAAGCTTTTTTGTGAGAGCTTGCTGTCACATCGCTAGGTGTTAATTCTCCGTTTTTAGTAGGATGCCATTGTTTTGCCAACTCAGGATTTAGGATTTGCAAATTATTTTCGGAGGAGGCGTATCTGCCTGAGCAATATGGACATCCAACTCCATTTGCTCTATGAGCAATTCTCGCTACCCATTCATGCCCCTTTTCACATCGCCACCAGACATTTTTACCAGAACCTGTTGTCACATCAATAGGAGTTATGTCTCCGTTTTTGGTGAAATGCCACTGCTTTGATAGTTCTGGTTCTAAAGTTTGCAAACAATTGTCGGCGCAAGCACGTTGCCCTGCACAATAGGGGCAACCTTTGCCATTCGCTCTATCAGCTATACCTGCTTCCCATTCATGCCCTTTTTCGCATTTCCACCAAGCTATTTGACCGGATTTTGCTCTTACCATATTTGGTTTTACGCTTAAATTTTTAGTAGGATGCCATTGTCTGGAAAGTTCAGGGAATTTAATAAAAAAGCTTTCATCTTCTTCACCTTCTATATATAAATCATATATTTTTCGCTTATCTCTTTTTACATCAATGTCAATAATATAAGGTTCAAGCGTTAATTTTTCACTTATATAGTCAAAGCACATTAATATAATCTCATTTCGCTGAATATCCGAAAGTCTTTCGTTGCAGTAAATTACATTGCCTTTTCGATAACATTTGGTTGTCTTTACATCAGTTTCTTCAATCAGCAAAAGACTTATCCCTTTAGCCTGAATATAATTGTCTTTTTTACGATTGATTATCACTTTATCTTTATGCCAAAAAATACCCCTGTATTCAATACCAAACTTCAAACTTGGTACAAACACATCAATCTCCTTACCATCATATTTATAACGGTTTAACGTATCACTAAAAACACTCTTTATGTAAAAATAAATTGCTTGTTCTTGGAAAGAGGTTTGTTTCCCTCGATTGCAAGTTGGACAGCCATTACCGTAACTTCTATCACAAACAATAGCTTCCCATTCATGTTTTTTTTCGCATATCCACCATACTTTTTTATTAGAGTATGGTTTTACGTTGTCCGGGGTTAAACCCTCGTTCTTAGAGGGATGCCATTGTTTTGAAAGTTCAGGGTTTAATATTTGCAAATTATTTATAGGGGAAGCACATCTACCTGAACAGTATGGGCAATCATGACCTTTTGACCTATTGTTAATGTGCGCTTCCCACTCATGACCTTTTTCACACAGCCACCAAACCTTTTTACCAGAACCTAGAGTCACATTGTTAGGAGTTAAATCCTCGTTTTTAATGGAATGCCATTGCTCTGCTAACTGCGGGTTTAATGTTTGCAAAGAATTATCATCGCATACACGCTGGCCTGAACAGTATGGACAATTTCCACCATTTGACCTGTTATTAATTATTGCTTCCCATTCATGCTCTCTTTTACATCGCCACCAAACTTTTTTATTTGAACCGCAAGTTATTTTTTCGGGCTGGAGGGCAGTGTTTTTCGTAGGATGCCACTCCGATATAAGTCGGATATTTTCAGATATAAATTCCTTAGCCATAATTTTTCGTCTCCTATAGACTATTAACGTGACAAACACTTCACTTAAATAATATGGACAGCTTTATCTTTTAAAATAGCTACCCGCAAGCATAGAAATTACGCTTCGCACAATTTCGTCAAACCGCCGTCCCTTGCTCACACAAGGGAACCCTGTACGGCGGTTTTGCTTGTCAGGGGGATTCCCCCGTCAACTTCGTTTACTTCCCCCTTTTCGTGGGATATCCCACACCCTTATAATTTTCTTTTTGCCACCGATTTGAGTTCGTATCGGTGGTAATGAAGCCCTCGGCAGAGCCCACGCTCACTTTCGGCGTAGCCAAAGTGTCAGAGTGGGTCATATACTTTGAAAAAGTATATGTTTGTAAAGAAAACCCTTTCGTAACAACTGTTATTTATAATTATTTACCGTCTCCGTAACTTCTTATATTTCTTTGATTTTTGCAATGCTTTCAATAAAATACCAATCTCATCTTTTGTCAATTCTGTGAGATTCAAATCAAGCTGTTTTGCTAAATAGGTCATCTTCCATCGCGCTTGTTCCTCGTTCTCTTGTTGTGCCGGATAATCATCTAAAGCGTTTTCTATATCCTTTAAAACTTTTTCCTGTTCATCGGAAAGAGCATCTTTTTTATGAGCATCAAACAAACTTTTCAAGATAACATTGAATCGTTCTGAAATGCGATATCGCAAATACTCATCTTCATTAACCGCCGTTTCCTTTAGCAAAGTAATAATGTTATCATTTTCTGCAACATCATAATTATTCTTGATAGCATTTTCAGCGATTTTATAAATAGCGTTCATCGTATTTATTTGCGGTGATATTTTTCTGTCAATGTAAATTTCCATCGCGTCCATTAATGCCGAAAAATTCGGATGCGATATCAGTTCACTTACTAAACGATTATTTATTTTTTCACCCTTTAATATTTCGATAGCGTCATCGGAAAGATTAAGTGCATCAATCTCAATATGTCGGTACTGTCGGTTATCGGTGAGACCGAAAAGATAATCTGCTGATATATCATAAAACCTCACGAGTGTCGCTATATCTTGATAACCGACACGCAATCCTCTTGCCCCTCTGCTCTCTGTAATGTGGATAAGGGAATGCTTGTTGCTTCGGCTAATTCAGATAGCGTTATTTTCTTTTCGTCGCGTAGGTCACGCAGTTTTTCTTGTAATGTTAGTTTTGTTTTCAAAATAGCCACCTTTTACATTTGTAATACGAATAACAGATTGCACCAACTATTATACCACAAAATCCACCTTTTTCATATTCGGGAAAATAGCGTTTTTTTTATTGAAATCCCGATTTTAGGATATACGGAATAAACAATCATTTATTGCTATGCTGATATCAAGGAGCGATAAAACCGTGAAGATTTATAGAAGCGTAGTCCGTAATCAAGCCTATCCCAAGAGCAATTTCAGCATTAGGGAGCGGCACAACGAAAGATTGAACGAAAGTTATGGCAATGGTGATATACTGCCGGAGCGTTCGGTTTTTAATGTTCATTTTAAGTCATGTGACGGCTACGAGCAAACATTTAACCGCATGGTTGATGATGGAATTATTAGCTTGCGTGGTTTGAAATCGGATGCAAAAGTTTTCGATGAATTAATCTTCGACGTAAACAGCGCATACTTTGAAAATAATGGCGGTTATGATTATGCCAAAAAATTCTTTGCCGAAGCGTACCAGTTGGCAATCAAGGAAGCCGGTGGGGAAGAATATATTTTATCAGCGGTGCTTCATGCTGATGAACGTAATAAAGCTCTCTCCGAACAGTATGGACATGATATATTCCATTACCATTTGCACGTTGTTTATGTTCCTGTGGTTGATAAGGAAATCAAATGGTCAAAGCGGTGCAAAGACCCTAATCTCGTTGGTACAGTCAAGGAAACTATTAAACAAGTCAGCCATTCAAAAAAATGGCCGCGCTTCAATGACGAGCAAGGTCGTTTTATAAACAGCTATTCGCTTCTTCAAGACCACTTTTACGAGCACATGAAATCGGCAGGTTATACCGATTTTGAGCGTGGCGAACGTGGCAGTACCGCCAAACATTTGAGCGTTCTTGAATATAAAACGCGAAAGGAAACTGAACGCGCTACCACTCTCGCCATCAAAGTCAAACAGAAACAAGAAACCGCTATTGCTCTTGATAAAAAAGTTGAAAAATCAAGGGAGCGGTTAAATAGCTTATCGGATAAAATCAGCATAAAAACAAAAGTGACAGCGACTATTGCCGAAATTAATGCAATCGGAAAACCAACTTTGCTTGGTGGTGTTACTGTTACCGCCGATGAAATGACGAAACTTAAAACTCTCGCTAAAAAGTGCGTGACCATCGAGGATAAAACCGCAGAACTAAAACAGAAACTTAAAGTAACGCAGAGCAAACTCGAAGAAACACAAAAACAGCTTGATGAAGAAATCAAAAAACGTCCATCCTTTAGAGAAAATTTATCGATCAGCAAGTTTATTGCTGCCATGCGCCGCGCCCCGAAACGTTAATGTCAGTAATTGAAGATATCATGCGCAAACCGCCGGAAAGAGAACAGCTATCGCCAGAACGAAACAGAGGGGAGCGTGATATCCTATGATTTCAACAAACATCAACGAAATTAACATGGAATCATTGCAATCTGCTCTCTCGCATGATAGACTTTCTTTGTCGGATGTATCGGAATTGTTGTTAAAGATGAAAAACAAAAACGATATCAAAGCAAAGTACCTTGACAAAATAAAAGCGCGAAAAGACGGTAGACAATTCTACGTTTATATTGACAGGGCTACCCAAATTACGGCGGCTACATACGATTCATTAATTGACAAGCTCTATGAAATGGAATATGGAAAGCTAAGTTCAACGATAGCAGACCTTTACCCCGAATGGCTCATCTGGAAAAGAGATTACACCAGTATTTCAGTTAAATCCTTAAAAGAGTATTCTAACGATTGGAAAAAGTATCTGATGGATGAGGATATCGTAAATGTTCCGATTGTTAATCTGAAAATTAAGGATTTTACCAATCTATTCCGAAAAATGGACGAAAGACCGTATTCTCACCAGAAAGCATTTCAATAACATCAAGAGCTTGTTAAATGGCGTATTCAGCTATGCTATTGAGATGAAATAGTTGAGCGTAATCCTATTAAGGAAGTAGATTGTCGGCAGTTCACATTTAAGCCTGTCAATAATTCCGATGATGTATTCACAATCAAAGAGCGTCAAATAATACTCGATTATCTGAAAGATAATGATGATATGTATTCGCTGGCGATTCAATTCGATTTTCATGTGGTGATGAGAATAGGCGAATTATTGGCTCTCCGTTTTGAAGATATCGAGGGCGATTATATTCATATCCAAGCCCAAAGACTTACCGATTTTACCATGAACGATGATTTGAGCTTTCAACCGCGAGAATATGTTAATGCCAATCATATCAAGGGTCATACCAACGATGGCTTCCGCTACCAACCTTTGACACCAAAAGCTAAAGAAATTTTGGAAAAGGTTAAGGAAAAAAATCCAAACGGAAAATATATCTTTATGACCGATGGACATCAATTAACAGCCGATACGTTTAATGACCGATTGCATAGATATTGTCGGAAGGCGGGTGTTAAAGGTCGTTCAAGCCACAAAATAAGGTTTACCGTCGCATCAACCCTTTAGCCAGCGTAATGCCCTTAACCTCATTACAAAGGCTTCTGGGACACACTACGGCGGCTATGACGATGCACTATTTACGCCAAGTTAAACCAATCGAAGAAACAAGCGATATTATGTGTTCCGTCTTAGGTTAAAAGCCAAAAAGCCAGTAATAATGCGGAGTACATGCAAGTACATGCAAATTTGAGCAAAGAAAAAACAGCCAGAACGCCCTGTTCACAAGGCTTCCAGCTATCTTCTGTCAAAGCTCCCGACCGGATTCGAACCGGTGACCTGCTCATTACGAATGAGCTGCTCTGCCAACTGAGCCACGGAAGCCCGCTGCGGCTTAAATTGCCGTCAACTTTTATTATTATAGCGGTACTTTCTATTTTTAGCAAGCGGTTTGTTTATCTTTTACTTTGCTTCCCAACCATAACAGAATAATACATGCTATATTCGCTATTGCCGGTATCCAAAAAGTCCCTGCCGTGCCCGAATCATTCAAAGATGAAGAAACTGCAATTATGCTGACAATTGCCCGGGTAAAATGCAATCCGATAAGCACCAAAGCGGCAGCTTTTATTATTTCCCTATTCTTTTGAAATGCCATGACAATTAGCGCAATTCCCAGACCTAAATGGTCAGCGGCGACAATATTATAATTAAATGCGAAAATGGCTTGAGTCATGTTTTCAAGGTTTGAATTTTTCAAAATAGGCAATTCTCTTGCAATACCGTCCATTGTATGGGTAATCGCTGAAAATACGCCAATAAATCCGACAATAAAATAATACCAATTTTTCATTATTTTTGTCCCTCCCGTAATTCTTTCATTTGTTGAAACATTTTCATAGCCGTTGCATTAATCATTGATATATCGGTTTCACTCTTTTTGCTGCACATGATTTCCTCCGTTTCATTAATATACTCAATCATCGATTGAAATACCGTTACTTTTTTAGTTAACTCTTCTCTTTTCTTTTTTAGAAGCGCAAAAATCAAAGGTAAATTCTCTACGTCGCACGACATCATATACCCGAATAATTGTTTCACTTCTGATAAAGTGAAACCGGTAAAACTCAAAACTTGGATGTACTGCAAACTAAGAACATCTTGTGCAGTATAGCTTCGGTAATTATTTACCCCTCGTTCCGGGCAAACAAGCCCTAACTTGTCATAGTACCTTAATGTATCTTTAGATATTTGCAATAGTTCAGATACTTGCTGAATAGATAATTTCTCCATTGCTTACTCCTTTCATTTTCATCCTAACATTGGAGTATACTCCAATGTCAAGAAAAAAGTTAACCACTCCAAAAAGAAGTGGTTTATCGTTACTATTCACAGCTTAAGCTGGTTAAAAATCATTGCTGCAGGAGCGATTTCGCAACAATGATGCCCAAATCGCATAAAACGCGATTCGGCACTTTCGAAAACTCTCATCCAACCACTTTACGCAAACAATCAATTAGCACATCAGCGGCACGGCGGTGTGACTTCTCACCGGGATGCAAGAGGGAGCCTACTGTTTCATTAGTAGTATCCGGCAGTTGCACAAATACCGTTTTCATATCGTTAGCATCTGTTTGATATTTATAGACGGCATTGCTAATCGCAAAAGTCAAACCCTGCCCAACCATCCCATATGCCCAGATAATATACGCTTTTTTATTATTTTTGCGAATGATATAAAGAAAATCAATAACTGCCTTTTCAAAACGGGCGATATCATCCGGATGGTATGTGCCATTATTATTCATCCGTAATTTAAACGATTCTTTCGTTACCGGGTCAATCCATTCCGGCTGTTCAAAGGCCCCATTGTCGTTTGACCCCAAATTCACCACGATCACATCCGGTTGCCAGGCGGCGAAGTCATGGGGTTTCGCAGCACCTAAAGCTTCATTTACCGAACCTTTAGCAAACCCGCATACTGTCTCATACTTTGCCGGAATATTGCGGCGGGGATTATTGTCCCAACCCGCTATCACACCCCAGCCGCTTTGTGACAGACAGCGAAACTCAGCATCAAATTCCTTTGCAATCATCACCGTATAATTTAAACTGATTCCCATAAACATCGGGTTCCAGTCGGTTTCGGTAATATTACCGTATGTGCCCTCACCGGAGGTAATGCTATCACCAACAAACTCAATTTTCAGTTTTCTTTCAGCAACGGAGTGAAATATGCCATTAGCTTCAAATCCATGAACCAATAAATGACACAATTCATCATCAGCCATTGCTTG
Organism: Lachnospiraceae bacterium; assembly: GCA_009780115.1. Classification (GTDB taxonomy): domain Bacteria; phylum Bacillota; class Clostridia; order Lachnospirales; family Lachnospiraceae; genus UBA935. The sequence continues at coordinate 30,544 of WRAQ01000035.1, forward strand.
GGTTTCCCGCATAAAAACAATATTTTTTATTGCTGCCGGATTCATTCCGCGAAAAAGACATATTTTTTTCCGCCCCTTTGTCAACATCAAGCGGCTCACCATTTCCCCGTTAAACCAAATCGTCGCCCAAGGCTCAATTCCGGCAAAATCTACTTCAATATCAATCCATAATTCACTTCCGTTCACATTTACTTCTACCGCACTTCCGTTAAAGAATAACGGCGCCGGATATCTGTTAGGGCTGGTCCGGCCATGTAGTTTATATTCGCTCATTTCCCGCAGTTCATGATATTTCATAATCAATCCTTTCGTTTCACGCAAATTCACAAAAAGGTTGGCAAACTCAAACCCAAAGGAACAAATTTGTCTGTTAAAATAATGTAAATCTTTCTTAAAGCCGTAAAACCGGAAGCGCCGCCACCGGCAAGGTAATCCCGGCATTATCAAGGGCAATCTTTATATTTTCATTCAACCGCCATCTGGTTGGTATCAAATCGGCGGAATTTAACCAGCACCTGACCCCCAGTATAATACCGCCGTAGATTAACTCATCAACATAAACGAAATAATCTTTATCCTTTAGAATTGCCGTTTCGTTCTCAAGAACTTCTTTAAGCACCACTTTCGCTTTACTAATATCAGTGTCCGCCGAAACCGTAAGGCGGATATCAAGGCGCCGCGTTGGATTCGCAGTGACATTCGTCATGCTGGCATTTGCTAAAGTTCCGTTCGGCAAAATAATTTCCCGGTTATCCGGAGTCCGGAGTTTGGTATAAATAAGGTCAATTTCATCAACTATCCCTTCATTGCCAAACCGGTCTTCGATAATAAAATCGCCGACTTTAAAGGGTTTTAGTAAGATAATAAGGACACCGCCGGCCAAATTGGAAAGACTGCCTTGAACAGCAAGGCCAACCGCAACCCCGACTGTACCAATTAACGCAGCGATACTGGTTGCATCAAGGCCGAAACCGCGGGCAATTGTGGCGAACAAAATCAGATAAAGTACTATTTTTATCAAAGAATCAAGAAATTGAATCAAACCTTTTTCGGCATTGCCGCGGCGCAAAGCCTTTTTAATAATATTACGGATTAAGCGGATAAATTGCATCCCAATCAGAAAAACAACAAATGCAAGCACAACCCGGCCGCCTAGTTGCAGGGCTTTGTCCGGTAATTCATTTAGATAACGCTGCCAAGCTCCGACATCAACTCCAGTTCCCATTTATTTATTTTTTGCCTTTCCAACTTTCGTTAATTCTTGTTGTGCTTTCCGCTTCGCTTCCGCGATTTCTTCCGCAAGGCGCTTTTTTATCTGCGCTTCCTTTTTCTTTAATAAATTTTCCATCTCTTCTTCGGTAAAGGGCTCATAAGCAAAAACCGCAAGTGAAAGGGGGGCGGCACACATAACAAAGGAATAAGGGAAATCATCAATCTCTTTTTCCCCGGTTTCAATCAATTCATCATTCGTCCTTCCGCTTCCGCCATAGCGGCTTGCATCGGTATTAAATACTTCACGGTATTTGCCTTCAAGCGGGACTCCGATTTCAAAGTCTTGTTTGATATTGGCAAAATTCGCTACCACGACCAAACTTTCCTCTTCTTTCCTGCTTGCGCGGATAAAAGCCAACATACATTTTTCAGCGGAGATACAGTTACTCCACCGGAAACCGGAAGGGTCATTATCCAGGATAAATAAAGCCGGGTTCGAGCGGTAAAAATCATTTAACTCCTGCATTAAAAGATTCAGTTGATTATGTTCGGCATGTTCTAATAAAGCCCATTGCACCTCACGTTTTTCTTCAAATTCACGGAACTCTGCCAAATCCTGACCCATAAAAATCAATTTTTTGCCGGGGTGCATCATCTGGTAAGCATATGTCAAACGCAAATTGGCAAATTTTTCCTTTATCCGGCCGGGCATCTTCCCAATCATTCCGGACTTGCCTTGCGGTTTTGTCACCTCTTGATGGGAGTAAGCCAGCATAAATTTTTCACTATAAGCATAAATCATACTGAATGTCAGTTCCGGATGGTGATGGGCACGGAAATAAGGGTCGAAATCAATATAACGCAAATAATCATTCAGCCAGCCATTATTCCATTTATAAGAAAAGCCTAACCCACCTTCTTTTAAGTTTCCGGTGACTAACGGCCAAGCCGAAACTTCATCAGCTATCGTCAAAATTCCGGGGTTCCGCTTCTTTGTGATTGAATTAATATGTTTAAGTAATTCGACTGCTTCAAGATTTTCATTTGCCCCATACATATTGGCAATCCATTCACCATCACTTTTACCATAATCAAGATAAAGCATCGATGTCATTTCGCCGATTTTCAGCCCGTCAATATGAAATTTTTCAATCCAGTAAAGCGCATTGGCGATGAGGAAATTCGCCACCTCCGGACGGCCATAATTGAATAGTAAAGAACCATTGGGATGCCAGCCCTGCCGCGGGTCAAGATGTTCATACAAACAAGTCGAGTCGAAATTCGCAAGGCCAAAGATATCGCGGGGAAAATAAGCAGCTACCCAATCAAGGAGGACACCGATATTGTTTAAGTGCATTTCGTTGATAAAATACATTAAATCCCCGGCCTCACCATAACGGGCGGTCGGGGCATAAAAACCAGTCACCTGATACCCAAGGGAAGCATCATCATGATGTTCCATCACCGGCATCAACTGAATATGGGTATAACGCATTTTTTTAACATAGGCGACAACTAAGGGTGCAAGTTCACGGTAGGTTAAATAACACCCGTTATTTTCATCGGAATTATTACGTTTAAATGAACCTAAGTGAAGCTCATAAATACTGATTGGCGCTTCTTCATTTTGCCGGGAAGCCCGGATTGACAACCATTCTTTGTCATCCCAGGTAAACTTTTTCAAATCGCGGACGATTGATGCCGACTCCGGCCTAAGCTGTGACCCATAGGCATAAGGGTCGGCTTTCAGTGAGATAAAACCGCCGGAAGCCTTTATTTCAAATTTGTATAATTCATTTATACCAACACCGGGAATAAAAATCTCAAAAATCCCGCCTTTACCCCGCTTTTGCATTTGATGGGTACGGCCATCCCAGTTATTAAAATCACCAACAACACTGACCCTCATTGCATTAGGGGCCCAAACGGCAAAATTCGTACCGGCAACGCCATTAATCTTGCGGGGATGGGCACCCATTTTTTCATATATTGAATAATGGATACCGGCCCTGAATTTGCTGATATCTTGCGCGGATAAAAAATCCGGCCGATAAGCGTAGGCATCATGAATTTCCGTTTCCACATCATTTTCATCGGTAATCTTCAAAGTATAATAAGTAACGTTTTTGCCCGGAATAAGACATGCGAAAAAACCTTCTTCATCAGCTACGGACATATTATAAGTAGCTAACTTGTAAGGGTCTTTTAAATCTTTGACTACCGCAACCACTTTTGCTGCCCGGGGCTGAAATGTCTGTAACAGGGTGCTGTTTCCTACCACATGGGAGCCCAGAATATCGTGGGGGCGGTTCTCCTCGGAATAAACGATAGCTTCTATTTGCGGCCAATTCATCAGCTTATATAATCTGTTGTTCATAATGCCTCCATGATTCGGACTATAGTAATGTATTCGCCCTATTCTACCAAAAAAGAAGTGCATATTCAAGCGTTATTCTAAAATAGAGTTTGCTACGCAAACTCTCGCGCCGAGCGCGGTCGCTTCAGCGACATAATACCATACGCGCGAGTGCGCATCCTCCCGGAGGGTTTTGCTGGATGGGGAATTGCGAAGCAATTTCCTATACAGCAAAAACAGGGTGCATATCACTTTGCACCCTGTTCCCGGTTTTATTCTTTTTAATCCATTATTCTTTTAATTATCTGACTCTAATGCGTTCCCCAACCCTAATCTGGCCGGGATTCCTTATCTGCGGGTTTAATGCGATTATCTGCGGCAACGTCATACCATGGCGGCGGGCAATCTGCGCCAGATTGTCCCCGGGCCTGACGATATAAGAACTTACATCAAGAGCCGGTACAATAGGAAGATTCGGCCGTTCATTAGTAACGGTTAACAGATAATCCGCTCCGCCGGTGATGCCAAACATTGCCTGGCCTTTTTCGTTTATCTCAAAACTTCCAAGATATTCAAACTCACCGATAGTTTCATTAAAGCGGAAGAGGTTTGCGAATTTACCTGCATTTTCAGAACCGACATTAAAG
>WRAQ01000036.1 GCA_009780115.1 Lachnospiraceae bacterium
TGAAGGACGTCGAAGAAGCCCAGCAGAAGATTGTCAATATCATCAGAAAACTCGAAGATTCTGCCGAAATTGTTATCTCCAGGGGTGGAGGTGATGAAATCATTGTTTAATAAAAAGAGCGCCTTGTTTCGTGCCGGTTCAGTTATTGTTAACCAGGAAGATGTCCGGGTTATTAACTCCGACGAGCGCCTTAATGAAAAAATGGAAGTTTGGGGCCAGCCCAATCGTGACCTTGACGGTTATGATGCCGGTGATGAAAATGATGAAATGTCATTTACCGGCCTGAACCCCGAACAAGTTGAAGGGCTTTTTGGCGAAGGTGATACCGTTATTAAAGCCGGAACGGCTGATAATGGTGAGGTAGCGGACGAGGTTTTTGCTGATGACGGAAATATGGAAGATTTATCCCATGAGTTGCTAAGCCAAGCTGAAGAAAGATTGTCGGCCGCCCGGATGGAAGCAGAAAATATTCTTGTTTCAGCTCAAGCCGAAGCTGACTTTGCCAAACGGATGGCCGCCGAAGCAGGTCATGAGGAAGGTTATCTTGAAGGAATTGCCAAAGCAATGGATGAAATCACAACTATAAAAGCAGAGGTTCATGAAGAAAGAATCAGGCTTCATCAGGAATACGAACATTTGGTAAATGAACTGGAACCCCGCTTTATTGAGATGATAACCGATATTTATGAGCAGGTATTCAAAGCCGAACTAAAAGATTTATCTCGGATAGTAATCCACCTTGCCGCCAATGCAATGCGCGAAAGCGGCGAAAATAAAAACTTTATTATTCGCGTTTCACCGGAAGATTATCCCTATCTTGACCAAAACCGTGACAAATTGAGAAGCGAAGCCGCTGTTGGCCAAGCTCATATCGAAATCATCAAAGATCGGACACTGGCAGCAGGGGACTGTCTGATTGAAACCGGCGGCGGCGTTTTTGATGCCGGTTTTGATACCCAGTTAGCCGGCCTGAACGAAAAAATACGCCTGCTATCATATGAGAGGTAAACCATGAGTGACATTTTGACTTCGCAAACAGACCCTTGAAAAACGTCGTTACTTAGACGATTTATTTTATCGGCTTATGTAACGTAACGTTTTTCTCGGAGCGGAGCGCGATAAAACGAGCGCGGCGTGTCTGTGGCCGAAGTACAGAAAGGTCACACGCGGAATAGGATTTATAAATGCTGCGAGAAACCATCAATTTCACCAAATACCAAACCGTAGTCGACCAATACTACCACCGCTTAAAAGGCCGCGTTGTCAACATCGTCGGCCTTACAATTGAATCCGCCGGGCCCGATGCAAAAATCGGCGATATATGTGAAATATTTCCGCAGATAGAAAATGCCGTCCCCGTCCTTGCCGAAGTCGTCGGCTTCCGTGAAGGAAAAAACATCCTGATGCCTTATGAAAATATGGAAGGTGTCGGTGAGGGAAGTATTGTTGAAAATACTGGAAAAGCATTGACCATAGTGGTCAATGACGACCTGCTTGGCAAAACTCTTGACGGGCTTGGCCGCCCGATTGACGGAAGTTCATTAGCGGGCGAAAGATATTCTGTTGAAGCCACACCACCCGACCCGATGAGCCGGGAAATCATCTCCGATGTCCTGACCCTTGGCGTCAAAGCAGTTGATGGGCTTTTAACCGTTGGCAAAGGCCAGCGGATTGGTATTTTTGCCGGTTCCGGGGTAGGAAAATCAACCCTGATGGGCATGTTTGCCCGCAATACCAAAGCTGACATCAATGTCCTTGCCCTTATTGGCGAGCGCGGCCGTGAAGTCCGGGAATTTATCGAGCGTGACTTGGGCCCGGAAGGTATGGCCCGCTCGGTTGTTATCGTTGCAACAAGCGACAAACCGGCCCTTGAACGAAATAAAGCCGCAAAAACCGCGACCGCAATTGCTGAATATTTCCGTGACCAAGGTAAAGACGTCCTTTTTATGATGGACAATCTGACCCGTTTTTCGATGGCGCAGCGTGAAATCGGCCTTGCCGGTGGTGAACCGCCGGTATCCCGCGGTTATCCGCCCAGCGTTTATGCCGAAATGCCCAAACTTCTTGAACGGGCCGGCTGTGCGGAAAAAGGTTCGATTACCGGGCTTTATGCTGTTTTGGTTGATGCTGACGATTTTAATGAACCGATTACCGATACCGCCCGCAGCATTTTGGACGGCCATATTATGCTAAGCCGCCGCCTTGCGCATCGTAACCATTACCCTGCCGTTGATGTTTTACAAAGTATTTCCCGTTGTATGGCACAGATTACCGACCGTGAACACAAAAAATTAGCCGGAAAATTGAAAAATGTCCTTGCCACTTACGGTGAATCCGAAGACCTGATTAATATCGGTGCCTACCGTCCCGGCAGCAACAAAAACATTGATTATGCGATTGAAAAAATTGATGCGGTTAACGAATTTCTAATGCAGGAAGTTGATACTAAATATACCTTTGAAGAAACCCTTGAAATGATGACGGCTTTATTCGCGGAATAATTAAGGTTGATATGAGTAAGGAAGATAAAAACATCTCGAAGTTGCCTTAGACCGCCTTCTTTCAGAGATAAAATGTATAGGGATAAGAATTAGGTCGTAGCAACGGAGAGAGTTTATTATCTTCCTTACGGAGTACGGAGTAAATCCTTAAATATGGCGAAATTTATCTTTAGTTTGCAAAACATCTTAAATATTAAAGAAAAGCTCGAAGAGCAGGCAAAAATGGAATTTGCCCAGGCCAGAATTTTGCTGGACGAAGAGGAAGCCCGCTTAACAGCCCTTCTTGAGCGCAAAGCTGATTATGAAGAAGAAGGCCGCCGCCTCCGTGATGCCAAATTGAACGTCCAGGATATCATTGATAACAAAACCGCCATCGTCACGATTGACGGTTATATCGACCTCCAGAGACTGGAAGTAAAAAAAGCCGAAGCCAACCTTGAACTTGCCCGCCTTAAATTAAACGAGGCAATAAAAGAACGAAAAACTTACGAACGCCTTCGCGAAAAAGCCCATGAAGAGTTTATCAGGGAAGAGAATGCCCGCGAAGCCCGCGAAGTTGACGAACTTGTAAGTTATAAGCATACTGTTAAAAACAAGGAGTAGAACCATGCCCGAAGGCCTCCCCCCCGGAATAGATGAAGCTGCCGAGAAAAGCCGCCTCGCTGAGGAAAAAAAGCAACTAAAAAAAGAGCGCAAGGCCCAAAAGAAAGAAGTCAAATCCCGCGCAAAAGACCTTGTACGCCAAGAAAGACAACTTGAAAGCGAAAATGACCCGAAAGGCGCTTCCGTATTTGTCGTTACCCTCGTTATTGTTTTGATTTGGCTTGCAATTCTTGCCTTATTAGTCAAATTGGACGTCGGCGGTTTTGGTTCTGGCATCCTTCAGCCGATTTTGAAAGATATCCCCGTTATTAACAGAATATTACCGACCGGCACAATGCAGCCGTTTAACCCTAATGAACCCGAAGCTTATCAAGGGTTTACCGATATCCGGGAAGCGGTGGAATATATCCGCCAATTGGAACATGACCTTGACCGCTCACTGGCTAATGTCACCAATTCCACCAATGAAATAGCTGAATTACGTGCCCAAGTCGAACGCCTTAAATCATTTGAAGACCGTCAAGTCGAATTTCAACGAATCCTTGATGAGTTTTATGACGAAGTAATTTATAGCGATAAAGGCCCCGGGCCGGAAGGGTACCGGAAATTTTTTGAATCGATTGACCCGTCAGCCGCCGAGCGTTTGTACAAACAGGTGGTCGTTGAACTTGAAGAAAGTGGTGAAATAAGAGATTTTGCCCGTGCGTATTCGGAAATGAGGCCGCGGGATGCCGCCGCAATTTTTGAAGCGATGACCGACAACCTTGATCTTGCCGCGCGGATATTAAATGCGATGAATGCCGCAAACCGCGGCGCTATTCTCGGACAAATGGATGCCGATGTTGCCGCGCAGCTTACCAAAATAATGGAACCGCGTTAACGGCCGAAGTACAGAGAATCCAAATATAAGTATTTTACCCCCTAATGTATTCCCACATTTAAGCCGATATAAAGTCATAGGTAAAAACCTATGGCTTCTTGTTTGTAAAAAAGAAGCAATAGAGTATACCATTTCAAAAGAGAATTACATAATAATTCTCATAAGGTGCCGCTGCCGAGCGACACTGTTGAACCTTGAAAACTGAAGATAGGAGGGAAATCAATGACAAGTATGCTTGTAAAAAGTGCAAACAAACCGCACTTAGACGTTAGTTCACTTGTGAACTACGTCGGACAGCAAGAAAAACCCACTGATTTTGGTGAGATTATGATAAGGGCCGCAAGCCGGACGAGTGAAAATCAGAAGATGCCTAACCGCGAAAATCTGAATAAAGCTTCAGCTTTTGTAACAAATCCTGCCCAGGCTGAAAGACCAAAAAATAATTTGACAAAATCAAGTGAAACCGAAGCTGAAAAAGCAGAAGCACCAAAAGAGCTGAAAGAATCTAATCAGACAAAGACAGAGAGTTTGCAAGAATCTAAACCGGTAAATGACCAAATCACTGAAAAGACCGAAGAAATGGCCGAAGCAACCAAAGCAGCCGATGAAATATTAAACATCATCGCCGCCAAGTTTGACATCACGCCGGAAGAAGTAATTGAAGTCTTAGCAACCTTAGGTTTGATTCCGGAATCATTACTTGACCCGGCAATTCTAAGTGAGGCGGCCGTAGCCCTTGAGGGAACTGACTTACTGACCCTGATGACCGACGAAGTGCTTTACGAAAACTTCACCGGCTTAACGAGCGAAGTACAGCCCATCATCGATGAACTGCTGGAAACCACTGACCTGACCCCGGAAGAAATGAAATTGCTGATTAATAAACTGCAAACAATGGAAAAAGGCGAGGTTGCCCCGGACAAATTGACCGAATCAGTCAATCAAGTTAATGAATTAGCAGAGCAGCAACTAAATGAGCCGGAACAAAAAGTTACCATCGTAATTGAAAAAGACGGCGTTATCACCGAAGTGACTGCGAAGGCTGACGAAAACGGAAATCTTAAAGCAACAACAGATGTTGCCGAGATTAGTACCGAACCAATCGTGACCGTTGAGACACAGGAGCAATCCGGGCAAAGCGGGAACCAAAATAGTGAGCGGAATACTGAAGGCCATGAAGCAATTCTTAACAACCTGCTCCAAAACCGGATTAATTCCGTCGAAGCAAAATTCGAACCAATCATCATGGAAACCCCGGACACCGGGCAAATCATGAATCAGATTCTGGATTACATGAAGGTTAAGCTGACACCGGAAATCAACAGCCTGGAAATGCAGTTGCACCCGGCAAGCCTCGGCACAGTCGGAGTAAAAATCACTTCAACCGCCGGAGTAATTACCGCCCAATTCACCGCTCAAAATGAAACCGTAAGAGCCGCAATTGAAAGCCAGATTGTTGAACTTAAAGAAAGCATGCGTTCACAAGGCATTAAAGTAGAAGCAATTGAAGTAAACATTGAAAGCAAGGCCTTCGATTCAAAACTCTGGCAGGGTAAAGAAGAACATCAATCAGGAGAGCAAGGTGAACGAAAAAACCGCCGCCGCATCAATTTAGCCGGTCTTAACGAACTACCCGAAGATTTAGCCGGTGACGAAAAATTAGCCGCCGAAATGATGATTGAAAACGGTCAAACTGTAGATTTTTCAGCTTAAAAGTTTGCAGGAGATATCTTATTTAGAAAGGAGAAAAAGATGTCAATAGGAGCACAAATTGTCGATGGAAAAATAGTTGAATCCGCCAGCGCCGTTTCGGTAAGCGGCAACAAAAATGCCACCGGCGGAAATACCATGGATAAGGATGCATTCCTTAAACTACTGGTAACACAGCTTAAATACCAAGACCCCTTAGAACCGCAAACCAATACCGAATTTGTCGCCCAATACGCGAACTTCTCGACCTTGGAGCAGATGCAAAACATGAGTAATACGATTGAAATGCAGCGCGCATCATCTTATGTCGGCCAGTTCGTTACAGTCCGCACCAGGATGTCAAACGGTGAGTTCCGCGAGGTTGAAGGAAGAGTAGATTACGTTGTTTTCGAAAACAACAGAGCTTTACTTTCAATCGATGGCGCACTTTACAACGCCAACGATGTATATGCGGCAATTGACGGCAATTACAAAACCGCCTTCGATTTAGCCGCCGCCTTTGCCAAAGCACTTAGTGATTTACCAAGTGTTGACAATATCAGCTTAGGGGACGGCGAAATGATTGATAATTTAAAAGATGGCTTTAATGCGATGTCAGGTTATCAGCAAAGCTTCATCGCCAATGCCTTAATTGAAAAATTGCAGGAATACATCACCGCGATTGACAAACTAAGGGAAGCGGCAAAACCGCCGGAAACATCTAAAGAACCTGAAGAACCAGGAGAAGATGTATAATCATAATTTCAAGGAGGAAATGTGAATGAACTTACAAAACAGCCAATTCCTGTCCGCCTTGCAAGTTCAAGACCAACTTCAAAATCAAACGAAAAAACCTCTGCCGCTTAAACAAACCAATCCCGGCATTTCCTTTCAGGAAATCCTCGCCCGGCAAACCAAAAGCGCAGACGAAGTAAAGTTTTCCAAACATGCGGTAAACCGCCTTAACGACCGGGGCATCAGCCTCTCGGAAAATCAAATTAACCGTTTGAATGAAGGCACAGTCAAAGCAAGTGCAAAAGGGATTAAAGAATCACTGGTAATTGTTGACCAAATGGCCTTTATCGTCAACATCCCGAACAATACAGTTGTAACTGCAATGAATCAACGGGAAGCAAGTGAAAATGTATTTACCAATATTGACGGAGCCGTAATAATTTAGCCGGACCTTTTTAGGGGGCTAAGAAGTGCCTTGACTGATAGATAGGCACAATGAGTTACCATTCAATGAAGAACGTGCCTTTTACGTTCTTCCCGTGTGAAGTTTTAGATTTTATTTGGTGACGGGCCATTGTCCGGCACCTTAGAAAATCTCTTCACACTATACTCTAAGGAGGTTATTAATTATGATGAGATCACTCTATGCTGGTGTTGCCGGACTCAAAACACACCAGACTAAAATGGACATTATCGGTAACAATATCGCTAATGTTAATACCACCGCCTACAAAGCACAAACCATTACTTTTAATGAACTAATGTACCAAACCACCAAACGCGCTTCCGGCGCAAGCGCCGATACCGGCGTTGGCGGGACGAATGCCGGCCAGATCGGCCTTGGTGTAAAAGTTGGTTCAATTAATACCAATATTTCAGCCCAGGGGGCAATGCAAACTACCAATCTGCCTTTTGATATCGCTATCACCGGTGATTCCTTCTTTATCGTCAGTAACGGATTCGAAAATTTCTTTACCCGTGCCGGTTCATTCTACGTTGACGGCGCCGGTAACTTGGCGATGACAAGTACCGGTTACAATGTCATGGGCTGGTTAGTTGACCCTGAAAATCCAAATAACATTAGAAAAGATACTGTTCAAGCCCTGCGGGTTATGACTGAAGCTAATATGACCTATGAAGCGGAAGCCACCACCAAGGGTACTATCTCCGGTATCATTGACCGTAATGACAGCGACTTAAATTCTTCAGCCGGTAAAATCATGAACCTTGAGTTCTTTGATGACCAAGGTTTCAAATATACCGCCCGGCTTTCAACCCATGTCATTAATGCTGACAATGGCGAATATTATACCAAATTGGTTGATATTCTTGATTCAAACGGTGTGAGTATCGGCCCCGCCAAAATGGCTCAAGTCAACTTCGGCGGCACCCAAATAGTTGAATCCAATCTCTCTTATTTGACGAAGACAGGTGTAAGTAATGTCCAAACAATTACGCTGTCAGCCGGAGCTACACCGGCGGCGGTTGGGGCCCCGCAAATTGTATCAACGACCTCAGTTCCCCAGAAATACGTTTTTCCTGTACCGACTCCTACTGATACAAATCCGGGAGCGATTTTAACCAGAGAACAGATCGGTCAAATCTACGGGCCGGCGGCGCTGGAATCACTTGGCGGTACCGGTACGACACCACCATTTGAATACACAATTGACCGGAATGGGCGGATGTCATTAACGGTTGCCGGAAAAACTACTAACTATCTGGTCGGGACCGGAACAACCAACTCAAGCTCTAATATTACAAGCTTTAGGCTTTCGGAACCGGCAGGTACCGATATTAACTTTACTACCGTTCCGGCAAGTTATACATTTAACGGCACAGCTATTACCCCTGCCGGGACACCGGCCCCTCCGGCACTGACTCTTGCACAGGTTGAAGCTTTATATGGAATCAGTATGGAAGGAATCCGTGAATTTTCGATTGGCAGTGACGGCACACTTACTGTTACCCGGCAGCAAGTCGAAAATTCAGCAATCATGAATTACAATGTTGGTAATGGTAGATTCATGAGTATCGGCGGCAATACGGAAGGGTTAATCAGCCTTAACTTTACCCAGGGCGGCGACCCGGATATGAGCAATTTCAAGAATATCGAGTTGAATTTCCTTAACACCCTGACCAATAATAATAACGGCAAGAGTACCATAAGCGCTTCCGCCGGTGGTACCGGTTCGGAAAAAGGGGTTGGGACCGGGCGCCGCAGCGGTGATATGATTGAAATCGTCGTCCAGGACGATGGAAAAATTTATGCCAACTATGACAATGGTATGAGCCGTCTGCTCGCCCAAATCGCAGTGGCAACCTTTGCAAACCCCTCCGGCCTTGAGAAAAAAGGTGATAACCTTTATGCTGCAACGATGAACTCCGGTATCTTTGACGGTATCGGTGATGATATCAAAAACGGCGGCGGTTACATGACCAGCGGTGTTCTGGAAATGAGTAACGTTGACCTTTCAAGTGAGTTTACCGAAATGATTACTACCCAGCGTGGTTTCCAGGCGAACTCCCGAATCATCACTGTTTCCGACAGCCTGCTTGAAGAACTTACCAACCTCAAGCGATAAGATTTGTGATATAATGTCGCTAAGACATTATATCAGCGCAGTTTTAGTGCGCATCCGCCGAAGGCCATGATTCCGGTAGGAATACATGATATAATGACATAGTCAGCAGGAAAACAAGCGCCCGCTAAGCGGGCATTTGTTTTCACCTGACTTGTCAACGATAGACCGTAGGTCTAGAGTTGTTGTGAATTGAGAAAATTATATTGGCGGCGCACGAAACCTGCGCCCCTATAATTATGTTGCGGGAGTAAAAATTGCTTCCGCGTGTGACATCTCTGCACTTCATCGCAGACTCGCTCTCGCTCCGTGAGAATGCAACGGATACATAAGCCCGCAAAACACGCGGACTAAGTACCGGCATTTCTCAAGGGTCTGCTTGTGAAGTCAGAATGTCATTCACGACTTAAATTGCGAGGAGGGCAAAAACATTTCGTAGTCGCATTAGGCCGCCTTCTTCCCGAAAGAAAATGTAAATTAGAACCAATTAGGCCGTAGCGACGGAGAAAGTTTATTGCCCGACGAAGCAAAATAGTAAAACATAGCATACAAAAGGAGTCCCCATGATCGAAGTCACCAAAATCAACGGCGTAAAGGTTTTAATCAACCCCGACCTCATGGAAATCGTTGAGGAATCACCCGATACAATTGTTTCTTTTACAACCGGAAGAAAGATTATTGTAAAAGAAAGTAGACAAGAAGTGAAAAATCTAGTAAAATCTTATAGGAAGGATATTTTTGCGTAGACTTTGCAAGTTTATAGTGCGGCTTGGTTGCTGGCGCACTTGAAATAAAAGGTGAATTTTTGTGGATTTTGCAACAATTATTGGCTTAGTAGTCGGTTTAATTGCATTATATGTTGGCATTGTAGGTTCTAGCGGTACGATTGCGCCTTTCTTTAATATACCCTCTGTTTTTGTTGTTTTCGTCGGCGCTTTATCAAGTATGGCTACCACCAATACTATCCCTGACTTAATTGCCGGGCTCAAATCATTTACCTTGATTTTAAAGGTACCGGTTCATGACATCAAATCGATGATTACGAAAATCATCGAATTATCCAATATAGCCAGAAAAGAAGGGCTTCTTTCACTCGAAGAAGCAGCTTCCGACTTAAATGACCCCTTCCTCAAAAAAGGGATTCTTTTGATTGTTGACGGAACTGACCCCGATTTGGTCCGCGGGATTATGGAAACAGAATTGGTCAGTATTGAAGCCCGCCACAAGAAGAAAATCAATTTCTGGGAAGCATTAGGTGCTTATGGCCCGTCCTGGGGTATGAAAGGAACTTTGCTAGGCCTTATTATTGCTTTAGGGAATTTGTCTGATGTTGAATCATTAGGCCCGACAATGGCGATGACATTCATCACCACTCTATACGGTTCATTACTGGCTAATATGCTTTGCGGCCCCGTTGCCGGAAAGCTGAAAATTCAAAATGATAACGAAATGATGATTAAAGAAATCATGATTGAAGGCCTTTTATCTATTCAAGCCGGGGAAAACCCCCGTGTTATCGAAGAAAAATTGAAATCATTCCTTGCACCAAGTGACAGAGTTGCCGATACTTCCGGCAGCGAAGGCGGAGGAGGCGAAGATGGCTAAGCAAAAACAACCGGATATGCCGCCGAAAGGTGCGCCATTATGGATGGCTACCTGGAGTGATATGATGAATCTGATGTTTTGTTTTTTTGTCATGTTGTTTGCCATGTCAAGTATTGATGCCGGGAAGTTTGATACTCTTGCCGCATCGTTCAGCCAGACCTTTAGTATCTTTAACAGCGGCGGCTCAGCGGCGGACAGCGGCGGAATGATGATTGGCAACGGTGCGAGCCAGTTGAATGATTTAGGTGATTTATTCAATTCCACCGGTCTGAATATAGATGGGAGCCTCATTCCTGAAGGCTTGCAAAGCGGTGATGATGAAGCACTGGAAACAGCGGAGCGGATCCTTGAAGAAAAAGGCCTTGATATCAATGAAGCTGTTGCGGAGAAAATCAGTGAAGCGATTTCCGAACGAAATCTTGACGGCATGGTTGACATCAATTTTACTTCCCAATTTGTGTTATTAACGCTTAGCGGTGCCCTGATGTTTGATTCCGGAAGTGTTGTCCTGAAACCGGAAGCGGAGCGGGTCCTGGAGCAAGTTGGTTTGATAATCCAGCGTTTTGAAACCGGGGGGACCATCCAGATTGAAGGGCATACCGACAATGTCCCGATGGGCGGCGGCGGAAGATATACTAATAACGAAGAATTATCAAGCGGGCGGGCTCTTTCGGTTTATTTTCATATTCTTGGCAATACTTCCCTTGACCCGGCCCGGGTAGTTCATGCCGGCCGCGGTGAGCACAATCCGGTCGCCGACAATAGCACGGCTGAAGGGCGGGCGATGAACCGCCGTGTCGAAATCAAATTGTACAACTTAATCAATTCTCCTTAAGAAAGGCGGCATAAATGAAAAAAAATCTATTAAGCATCATTATCCTTTTTCTTTTAATAGTCAATATATCATTGACTTCGGTTATGATGTTCAGCCTTGTACTTCCGAATCAAAAAGCCTTAGCGCTGATGACTGATGTTGCGACTGTCCTTAGATTGGAGCTTCCGGCCGCCGGTATTAGCGGCGGGGAATTTATTGCCCCGGAGATACCTATTTCACAGGTTGAGACATATGATGTAAATGGCGGTGAAGAGATGAGGATTCCCCTGCGGCAGGGTGCCGAAGATGACAGGACCAGATTTGTTATGCTGCGGTCATCTTTATCAATGGACTCGAAAAACAGAAGTTTTAAAAGAGACGGCAATAGCGGCGATTTATCCGGGGTTGATACGATGATTCAGGATGTTATTAACAGGGTATTTAGTAACTATACTATTGATGAAGTCCGTGACCCGGTGATTATTGAAAAGATTAGGGCAGAAATTATCCTCGGTCTCCATGCCATGTACAATTCCGATTTTATTTTTGGTGTTCAGTTCAGGGGTATGGCTTACGCATAAAAAACTGATGCCTTACGGCACAGTTTAAGAGAAAGCAAAGCTTTCTCCATCAAAGGTATATGCTGTTAATACTGCATATATAAAGGCAAGGAGGTGATTTCGTGGGCGAAGTGCTTTCCCAAAGTGAGATAGATAATCTGTTGGCAGCGCTTAGTACCGGCGAGCTGGACGTTGAACAAATTCAAGAAACATCGGCAAAACAAGCAAAAGATTACGACTTTAAGCGACCGGCGAAATTCTCCAAAGAACATTTGCGGACCCTTGAAATCATCTATGAACATTATGGCCGGCTCATTTCGACCAGCTTACCGGTATACCTTAGAAAAAATATTCAAGTTAGTGTGGCAAGTAGCGAAACCGTTACTTTTTCAGAGTTTACGAATGCTTTATCGAACCCGGTTATTCTATGTATTGTAAATTTTCAGCCCTTAGTTGGAAATATTATTATTGAACTTGCGTCCAATATAGGTTATGCTATGTTAGATAGGATGTTGGGCGGTCAGGGTGTACCATTGGAAAAAAGCCGTGATTTTTCCGAAATTGAGATGTCGATTATCGAAAAGCTGATGATTGTATGTATGCAATTGATGCGCGACCCTTGGAAAAATGTCGTTGAAATCAATCCGATGATGGAAAGGATTGAGACGAACCCGCAGTTTGCCCAGGTGATTTCACCGAATGACATGATTGCCATCGTGACGATGAATATCAAAATCGGCGATATTGAAGGGTTGATGAATATATGCTTACCATATTTTACCCTCGAAAGTGTCATGGACAAACTTAACACCAAGTTCTGGTTCTCAACGATGAAAGAGGGTAATGAAGAAGATTACGAAGAGTATGTCGATGCCCTGCTGCGGCGGGTCGACGTTCCGATAAAAGCTGTATTAGGAAGAAGCAGTGTTACAGTAAATGATTTTGTCTCTTTGCAGGCCGGTGATATTATTAGATTGGATTCCCATATTGATTCCGAGTTACGGATATTTGTCGGGAATATCGAAAAATTCGCTGCCTTGCCCGGTGCTAATAAGAACAGCTATGCTGTCAGAGTCACCCAAGTATTACGAGAGGAGAAGATGGAATAATGGATGGAATGTTATCCCAAGATGAGATAAATGCCCTGCTAAGCGGCACTATGCCGACAGCAGACGAAGCTTCTCCCGCCGGGGGCCCACCGTCAGCGGAAATAGATGAATCGCTCCTTACAATGGAAGAACGTGATGCGATTGGTGAAATTGCCAATATTAGTATGGGTTCTTCAGCGACGACTCTCTATGCCTTGGTAAACAGAAAAGTTAATATTACTACCCCGCAAGTTGTTTTGGCTAACTGGGATACGGTAATTGTTGATTATGAACGGCCCTGTATCTTTATCCAGATTAAATATACCGCCGGCCTGACCGGCAGTAATATCATGATTTTGAAAGAAACAGATGTCAAAGTCATCACTGATCTAATGATGGGGGGCGATGGAAGCAATATTGACGATGAGATTGGGGAACTTCATCTCTCGGCGATATCGGAAGCGATGAACCAGATGATGGGCGCATCGGCCACTTCCTTATCAACGATGCTTGATGAACTCATAGATATCAGTCCGCCGGAAGCAAGCCGGATTGATTTGATGGAACATGTTGATGGTGGTGAAATTGCCGCATTTTTAACCGGTGTTTTCGTAAAAATCACTTTCCGTATGCAAATCGGCGAACTGGTTGATTCGACGATTATGCAGATTTACCCGCTTGATTTTGCCCGTACTCTTTATGAAACATTCATTGGCAGCCAAACGGCGGCTGAACCGGAGCCGGAACCATATGTAATGCCGATGATGGAAACAGCCCCCCCGCCAATGGCCGCCGCCCAGCCGATGGGAACTCCCCCGATGGGGATGGAGATGCCGATGGGGGCCCCGGCGATGGAAATGCCCCAGATGGGCGCAATGGGTATGCAACCCCAAATGGGAATGATGCAAGACCCATCGATGATGGGCATGCAGCCCCAAATGGGCATGCAGCCGCAAATGGGAATGCCGCCCCAAATGGGAATGATGCAAACCCCATCGATGATGGGGGGACAGATGGGCATGATGGGGAACCCGGCGATGATGGGTGGGCCGATGAGTATCCAGCCGGCCCAGTTCCAGAATTTTTCAACCGATTACAGTGCTGTGCCGGGAGCGGAAAACATCGAACTTATTATGGATGTACCGCTGGAAGTTACCGTCGAGTTAGGCCGGTGTGTCAAATCAATTTCCGATATTTTGGAATTTGCACCGGGAACAATAATCGAGCTTGACAAAATTGCCGGTGAACCAATTGATGTATTGGTTAACGGAAAGTTTGTCGCAAAAGGTGAAGTAGTAGTTATTGAAGAAAGCTTCGGTGTTCGTGTCACAGAAATTATCAAATAGTGAAGTATCATGAAACCTTAGCTATCATAAAATAAACAAATAGGAGAAAGAGTCATGGCTAAAAACATTTTAATTGTGGATGATGCAGCATTTATGAGGATGATGATCAAGGATATCCTTACCAAAAATGGGTACAATGTTGCAGGAGAGGCAGAAAATGGTTTAAAAGCAATTGAGAAGTACAATGAATTGCAGCCCGATTTAGTTTTGATGGACATTACTATGCCGGAAATGGACGGTATTGCCGCCCTCAAGCAAATTAAAGCAGCGAATGCCGGTGCTTTGGTAATTATGTGCTCAGCGATGGGCCAGCAGGCGATGGTTATTGAATCAATTCAAGCCGGGGCCAAAGATTTCATTGTTAAACCCTTCCAGGCCGAACGGGTATTGGAAGCAGTTAAGAAAGTAGTTGGTTAAAGATTATGCCTTTAGCAGTGCCGGATCGTGCATTGGACGATGGCGTGGGCAGTGTTATCCATCTTTTGACGTTAATTTGTATTTTTGTCCTTGTTATCGTCATTGCGATGGTTGCGACCCGCTGGATTGTCAATTATCAAAAAGGTGCTTCCAATGCGGCAAACATTGAGGTCGTTGAGACTTATCGCTTAACGGCGAACAAATATGTACAGATTGTCCGGATAGGCGAAAAATATCTGGCGATTGCGATTGGAAAAGACGAGGTAAATTTCCTGACGGAAATTTCTCCCGATGATTTACAGTTCAAAGCTGAAAACACCGGCGCAATGCCTGATTTTGCCGGCCTTCTTTCGAAGTTTAAGAATACTCTTGGTGAAAAAGGAAAAAATGATAGGTAAGATACAGATTAAAACCATAAAAAAGATTATTTGCCTGCTGATATTAGTAGGCATATTCTTTATCGTTCCGGTTTCACCTTCATATGCACTTGATTTAGGTTTACCAAGTGTGCCCGAAACAATGGATGCCGAAGGGTTGCGGCAATTAGATATCGCTGACCAGCTTTCGATTACTTATAATGACGGCAGCGGGCAGTTAGCCGGTACCTTGCGGATTTTGATTACTCTGACTCTGATTTCGCTGGCTCCTTTTTTATTAATCACAATGACTTCTTTTGTCCGGATTGTCATTGTTCTTCATTTTACCCGCGCCGCTTTGAATACGCAGTCGGCACCACCGAACCAGGTGTTGATGACCCTTGCCTTATTTTTGACTTTCTTCATCATGCAGCCGGTTATAAGTGAAGTAAATGAGCTGGCGATCGTCCCTTTTGAAGCCGGTTTGATTAACCAAAACGAAGCCCTTGAAAATGCGATGGGGCCGATTAGGGAATTTATGTACCGCCATACGATGCGGAAAGATGTCAACTTATTTATCACTATTAGTGGTGTTGAATGGGATGGAACGATGGCGGCGATTCCGAATGCCGTTTTGATTCCCAGTTTTATTATTAGCGAATTACGGACAGCCTTTATGATTGGCTTTGTTATTTATATACCGTTTATTGTAATCGATATGGTTATTGCCTCAACCCTGATGGCGATGGGGATGATGATGCTTCCGCCGACGGTTATTTCAATGCCGTTTAAAATCCTATTGTTTGTTATGGCTGACGGCTGGCACCTGATTGTCGGGTCATTAGTTAAGACTTTTTACTGAATTAACCCCTTCGGGGGCGTGATAGTAAGGAAGATAAAGATATCTCGCAGGAGCCTTAGGCCGCCTTCTTCCCGAACGAAAGTTTTTATTTTACACTAATTAGGCCGTAGAAACGGAGAGATATACTTTATCTGACTTGTTATATAAACATGGAGGGAAGCTATGAATATCGAAGATGTAACCAGAGTAACTACCGATGCCATCTACACCGTTATCAGCACGGCGGCCCCGGTTCTGTTGATTTCCTTAACTGTCGGCCTTTTAGTCAGTATCTTCCAGACGGTAACATCGATTCAAGAACAGACCCTTACTTTTGTTCCGAAGATATTGGCTATTTTCATCTCAATCATGCTTCTCGGGCAATGGATGATGAACAATATGAGCAGCTTGATGATACGGTTATGGGGCGATTTTAGTGTTTATATCCGTTAGAGGGTAAGAATGATAGATATAGCTTTTAGTTATGCGCAACTTGAATATTTTTTGCTGATATTAGTCAGGATTACCTGTTTTATTTATATTTCCCCATTTTTTGGTATGACAAATACGCCTAACCGGGTAAAAATCGCGTTGGGCCTTTTTATAGCATTATTTATTAGCCGCTATATTCCCCATACCGAGGTAACCTACAATACGCTGACCGGATATACCGCAATAATAATGAAAGAAGCTGTTACCGGCTTTTTGATTGGCTTTGGCGCCAATCTTAGTATGTCGATTGTTGCTTTTGCCGGCCGGATTATTGATATGGAAACCGGAATGATGATGGCATCGGTAATGGACCCTTCGACAAGGGAGCAAACAAGTATTTCCGGGGTTTTTTATAATTATGCAGTCCTATTAATGTTGCTAATCAGCGGAATGTACCAATTTTTAGTTAGTGCCCTGATTGAGACTTTTACATTGATTCCCATAAATGGTGCTGTTTTCAGGATGGACGCACTCCTTACTTCTATGTTAATATTTTTACATGACTACATCATGATTGGCTTCCGGATTTCTTTGCCGATTTTTGTTGTAATTACCTTGCTGAATGCGATTCTTGGGATATTAGCCAAGGTATCACCGCAGATGAATATGTTTGCGGTGGGGATGCAGCTTAAGGTTTTAACCGGCTTTTCGGTTATTTTCGTCACCATCGGCATGCTCCCGCTTGCTTCGGCCTTTATCTTTGATGAAATGAAGCGGGTTGTAACGGTGATGGTGCGGGTGATGATGTGATAGTTAATGATTTAATCCGCGTGGACAATCTATATAATCTCACTACAACACGCTTTCGCTCCGATAAAAACGTTGCGTTACATAAGCCGGCAAAAAACACCGTCTAAGTAACGACGTTTTTCCAGGGTTGTTGTGAGAATATATAATTGTCCTCACGAAATAAGATGCAGTTGAATAATCCTTAGTCGTGAGTGACATTCTGACTTCGCAAGCAGACCCTTGAGAAACGTCGGTACTTAGTCTGCGTACTTTGCAGATTTAGTATCCGCTACGTTCTCACGGAGCGAGAGCGAGTCTGCGGCCGAAGTACAGAGATGTCACACGCGGAAATCGATTGTCCATGCGGTGATAAAAAAGGGTATATTATGAAACTCAACTACAACCTCGACTACAACCTCCAGTTCTTCGCCAAAGACGGCCCCGGCGGCGAAAAAACAGAGGAACCCACCCAGAAAAAATTAGATGATGCCCGCAAAGATGGACAAGTTGCCAAAAGCAAAGAAATCTACAATGCTTTTGGCCTCTTAGGTTTGTTTTTAATTATCAATTTTTATGCCGGTTATATGGGAAACAGTATCATGGGGTTCTTCAATAGCTTATACAGCCAGATTCCCGACCTTATCAAAATGCCTGACGGTTTTCTTCCTGCGATAACATTCCGCGGCATTTTTATCCAAATGCTTCTTAGAGTATTAACCATAGTCGGCCCGATTATGGCGCTGGCTTTTATGATTGCGGTCGTCTGTGATGTAGCGCAAGTGAAATGGAAACCAACTACCAAACCACTGCAGCCTAAATTCAGCAAACTTAACCCGATTAAAGGCTTCGGCAAAATATTCTCCAAAAACTCCCTTGTTGAGTTATTAAAGTCAATTGCCAAAATTGGTATCATCGCTTATGTTGCCTATTCATATTTGTCAGGCCGGATTGATGAAATTTTCTTTCTTTATGACATCCCTGTCATACAAGCGGTTGGATTAACAGGCGATGTAATAGTTCAAACCGGGCTTCGTATTACGGCGGCTTATCTGGTTATTGCTTTTGCTGATTTAATTTACCAAAAACGCAAACACAAAAAAGACAATATGATGACAAAGCAGGAAATTAAAGATGAATACAAAAATCAAGAGGGTGACCCGCAGGTTAAAGGCCAGCAAAAACGCCGCATGATGCAGGCTTCCCAGCGCCGGATGATGCAGCAGCTCCCGGAAGCAGATGTTGTAATTACCAACCCGACTCATTATGCAGTTGCAATTAAATATGATGAAAAAGAGCATAATGCGCCGATTGTTTTGGCAAAAGGTGCTGACTTTATCGCCCTGAAAATCAAGGAACTTGCCAAAGAGCATGGTGTTGAAATCGTTGAGAATAAACCGCTTGCGCGGATGTTATATACAAATGTTGAAGTCGGTGAAGCCGTACCGCCGGAACTCTATCAGGCGGTCGCCGAAGTGCTCGCAATGGTTTATCATATGAAGGGGACGGCATAGCTATTGACCATTACTATTCGTAATCGCCAACCCCTTTTATTACCAAAAATAGTTAAAAATACTATATACAGTATGTCCCGTTTATGATATACTCAACATAGTGTGTAAACGCAAATACATCAAAGGAGTTAGCGTGTGAAAGGTGCGGATATTGGCGTTGCCATGTATCTTTTATCAGCCTTTATTATGATGATTATCCAACTTCCCGCTTGGATGATCGATGTTTTATTTGCGATAAATATTGCGGTTGCTTTTACGATTATGTTCAGCGCGATGTTTGCTAAAGAAGTGCTTGATTTGGGATTTTTCCCGACGATTTTGCTGTTTTCCACAATTTTCCGTGTCGGCCTCAATGTCAACTCGACCCGGCTGATTCTTGCCACCGGCGATTCCGGTGAAGTTGTAAAAGTATTCGGCGATTTCGTTGGCGGCGGAGACATTATAATCGGTGCGGTTATCTTTATTATATTGATTTTGATTCAATTTATGGTTATCAATAAAGGTACTGAACGTGTCGCCGAAGTAACGGCCCGTTTTACCCTTGATGCAATGCCGGGTAAACAGATGGCAATAGATGCCGACTTGAATACCGGTGCGATTACCGATACCGAAGCAATTGAAAGACGGTCAAAAATCCAGGAAGAGTCAAGTTTCTTCGGCTCAATGGACGGTGCGGTGAAATACGTAAAGGGTGATGCGATGGCCGGTTTGTTGATTACTGTAATCAACATCGTTGGCGGATTGTTGGTTGGAGTATTCCGGATGGGCATGGATATGGGTGAAGCCGCCGAAAAATATACTATTCTGACAATTGGTGACGGCCTTGTAAACCAGCTTCCGGCTATTATTATTTCCTTGTCAACCGGCCTTTTAGTAACAAAAGGTTCGAAAAAAACCGACTTTGGTGCGGCAATTAAAACACAGCTTTTCAGCGTGCCGAGAACCTTGTATCTTGTTGGTGCTGTTACCGCCGGTTTAGGTATTATTACCCCCCTCCCGGCAGTAGTTTTCGTTGGGCTTGGTTTGATATTTATCGTCTGCGGGCGGATGATGTCAAGCCAGTTGGAAGTTGCCGGTATCGAAGCCGAAGTTGATATGGATGAAACGATGGCTGAAGAAATCCGCGCCCCCGAAAATGTCAACAGCTTACTCCAGGTTGACCCGATAGAGCTTGAGTTTGGTTATGGTATTATTCCCCTTGCCGATGTCAATCAAGGCGGCGACTTGTTAGACCGGGTAGTCATGATTAGGCGCCAGATTGCCCTTGAGCTTGGGACAGTCGTCCCGATTATCCGCTTGCGTGACAATATTCAGTTGAATCCAAACCAATATATTATTAAAATAAAAGGTATCCAAGTCAGCGAAGGTGAAATCCTCTTTGACCATTATATGGCGATGAACCCTGGTTATGTCGAAGAAGAAATCACCGGAATCCCTACTTTTGAACCATCGTTCCATCTACCGGCGATTTGGATTACCGAAGGCCAGCGTGAACGGGCTGAAAGTATGGGTTATACGGTTGTTGACCCGCCTTCAATTATTGCAACCCACTTAACCGAGCAAATCCGTCATTATATTGCGGAACTTTTGACCCGCCAGGATGTCCAGAACTTGATTGGTAATATGCGTGAGACCCATCCTTCGCTGGTTGATGAATTGACACCGAAATTGCTTGGCCTTGGTGAAATCCAGAAAGTATTACAAAACTTGCTCAAAGAAGGGATTTCGATTCGTGACTTGCTGACGATTTTCGAAACGATGGCTGATTATGCGACTTCAACCCGTGATACCGATATTCTGACCGAATATGTCCGTCAGAGTTTGAAACGGGCCATCTCAAGCAAGTTTTTTACCCCAAGTGAAACAACCAGCGTTGTCACCCTTGACCCGAAGATGGAACAGGAGATTATGGCAAATGTCAAGCAAACGGAACAAGGTGCATATTTGACCCTTGACCCGGAAACCACCAAAATGCTGATGGGTTCGGTTGAAAATGAGGTGAAGAAACTGGAAAATCTTGGGAAAACCCCGATTGTTATCACCTCACCAATCGTCCGGATGTATTTTAAACGCCTGACCGAAGATTACTTCAAAGATTTAATCGTTGTTTCGTATAATGAGATTGACACTAATGTAGAATTGCAATCAGTTGGTATGGTAACAGCATAATACAGACAAAAACATCTCGTAGGAACCTTAGGCCGCCTTCTTCCCGAGATAATATGTAAATTGAAACCAATTAGGCCGTAGCAACGGAGAGAGTTTATTGCCTTCATTGTTACTAGCTAGGATTACAACATGATAATCAAGAAATTTCAAGCAAAAACTGAAGATGAAGCCGTTGAGTTGGCCAAAAAAGAACTTGGCAGCGGAATCGTAATTATGAACGTCCGTCAAGTTAAAAATAAAGGCCTTTTTAGCTTTTTTCGTACCCAAATGACCGAAATCACCGTCGCACTTGAGGAAGAAAGCGAGCGTTACAGCCCTGTCGCCGAAACCAATCCGGTGAAAAAACCGGCAGTTACAAGGCCGGCGGCGGTAAACTCGCCGGCAGCAAATTCGTCAATAGAAAACCCGGCAGTAAAACAAGCGGATCCAAAACGGCCGGTAAACCCGCAAGCGGCAAGGGCAGACATCCCCCGTTCCCGTGACATCATCTTCGAAGATGAACCGGGGCCGAACAAATCAAATCCCGGGCTCGAGGAAAAACTTGACAGCCTCCAGACTTTGCTTGAACAGCAATTGCAAAAACCGGAGGAAGAAAAACCGGAGAGTGAGGAAAAAAAGGAAGAGCAGTCTGAAATGTATGTTTTCTTGCGTTTACTCTACAACAAAATGATTGACAATGAGATAAACGAAAGATATGCCAACCAAATCATTGACGAAGTGGACAAGAATAACAAACCAAATATGCCGTTCGATTATGCCTTATCGAATATCTACCAGAAAATGATTTTGAAATTCGGCAAACCGCAGATAATTGAACCGGCAGCAAACGGACCCAAGGTAGTTTTCTTTATCGGGCCGACCGGGGTTGGCAAAACGACAACGATTGCCAAGATAGCCTCTCGTTTTAGTGTTGATGCCCACAAAAAAGTTGCCCTGCTGACGGCTGATACTTACCGGATTGCTGCTGCTGAGCAACTGAAGACTTATGCCAATATTTTGGAAATCCCTTTCCGCGTGATTTATACCAAAGAAGAAATTGAGCAGTCAATTAATGAATTTCGTGATTATGACTTTATCTTAGTTGATACGGCCGGCCATTCACACCAAAATGAAGCCCAGCGGGCAAATATGGCTGATTTTATCCGTTTTGTTGATAACGATATTGAAAAAGAAGTATTCCTTGTGCTTAGTGCAACTACCAAATATCGCGATTTGATCAGTATTGCCGATACTTATACTGAAATGACTAACTATAAGCTTATTTTCACCAAGCTTGATGAAACAACTACTCTAGGGAACCTGCTCAATCTAAAGCTTTATACCGGCGCCCCCCTTTCATATATGACCTACGGTCAAAATGTGCCTGATGACATCGAAGACTTTAATCCCCAGAAGACCGTAAAGCAGTTGCTGGGTGGGAAAGTATAAATTTGGCCGTGAGTGATATTCTGACTTCGCAAGCAGAGTCTTGAAAACGCCGGCACTTGGTTTCGTATTTCAGAAACCTTAGTGACCGCTACGTTTTCCCGGAGCGGAGCGCGATAAAACAAGTGCAGCGAGTCTGCGGCCGAAGTACAGAAATGTCGCACGCGGATGGAGATTAACATGGATCAAGCATCACAACTACGAAATATTATCAAAGCGCAATCGGCCCCGCGCCCCCTTGCCCGCGTGATAACTGTCACCAGCGGCAAAGGAGGTGTCGGCAAATCGAATATTGCCATCAATCTTGCTATCCAATTTCGCAAAATCGGCCAGCGGGTAATTATTCTTGATGCCGATTTCGGGCTGGCAAATATTGAGATTATGTTTGGGGCAGTCCCCAAGCACAACCTTAGCGACCTTATCTACCAAAACAAAAATATTCGCGAAATTATTACCTGGGGTCCGATGGACGTTGGTTTTATTTCCGGCGGTTCCGGAATCGCCGGTCTATCAAACCTTAGCCGTGAATATCTTATTTATATCATTCAGAACCTTGCGGAACTTGATGCAATTGCCGATGTTGTTATTGTTGATACCGGTGCCGGGATATCCCCGGCGGTACTTGAATTTCTCGTAGCCAGCGGGGAGGTAATCCTCGTTACGACCCCGGAACCGACCTCAATCACCGATTCATATTCCCTGTTGAAAGCCTTACTCCGGCACCCGCGCTTCCAGATGAATGATACCGCAATCAAAATGCTGGCTAACCGGGTTGACCATATCAGTGAAGGCCAGACTTTGTACAATAAACTTAATACCGTCGTTTCCCGTTACTTAAAACTTCCGCTTACTTATCTCGGGGCGATTCCGCAAGATAGTCAGTTAAGCCAGGCAGTGATGCAGCAAATGCCGGTTTCCTTGAAATCCCCGAATGCGAAATCAACCCAAGCTTTCGAGGCTATCGCCGCAAGTTTGATGCATATCGAAGAAAATCAAACCGTAAGCAAGCGGGGGATGGCGGCTTTTTTCTCCCATATAATCCGCAATAGAAAGGATGTTCAGGAAAATGCTTTCTAAATATGTCAAAGCCGGAAGCAAATTGGAAATTCAAAAAGTTGACCGCGTAAAATATAATAATTATAATGATAACGAAAAACCGCCTATCTATGAAACCACAGTTTATGATATTATCTCTGAAGACCGGCTGGAAATTGCTATGCCGATGGTTCAGTCAAAAATCATTCTCTTACCGGTTGATTCAGAGTATGATTTATGTCTTTATACTGATAATGGCCTTTATCAATGTTTTGGCCGGGTGATTGACCGTTACAAAAGCAGGACTATTTACTTAGTTTTAGTTGAACTAACCAGTAATTTAAGAAAATTTCAGCGCCGCGAATTTTATCGCTTCAGTTGCGCCCTTGAAATGAACTCACGGAAACTTGAAGCGGATGAAGTGAGAAGTATCGAAAGTGAATCATTTGATCTATCCCCCAATCTGCCCCTTCAACGCAGTATTGTTGTTGATATCAGCGGCGGCGGGCTTAGATTTGTCTCAAATTATGCCTATGAGTTAGGTACTTTGATCCATTGTTGTTATAGTTTGACAATAGATGGGAAGTATAAAGAGTATAATCTCGTCGGCAAGGTCTTAAATATCCAGGAAAACCCTAGCCGGCCCGGCCTTTTTGAACATCGTGTGCAGTATGTTGATATCAATACCGAAGAGAGGGAAGAAATTATCCGTTTTATCTTTGAGGAAGAGCGTAAAAACCGCAATAAGGATCGTTGGTAGCGTGAAATTTATAAAAGCAAGGCTTGTTTTTGCCTTCCTTGCCTGCAAACTAAATGACATTAAGTCGTTAACTGTAACAAAAATTTAACAGGAAAAATAACCCGGCGGTTACTTTGCACGCATGCGAAGAACGCTATGTGGTATAGTAGGTAACATGGGAGATAATGTTAGAAAGATAGTCGCAATTGCGTCATCGACCGGTGGCCCCCGCGCTCTGCAAACATTGATTTCATCGCTTCCCGGAGATTTGGGTGTCCCGATTTTAATTGTTCAGCATATGCCGGTCGGATTTACCGAAGCTTTGGCGAAACGCTTAGACTCTATCAGTGAGCTGACAGTAGTTGAGGCGACGAACGGTGAACCGGTTTTGCCGAACAAGGTATACCTTGCCCGCGGCGGGACGCATATGAATGTCGATTATCGCGGCGGGAAACATGTCATCCGTTATAGCGACGAAGGAACACGCGAAGGAGTCAAACCTTGTGCGAATTATATGTACGAGTCCTTAATGAATTGTCAGTATTCGGAAGTGATTTGTGCGGTTTTGACCGGGATGGGCGCTGACGGGACCCAGGGGATCGGGAACCTGATTCGGTCAAAAAAGGTCTATGTTGTTGTACAAAACGCTGAATCATGCGCTGTATTCGGAATGCCGAAGAGTGCAATTAGAGCCGGTATTGCTGACAAAGAATTAACGCTTAACCTGATGGCAAATGAAATAATGATGAAAGTGAGGCAAAGATAATAATGGATGTAAGTCAATATTTAGAAATCTTTCTTGATGAAACGAAGGAACACTTGCAAAGCTTGAATACCCAGATTTTGAATTTGGAACATTCACCGGAGGATGCGGACACGATTAATGAGATCTTCCGGGCGGCGCATTCTCTGAAAGGGATGGCCGGGACGATGGGTTACAAGCGGATGCAAGCCCTTACCCATGAAATGGAAAGTGTCTTTACCGATGTCCGGAACGGCACTTTAAAAGTCAAGAGTAATATGATAGATGCGATCTTCCAAAGCATTGATGCCTTGGAAGAATATCTTACGAATATTCAAGCGAATGCTGATGAAGGTAATAATGATAATGAACATATAATCAAACAGCTCCAGGATATCCTGGCCGGCGGCGGTGAAGAAGAGGCCCCGCCGAAAAAGGAAAAAGGGGCAACGAAAGAAAAGGCTGTGAGTATGGAAAGAAAAGAAAAATGGTTAGAAATCCCAATGGGCGAAAGTGAATCAAATGTTCTTGCGGTAGCGAAAAAGCAAGGAAAAAATGTCTATGGTATTACGGTCAGGATTCAAGAAAGCTGTCTGCTGAAAGCAGCCCGTGCGTTCCTAGTCTTCAAAGCCATAGAAGATCTCGGTGATATTATTGTCTCTGAACCAACGACACAAGATATCGAAGATGAAAAATTCAATCTTGATTTTAGCTTGATTATCATTACAGAATATCCGCTCGCAAAGGTTATCGAAGCGGCGGAATCAGTTTCAGAAATTGAAAGTGTTGTTGGCGGTGACCTTGAAATCGATACATCAGGTGTTGAAGCCGAAGAAGAACATGAATTAGTACCGCTGGGTAATGCAGTAGCAGTTGATAATACGGCGGCTGGCGGCGGCGGGCCGCAACCGGAGAAAAAAGTTTCGAAACCGGTGGTTAACCGTACCGTCCGGGTTGATATTGAAAAGCTTGACGTATTAATGAACTTGGTTAGCGAACTTATTATTGCGAAGAATTCGCTTGTTTCAGCTACCAGCACTGAAGAAGGCAATGACCGTTCAAGCGGTGTCAACGAACAGATTGAATATCTGGAAAGTGTTACAACGAACTTGCATGAATCAGTTATGAAAGTCCGCATGGTGCCGATCGAAAGCGTAGTGAACAAATTCCCGCGCATGATTCGTGACTTATCGAAGAAGCTTAATAAGAAAATGGAATTATATATGTCCGGTGAAGAAACCGAACTCGACCGGACGGTTGTTGACGAAATCGGCGACCCGTTGATGCACTTGCTTAGGAATGCGGCTGACCATGGCCTTGAATCAACGGCAGAGCGTATTCGGATCGGCAAACCGGAAAGCGGTTCGATTTTCCTTGATGCTTATCAGGAAGGAAACAATGTTATCATCGAAGTCCGTGATGATGGTGCCGGTGTAGATGTTGATGCGGTTAAACGCAAAGCGGTCGAAAAAGGGATTATTTCCTTTGAGCAAGGCGAAAACATGACCGAAAAGGATATCGTTGATTTACTTTTCCATGCCGGGTTCTCAACCGCCGCGGTGGTATCCGATGTCTCCGGGCGAGGTGTTGGCCTTGATGTTGTGAAATCAAAAATCGAAGCATTGTCGGGTGAAGTTGAAGTTAAATCAACCCGTGGTGAAGGTAGTGTCTGGACCGTGCGCTTGCCGCTGACCCTGGCGATTATCCAGGCGTTGATGGTGACAGTCGGTGGTGAAAAATACGCGATTTCCCTTGGCAGCATTCAAACAATCGAAGATATCTCAAACGCTGATATCAAATTTGTCCAGGCAAGTGAGGTTATCAATCTGCGTGGTACGGTTATCCCGATTATCCGTATGAGTGAGATTTTGGATATTGAAAGCAAGAAGTCACCGGATGAAGATATGGTAGTTGTTATCGTCAAAAAGGGCGACAAAATGGCCGGGCTCATTGTTGATGAGCTGATGGGGCAACAAGAAATTGTTATCAAATCCTTGGGCAAATATATCAGCAAATGCAAATTTATCAGCGGCGCGACTATCTTAGGTGATGGCGAAGTAGCTCTGATACTTGATGCAAATGTACTGATTTAACCCGGGAAAAGGAGGATAGAACTATGGATTTAATGGAAATGAATTTGACACATGAAACGAATCAGTTTATCGTTATCCAATTGGGCGAAGAGCAATATGGTATTGATATCAAGTATATTGACAATATTGTCAGAATGCAGCACATCACCAGAGTGCCGAAAATACCGGAATATTTGAAAGGTGTTATCAATCTGCGCGGTGAAGTTATTCCGGTAATGAGTATCCGTTTAAAGATGGGCCTTCCGGTTGATGAGATTAACAAAAATACCAGGATTATTATTCTGAAACTTGATACCCACGGCAGTATCGGTATTATCGTGGATCAGGTTAAAGAAGTTGTTACCTTGGAAGTTAATAATATCGAAAAAGTATCCTATGACGGAAAAGATGAACGAATCAATTATATTTCCGGGATTGGCAAGTGTGAAGGCGGATTGATTTCGTTATTGGATTTCGCTGCGGTTCTTGCGGAATAAAAAAAACGAAGAGATTTTCTAAATTTGCGCCCATTGGAACGCAAACAAAGAAAATCTGATACTTCGTTTGGCAAATTTGGCTTGCAACCGAAGTTTGCATATAGAAAGGTATAGACTATGAGTAACCTTAGCTTGGAAAAAATGTCAAATGAGTATTATGATGTTCTAAAGGAACTGGGAAATATCGGAGCCGGAAATGCGACAACAGCCCTTGCACAGATGATTGGCTCCAAAGTTGATATGACTGTTCCGCAAGTAAAACTTTTAGAGTTTTATGAATTAGGCGGTTTGATGGGCGGAGAAGAGCAGATTATGGCTGGAATCAGCCTCTCCGTTGAAGGTGATATTACCGGAAGTATTATGTTTTTGCTGAAACAAGAAGCTGCTAAACATCTTATTAACCAATTGATGCCCGGGATGGGTGATCCGGAATCATTGGATTTTAGCGAGATGGAACTTTCAGCCCTCCGGGAACTTGGCAACATTATTGCCGGTGCATACCTTAATTCGCTTGCCAGCTTGACGAACTTGCTAATTTACCCTTCGGTACCGGATCTTGCAATTGATATGGCGGGAGCGATTCTTAGTATCCCGGCGATTCAGTTCGGAACCATTGGCGATCATATTCTTTTGATCCAAACACAGTTTATTGATGATGAATGTATTGAAGGATACTTCATTTTACTTCCCGACCTCGACTCATATGGAAAGATTTTAGGGTCCCTCGGAATAGTAACATAGGGAGCCAAAACTATGGGAGAAGTAATTAAGGTCGGAATGGCCGATTTGAATATTTGTATCCCCCCTAACAAAATCACGACATTAGGACTAGGTTCCTGTGTTGGGATTGCGATTAGGGACCCGCAAAGCGGTATTGGCGGCCTTGCGCATATTATGCTGCCTGATTCGCAAGCTATCCGGAATAATTCAAATATCCCCAAATTTGCCGACACTGGTATTGAGGATTTGGTCAAAAAGATAGTTGCCAGAGGGGGGAACCGTAGCCGTCTAGTTAGCAAAATAGCCGGCGGTGCGCAAATGTTTGGCATGCAAACGAATACGGATTTGGTCCGGATTGGCGAACGGAACGTTGAGGCAAGTAAGAAAAAGCTGAAAGAAATGCGGATTCCGATTTTGGCAGAGGATTGCGGGCTTAATTATGGGCGGACAGTTATCTTTGACCCGGCAACAGGCGATTTTGTTATTCGTGCGGTTGGCAAGTCGGAGAAAACGATCTAATAACTACAGGAGTACTATATGGAGACGAAACGCCGTTTCTTTGCCCCAATCGTAATGCTGTCAGCGGGGGCAGTTGCCAGTATTGCTATGTTTATAATGCAGTATGAACTTAGGAAGATGTTGGGCATACTACTTCTTATCCTGATGCTTTTTTATGTTTTAGGTGCTGTTTTTTCTTATGTATTAACTAGATTCGAAACACAGAACGAAGCAATCCGTCTGGCAAAAGAAGCAGAAGAGGGTGAAGTTGTTGAAAAAGAAATGGCAGAAGAAGGCGAAATTGAAACAGACGGCGATTTTTATGCCTATGGCGATGATAGTTAGCTGAAATAGAGGTGTTACCCTAAGTGGACGAAGCAGGCAGAAAAAAAATGTGGGAAGATTATGTAAAAACCAAATCCCACGAAGCACGTGACAAAATAATCCTCGAATACGCCCCGCTGGTGAAATTAGTAGCCGGCCGGCTTAGTATGTATTTAGGGTACAATGTTGAATATGATGATTTGGTTGGGTATGGCATTTTTGGGCTGATTGATGCGATTGACAAATTTGATGCAATGAAAGAAGTGAAGTTTGAAACATATGCCAGCCTGCGGATTAGAGGTGCGATACTTGACCAAATCCGCAAAATGGATTGGATTCCCCGGACCATTCGCCAGAAGCAAAAGAAAATTGAAACCATTATTAAAGATATAGAAGCCGCCCAAGGTACAACGGCAACCGACGA
Organism: Lachnospiraceae bacterium; assembly: GCA_009780115.1. Taxonomy (GTDB): domain Bacteria; phylum Bacillota; class Clostridia; order Lachnospirales; family Lachnospiraceae; genus UBA935. The sequence goes on from WRAQ01000036.1 coordinate 29,395, forward strand.
ACAGATTGCGGCGGCTTTAGGTATTACAAATGACGAGTACGTTGATTGGCAGTCCCAAATGAAAGTAACCGGCGTAGTTTCTTTGAACGAATTTATGGAACAGGGCAGTGAAATCCCTGTTGACCCGCAGAACAATCAATCCCGCTTCGAAGGGCCGGAAGAAGTAATCGAAAAAGAAGAGCTTAAAAAAATATTAATGCAGGCACTTGAGCTTTTGACCGAAAAAGAGAAAAAGGTTATTTTACTTTATTATTATGAAGAACTGACCCTCAAAGAAATTAGCCATATCCTTGAAGTTTCTGAATCGCGGATATCGCAGCTCCATACTAAAGCGCTGCAGAAAATGAAGTCAAAAATGGGGAATTACATGGGTATATTAAGAGCTTAATACTTACCTAATGAGGAGGGCTAAATGGCTAACGGTTATTTCCATTTATTTTCAAATGAACAGGGGACATATCTTAGGGCAATAAAGGCTACCGCCGGGGGGGCGGAAATCAACATAAATGAAGTGACCGAATATCTTCATGGCCAAGGCCTTCCTTATGATTTATCTATCCTTAACCAAGGGATTGGGCTGGCAAACAATAGTGCCCAGGCAGAAACGCTTATCCCCCTGTTTAACCAGGCTATTGCCCCGGTAAATGAAATATACAAATTAGTAGTCAGCCCGGACAAAATGCAGGCAAAAGTACGATTTTATGCCCCGGCTATTGGCGGGGGGCGGATATCCCCGGCCGAACTTGCCCGCGATTTATCCTTTCACAAGATTACTTACGGACTCAAAACCGATGATATAAGGGCATTTTTTGAAGCCCCTCAATACTGTACCGATTTGATTGTTGCCGAGGGCACGCTGCCCCGGCAAGGTAAAAGTGCAACTATTGAATACCTCTTTAATACTAACTTGGACTCTAAGCCGACCCTCAATGAGGACGGAACGGTTGACTTTTTTCATCTGAATAATATTTGTCACTGCAATGCCGGGCAAGTATTGGCGCAACTAGTTCCGGAAGACCGTGGTGAACCGGGTTACAATATTTATAATGAATTAATCAAACCTCATGAAGTTAGAACCAAAGCACTCAAAAGGACTAATAATACTACGGTCTCCGAAGATAAGCTAACTCTGATAGCAAATGTTGACGGACATGTGACACTGGTTGATGACAAAGTTTTCGTCGCAAACGTTTATACGGTTGAAAATGTTAATAATGTTACCGGGAATATTGAGTTTGAAGGTAGTGTTGTAGTAATGGGTAACGTCTTTACTAATTTCAGTGTCAAAGCCAAAGGAAATATCGAAGTTCATGGTGTTGTTGAAGGGGCCGTTCTTGAAAGCGGCGGTGACATCATCATCAACCGGGGCATGAAAGGGATGGGGCGTGGTACGCTGAAAGCTGAACATAGTATTATCTCCCAATTCATTGAAAATGCCAAAGTCGAAGCCGGCGGTAATGTTTCGGCCGATGCGATTTTACATAGCGAAGTAATCGCGGCGAATGAAATTACTGTTACTAGCAAAAAAGGTTTTATCACCGGCGGCCGGGTTAGTGCCGGAAACCTCGTTCAAGTGAAAACCCTCGGTTCGCAAATGGGTTCGGATACTATCGTCGAAGTCGGGGTTGACCCAACGATGAAACTTAAAATCCAAAGACTGCAAAAACAAATCGCTGAACTTAATAAAGATATCAAAGCGGCTCAGCCGATTCTCAATACGATGGCACAAAAAATTGCCACCGGGGCCAGAATGTCACCGGACCAGATAAAATATGTTCAGAATTTGACCTTGGAAAACAAGGCCCGCAGCGATGAAGTGGAAACTTCAATCGCCGAACTTGACGAATTGCAAAGCCAGTATGAGCGTTCCGGAAATGCTCAAGTCATCGTAACCGGTGATGTTTATGTCGGTACAATGATAGCTATCGGAGATGTTTCGATGACCGTCCGTTCCAGTATGTCCTACTGCCGTTTCATCAAACAAGGCGGTGAAGTAAAGATGACCGCATTGTAAAAGTGAATTGCAAGGAAGGCAAAAACAACTCGCAGGAACCTTAGGCCGCCTTCTTCCCGGGATAAAACTTGTAATTTACATCAGTTAGGCCGTAGTGACGGAGAGTGTTTATTGCCTGACTTGCATAACAATAGCAACAAAGGGGGTAAAATAAAACATGATTATCAACAATCCAATTTCTGTACAGGGCCAGATAACCAGAGCAACTGACCTCTCAATTATTAAGCAAAATGAAGCCAACCGGGGATTTGTTGAGCAACTTAATATCCAAAAAGTAAAAGAAGACGATGTTGAAACAAAATCTAAACAAGTATCGGAAAAAGAAGATACCGACAATGAAGGCCAGCGCCATGATGCCAAAGATAAAGGAAAAAACCAGTATTTTGGCAATGGCGGCAAAGGCCGCAAAAAACCAGATGGCGTGATTATAAAAAAGGGGCCGGGGAATACTGAAATAAAGAGCTTTGATATCAAAATATAAAGGAGCATTATGACCGGAATACAAATAACTTTACTGATTGCCGGCGCTATCATTTTTGTCATCAGTTTTTTTCTTCCGGCAGGGAAACAAAACCGGAGTAACGGGAAAAAAGGCGAAAATGACATTGCTGTCATAACTGACGATCATGTAAAGTTAATGGTGGAAAGAGAAATCGGCGACTCGAAATCGAATATCAACGAAATTATTGATGAAACGATTACTTATGCGATGGAAAAAGGTGAGCGGGCGATGGAACGGATCACCAATGAAAAAATTATGGCAATCAACGAATACTCTGATACAGTACTTAAGGAAATCCACAAAAACCAACAAGAAGTGGTTTTTCTTTATGATATGCTGAATGATAAGCATACAACCCTTTTGGATACAGTCAGCCAGGCGGCGGTGGTCACAAATGAAGTAAAACAAGCAAGCGAAGCTGCTATTATTACGACAACTCCGATTGAGATTGAAGTTGAAGAAACTACAGCTTTCAGCCCATTTTCCCCGCAGAAAATAAAAGTTGATGATTTGCGTATCCTAAAGGACAAGCCTGAAAATGAAAGTCAGACGATAGCAGATATCACCGCAAAGAAGCCGCGCAATATCGATGTCCAAATCGGTGATGCCCAAGTTGGCGGAAGCGATGCTAATAATCGTAATAATAATAACGATATTATTTTGGAAATGCACAAAGAAGGCAAGTCAAATATGGCTATCGCCCGGACTTTGGGTTTAGGTATCAGTGAAGTAAAGTTAGTAATTGATTTGTTTGAGTCTTGATAACATGGAGGCAATGTGAACCTTAGACTATATATGCGTGGTTTGGGAATCGGGATATTAGTGACGGCAGGCATCCTAATTCTGACGGATACCGGGGCATCGGCGATGAGTGATGACGAAATCCGTGAAAAAGCAAGGACTCTTGGGATGACCGACAATGTTGTTTTGTCACAGATGGCAAGACCCGGTGAAAACGATCCGGAAGCAGATACGTTCGATGATATTGAGGCAATTCCAATCGGCGAAGACCGGGCAATACACCCCATCCCGGAGGAAAACCCTACGCCGGAGGTAACGCCGGAACCCACTTCGTCTCCGGAATCAACTTTATCTTTGGAACCAACTTCATCTCCGGAGGTGAGCCCCACGCCGGAAGTCACGCCGGAACCCACTTCATCCCCGGAA